>UQDR01000005.1 GCA_900539835.1 uncultured Ruminococcus sp. | reverse complement strand
AAGGAAGTATTGAGCAAAACCTATCCGACTGTGACGGCAAACACATATCTTCCGGCAGTAACAAATTTTAAGGCAACATCTTCTGATGTTAATAAAGTTAAGCTCAGCTGGACAAAGGTCAGCGGTGCAGAAGGATATATTGTTTACAAATATGATTCCAAAAAAGGATTTATAAGAGTAACTAAGACTAAGAATACAAACAACAGCTATACAGTCAGCGGTCTTAATAAAGGAACATCATATAAGTTTGCCGTAAAGGCTTATAAGACTATAGACGGTAAAGAATGTGTAAGCAAAACATATCCAACAGTTACACATAAATTAAATTAACGTCATAATTAAAACAAAAGCAGAATCTGAATGATTCTGCTTTTTATTTTGCCACACATTTTACATTGATGGCTAATTGGGTATTAGCTTTCAAGACTTCAAATTTATCTTTGTATTCCAAATGAACTTTAGGATAATAATGCCTGATAAGTCTGCATAAATCAAATATATCAGCATCATATTCAAACATGACTTTATTGAATGTATCTTCACATTGTTTTTTAATTTGTTTTTCAACAATTGCTGCTATTTTTTCCTGATCAGATTTTGTATAAACGCTGTTATCAACAGTTGCAACTATCGAAAGATCCACATTATATATTATTTTATTATCTTTTATTTCTACCTTAGCTTTGGAACGCCGTTTAGTCAGGTGAACTCCTGTTTTTGAACCTTCATATTCGACAGTAGTCATTCCATAATTGGTTCGGTCGTTTATAAAATTAACACATTGGGTTTCCTGAGGATTAAGCTCGCCGACAATTTTGCCTTTGCTTATTACTGCATTTTTTTCAATAGAGATTATAGATGCTTGGTTTGACTGGCTTTCATTTCCGCCGGACTGTTCTTGTCCTCCTCCGCCTCCTTGACCACCGCCTTGTTCATCACTTCCTTGACCTCCGCTTTGTCCGCCGCCTTGTTCACCTTGAGATGATTCGTCTTGTTTATTTAGTGACACAACAGGCAAAGCGGCAGATTTGTCATACTTTTTACATTGATTGATAAAGTCCACCATGCTTGAAGGAATAGCGGTTCCTTTGTCACGGTACATATCCACTATTTCTTTGAAGTTTTCCATGGTAATGGTACCTGTAGGTATCTGAACATTGAGAAGCTCTTTTGCAGTGTTTTCTGCCATCACAATGTCAATGCCAAGGAAGTTATCTTTGTTCCTGATAAAATAGCTTAGCAGATCTTCGGGGTTTGACAAATCAGTTTCAGAGCCTATTACAATAACCTGATTGTGACCTATGAAAAGATAGTTTCCAAGTTGATTTTCACATAAGGACATTGCTTCGTTAAATGTTGGGGCAGTGTTTGAAATAATACGGGTATTGGTTTTGCTGGGGTCAATTTGTGTATCAGAACCTGCACCGTCCGATTTAAATATTTGAAGAGTAACAGTACAGCCTGAATCATTTTGATCAATTCCAACTGCATGGACAAGTGTCCGGTCTGAAATCTCAATAGATCGATCGTTGCCGATAGATACAAATACAAGAAGAAAAATTATAATCCAAACAGTAAATCGTTTCAAATTATCACCGCCTTTTAATTAGATTTTCTTTTTTTGAAAAAGAGCAGAAGCAGAGGTATAACACCAAGGAGTAAAACAATGGACAATGATTGAAGCTTTATGAAAGAAACTGCCTCCCAATTTTCTTCAAATAGAATCGGGAGAGTCACAGCTGCTGCTACTATAAGAGAACAGCCCTCGCCGACTAAACGATTCAGCTTTGGGAAAATCTGATGAATACAATGCTGAGCGCAAATAGTAAAAAGTGTGATTTTTATTACAGCGCATAAAGTCCAGAACAGCATAAAGAACGCTTCATAATGCTCTATGATTTTTGTTTGTGAAAATGCGGATAGTGTGAAAAACGGAAGCTTTGAAAGATGAACATAGTCTCCTAAAACCATAACAACAGCCAAGACTGAAATTATTGTCAGCACAAGCTTTATGCTTAAATATCCGTAAACAGTTTTTGCAGGACGGTTTCTGAGTTTTTCCATAAGGATAATAATAGCTACCAATTCCTGTGAGTTTGATAGAAGCTTCGGTATGCTTTTAATAACATCATTTACGGGGGTTTCAACAGATATATTCAGTTCAATAAAATCAATATGATGTTCAAATCCTGACAAAACAAGAATCAGACTGATAATGGTAACCACAGCGATAATGCCGGTTGTTCTTGCCAGAGTAGAAATGCCTGTATGAGCGACATAAAACGTAGCGGCGACAAGAACAATGATAACTGCCCAAGAAGCATAGGTGTCTGAGAAACAATACTCCAGAAAAAATGAAAGATCACCCATCGATTCGATTATTGCCCATAAGGACATTAACAGAAAAAGTATGCTGATTGATATTCCCAAGGTTCTGCTTTTTGAATTAGCAAATGAAAAGATACCTTCACCGCTGTTTTTGTTATAAAATGCGATAATGGGAATCATGAGAATTCCCTGTAAAATTGTTGTTAAGACAGCGGCAATTATAATGATTACGCCGTTTTCATCCTTCTCCGGAATATAGGTCATAATAGTAAAAAGCTTACAGCATAAAAGAATAGTTATAAATTGAAGTGATGATATTTTTTTCATTAAAACACCGATCCTTTAAAAATGTTGTGTCTTTATTTGTCTTCTGTATAGTCCTCAACAGTAGAGTGGCTTTTTTCCATTGATTGAAATGAGGCTCTTGAAAAAACATCGAGGCTTCCTTTTTTTGAAAAAGGCGATACCGGAGCAGTATAAGGAATATTAAACTCATCCATTGCACAGACATTAGCCATTACTACTATTGTGCAGATCGCAATGCCGAAAAATCCTGCGGCTCCTCCTGCAAATATAAATGCAAGCCTTATGACAGAGGTTTGTTGACTCAGACTGGGTATGATAAATGATGCAGTTGCGGTTAAGCCTACAATAATTAAAAGGGGAGCAGAGATAATACCGCTTTTTACAGCGGCATCTCCGATAATAAGACCGCCTACAATTGATACTGCGCTTCCTATTGCCGACGGAAGCCGTAGACTTGCCTCACGCATAAGCTCTAAAAGTGCCATTATAATCAATACTTCAAAGAAAAGAGGATAAGGAGTTGCCTGTTCTGATGCAGAAAGATTGAGAAGAAGCTTTAAATTCAGCATTTCCGGATGATAGCTTGCCGTTGCAACATAAATTCCCGGAAAAGCAATTGCAAGAAAGAATGCAAAATATCTTATCCATCTTATATAAGTTGTAAAATAGCTTTTTGAACAATAGTCGTCAATTGTTTTGAAGTTTTCGACGAATAAAGTGGGGCAAACAAGAGCAAACGGTGTTCCGTCAATTAGAATGCATACTTTTCCTTCATTGATTTTGGTACAAAGAACATCAGGACGTTCGGTGTTTCCGATGTTTGAAAACAGATTTTCCTTTATGTGCTCTTCAACAAAAGGCTTAATATAACCGCTTGAAATAACGGTGTCAAGCTTGATGCTTTTTAATTTTTTTCTTATCCTGTCTACCATTTCAGGCGGTGCTTTATCTTGCATATAGACGATGCATATATCGGTGGATGAAAGCTCTCCGATCTGATGCATTTCAAATCTCAGAGCAGGGTTTTTCATTCGACGGCGGATAAGGGATATATTTGTCCTTATGACTTCAGCAAAAGCCTCCTGAGAGCCCATTAAATTATGTTCACTTGTCGGTTCAGATATGGACTTTTTCTCATAACCCTGAATTCCGAGTGATACGCCCTTAGGAATTCCGTCAATAAAAATTAGTGCAAATCCTGAGAATAAGTCCTGCATAACACTGCCGTAGGTATAAAGAATATGCCTTTCAGCAGTAAGCAGGCTTTCTTTTGTCAGAAACTGATATACTCCCACATTAGGATTTTCATCTTTTGGAATGCTTAGTCCCATAATCGGCTGAAAAATAAGTTCGGCCATGGCATTGGTGGATACCATGCCCTCAATAGTAACAAGAGCGCATGGTGCACCGCATATGTTTATTTCCATTACGTTAAGATCCATGGTGTTGCCGGTAATAGAACGGCAGTCAAGGATTATCTGGTCAAGTCTTGAGGCGATTTTCACATCTTTATAATTTTTAAAATCAGGTGAACTGCTCATTTTTTATCCTTTCCAAAAAAGCAATTGCTTTTTAAGTTTCTATCTCTGATATTGTTAGCTTATTAGTGCTGAATATTCAGGAATGTTGAGAGAATATTATTATAGAACACATTTAATGTTTAAATGGAGGTAAAGGCTTTGCTAATAGTATTTTTTCGTGCAATAATTCTTTATATAATTATAATTTTTTCAATCAGACTTATGGGAAAACGTCAGTTAGGAGAATTACAGCCCTCAGAGCTTGTTGTTACAATTTTAATGTCTAATATTGCAACTTTGCCCATTGAGGATATAAATATACCTATGATAATGGGCGTTGTTCCGATTTTTACTTTAGTTTGTCTTGATGTAGCTCTGTCACACTTTTCGCTTCTTTCAAGAGGCTTTCGCAGAATTATTTCGGGAAGTCCTAAAATTATTATAACAGACGGTAAAATAGATCAAAAGCAGATGAAAAAACTAAGATTTACTATTGACGATCTGATGGAATCCCTCAGAAGCGTACAGGTATTCGATATTACTGAAGTTCAGCTTGCAATAGTTGAAACAACAGGCAAGATTTCTGTTTATCAAAAGCAAAGCTTACAGCCATGCACACCTCAGGATATGGGAATCAATAAAAAATGCAAAAACCCTCCTCAGCTTGTTGTTGACGACGGCGAAGTAGTTGAAAATGCATTGAGCTTTATAGGTCTTAATAAAAAATGGCTTGATAACATCTTGAAAAAAGAAAAGTGTGAGCTTAAAAATGTTTTTATGATGACTGCTGATGAGGACAAAGTCTATAAGCTCGTAAGGAGGAAACTGGATTGAAAAGAATAACTTTATGTATAGGGATTATTTCTGTTATAATAATTATTTCTGTCAGTTCGCTTTTTATACTGAACAAAAACAATAAAAAACTCACCGATAAAATAGATGAAATAATTGAGCTTTATAATAATGAATCAGACGAGGTCTCCGACAAGGTCAATGACTTAGAGGATTATTGGGAGGATTATTATATACGTATTTCATTTGTGGCGCAGTCCTCAACACTTGATGATATTTCTTATTCAGTGGCAAAGCTTCTTCCGCTTTATGAACAGGATTCCGATGAATTCATTTCCGAGTGTGAAAGCATAAAATATTGGATAGAACGTGTTTATGACAGCCAGTTTCCGCATTTTTATTCCGTATTTTAATGCGGCTATTGAAATGACTGGAAAAATGTATTATAATATTGTTAAAGAGGATCCGGTTAAAAAGAGCATGAAAGAGGTGCTGTTTATGAAAGTAACTTTTATCGGTGCAGCCCATGAAGTAACAGGAAGCTGTACATTTATTGAAGCCTGCGGAAAAAGATTTCTTGTGGATTTCGGAATGGAACAGGGTATTGATATATATGAGAATAAGCAGATCCCGTCCGCTCCGTCAGGAATAGATTTTGTAATTCTTACTCATGCTCATATTGACCATTCCGGACTTTTGCCGCTTCTTTATGCAGGCGGCTTTTCAGGGAAAATATATGCTACTCAGGCGACCTGCAATCTCTGTGATATAATGCTTCGTGACTCGGCTCATATACAGGAATTTGAAGCAGAATGGCGCAGCAGAAAGGGAAGAAGAAAGGGTCAGGAAGAAACTGAGCCTTTATATACCATGCAGGACGCTGAGGGTGCTGTAAAATGCTTCGTTCCTTATCAATATGATGAGAAGTTTTCGATTTGCGACGGAATAGAAGTTAGGTTTGTTGACGCAGGACACCTCCTTGGTTCGGCTTCTGTGGAAATATGGCTCACAGAAAAGGATATAACCAAAAAATTTGTGTTTTCAGGGGATATCGGAAATCTGAATCAGCCTCTCATAAGAGATCCGCAGTATATAGACGAAGCTGATTATGTAATAATGGAATCTACATACGGAAACCGTGTTCATGAAAAGCCCATTGATTATGCAAGAGCTTTGGCTGATGTGCTTGAGGATACCTTTGATAAGGGCGGGAATGTGGTTATTCCTGCGTTTTCGGTAGGAAGAACACAGGAAATCCTTTATTTTATAAGACATATAAAAGCTGAAGGTATGGTGAAAAATCACAGCGGTTTTCCTGTTTATGTTGATTCGCCTCTTGCAATAGAAGCAACCGAAATATTTAATAAAAATAAGGATTCCTGTTTCGATGAAGAAGCAATGAGCTATATTAACAGTGGGATAAATCCAATAAAATTTGACGGCTTGAAAATAGCTGTTACAAGTGATGAGTCCCGTGCTGTAAATTTTGATAAAACACCAAAGGTGATTATTTCTGCAAGCGGAATGTGTGAAGCAGGAAGAATAAAGCATCATCTGAAGCATAACCTCTGGCGCAGTGAATGTACCGTTCTTTTTGTGGGTTATCAGGCAGTGAACACACTGGGAAGAAAAATCTGTGACGGCGCAAGAAAAGTAAAATTATTCGGCGAGGAAATTGCGGTTAATGCAAAAATAAGAATTTTACCGGGAATAAGCGGCCATGCTGACCTTAATGGATTAAACCGGTGGATATCTAATATAAATAACCCTGATAAGGTTTTTGTGATTCATGGAGAAGACCGGACCGTTGAGGAATTTACTGAACACCTGAGAAAAGATATGTCTATTGACGCATATTGCCCCTATAGCGGTGCCGTCCTTGACGGACTCAGCGGTGAGTTTATTCAAGGAGAACCAATTAGAATCACAAAATCTCCTAAACGTGAATCTACTGCTTATCAGCGCCTTACAGCGGCTCTTGACAGACTGACAAGACTTATAAATCAAAGCTCAGGGCTTACCAATAAAGAGCTTGCTAAAATGACAGACACACTGAATAATTTATGCAGTAAGTGGGAGGAGTAACCGCTTGTTTATTAAAAGCATAATATATTTATAAACTATTTTCAGTCCAGAAAAATTATGGGCTTTAATGGAAGTTGCTGAACATTGAAAGGAGGGTATGCTTCAAACGAGGCATGATCTTAAAAATGAAAAAAGTTCATATTTCTGCAATCAACAGAAAACTTAAAGAAGATCAAAACGATTTTATTCATAAATGTGAGGAAAGCTATTTTTCACAAGTGAAATCTATGGCAGATGTTATTTATCAGCGGGGAGATTCAAGACCTATAGTGCTGCTGTCGGGTCCGTCAGGTTCAGGAAAGACCACAACGTCTCTCAAGCTTGAACAATACCTTGATTCGATGGGAATGTGCACCCATACAATTTCCATGGACAATTACTTTTTACCTGCCCATGAAAATCATCTGGCAAAGAATGAAAATGGTGAAATAGATTATGAATCACCTTATCGTCTGGATATTCCTCTTTTAAATGAGCATATGATGAAAATTGCGAATTGTGAGGAAGTTATTCTTCCGTCATTTGATTTTAAACGTCAGGAACGTGTTAAGGGGGATATACTAAAAAGAAATCCCGGAGACATCGTGGTCTTTGAAGGGATCCATGCATTAAATCCTGATGTAACGGGAATGACGGATGGTTTTGCTAACTGTGTATATGTAAGTGTTAGATCAAGAATTCAGATATCAGACGGCGCTTGTCTTCATCCATGTATGATCAGGCTGATGAGGCGTATTATCCGTGATAAATTTTTCCGTGCACGTCAACCTGCTGAAACTCTTGCAATGTTCGACAGTGTGGAGCGTGGTGAAAATCTGTATATAATGCCATATAAGCAGCGTGCTGAATTTAATATAGATACGTTTATACCATATGAAGTGTCTGTGTATAAAAGCCTTCTTTATGATGATTTGATAAAGGCTTTAAAAGCTTGTGATGATTTTGATAAATTCAGCTTGATAACGTCAGTTTTTGACGAGCTGGATACTTTAGATATTGATCTTGTTCCTCCCAATGCACTTATTCGAGAGTTTATCGGCGGAAGTTCATATGAATATTAAAAAAAGCTGTTCGCATTGATTTTGCGAACAGCTTTTCTTTTTATTTGCATTCGTTTTGACATGTCCAAGGAGTCATGTTTAAACGAATAAAATATCCTTGTTCCTTTGAACAAACCGGGCAGATATTAGGTGCCTGAGTGCCCTCCATAATAAATCCGCAGTTAAGGCAGAACCAAGTTTCTGTTTTATCTGATGAAAATAGTTTGTTTTGCTCCATTAACTGACCGAAAGAGTGGAATCTGTCTCCATGATATTTTTCGATTTTTGCTATATTGGTGAAATCCTGTGCAACCCTTGTAAAGCCCTCATCTCTTGCAACCTGAGCAAAAGAAGGATATACATCCTCAAATTCTTCATATTCGTTGTGATGTGCCATTTTCAGAAGATCTAATGTGTTGGCAGAAATATCAACAGGATAACCGCCGTCAATATGAATAGTGTCTCCTGCACATTCTTTAAGATGATTATAGAAAATCAGTGCATGCTCTTTTTCCTGATTTGCAGTAAATTTGAACAGATCCGCAAGAACATAAAGCTTCTGTTGTCTTGCTTGTTCTTCTGCGTGAGTATAACGGCTTCTTGCCTGACTTTCTCCTGCGAAAGCTCTCATAAGATTTTCCTTTGTTTTACTTGAATTAAAATCAACGCTCATAATTGTGTTCATATTCCTGTTTAGGAATATGCCCTCCTTTCAAATATTTTAGTTTGACATTAATCAGGGAGATAATTTGTTACATTGTTAAAGTCCCGTTTTCGCTTTCAAATAGAATGAGAATTTGTTCCTCTTCTCCTGTAACAGCATTTATATAAACCAGCACATGACCGCCTTCTTGATTTCTGCACTTAAATTCATAGCAAAAACGTTCTTCTGTTCCTTCAGAAGGAATCAGTGCGAGCTGACGGCTTTCAATGGTCAGCATAGGAGATACCTTCTTTTCTGCATCCAAAGGAGAGATCCTATCATTGCTGTAAGTCCTGTCTTCATGATTTACAATAAAGCCTCTTGCATCATATCCTAAAATTTCTCCGTTATCAAGTGCAACGGATACTTTTATAAGGTCTGGATAAACGCAAATATCATTGTCATTATAAGCAAAGTTTACTGTGAGGATTCCGTTGTAATCCTCATAATAGGTGGTTTTCATTGAGTTTATTCCAAGATCAGCAAGAAATTTTTTAGCTGCTGACAGTCCTTGATCCATAGAAATGCTTTCGTTGTTTACTAAACGATTTTTAATAAAATATGATAAATATCCGCCGTTTTTTGTGACTGCACAGCTTATTGTTCCCTTGTTATCAGAAAATACCCATGACGGCATTTTTCCCGCTTCTTCTGATACCTGAGTAAAATCCGTTGAATTGATTCCGGTTGCCATAGTTGCACGTTCAAGCGCCTTTTGTTCTGTTATTTCTTTAGCATTAGCAGTCATTTTAGGATTTTTTTCTAAAATATGATCTGAAAAAGGTCCGTCGTAAATAAGTGTAGGATATGCGTCAAAGCCTTCTTCAAAATCAGCAAATCCTTCTGTAACGTTCGGTGCATTCTCGTCTGGCGCTTTCATTGACGATGTAACAGTCATCAATGATATTTCGCCGCTGTTAATACTGCTTTCCAATTCCCACATATCGTCACAAAGCCTGTCTGCGAAATCATGAAGACTTTTTAATTTTTTATATTCTTCATCACTTATCTGTTTATCGTGAGATGATTTTTCAGCAAGTGATAAGGCATAGTTGCCGACCTGTGATAGGAATTTATATGTGTTTTCAAGCTGAAGCTCTTGGATAGGAAGCTGAGCCAGCGCAGCTTTTGCAGTTGATGATTCACGCCAAAGTTTTGCAGAAAGCTGCTGCTGAAGCTCGGGAGTTCCTGCATAAATCTGTTTTTCAAGTGTATTGTTGATGTTGTCCGCAGCAGTAGAAAGTTCTTCAACAGCTCGCATATAAGTGTATTCCAATGCACGGTTGTTTATCTTGTTTTCTGTCATAAGCTGAATGTTTCTCACTGATAAAGCACCAACTCCTGCAATGGCAAATGATATTATCCTAACTATATTTCTCTTGGAAATATACATTACATTCACTCCTTTTTTGTACATTATCTTGTACTTCTTGGCAATATTATTTGCTAACAGAAGAAAAATATACATTGCTTTTCAATAAATTTTATAGTTCAAAAAATTTCACACATGTTATTTTAAGTACATTTTTGCGGACTAAAATAAAGCAATATAATATCTGTTGAAAAAATTATAAATATATGCTATAATTAATATATCTGCACTTTTGTGAAAGGGAATGTTTTAATGATATATTTTGATAATGCAGCAACTACCGCTCCAAGCAGCGAAGTATGCAGAGCAGTTGCAAAAGGTCTTGAGTGCTTCGGAAATCCATCATCACTGCATAAATTAGGACTTGACGCTGAAAAGCTGTTGAATAATTCGAGAGATATTATTGCTTCAGTATTGAGCGTTCAGCCTCAGGAAATTTATTTTACATCCGGCGCAACAGAAAGTAATAATACTGCTATTATAGGCGCTGCAAAAAAGTTCGGAAAGCGCAAAAAGAGAATAGTTACAACATCTGTTGAACATCCGTCGGTAGCAGAGGTTTGTATGCGTCTTGAAAGCGAAGGCTTTGAAATCATAAGAGTGTCGCCTGACGCCAACGGAAAAATTAATGCCGCAGACATAATTAATGCTGTGGACGATAATACTTTTCTTGTAACTTGTATGTATGTCAATAATGAAAACGGCTTTATTTTGCCGGTGGAAAAAGCGTTTTCTGTTATAAAGAAGAGATATCCTCAGGTTTTAACCCATTGCGACTGCGTTCAGGCTTTTATGAAAATCCCCGTCAAAGCCAAAAATCTTAATGCCGATTTGATTTCATTAAGCGCTCATAAAATCCATGGACCTAAAGGCATAGGCGCTTTGTATGTGAAAAAAGGTGTCAGCATTCCGGCTTTTATAGTAGGAGGCGGACAGGAAAAGTCTTTCCGGTCAGGAACCGAATCAATTCCGCTGATATGTGGTTTTTCTGAAGCTGTTAAGGAACTGTGCGGTAACATTGACCAGCGTTTTGAGTATGTGAAATCACTTCAGAGCTATTTGTCTGAGAGGTGCGGTCAATATGATAATATTCATGTGAATTCCGATGCCGATTGTTCACCTTATGTGAACAGTATCGCTGTCAGCGGACTTAAATCAGAAGTTCTGCTTCACTTTCTTGAGGAACGGGAAATATATGTTTCAAGCGGCTCGGCATGCTCAAAAGGAAAGAAAAGCAGTGTTCTGCAAGAGTTTAAAGTATCTGAAAAATATCTTGATTCTACAATTCGTATCAGCCTTTCAAAGAATAATACGAAAAAAGAGATTGATATTTTAATTAATGCGCTTGAAGAAGCAGATAAAAGACTCTGTAAAATAAGATAAATTGATAAAAACAAATGTTTTATACTATTTATAATATATAAGCAACTAAAAATAACAGATTTTTTTGAAAATAATCTAAAGGACGGTAAGAAAAAATGAGAGAATTAATTTTATGCAAGTATGGTGAAATTGCTCTTAAAGGCTTAAACAAAAATACCTTTGAAAGTATTCTTGTGAAAAATGTCAAGCGCAGACTTCGCTTCTGTGGAAAGTTTAATTATTCCCGTGCACAGTCAACGCTTTATATCGAGCCGCTTAGCGATGATATAGATATGGATGAGGTTGAAGAAAAGCTTACTAAAGTTTTCGGCATTGCGAAATTGTGCAGAGCACTTATGGTTGAAAAAAACATGGACTCTATAGTTCATGATTCTATGGAGTATCTGGAGGATGCCCTGCTTGGTGCAAAAACATTTAAAGTTAATGCTAAACGTGCAGATAAAAAGTTTCCGTTGAAATCACCTGAGATATGCCGTGATTTCGGACACGAAATACTTGAAAAATATCCTCATTTGACAGTGGATGTACATAATCCCGATGTCACTGTTACAGTAGAAATCCGTGAAGAGCATGCTTTCATTCACGCATTGAAAATCGACGGCGCAGGTGGAATGCCTGTCGGAAGCAGCGGAAAAGCAATGCTTCTTTTGTCAGGAGGTATAGATTCACCTGTTGCAGGCTATATGATCGCAAAGCGTGGAGTTTGCGTTGAAGCTATTCACTTTGAAGCACCGCCTTATACATCAGAACGTGCAAGACTTAAAGTAGAAAAGCTTGCTGAAAAAATGGCGGCATATTGCGGCGATATCAATTTCCATTGCGTTCCCTTTACTGAAATTCAGGAAGTCCTCAGAGATGTGTGCCCGGAAGAATTATTTACAATTATTATGCGTAGACTAATGATGGAAATCGCACAGCGTTTTTGTGAAAAGGAAAATATCCAGTGCCTCGTTACAGGAGAGAGCATAGGTCAGGTAGCAAGCCAAACAATGTATGCAATGGTCTGCACAGATGCAGTCTGCAAAATACCGGTGTTCAGACCGTGTATAGGCCTTGATAAATCTGAAATTGTGGAGATCTCAAGAAAAATAGATACTTTTGAAACTTCAATCGAACCTTATGAGGATTGCTGCACCGTGTTCACACCTAAACACCCTAAAACAAAACCAACACTGGAGGAAGTTGAAAAGGCTCAGGCATCATATGACTTTGAGCCGCTTATTCAAAAGGCAATTGACAATACAAAAGCTTATATTATCAGAAATAAATAATCGATAAAGCTTTATAACTTGACAGCTTGATTTTTAGCAAAATATACAAAATGATTCTTGCTGAATTTATTAAAGTAAGATAATGGATATAAACACCGGTGTTAAGCTGAATAACTTTACTAAACGGCGAAATTCTCTTAAATACGGCGTTTGATAAGACGAGAAAATTATAAAAATGCACTCTTTGGTTACAAAATGGTTAATCTATTATAAAATTGTAATAAAATGTTGTGGTGATTTGTGGTGAATTTTGTATGTTTGGTGAACAGTAAGCAGAAAACCCCCAGTTTACGGGGATTTGTGCAAAGATAAAATAAAAATGCACTTGAATGTTGTTTGTATAATACTTACAAAAGTGAGACTTATTTAAAAATATAAGCGTGAAAATGTACTGTTTTAAGTTAAATGAAACTGCTCAATTAACAATTTATAAATAATATTTGCGTTTTTTATGTGCAAAGTTGTGAGAAATGAGGTAGAAATGTTAGTGGTTTTTGCTGATGATGACAAAATGGTTACAGAATCTATTGACAGAGCCGTAACCCATGTAGTAGAATATTTTATGACAAAAGAAATTACTTTGAGTACAGCCGAGAGCTGTACCGGAGGAATGGTCAGTCAGATGATTACTTCAGTAGCAGGTGCTTCTAAAATTTACTTGGGCGGAGTTTGTTCCTATACCGAGGAAATGAAAATGAAAGTGCTTGGGGTCGGCAAAAATACACTGAAAGAGTATACAGTCTATTCGCCTCAGGTTGCTTCTGAAATGAGTTATGGAGTTAGGAAGCTGACAGGCTCTGCGGCTTCTGTCGGAATTACCGGCCTTGCTGGTCCCGGCGGAGGAACTGATGATAAGCCTGTGGGAACAGTTTTTGTTTCTGTCAGATATAAGGACAGCGAGCTTGTGAAAGACCTGATGCTCTATAAAGAATATGAAAAATTAGACCGAAGAAAAATCCGAACTATAACAACAGTAAAAGCTCTTGAAATGTTAAAGAAGCTTTGTGAGAATTATGAAAGTTGAGGATAAGAAATGTCAATGGCTAATGAAACTTTAAATCTGACTCCTAAAGATAACAGTAATTTTTTTGTCAGAGTCTTGAAATATTTCATCCCTTGGAAAGGCGATGGAAGGAACGAAGTTATTAGAAAATTTATCTTTATTTTTTCAATAGTGGTATTCTGTTTTTCATTGGGACAGCTTAAAGCTTTTCTTCAAACTGATGAAGAAGAGAAAAGCTATGTTCAGAAAATGCAGGCTGAGCTTTCACCTACATTTGAAAGTGAGGACGATTCCGATACGGTTTCTCCCGATGACGAATCTCCTGATGCACAGTCTAAGGAAAGAAAAGTTCAGAGCTGGGCTAAAAAGCTGGTGAAGCGTAATTCAGATTCAGTCGGTTGGATAAGGATCCCTGATTGGACGGATTCAAGCGGAAATCTTTTTATTGATTATCCGGTTTTGCAGTATGTTTCTGATGACCCAAGAGTGGGCAATAATTACTATTTGAAAAAGAATATCGATAAGGAATACTATGAGTCGGGAAGTATTTATGCCGATTGTATGGTTCCGATTGATGAAAAGGGACAGGCAGATAATATTACGATATACGGTCATCATATGAGATCGCTCGGAACGGCATTTACTCATTTGGCTGAATATAAGCAGGGCGTAGATTTCCTGAAAAAACATCCGGTAATTGAGTTTAACACTATTTATGAAAGCAATCAGAAATATGTGATAATAGGATGCTACATAGCAAATACTGAGGAAAGTCAGGATAACGGAAAAATCTTTGATTATTGGAGATATCGTAATTTTGACGAAGATCATACGTTTGAAAGCTTTATTGAAAATGTAAGAAAATATTCATGGTATTCAAGCGATGTTGAATGTGAAGAAGATGATGATTATATATCTCTTCAGATATGTTCAAATGAAGTCAAAGATATAAGATGGGTCATAACTGCAAAAAAAATGGATGCTGATGACAATCTTGATCTGATAATTGACTCTTATAAGGAAAAAGCCGACGAAGATGTTTATTTTCCAAAATGCTGGCGTGATATATGGGGAAATGAAAAACAATATTTCGGCTGGGCATATTAATGCTTATTACATCATAAGATGTAAAATATAAATAAAATCTGTGAAATCTCTCACGTTCACAGAGAGGCGGTATTTTTCATAAATATTGCCTTGCGGACAGGAAAATGCTGAAACTGTCTGCGGAAAGGGAAATGTGGTAAAAATGAAGCAGAAAAAGACTTTAGAAGGCAAGCTTAGCAATAAAAAGCCTTCTATAAGGAAAATGGGAACAATGCTGGGCGCAGGAATTCTCTGTGTTCTGACAATAGGAACCATTGGCGCAATGAGCGTTATCGGTAACCCTGAAGTCATTTCCGGCAAGGAAACAACAGCTGCAGAAAAAACAACTGAACTAAGTGGGTCTATTGACTGGAAAAAAGCCGGAATTGAGGAGTATGATCTCGTTGATAAGGCTGAAATTGTGACAACAAAGGCTAAAGCTGCTGCAAAAACCCAAAAGGCTGTTGAAAAAACAAAAACAGCTCAAACAGAAGTAACGACAAATACAACAGCAGCAAAAATTACTAAAACCGAGTCGATCAGCTCAAAAACAATGTATGTCAAAGAAGCGGTTAATTTCAGAACAGATGCTTCTAAAAACAGCAGTGTTATTAAGGTGCTTAATGCCGGTAAAAAGGTAACGGTTAACGGCAGGACAAATGACGGATGGCTCAGAATAAAAGCTGATGGTATTACGGGCTATTGTATGGCGGAATATTTGACTGACTCTGCTCCTGCTAAAAAGACATCCACACCAGCTCCAAAACCGACGGAAGCTTCTTCATCATCTGTAAACAGCGGTACAATAAGCTATACCAATGAAGAGTTTGAGATGATGTGCTATGTTCTCCAGAATGAAGCCGGAGGATGTTCAGATGCGAGCAAGATTGCTGTTGCTAATGTAATTATTAACAGAGTTAAATCTCCGAATTTCCCCAATACATTAAAGGGAGTTTTGACAGCTAACAATCAGTTTACTGCTATTTCTAATTATTACAATAAGGTAAACGCACCGACTCAGAATACAAAGGATTGTGTACTTAGAGCGCTGAACGGGGAAGATAACAGCAACGGAGCAATTTTCTATTATGCTCCTAAGTATTGCGGCGGTTCAACTGCTGCATGGTTTGAAACTTTGAGTTTTTGCATGGAGCTTGAGGGGCAAAGATTTTTTAAATATTAATCTTTGTTAGAATTGCATAAAAATTAACTTATGAAATTGTTAAAAACTACAAAAGTCAAGGCAGTTATTAAATCCGCCTTGACTTTTTTCTTATATTTGTTATCATTAATATTGATAAAGAAGTTTTGAAAAAGAGGAAGACATATGAAATTTGATATTAGGAGGTTTGCAGAAAAAGTATATCCTCCTGTAGTAAGCTTAGTTTTGATAGCTGTGATCGGAATAACTGCTCTCAGCAAAGACGGGAAAGCTTATGAAAAGTCTCAGAAGGACGGTCCGCTGTCAATAGCCGGAAATCAGCAGTATTTAGTTACTGATTTTAAGAAAGCCGCATTAAGTGAATATGATATGTCACTGACGGCTGTGAAGATAAAGACAAAATCAAAAACTCAAGAGGCTGAACAGAAAAAGACCGAGATAAAAAGCTTTGTTGTTAATATGCCTGAGGATTATACGGTTGTATATGAATGTGAGCCTGTGCCGTTAAATTTTAATGAGACAAGAGATATTTCTCAGGAATTCTATTCTGTTTTTGATGAAAATTCGGAGAAAATAGTAATGCTCAACGGTTTTGATCTTGTTTGTCAAATCGTAAATAATGAAATAAGCGACGGCTGGGGTTGGGAAGCAATTAAGGCTCAGGCTGTTGCAGCTTATTCTTATGTGAGATTTCATGATGAATGCGGTAAGATTCCGACTGTGGGGCTCAGACAGGGATATTCGTCAATTATAGAGGACTGTGTTAATTCAGTAAGCGGTCAGGCGGTTTATTATGACGGCTCAATAATTGATGCAGTGTATTCAGCTTCAACAGCCGGATATACCACCGAAAGTGCGGCGGTATGGGGAACGAGATATCCATATCTCCTATCGGTTGTAAGCCCTTACGATGAGAAAGATCCGCATTACGGAGTTCAGACTGTGATATCAAAGGATGAAGTAAAGAAAATCATTGAGTCCAAAACTGATATAAAATTACCGGAGGATTTGACCAAATGGTTCGAGATACAGTCTGTATACAGCAGAAGGTATGTTGGGGACATGACGGTCAATGAATATACTCACTGCAGAATAGACGGTAAAATGACAAGGATCACCGGAACAGTCTTAGCAGCCATGCTGGGACTTAAAAACAATGCTTTTGAGATTAAATATGAAAACGGCAATTTTATATTCACCACTTACGGCTGGGGGCACGGAGTGGGAATGTCTCAGTGGGGAGCTTGTTATTATGCGGAAGCCGGATATAAATATGATCAGATATTAAGACATTATTATCTTGATACGGCAATTGGGCTTTCAGCTGAGAATCAGAAGGCTGTAGAAAGAGGACAGCCGGATAGTTCAGAGGAAAGCTCTGAACAGGGAGATGAGAATTTATCATCTAATTTAAGCCAAAATGAAAACAACTCTGATAATACAGACAATAGCAGTTACAATAATTAATGGAGGTTTTATTATGTCGTTTATTAACAAAATCAGTGAAAAACTATCGTCGGGAGCTACTGCGGTTTCCAACTCAACAAAGCGAATGTCAGAAATTGCGAAGCTAAACAGCAAGATCAATAAAAATCTTTCAGATGTGAACAGCAAATATACTGAAATCGGACGTATTGTCAAGCTTGAGCTTGTGGATAAAATTGAACATCAAGAAGTTAAACGTCTTGTAAGCGAGATTGACGCTTTGCTTACTGAGGTTAATGAAAGCAGAGAAAAAATCAGCGATTTAAAAGGCGTCAAGGTTTGTTCATCATGCGGTGCACAGGTTTCAAGAGATGCTGCATTTTGTCCTAATTGCGGTGCTAAACAGCCGGTTTCGGAAGTGCAGAATTCTGAGCCTGTAATAATAGAGGATACTGCGCCGGTTATTGATATAACTATAACAGAAAACGCTGTAACACCTGTAACAGATACTGAAGATGGTCCTAATACAGAGGAAAATGCAGAAAAAGCTGAAAGTGCAGTAGAGAAAATTGAAAAGCCTGAAGATAAAGTGTTCTGTCCTAAATGTGGAAGTGAGGAAGAGTCAGGTGTAAAATTTTGTTCTCAGTGCGGAAGCAATATGAATCAATAAAATTAAGAAAAGAGGATTCATTCAGAATCCTCTTTTTTAGGGGAGAAACTTATGTTTAATTTGAGCAAGCTTTTGAACTGCGAGGTTATTTTGGCATCACAGTCACCAAGAAGAAAGGAGCTTTTATCGGTTATATTTGATAAGTTCAAAATAGTTCCTGCAAAGGGTGATGAAATAATTGATGAAAAAATCTCTGCACAGCTCATACCTCAGAGTCTGGCATATGAAAAGTGCAGGGAAGTTGCGCTGCTTTATCCTGATTGTTTGGTAATAGGCTGTGATACGGCGGTTATTTTGCATGATGAGATTATGGGGAAACCTAAGGATAAAGATGACGCATACAGAATGCTAAGACATCTTTCGGGTAATACTCATCAGGTAGTTAGCGGAACGGTTATTTATTATAAAGGTCAATATTATTCTTTCAGCTGTGAAACTGATGTTACTTTCAGGGAATTGTCAGATGAAGATATATGTGCTTATATCATGACGGGAGAGCCGTTTGATAAAGCAGGAGCTTATGGGATACAAGGAAAGGGATCTTTGCTTGCAGAAAAAATCAACGGAGATTATTTTAACGTTGTTGGTTTGCCGGTGTCGGAGCTTGCGTCAAAGCTGAAAAAAATACTATCTTAATCAAAATAATTCTTTTTGTTTTTTTCGTTATTTTGTGGATAGGCGGTGAAGTTATTGTTTCCGTCGACAATTCCGAGGAAGATATCTGACGGAGAAGTAAAGCCTTGCTGTCTCATTTGAGCAGTCAGCCATTTAATATCGTTTCCGGTATATTTCAAATTGCTTTCCATAATAACGCCGTCGAGAATTACATTTACAGATAGTTTCTCGTCCTGTTTCTGCTGACCTAAATCTTTTAATGTGATAGGCTTTTCAACAGCTTTGGGCATGAATGATATTTTACCGTTGTTTTCAAGGATAGCATATTGAATTTGTGAAATATCAAAATATCCTGCATTTCTGGCTCTTGTCAACAAGTCGCCTGTATCAAGCTTTGCGGTTTTGATATTTTCCGGATACATTTTACCGTCCTCAATCAAAAGCAGAGGAACACCGGCAAAAAAACGTCTTGCTTTTATTGATTTTATTGTGAAAATAGAAAGCAGGAAACCGGTAAGTCCGTAAATGGTCATTGCAATTCCGGCTACCCAGACATTTTCCCAACTATCGGCAACAGCCATTTCAGATGCAATTGAACCTATGGTTATACCGTTTATATAATCGAACATATTAAGCTCTGAGATTTGTTTATTTCCCAAAAGCTTTGATATGAGGAACATTATTATAATTGACGCTAAGGCAGTCAAAATAGTTTTTAAAATAATCATATCCGTAACCTCTTTTCTTTTTATTTTTATCTTGTGTATGAAATTAAAAAATATTCACAAAGGCTTTTTTTTAAGCATAGAATAAAAGAGCCGATATGAAAAGAGGAAAATCAATGGCTAAGTGTTACGGACAAAAATTAAATTTAATTGCAGTTTCCATTGCCAATGCCATTGCTGAGGGATTGAGCGATGAGGAGCTTGATTTGCTTTCAACCCTTTTACAGCTTATTGGTGAAGCACTGGCGGTTATTCCTGCTGTAAACGGTTTGTGTGACAGTCAATTGGGAAACACGGTTGAAAGATAAAAAATAAAAGGGCAATCTTACTTTTAATGTAAGATTGCCTTTAATATTGTCTGCTTTAATCATAATCTTAAATAAAAACGAATCTGGGGTATTTACAAAAAGTTCGAAAATGTGTATAATAAAATAAATACGCATAAAATTAATATGAAAGGTTTTTGTATATGCCAAAGAAGAAAAGTGATTATGGAAATGATGCCATTACCTCTCTTAAAGGGGAGGATAGGGTAAGAAAACGTCCTGCGGTTATTTTCGGTTCAGACGGAATTGAGGGCTGCAAGCATTCAGTTTTTGAAATCCTGTCTAATTCCATTGACGAAGCAAGGGACGGTAACGGCTCGAAAATCATTGTTACAAGATATAATGATGACAGTATAGAAGTCGAAGACTTCGGAAGAGGCTGTCCCGTTGACTATAACAGCGCTGAAAAATGCTATAACTGGGAGCTTGTATATTGCGAGCTTTATGCAGGCGGAAAGTATAATAACAACAGCGGTGAAAATTATGAATATTCTCTTGGATTAAACGGTCTGGGTGCTTGCGCTACCCAGTATGCTTCTGAATTTATGGACGTTGAGGTTTATCGTGACGGATTTAAGTATGATCTGCATTTTGAAAAAGGTAAAAATGTGGGCGGACTTAAAAAGGAAGAAAGCAGCCGTAAGAAAACAGGTACTAAAACTCATTGGAAACCCGATCTTGAAGTGTTTACTGAAATTAATATTGATCGTGAATACTTTGAGGATGTGCTGAAAAAGCAGGCGGTCGTTAATCCGAATGTAGAGTTTGTTTTCAGATATCAACGTGAGAATAATTCATTTGAGGAAACAACTTTTCTCTATGAAAACGGTATTGCTGACTATGTAAAGGAAATAGCTGGTGAGAATACCCTTACATCAGTTCAGTATTATACTGCTGAAAGAAAGGGTAGGGATAGAGAAGATAAGGAGGACTATAAGGTTAAATTGTCCGTGGCCTTTACTTTTTCTAATCAGGTTAAATTGCTTGAGTATTTTCATAATTCAAGCTTTTTGGAGCATGGCGGTTCTCCTGAAGATGCAGTAAAGCTGGCGTTTACAAATCAAATTCATAATTATCTGAAAAATAATAATAAATATCTAAAAAATGAAAAGCAAATAACCTTTGCTGATATTGAAGAGTGTCTTGTTTTGGTGTCAAGCTCATTTTCAACTCAGACTTCTTATGCAAACCAGACTAAAAAAGCTATTACCAATAAATTTATTAAAGAATGCATGACGGATTTCCTTAAAAAGGAGATTGAGATTTACTTTATTGAAAATCCTGATGAAGCAGTGAAAATTGCCGAGCAGGTTTTGGTTAATAAAAGAAGCCGTGAAAGTGCAGAAAAATCACGTCTTAATATAAAGAAAAAGCTTGCAGGAACTATAGACCTTTCCAATCAGGTGCAGAAGTTTGTTGACTGCCGTTCAAAGGATGTATCACAGCGTGAACTTTATATAGTGGAGGGCGACTCGGCGCTCGGTTCTGTAAAAATGGCAAGAGATGCAGACTTTCAGGCGGTTATTCCCGTTAGAGGAAAGATTCTCAATTGCCTTAAAGCTGATTATGATAAAATATTTAAGAATGAAATAATTACTGATATTATAAAGGTTCTTGGCTGCGGCGTTGAAGTTAAAACAAAATCAAATAAGGATTTGTCGAATTTCAGTCTGGACAATCTAAGATGGAATAAAGTCGTTATCTGTACTGATGCCGACGTGGATGGTTTTCAGATTCGTACCCTTATTTTGACTATGCTTTATAGGCTTACTCCGACTCTTATAGATGAGGGGTATGTGTATATCGCTGAATCTCCGCTCTTTGAAATTACAACAAAGGATAAAACCTATTTTGCTTATGACGAGGTTGAAAAGACTCGCATTATGGGTATGGTAGGGGATAAGAAGTGTACTATACAGCGTTCAAAAGGTCTTGGTGAAAACGAGGCTGACATGATGGCACTTACAACCATGAATCCTGAAACAAGACGTCTTATAAAGGTCACTGCTGATGATATTGAACAGACGTCGTGGATGTTTGATATGCTTTTGGGTGAGAATTTGCAGGCAAGAAAAGAGTTTATCTCTAATAACGGAATAGATTATCTTGATATGGCGGATATATCCTAACGCAGATGGCACAAAATTGAATTGTTTGTTGTTTCCAATTTAGACGAGTGTTGTTAGTAAGACAAATTGGAGTTTACATTAGGAGAAAACTATGAAAATTATGTCTATGAATATAACTGACGCAAGTGTCTTGCAACTTTTTTCTGAACATGATGATTATATGATTGATTTTTTAGGCGATGATAAATGGTGTTATACACGATACAGCGAAAATGAAAACATAGAAAATGTTTGGGTTGCATTTTTCAATAATCTGCCTATAGGATGTATTGCATATAGGAAAAAAGCTGACGAGATAGGTGAGGTTAAGCGATTGTTTTTAAGAGATAAATATCGTGGCAATGGAATATCAAAGGACTTGCTTAAAACAGTTGAATGCTTCGCCAAAGAGCAAGGCTGTCATACTTTGTTTTTGGATACCAGAATAACACTTGAACCTGCTGTTGCCATATATCGTGCATTTGGTTTTAACATAGTTTTTCAGCAAGGACTTTATATTCAAATGGAAAAGAAATTATAATCATATATTTTAGGGAAGTAAATTCATATTTATTTTAAAAGCTAAGCAAAAAACAAGGAGAGTATTAATTAATGGCAAGAAAAAAGTCAAACGACAATAAAAAGAAAAAAGCAGAACCTGAGGTAAATGCATATATAGAGGGTGCAGGGCAGGTTGTTGAAGAAAAAATTACAATGACCCTTGAAAAGAACTATATGCCCTATGCCATGAGCGTAATTGTTTCCCGTGCATTCCCGGAAATTGACGGTTTTAAACCGTCACACAGAAAACTGCTTTATACAATGTATAAAATGGGGCTGCTCTCAGGTGCAAAAACAAAGTCTGCTAATATTGTGGGGCAGACAATGAGGCTCAACCCTCACGGCGACGCAGCTATTTATGAAACAATGGTGCGTCTTGCAAGAGGAAATGAAGCTTTGCTTCACCCATATGTTGAATCAAAGGGTAACTTCGGAAAGGCATATTCCAGAGATATGTCTTATGCTGCGTCACGATATACTGAGGCAAAGCTTGAGCCTATCTGTAACGAGCTTTTCCGTGATATTGATAAGAATACCGTGGACTTTGTGCCGAACTATGATAATACCATGCAGGAACCCACATTGCTTCCTGCAACATTCCCGTCAATACTTGTAAATGCAAATGTGGGAATCGGCGTTTCAATGGCTTCGGCAGTGTGCTCGTTTAATTTGACAGAGGTATGCGAAACTGCGATAGCACTTATGAGAAATCCCGAACATAATGCCATTGAAACCTTGAAAGGTCCGGATTTTCCGGGAGGAGCATTTGCTTTATATGATGAAGAGGAACTGGACAAAATCTACCGTACAGGAAAAGGTTCAGTTAAGCTGAGAGCAAAGTATTCTTATGATAAAAAAGCAAATTGCCTTGAAATAACCGAGATACCTGCAACAACCACAGTCGAGGCTATTATTGAAAAAATTATTGCTCTTGTAAAGGCAGGGAAAATCAGAGAAATTCAGTATATCCGTGACGAAACTGATAAAACAGGTCTTACAATCGGTATCGACCTTAAAAGAGGAGTAGATCCCGATAAACTTATGCAGAAGCTTTATAAGCTGACTCCATTGCAGGACAGTTATTCATGCAACTTCAATATTCTTGTTCATGGCTATCCAAGAGTTATGGGAGTTTATGATATTTTAAAAGAGTGGACAGCTTTTCGTATGGACTGCGTGAAAAGACGTATCGCATATGATTTGGAGAAGAAGAAAGCAAAGCTGCACCTGCTTAAAGGCTTGGGCAAAATACTGCTTGACATTGACAAGGCAATAAGAATCGTCCGTGAAACTGAAGAAGAGTCAGAGGTTGTTCCTAACCTTATGATAGGATTTTCTATTGATGAGGTTCAGGCAGAATATGTTGCTGAAATAAAACTTCGTCACCTTAACAGAGAGTATATTTTAAACCGAATTTCCGAAACAGACGCACTGGAAAAGGAAATTGCAGAGCTTATGGATACCCTCGACAGCAATCGTAAGATTAAAAATATTATTATAAATGAGCTGAAAGACGTAATAAAGAAATACGGTCAGCCAAGAAAAACACAGTTTTTCTATAAGTCTGATATTGAGGAAGTTGAAGTGGAGGATGAAACACCTGATTATCCTTGCAGACTGTTTTTGTCTGACAGCGGTTATTTCAAGAAAATTACGCCTCAGTCGCTGAGAATGGCAAGCGATCAGAAGCTTAAAGAGGGAGATTTCATTTTACGGGAAATGGATGCTACAAACAAAACCGAGCTTTTATTCTTTACAGATAAGGCAACAGTTTATAAATCAAAAGCTTCTCAGTTTGATGATACAAAAGCCAGTGCTCTGGGAGATTATGTTCCTGTTAAGCTGTCATTTGAAGAGGGCGAGAATGTTAGGGCAATGGTGACGACCACAGATTATTCAGGGTATATAATTTTTGTCTTTGAAAACGGTAAGGTTGCGAAGGTCCCTGTAAAAGCATATGAAACTAAGACAAACAGAAAGAAGCTTTCAAATGCCTATTCTGCTAAATCAAAGTTGATTGCAGTGTTTAATGTTCAGGAGAACGCTTTGATAATGCTCAGGACAACTAACGGCAGGGCAATGATTTTTGATACGGCTTTGCTTATGCCCAAAGCAGCAAGAGATACAATAGGCGTTCAGGTAATGACACTGAAAGCTAAGTCAACTGTTGAAAAGGCTTTTGTTATTGACGAGGAAACCGCCGAGGGATTGGGAAAATATCGAAGCAAATCAATTCCTGTGGCAGGCTGTTTTGCCAAAGATATTCCCGACCCGGACCAAATGACATTATAAACGGTTATAAGAGACCTGAAAATATTCTTAAAAATCTATAGATAATATTTTTGTCAGCTTTGACGATTCTCGGATCGTCAAGGCTGATTTTTTCGCTTGATTTCAAAAGACCTTTTATATCATCTCTGAGCTGACTGACGGATTTTGTTTTATACATTAAAGCTCCGCTTTCAAAATGTATATATAAGCTTCTGTAGTCAAGATTTGCTGAACCTACATATGCAATTTCATTGTCGCATAAAATTGACTTAGCGTGTATAAAACCGTCTGAAAATTCATATACTTCTACACCGCATTTTAAAAGGGTTATATAGTTGGCTCTTGTTATAATGTGAATATATTTTTTATCAGGGATCTCAGGTGTAAAAAGCCTTACTTTTATTCCATTTTCAGAAGCAAGGCATATTGCGGACAACAGCCTGCTGTCAGGTATGAGGTAAGGAGTTGTTATATTTATCTCGCTTTCAGCGTTGTTTATCATGTTAAGAAAAGCTCTTTCGGTAAATCCGATTGAATACATGGGGTAATCACCGAACGGCAATAATGCGGAACTGTTTGTTTTAGAAGATTCACAATTAAAACCAAGAAAGTCTTCATATTTTAAAATATCGCCGTTCATGTTCCACATCTGAATGAACATTGCCGCAAATGTATCAGCACTTTTGCCCTCAACTCTAATGGCAGTGTCCTTCCAATATCCATAAGGAGATGTTTTATTTATATATTCATCCGCAATATTTGCACCACCGGTAATAGCATATTTACCGTCAACTACAATAATTTTACGATGATCTCGATAATTAATTTTCGGTGTTATTTTGCCGTTGAATAAGTTAAAAATTTTAGCGTTTATTCCTTTATCCTTCATCTGTTTTATAAAATCGGGCGGAAGTAAAGCTATTGTTCCTAAATCATCATATAAAATATAAACTTTTACTCCCTGTTTTATTTTTTCTTCAAGAATAGCTAAGGTTTCGTCCCACATAATTCCGAAGTTAATAATAAAGAACTCAAGAAAAATGTATCTTTCAGCGCTTTTCAAGTCTTTTTTCATTGCCTCAAAAAACGATTCACCGGTTGGATAGTATTCACAGTCACTGTCTGTATATGCAGGAAATCCGCTTATAGCGCTCAGACCTTCAAATTGCTTGCGTATCCTTAGCGGAGCATCAATTTTTTCGGATCTGCTTAACGGCAAGGGATTATTTCTTAAATAGCGCAGTATTTTTTTCAGCGCAGTGCCTCTGCCGTATAGAATATACATGGGGATAAATAACACCGGCAAAAATAAAATACCGATTATCCATCCTATCCTGCATGGAATATTACATTTCATTACCGCTATTTTTAAAGCCAAAATAAGTGCGGCAAAACTAATAATAATGTTTACCCAGTGCCAGTGTATACATATATAACAGCAGCATCCAATGATCAATAAAAGCTGAATCAATAAAAATAAACCGTTTATGATAATTCTTCCAAGGTAATATTTAAATAGTTTTTTCATGTTCTTTTGTTCCTTATCTGATTTGACATTCATATGTTAGTGTGGTATAATTTTATGTAGTTGTGTCGAATAAAGGAAAGATAAGGAGATGTCTGACGTGGAGTGTCCAAAGTGCAAAAAAACAGTTGGAGAAAACGACGCAGTATGCCGTAATTGCGGTATTGCATTAAAAGAACCGAAAAGAAAAAAGTTTAATGTCAGAGGACTTGTAAACAGAAAGAAAACTAAGACCCCTTCTGATTTGAAAACAGTTGAAGGACGAAAAGGGATTGTTCGTCAAAGAGTAAATGAAAATAAATTAAAGCTTGGATTGTTTGTTATTGCTTTAATTCTGATAATTATTCTGGTTGTTGTGCTGATTTCCCATATTTCAGGAGAAAAAGGGAATAAAACTGCGCTTGAACTCAGAGAATATGCAGGAAAAAGCATTTCGGCTGCCGAAGCTGATATCGGTATTCATCTGAAGGACGGTTCTTCATATAGAGGAGTTAATACAGCGCTTGTGTTTGACTATATATATGAGTCTGAAGATGAAGTGAGAATCAATGATATTTCTTATCCGAAATGGGCTGTTACTGTTCTGATGGATAAAAATGAAAACATTGAAAGCGTTGTATATACTGATTTTATTTCTGTAGAAGATGATATCAGAGGATATAAAAAAGAAAAAGACGTTAATTTAGATAAGTTTGATAAGGGCGCAAAATACAGCACGGTTACCGATGAAATAGAGTGCGATCCTTATAGCATTACTTATAAGAAAGATAATACATCCTATCGTTATAAATATTATTATTTTGCAGATAACGGCGACGCTCAACAGGTTATTCTTACCGTTGTTTTTGATGATGACAATAAGTTTCTTTATTATTCGTCTGAGTTAGTTTACCCAGAAAACATGTAAATGTTACAGAAGTGATACAAATTATTGCACAAAAGCTACATTTTTTATAAAAGACTTGACTTGTTATAAAGAACTTGATATTATGAAATGATAATTGAAGCGAGGAGGTTGACTATGGTTTTTGATAAAAATCTGTGTATGGGATGTATGAACGAGCTGGACGAAAACGGCGTTTGTCACTATTGCAATTATACGGATGATGTACCTTTTCTTCAATCATATCTTGCTCCTAAAACTGTTTTGGATAATAGGTATATTGTCGGAAAAATGTTGTCCTATAACGGCGAGGGCGCTTCTTATATCTGTTATGATACCGTAGCAAAAGCTAAGGTTGTTATTCGTGAATATATGCCTGATACCCTTTGTGAAAGAGAAAAAGGAAGTCAGCGAATTGTCGTTGATTCTGATTGCCTTGCTAAATATAAAACATTTATGTCTGAGTTTGTGGATATGAATAAAGTTCTTTCAAGAATGAGAAATCTTGATCATATCGTCACAGCTGAGGATATAATTTATGCTAATAATACAACTTATGTTGTGCTTGATTATGTCGAGGGCGTTTCTCTCAAAAAGTTTCTTCAGTCCAATAAAGGTTTTTTAACATGGGAGCAGGTAAAAAAACTGCTTATGCCTTTGTTTACAACATTAAGTATTATTCATAATGCAGGAATTATTCATAGAGGTATTTCACCGGAAAATATTATCGTTACTACTGACGGAGAGTTAAAGCTGACCGGATTTTCCATAAGCTCTATCAGAACGGCTAATACAGGACTTTCAACTGAGTTTTATTCCGGATATACAGCGCCTGAGCAGTATTCATGCCTTGACTGGCAGGGTACATGGACTGACGTTTATGCTATTGCAGCAGTTACATATCGAATTCTGACAGGAATCGTCCCGTTGGATGCTAATACAAGAATTACAAACGATACCATGCCTGAAGCTATAAGGGTTAACCCAAGAGTTCCCGCACATGTTTCAAAAGTTTTGGCAAAAGCTATGTGTGTTAAGGGAAGCGACCGTATTCAAACAATTACAAAGCTTGTTTCTGCTTTGTTTGAGCCTCGCAATCATATGGAACATCAAAAGGGCGCAACCCAAACTATACCGGTTCAGAAAATGTCAGCAAAAAATAATAGCGAAAAATCTGTTAAAGAAACTAAGATGAAACAGATGAATATTGCGGCAGTGGTAACGGGAATTATAATATTGACTCTCATAATCGGCCTCGGAGTTTTTCTGATTTATCAGATACTTGCTCCGTCGGGCGAGGATAATAGTTCTGCTGCTGATGTTTCAAGCTCGGTTTCAGAAAGCAGTATGGACGATTCTCAAAAAACTATTCAGACTACATCTGCAAAGCCCGAGTCTAAATATGGCTATGGATCTATTATGCCCAATGTTGTGGATATGAGGTATGAAACCGCATTGAAACAGCTAAGCGAGGACTTTGCAATAAGAGTTGATTATTTCTATTCTGATGAAATTCAAAAGGGTATAATAACTGAACAGAGTATAGAGGCCGGAAGTGATTATGATCCTAAGCTGAAAAACGAGCTTATCCTTAAAGTAAGTAAAGGCAGCGAGCTTGTTCCGGTACCGTCCTATTCAGGTCTTACTAAAAAACAATATCTTGATATTCTTGACTCTTTAGAAATTGTATATAGAACTGAAAATGTTCCATCTGCGACTGTCAGCGCAGGTTATGTCGAGTCAACGAATCCCGCACCGGGAGAAAATGTTAACGTCAAGGAAGGCGAGGTCGTAACTGTAACTATTTCAGCAGGTGTGCCTCAAATTTTGACTAAAGCACCGGATTCTTCGGCTAATGAGGACAGTCAATCTTCATTGAACGAAACAGATTCCCATCTCAGCGTTGAATAAATACTTACGAAAACGTTTAATTTTTTGTGAAAAAACGGTAAAGTCCTTGACATGAAATTTAGATTGTGATATGATATTATAGTATTAGGTGTAATATTTTATTGGTATGGATTGCCATATATATGGAGGAATCAGTAATGGCTAAGAAAATAGGTGTTTTAACAAGCGGAGGAGATGCTCCGGGAATGAATGCCGCTGTCCGTGCAGTTGCAAGAGCAGCTTTGCAGAAGGGCATAGAAGTAGTTGGCGTTAAGAGAGGATATAATGGTCTTCTTAACGGCGATGTTATTGAAATGAATGCAAGATCCGTTTCTGGAATTATCCAGCGCGGAGGTACTTGTCTTTATACAGCAAGATGTCATGAGTTCCGTGATCCGGCGGGAGTTATGAAGGCTAAGGATAACTGTGTTAAAATGGGACTTGACGGCATAGTAGTAATCGGCGGTGACGGTTCCTTCAGAGGTGCGGCAGATTTGTCAGCAGCAGGAATTCCTTGTATCGGACTTCCGGGCACAATTGATAATGATATAGCTTGTACAGAATATACTATCGGTTATGATACAGCAATGAATACAGCTATGGAGATGATTGATAAGATTCGTGATACAGCACAATCTCACGACAGATGCTCTGTTGTTGAGGTAATGGGAAGAAATGCAGGATACATTGCAATAAATGTAGCAATGGCAGTTGGTGCTGAGGCTTGCATTACTCTTGAAAAAGGTTATGACTTGAAGCAGATAGCTCAGAATATGCTTGAAACTTCAAAGAGTGGAAAAACTCACTTTATAATAATTGTTGCCGAGGGCGTAGGAAAAACAGAAGAAATCTGTAATAAGCTCGAAGCACTTACAGGAATAGAGTCCAGAGCTACAATTTTGGGTCATGTACAGAGAGGCGGAAATCCAACAGTACGTGACAGAGTTATGGCTACAGCAATGGGCTATCATGCAGTTGAATTGCTTGAACAGGGAATAGGCAACAGAGTAGTAGGATTAAAGGATAATAAGATTTATGATGTTGATATTCAGGAGGCACTTTCAATGAAAAAGCCTTTTGATGACGATTTGTATGATATCCTTTATAAAACTGCATTTTAAATTTTATTAATTGAATATACAGCTGTCCTAAAATTTTATTGGGATAGCTTGCATATTACAGAGTAGAAATCTGTGCGTTAAGTGCCTGAGGGACGGGGAGTTGCCAACAGGACGAAAGAGGAGAGATCCTTTGCGGTGCAGGTTTCGCATCCCGCTGAATGTGTAATTAGAAGCTTTTCACCAGCTCCGGTTATGCACAAAGCACAACATTGCTCGCATAAGATAAGGAGGTATTATTATGAAGAGCTTTTTTTTATTGTTTTCAGATTCTGCAAAGGAACTGAAAAAGGTCTCAACCTTAACGGTATCGGGACTGTTTGTGGCATTGGCAATAGTATTGAGAAATCTGACTATTAATGTTTCTGCCGACCTGAGAATTAATTTTGCTTTTCTCGGTGCAATGATAATTGGTATGCTCTATGGTCCCGTGCTTTCTATAATGGGAAGTGTCAGCGTAGACATTATCGGGTATTTCTTGGACGGCTTTAAAGCAAGAGATTATAACTTCGGATTGCTGCTTGTGAAAATTATTGCAGGTCTTATCTATGGCGTAATGCTTTATAAAAAGACCACAAATAAGTCATTGATTGTTAATACTGTTATTGCAAGAACAATAGTGGTTATTATTTGTCAGCTGATTCTTAATTCAATAGTTTTGTATTATTGTTATCAGAATAAGAACTTCCCATTTATGTCCGCTTCAGAGTGGTCGGCATTCGGTATATGGATGGTGCCGAGACTTATTAAAAACGGAATTATGTTTCCTATTGAAATAGCACTTTCAGTCATGATACTCCCCATGGCTAAACAGACCTACATAAAGGTGTTTATGAGAAAAACTGCTTGATTCATTTAAAACTGTTTTATGTAAAAACTCTAAAAATATACTTGCTTTATTGTGCAGATTGTTGTATAATAAAAGCAAGTATTTTTTTGCTGAAAGGATTGTTCTTATGATAAATGTAGGCTTTATCGGCGCCGGTAATATGGGATATGCCATAATGAAAGGAATTGTCGGTTCCCCTATGGGAAAAGATATCTCATTATTTGCTTTTGATAAATATGCTCCGTCTTTGGAAAGAGCAGTGAAAATCGGTGTTGCTCCATGTGAGAATGCAGCAGATATCGTTATAAAATCAAAATTTGTTTTTCTCGCAGTGAAGCCGCAGCAGCTCGATGAGGTGCTTGAAGAAATCTCAGCTTCAGTAAATGAAAATACAGTTATCGTGTCGATATGTGCAGGAATTTCAGATGATTATATAGCTTCAAAAACAATTGAAAATGCAAAAGTTGTGCTTGTTATGCCTAATACACCATTGCTTTTGGGTGAGGGCGCAACAGCATTGGCAAAATCAGATAGTGTGTCGGCCGAGGAGTTTGACCTTGTGTGTAAAATCTTTGGCTCTTGTGGAGTATATGCAGTTGTGCCAAAGGATAAAATGAAAGAGATAATTGCTATAAATGGGTCATCACCTGCGTTTATCTATCTGTATGCAAAAGCATTTATAGATTATGCAAAGTCAGAAAATATAAGCGAAGAAGTCGCAAAAGCTTTATTTGCAAAAACTCTGATAGGATCTGCAAAAATGATTACAGACAGCGGCAGTTCTATTGAAGAGCTGATTACTATGGTGTCATCCAAAGGCGGTACAACTATCGCAGGTCTTGAACAGCTCCGTGAAGGAAATCTTGAGAAAACAGTAAACAATGCCTGCAAGGCTTGCACTAAAAGAGCATATGAGCTTTCCAAGTAATTTTTAACCTTGTTACAGCATATATATTACCATATCTTTTTTGGAGTGATGTGTATGCAGAATTTGAGGACAAGCAGCGATTTTATACATAAAAATAATTTTTTTGCGTTCCTTGCCGGAATAGCAATTTTGGGTGTGCTTTTAGGTGTTATGTCATATTGTTTTATGAGTGAGGATTTTTTAAAGCAAATGGCTCTTGCTCAGGAGAATTTTATAGATATGCGAAAAAATCAGGACTTCGCCCATATCTTAATAAAGTCGTTTACAAGCTCCACGATTTTTCTTGGTTCAGCCTTTGTGCTTGGATTTTCAGCAATTGCTCAGCCTGTGGAATTAATGATTCCATTGATTAAAGGATTAGGACTGGGCGTTACTATAGCACAGGTTTATACACAAAGCGGTAAAGGCGGAATGCTTACATGCCTGTTGATTATTCTGCCATGTACAGTTATATCGATGTATGCCCTGTTAATGGGTGTCAGGGAAGCAATCGGACTGTCTAATATCCTTATGTCAGACGCCCTTTCAATAAAGCAAAGCGACGGGCTGCTTCCGACTGTAAAGCTATATGCAGCTAAATTCTTGGTGCTTGAAGCGGTCGTCGCAGTGTCAGCGGCAGTTGACTGTGTTTGTACAGTGGTTTTTGCAGGAAGTCTTTAATAAAATATTTTTGTTTAAATTGAAACCTGAAATATTTCAGTGTTTGGGAAAGGAAAGATAAAAATGTCTTTGTTCGGAAATTATGAAACACCCGGAAAAGGAATACCTAAAGCCCCGATGGATAAGAAAGGGATTTTTAAGTTTTTCGAGATTTACGGAAGACGAGTCTGGAAACTAATACAGCTTAATATTATTTATGTGATTTTCTGTATTCCCGTGGTAACTTTCGGACCGGCAACAGCTGCAATGACTAAGGTCGCAAGAAACTATTCACAGGAAAGAAATGCATTTGTCTTAGGCGATTTTATTGATACCTTTAAAAAATGCTTTAAACAAAGTTTTTTAATGGGTCTGATTGATATATTGTTTGGTGCCGCCTTTTGTGTTGGAATTCCAACATATTTTGCATGGGCTCAGCAAAATTCAATGATATATATACCTTTGGTTATTTGTATAAGCCTTATGATCTTGTTTTTTATGATGCATTTTTATATCTATCTTATGATAGTTTCTACAAATCTTAAGATGAAGCAAATTTTGAAAAACTCAATGTTCCTTGTAAGCTTGGGAATAAAGAGCAGCCTGTTTACACTTCTTGTATGGGTTTTGGTTATTGCAATTGTTCTTTTGGTTTATCCGTTCTCAATCTTTTTGGTGGTTTTCTGGCCGTTGTCGTTTTTATGCTTCGTAACAGCGTTTAACTGTTATCCGGTTATAAGAAAATATGTTATCCAACCTTATTATGACAGCAGAGGAGAGGATAATCCGGAGTTTGATTATCTTAAAGTAAAAGAGGATGAAGCAGTCTTTGAAGATAATCCTCAGATCGAAACTATTCCCGATAAAAAAGAGACAGGGAAAAAAGGTAAGGTTATTAAATAATATTTATCAAAGGAAGTCTTTTAACAGTCTTCCTTTTTTAGTCCGCAGAAGCAAAATTTTATGAATTTATCAAAATTGTTGTTGACTTATTTGTAAGTTTATGATATATTAATATTAGCAAATAATGTCGAAAAAATACGAAAGGAATGAGATATTATGTTAAGAAAGTCTATTTTTACAAAAGCGCTTTCCGGAGCTTCAGCATTAGCAGTCGCAGCTTCAGGTGTAAGCGCTGTTTCATCAATAGGCATTAATGCGTCAAATGAAATTTCTGATGCTCTTCAAAATACTTTGAGCAGTTTATCTGAAGCTTTTGATAGCTTGAATGCCACTATGGAGGGGAATTCTGAGTTTGCTTATAATGCAAATTTAAATCTCAAGCTTTCAGAAACTGAAATGGGAATCAAACCGATTGATGCCTCAGCTTTAATTCAGCAAAAGGATAAAAAAACCTCAGCTGATGTGAATGTTAAATATGATGCTAAAAGTGCAGTTACTTTAAATGCAGTTTATGACCATGAAAATGAAATAGCATATTTAAAGATTCCTGAGATAAATAATGCTTATCTTTCTGTAAAAAATGGTGAGTTATATAATTTTGGTGCTCTGATTAATGCGCTGTTCCCATCTGATGGCAATGATGATGATGACTATGGTTATGAAGATGATTTTGATTATGATGATGAATATGACGACGGTTATGAGGATGAAGATGCTTTAGAGGATTTAGATATCGAAAAAATTCTCAACATTATCGAAAATATTGATTTGGAAGCTCTTGAAGAGGATATCCTGAGCTATCTTGATATAATCGAATCAAAAATTTCTGTGGAAAACGGCGATAATCTTGAGGGTGAAATAAACGGACATAAGTATAACTATTCATCTCAAGTTTATACAATTACAGGTGCGGATATTCAGGCTATCGTTAATGACGCTGCTGATAAGGTAAAGAATGATGATATCATAAAAAGCATTGCACTTCAGCTTGGTATAAGCGAGACAGAGTATTCAGCTGTGATTGATGAAATTGTCAAAGGCGTAAATGATATGCGCCCGTCTGAGATTGAGGACAAAATGACAATTACTGTTTATATGAACGGTGAAAATATCGTCGGATTAGCAGTAGATGATGATTATAAAGCAATTTTTGTAGAAGACGGTAACTTTATAGGCATTGAAACTGCAACAATTCAGGAAGTTTATGAGGGACTTACTGCATCTGAAACAACAAAAGGCTGGGTAACAGCCGATGGAAATCTGTTTAATGGTTCGTTTGAGAATAAAACAGAATACAGCGACGGTACATATGACTCAGAATTAACCGAGTTTAATAATGTTTCTTTTGAAAACGGAGTATTCTCCGGAGTAATTAAAACCTGTACAGAGAGCAAGCTTTATGAGGATGAAGACGCAGAATTTACAGAAAAAATTATAACTTCATCCAGCACAGCCGATAAAATTAATATTACTTATGTTAAATCCCAAAATGGAAATGAAATAATGTCTTTGACTTTAACAGGAGAAAAAACAGTTCCGAATGATATCATGATACCTACTGAAAATGTATATTCTATGGGAAGCCTGTCGGATATCGCTGAATATGCCGCTTCATCTGATCTTCAAGGATTCTTAATGAATTTAAAGAACGTGTTGGGTGATGAGCTGTTTAATGAATTGTTTGGTGAAATGATGATAGATCCTGAACCGGTTCCTGATTCTGAACTCGATTCAACAGATAAGCCCAACTCATCTGGTAACGGAGATGTAACTTCCAAAAAACCTGTCTCAGATTCTAATAAGGATAAAAGCCCTGATACAGGCTCAGCAGTCGGCATTTCTCTTGCAGCAGTTATCTTAACTGGTTTTGCTGTGATAGCTTCAAAGAAAAAATAGTATTATTCTGAAGGGGACACTTGCTTGTCCCCTTTTGTTTGATTATCTATTTATTGGTTGTTTTCACTATTGACTGTTTGTCGAAAGTGTGGTATATTATTAGTACACACTTGTGTTGGAAATAAGGAGGAGTAATATATGAAAAAATCTTATATCGCAGCTTTGCTTGCCGGAGTTATGGCATTATCAGTCGTAACGTCAGGCTGCGGAGATAATGAAGAAAGAAATAAGACATCTGAAAAAAATGTGAAGGATATCACCCATAGCATTTCAAATACCTTGGAACAGGCAAAGAAAGCAATGAGAGGAGAACTTGAATTTGCATATACTGCAAATGCTAATATTGAATTCGGAAGTGGGTTCAGTGAATTGGCAGGTTATGAATTAAAGCCTGTTGATTTTACAACCACTACGAAACAAAAGGGCAAAAAAACTTCTGCTGATATGTCAGTAAACTACGATTCAAAAACTTTAGTTTCTATTAATAGCGTTATCGACCATGAAAATGCAGCAATGTTTTTAAAAATTCCTGAACTGAGCGACGCTTATCTGACAGGGTCAAAAGATGATATCGTTAATCTAATGGAATCTCAGGAGAATAGTCTTGTGACTAACGAAAACGGCATGATGAATTCAGGGGTTTCTGTTAATAACACAATGCTGAATTGCCTTAAAGATATTGATTTTAAGATGCTTGAAGACGATATGAAGAGCTATGTTGACCTAATAAAAGAAAAAGTTCCTGAGCCAAAAGAGGGCGATAAGATTTCCGGCGAAATCGACGGACATAAATATGAATATAATACAAAAACATATGAAATCAATGGTAATGATGTTAAAACAATCGCATCTGCAGTTGTTGATAAAGCAAAGGCTGACGCATTTATCAAAGATATCGCAATCTCAATGGGCGCTACAGAAGAGGAATATAACTCTGCTCTTGATTCAGCTTTAAAGTCTTTCATCGAAGATGTTACTGGTGATGCAGCAGAAGAATCAGTTGCAATAAATGTTTATTATGACAAAGACGGCAAATATCGAGGCTGGAGTACAAAAGATGAAGATGTATATGTTAATATCCTTGTTGTTGAAGATGACGACGTTATGGCTATGGATTATTCATTTAAAGCTGAAGGCTTTGAGTTTTCAATGGCAGGCTCATTAACTGTAAAAGATAATAAAATCAACGGCGATATTGATGCAGTTTTAAATGCTAATGGTCTTAAGGAAACTATGAAAATAACATACATAGATGTAGCTGAAAATGATAATGTATTTTCCGGAAAGGTTGTAGCGGATGTTACCGCTGAACAGGAAGGTATAGAACCAATGGACATGACTATAGTTCTTGAGTCCAATAGCACAAAGGATAAAATGGATGTTTCTTTTGCATTCATCATGTCAGATAAAGATTTTGTAACTATTTCTATGACAATGGAAGAAACAGATGCTTCTGATATTACATTGCCAACAGAAATGATTTACAATATCACCAAAGAAGATGATATGGAAAGATATATATCATCATGTGACATAATGAAGTTTTATGATAATTTAAAATCTGTACTTGGCGAGGATACTTTAAATGCAATCACACAAAGCGGTGCGGACGATAATTACTATGAAGACGATTATTATGAATATGATGAGGATTATTTGTTCGATATGAATGAAGACCTTGACGGTGAAAAGGCAGCATAAAACTGAATATACAAAAGGCGGTTCAAATGAACCGCCTTTTTTCATATTAATCTTCAATTATTGTGTAATTTTCAGCTGCGTTTTCTTTGGTAGCATATTCCGAAACATTTAAAACCTTTACTTTAAGAGGACGCTGCCCCATGTTTATAGTGATAATATCACCGATTTTCACATCATATGAAGCCCTAGCAGTTTTATCGTTTACTTCAATTTTACCAGCGTCACAGGCTTCATTTGCAACAGTCCTTCGTTTTATCAGACGAGTAACCTTTAAATATTTGTCTAATCTCATATTTATCTCCCTTCATCCAAAAAAGAACCCAACCGATGTTGTGTCGGCCGGGTTCTGAACAATTTTGAAATTACTTAGCAACAGCGTCTTTAAGAGCTTTACCAGCCTTGAAAGCAGGAACTTTCTTAGCAGGAACATTGATTTTCTCTTTTGTCAAAGGATTGATAGCAACCTTTGCAGCTCTGTCACGAACTTCAAATGTACCGAAACCAACAAGAGCAATCTTATCACCCTTTGTAAGTGTTTCTGTAATTGAATCAATTACTGTTGAAAGAGCCTTTTCAGCGTCTTTCTTAGAATAATCTCCTTTTTCTGCAATCAAATTAACGAGTTCAGCTTTTTTCATTTGTTTATACCTCCAAATAAATTCTTTTTGAATCATCCTCTGATTCAGTTTTCGATAGATTTTTCCTTTTCCCAATAGCTGTCAAGTGTTTTCAGGTCTAAAGACGCCATGTCTAAACCGTCTTGCTTGACTGAGTTTTCAACCGCTTCAAATCTTCTGAGAAACTTTTCATTTGCCTTGTCCAAAAGCTCTTCTGCATCCATATTAAGCTTTCTTGACATATTGGCGCATGAGAACAGCAAATCGCCTAACTCCTCAGCCGCCGCTTCATTGTCGCCGGCAATTAAAGCCTCTTCAATTTCGGTCACTTCTGATTTAAGACTGTTAAAACAATCGTCAATGCCTTCAAAATCCATACCGGCTCTTGAAGCTCGTTTCCCCAGCTTCTGCGCCCTCATAAGCGCAGGAAAAACCTTTGGAACGCTCTTTAGTGTGTCAGTATAGCTTTCCTGCCCCTTGGTCTCCTTTTTGATAGAGTCCCAGTTTTTAAGTACGATATCCACATTCTCAGCAGTAACATCGCCGAAAACATGGGGGTGACGAATAATAAGCTTTTTGCAAATATCATTTGCGATTTCGTCTAAATCAAATTTGCCCTTTTCGGTCTCGATCTCAGCATGGAAAACAACTTGAAGCAAAACATCTCCCAGTTCTTCTTTAAGCATCTCACTGCTGTTGCAGTCAATAGCTTCAATGACCTCATAAACCTCTTCAAGAAAGTCGTTGCGGATTGATTGATGCGTCTGGATTTTGTCCCAAGGACACCCGTTCTCGCTTCGGAGCACCTTAACAATCATGGCAAGATCATAAATATTATATTTTTCCTTTGAGAGTAATTCTGCTATTTCTTTTTCCATAATAAGCTTCCTTTCAGCACATTAAAAGGATACTTTATAATCATACCCCAATTATTCAAAAATTTCAATAGCTTTTTTGATTTTTTTTATAAAATAGCGCTTTTATTTGATTTTTCGGCAAAACGCACAATAAATATAGTGAAAAAAAGTACATAATGACGGCAAATAATATTGAAAATCCTACTAAAATTCTGAAATTAATTATACTAAAAAAGTATTTTATTGCTATATCAAAGCTGAATCTGGCTGTAATCCCGCAAAGTATTGATGCAAATAACGGTTTGATATAAATATCCTTATAGTTTATTTTTATTTTTGCTGCAGAAAGCATTGCGCCGATGGACCATATGCAAATCACTGCCTGTGAAGCAACAGTGGATATTGCCGCACCCATAATGTTTATCTGAGGAATGGGTATAAGAATGATGTTTCCTATAAGCTTAACTGCTCCGCCTGTTAAGCTTATTATAACCGGAAGATGCGGTTTCCCGATAGTCTGAAGTGCGCTGAAACATGGAATAGATATCGCTTGAAAAATTACACCAAGACCTAAAATACAAAGTGGCATTGCCGCTACCGAGATTTCATCAGCCCTGCCGCCAAAAAGAAATTCAAGTATTTCTTTTGCAAGAGTAGATATTCCGATTCCCGACGGAAAAGCAATAACAGACGTTATTAAAAGCATTCCGCTTAAATTTCTCTTAATTGATTCCTTGTCTTTTTTTGCCCATGATTCGGATAAGGACGGCAGTATGCTTTTTCCGAACATGGCAGTAAGTGTGGGAATAAGCCCGAATACCATCATAGCAAGCCCTGAGTATGATCCATAAATAAAGTTGGGAATCATCTCACGTGTCAGATTCTCATTTATAAAAGATGCGAATAAGCTTTCATCTGCCGACATTGCACGCTTAATACAGCTGTTTATTGAAATTAGGTCCAGTATATTTGTCAGTGTGGTGATTACCGAAGCAATGGCTATTGGAAAAGCATTTTTTATAAGCGAGCTGAAAAGGGAATATGTCTTGTCAGTTGATCTGTCAAGCCTTAGCATTTGTTCGGTTATTCCGTCACCGTGAATTTTTCCGGATATGATTATGTAAATGCTCGCCATACAGGTGGAAAAAGAAACACCGAGAACAGATGCTCCCGTTATAAATGGGAGTGCAGTGTAAATTGCTTCGTCAATAGACGAACAGTATTCTCCGAAACAGCCGCCCGTTGAATAATATTGCTCTTTTGTGTAGTTTAATACTAAAAATGCAAAACCAAGCCCAAATATAAGTTTAAATATTGTTTCTATAATTTCTGAGATCGCTGTAGGAAGCATGTTTTTTAAACCTTCATAATATCCTCGCTCAACCGACATAACAGTTGCCACAGGAATAGACGGAACAATGGCAAGCAAAGCCCATATAGCATTAGGCTCTTTTATAACGTTCGCTGACAGAAAACGAGACATTAAAATAACGATCCCTGCCGCTAAAATACCCAATATGCTGAATAAAATCATTGCACACCGTTTTATTTTTCTGACATTGCGAAAACGCTCAAATGCATAGTTTTCTGCCGTCATTCTTGCAATAGTAGATGGTATTCCCGAAACTACAATAGCAAATATGGGAGTAAAAACTGCAAATGCTGAAGAAAAATATCCCATTCCTGTTCCGCCCAGTATGTGCGTGAGAGGAACTTTAAATATTAACCCCAAAGCCTTTGTTATAATTACCATTCCTAAAAGAATAGCCGACCCTTTAAGAAAGCCTTGCCTTTTCAAATCTATACCTCCGTTGTCATAGCTTTTTGTTTGCTTAATTTAATTCTATGACAAGCCGTAGTTTTATATGTGTATATAGTTAAAGAATGGGAAAATATCAGTATAAAATGCCTTTCACCTCTTTATTTTTGTAAAAAAGTATGGTATAATAATTATAAGCATGTTGTATATAATTTTTTAGAATAGAGGTTTTGTTATGAATTATTCATTTTCAGAAAAAGTATCACATCTTCAAGCTTCGGCTATAAGAGAAATTTTGAAATTTACTTCCGATCCCGAAGTGATTTCATTTGCCGCAGGAAATCCTGCGCCTGAAGCATTTCCTGTTAAGGAGATCAACAGAATTTCTGAGGAGATTTTTAAAGAAGATCCAATCCTTGCTTTGCAGTATAGCCTTACAGAAGGATATCCAAAGCTCCGTGAACAGCTTAAGGAAAGAATGCAGCGTGAAGGTAATTTTGACCCTGAGCGTGACGAACTTATTATTACAAGCGGAGCACAGCAGGCAAATGAGCTTACCGCCAAGGTGCTATGTGATGAGGGAGATACACTTGTTTGCGAAGCGCCAAGCTTTATCGGCTCATTGAATGCTTTTAAATCATATAATGTTGACCTTCATGGAATTGAACTTCAGGAGGACGGAATCAATGTGGACGAGCTTGAAAAAACTCTTAAAGAAAAAAGAGTAAAGCTTATTTATCTTATACCTAACTTCCAGAATCCTACCGGTCAAACTATGTCCCTTGAAAAGCGTGAAAAGGTCTATGCCCTTGCTAAACAATACGGCGCAGTAATTCTTGAGGATAACCCATACGGCGACTTGAGATTTGCAGGTGAGAATATAAGATCAATTAAGAGCATGGATAACGACGGCGTAGTTGTTTATTCCGGAACTTTCTCTAAAGTCCTTGCTCCCGGAATCCGTGTGGGATATGTCAGCGGACCAAAGGAAATTATCTCAAAGATTATCGTATGTAAGCAGGTTTCTGATGTTCATACAAATATCTGGGCACAGGTGCTTGCATCTAAATTTTTAGAACAGTGTGATATGGACAAGCACCTTGCTTCATTGAGAGAAATTTATAAGAAAAAATGTAATCTGATGCTTGATGAAATCAAAAAGAATTTTTCAAGTAAAATCAAGTGTACAAAACCCGAGGGTGGTCTGTTTATCTGGTGTACACTGCCTGAGGACTGCGATATGATGCAGTTCTGTAACAGAGCAGTACAGGAGTATAAAGTAGCTCTTGTTCCCGGTTCAGCATTTATGGTAAATGAAACGGATAAAACAACATCCTTCCGTGTTAATTTCTCTACCCCTACAGATGAGCAGATCATTAAAGGCTGTGAGCTTGTAGGAAAGCTCTCCAAAGAAATGTTCGGGTCCTAACCCGGACGGGGTGCTCGGCCGCACGGGCCATGTTACGATATCAGTTTGTGAGATACAATACTTTGACCTCGCTGTGACAAGTTTGTAAAACTTGTGTAGGGGCTGGCGTCCTCGACAGCCCGTCAGTGTAAGAATGCAACTCAGCACAGTAGGGGCGCAACTCAGCACAGCTGAGTTTGTCCTCGACGTCCCGTTACTACATTAAGTTTGTCCTCAGACGTCCCAGTCTTAGCCCAGACGGGGCAATACGGACCAGTTTGTGAGGACTTTAAGTTTTGTTCTCGTGAAACGGGTGAAGTATATTTCATGCTATCTCGGAAATTTGCGTTAGCAAATTTGCACGGCAACGAAACAAACTTAGTTATAGACAAACTGGGTGTTGCCGTTGCACACGGCGCATGTCACGGTATTAGTTCGTGATAATTTATAGTTTTGACCCCGCTGTAGTAAGCTTGCAAAATCAACGTAGGGGCGCAACTCAGCGCAGCTGAGTTTGTCCTCGACAGCCCGTGATAACGGCATGTTTTGCCCCCACTGTAATAAGCTTTTGAAAGTATCCTTGTTTTCTATCTGCCAATTATATGAAAGGAAAGGAATCCTCATGAAAAATGTTTTAATGCTTGATACATTTCGTGAAATAAAACATTCTGTAAGCCGATTCCTTTCAATTTTTACTATAATAGCATTAGGCTGCGGCTTTTTTTCAGGAATCAAAGCTACAATGCCCGATATGGTCGATACAGCGACTGATTATTTTGTTGAAAATAATTTAATGGACTTGAAGCTGGTATCAACTATTGGAATCAAATCTGAGGACGTTACGGCAGTACGCCATGCTGACGGTGTAAAAGGCGCAATGCCCGGATATTCCAAAGACGTTTTTTATAATTATAATAACCGTAACGTGGTTTTAAAGGTCATGTCATATAACGACTCAATGGATAAAAACAGTGACAACTACCTTAATAAGCCTGTGCTGACCGAGGGACGCTATCCTGAAAAATCAGGCGAGTGCGTCGTCGAAGTAAAATTATCTTCACCTGATACCTTTAAAGTAGGAAACACCTTGAAACTGTCCTCAGCCTTTGACAATGAAGATATCTATGACACATTTGCTGAAGATACATATGAAATCGTGGGAATTGTAACATCTCCGCTGTATATAGGCTATGAAAGAGATGCTACAAAGGCAGGTAACGGTACAGTACAAAGCTATATTATGGTTCCCGAAGAGGACTTTGTGTGCGATTATTACAGCGAATTGTATGTCGCCTTTGACGGTTTGAGCAGTCTTGATCCCTTTTCGGACGGGTATCTTGATGAGGTAAATAAGAAGAAATCTTCCGCTGTAAATGCTTTTGAAACCAGCGTTAATAATAGGTTTAACCAAATGAAATCAGAAGCTGAGGAGGATATTGACTCTGCAAAACAGCAGGCTGAAACCTTGGAGGAGCTTTTAAAATGCGATATATCTGCGTTGACTTTGCTGGAGCAAACCACTCAGCAAAGTATTAAACAACTTGAATCACAAGGAACAGCTGATACAGTCACACAGTTTAAGCTTTCTCAGGAAAAATCCAAGCTTGAGAAAATAACAGCGCTTTTGAATGCCAGAAAATTAGGGGACGCAGTTGTTGAAAAAGAATATAAAGCCCAGCTTGATGAGATAAATAAACAGATAAAATCTTCGGAACAACAGTTGTCCTTGATTGAAAATCCTCAGTTTTATGAGTTTAATAGATTTTCTTCAGCAGATTACAGCTCATTTAAAGGCGACAGTGAAAAGGTTGACGCTGTTGCAAAAATCTTCCCTGTGTTTTTTATAATTGTCGCAGCTCTCGTGTGTCTTAATACCATGACAAGAATGGTTGAGGAACAGCGAATTATAATCGGTACTTATAAAGCGCTGGGATATTCATCCTTCAGAATAATAATGAAGTATATAATCTATGCCTCTGTCGCCGCAGTCTTAGGCAGCATAGTCGGCGTAATAATTGGCTTGCAGTTGTTTCCGTATATAATTTATGACAGCTATAAAATTCTGTATAATATCCCGAAAATAAATACACCGTTTAGACTGAATTATTTGATTTTGTGTATGCTTGCATCTGTCCTGTGTACATGTTCAGCAGTAGTGTATTCATCAGTAAAATCCCTTAATTCCCAACCGTCACAGCTAATGCGTCCCAAGCCGCCCAAATCAGGCAGACGTGTTGTGCTTGAAAAAGTAGATTTTATATGGAATAAACTTAGCTTTCTCGGTAAGGTTTCTGTCAGAAATCTATTAAGATACAAAAAGAGATTTTTTATGACAATAGTGGGTGTTGCCGGGTGTACAGCACTAATTGTCACAGGCTTTGGCTTGAAATATTCAATTAAGTCTATAGCCGATAAGCAGTTTAATGAAATTTTCATTTATGATGCCGAAGTGCTTTTGAATTCTTCAAAAGACTTGGAAAGCTCAAAGCAGAAGCTTAAAGATTATGATGAGATAAAATCAGCAATGTTCTTTTCACAAACTGACGTTACCGCCGAGAATGACAGAGCTTCTCAGAATGCAGGTCTTATTGTTCCTGAAAATCCTGAAGAAATAAAAGAATATGTTAATCTTAAGAGCGCAAATGATGATAAAGCCATTGAAATTGACAATAACAGCGTTGTTATAACGGAAAAGCTGGCAAAAATGCTTGATCTTAAAGTCGGCGAAAGCATTAATATAGAAGCACAGGAAAAGCAGACTGTAAGCCTTAAAATAGGCGGCATCGTCAAAAATTATGCCCTGCATTATATCTTTATTTCTCCTGAGCTTTATGAAAAAGCCTATGGAGAAATCCCCCGGTCAAATCTGTCTTTTTTGAAAATAAGAAGCCAAACGGATAATGAAGCATTTAAAGAAAAAATAATATCTGATAACAGCTTTTTGGGCGTTACCTATAAAACCGATTCAAGCAAAGGCTTCCTGAATTCAGTGGACAGCCTGAATGCAATCGTAATTCTTTTGATATTCTGTGCAGGTTTTTTAGCAGTGATAGTCCTCTATAACCTTGCAAATATCAACATTACCGAGCGTGTAAAAGAAATTGCAACCATAAAGCTTCTCGGCTTTTATGACGGCGAAACATCCTCCTATATCTACCGAGAAAATATAATTTCTGCTCTGATTGGTATATTAATCGGCGAAATATTAGGTAAAGTTCTTCATTATTTCGTAGTTATCACAACTGAAGTTGATGTGGTAATGTTTAACCGTGAGCTTGTGTGGTGGGCATATGCTTTGGGTGCTCTCCTTACAGCAGTATTTGCAGTGTCAGTCAACCTTGTCCTGCACTTTAAATTAAAAAAAATCGACATGGTCGAATCATTGAAATCTATAGAATAAGAAAGGCGGTATTCGTTATGGAGAATACAACTTGTGAAAAAAAGAACTTAGGATTCTGGAAAATGTTTGGAATGTTCATGCTGGGCATGGTGCTGGGCTTTATGTTTGCACCAATCAAAAAAGGTATAAAAATCTGCTGCGATAATAAAAACAGTATGAATGCAGGAAGTGCCGATAGTAATTGTTTTGACGATTGCTTTGATTGTGATGAAGATAATGAAAATGCAGAGTGGGAAGATGAAACCGAAGCATATTCATTCTGATAAATAAAGACATGATAAAAAACTTGCTGTTAATTTGAAAGGAATGGTCATAAATATGAAATTAGGTATGGTAGGGTTACCAAACGTAGGAAAATCAACTCTTTTTAATGCTCTCACTAATGCTGGAGCAGAATCAGCTAACTACCCGTTCTGTACAATAGAACCAAACGTAGGGATTGTTTCTGTTCCCGATGAAAGACTTGAAAAGCTCAGAGATATGTATAATCCTGTGAAGTTTACTCCGGCAACTCTTGAATTTGTCGATATAGCCGGTCTTGTTAAGGGCGCTTCAAAAGGCGAGGGTCTTGGAAATAAGTTTCTTGCAAATATCCGTGAGGTTGACGCTATAGTCCATGTTGTCAGATGCTTTGAGGACGATAATATTATCCACGTAGACGGCAGTATCAATCCATCAAGAGATATAGAAACAATTGATTTGGAGCTTATTTTTTCTGACGCAGAGCTTGTGACAAGAAAGCTTGACAGAACCAAAAAAGCAATGAAAGGCGATAAATCATTGGCTTCAGCAGTTGATTTTCTTGAAAAGCTGTTGGCACATCTTGAAGACGGAAAGCCCGCAAGAAGCTATCCGATGAATGAGGACGAGCTGAATGTATTGAAAGAAACACCTTTGCTTTCTTTAAAACCCGTTATCTATGCAGCAAATATGTCTGAGGACGATTTTGTAAATAATATTGATACAAATGTGCATTATAAAAAGGTCTGTGAAATAGCAGAAAAAGAGGGAAGTGCAGTGCTTCCGATCTGTGCACAGATTGAAGCTGAAATTTCTGATATGTCTGATGAGGATAAAGCAATGTTTCTTTCTGAACTGGGACTGGAGATTTCAGGACTTAACAGAATTATCAAAGAGGGTTATTCTCTTCTCGGACTTATTTCATATCTTACTGCCGGTGAACCTGAGGTAAGAGCATGGACTATTACAAAAGGTACAAAAGCTCCGCAGGCAGCAGGAAAAATTCATACTGACTTTGAAAAAGGCTTTATCCGTGCCGAGGTTGTGTCCTTTGACGATCTTATGGCTTGCGGTTCAATGACAAGAGCAAAGGAAAAAGGACTTGTCCGCCTTGAAGGTAAAGAATATGTAATGCAGGACGGAGATATTGTGCTGTTCAGGTTTAATGTTTAATGTCCAAAAAAACGTACAAATAAATTAAGACTAAGAGTAAAAAATCAGGGACGACCATTGGTCGGCCCTTTTTTAATATCTTTGTTAGTTTTACACAAATTCTGATATTTAAAATTATGCAAGTCTACAAACTTAATTTCATATTTCGTTCATAGTTGCACGTTTGCGTGCAAAAAAGCCTTAAATGAGGCTATAAGTGAAGGGGGTACTCAGCCGCACGGGGTCTTAGCGCAGACGGCGCTTGTCACGATATCGGTTTGTGATAATTTATAGTTTGACCTCGCTGTGGTAAGTTTTCAAAATCAGTGTAGGGGTCGGCTTTACGTCGCCCCGTATATTCTGAGGTAAGTTGCAAGATTTATGTAGGGGACACAACTCTCAGCGCAGTAGGGGACGGCGTCCTCGACGTCCCGTTTTCATGTTAAAGTTTGTCCTTGACGTCCCGGTCTTAGCGCAGACGGCGTCGGTTCAATTGATAACCTAAAATAAAAAAATAGGAGCAACCTTAAGATTACCCCTATAACGTACAATTTAATTTAGTTTATTGTCTTAGATAAACCCCATTTTCTTCAATGTAATCCTCCATGTCCTCTTTGTATTCAAGGTCAAGAGGATCGCTCGGAATAGCTTTCAAAGCCCTCTGTCCAATGTCTTTTCTGAAATGTGCACCCTCAAAGCTGATTTTTGACACAGCTTCATATGACTTGTCCAAAGCTCCCTGTAATGTTATAGCATTGCATGTCACACCGAGAACACGACCTCCGTTTGTCAGGAATTTTCCGTCGTTATATTTTGTTCCGGCATGGTATACAAATGCGTTTTCAACCTGTCCCTTGTCGTCCATGCCGTGCATTTCAATGCCCTTTGGATAAGAAAGAGGATATCCTCCGCTTGCCATAACTACACATGAGCAGTAACCCGATTTCCAGCCGATTTTTACCTCTGAAAGCTTGTGATTGTAAATTGCCTCAAAAATTTCGCAAAGATCACCTTCCAGCATCGGAAGAACAACCTGTGTTTCAGGGTCACCAAAACGACAGTTGTATTCAATAACCTTTGGTCCATTTGGAGTAAGCATTAACCCGAAATATAAGCAGCCTTCAAAAGTTCTGCCTTCTGCGTTCATAGCCTCCATTGTGGGCAGGAAAATCTTTTCCATGCATTCCTTGGCGATCTCATCTGTGTAGTATGGGTTCGGTGCAACCGTGCCCATTCCGCCTGTGTTTAAACCTTCATCATTGTCATAAGCTCTCTTGTGATCCATTGATGAAATCATAGGCACAAGCGTCTTGCCGTCAGTGAATGAAAGTACAGAAACCTCAGGTCCTGTAAGAAATTCTTCGATAACAACAGTGGAACTGCTTTCACCAAACTGCTTGTCATCGATCATTGACTTAACAGCGGAAACAGCTTCTTCTTGATTTTGTGCAAGAATTACACCCTTTCCGAGAGCCAGTCCGTCAGCTTTGATAACAGCGGGATAAGTGTTCTGCTCTTTCAGGTAAGCAATAGCAGATTCGCTGTCGGTGAAAACTTCGTATTTTGCAGTAGGAATGTTGTATTTTTTCATAAGCTCTTTGGAGAAAACCTTTGAGCCTTCAATAATAGCAGCGTCTTTTTTAGGTCCAAAAGTCATAAAGCCCTCAGCCTGTAAAGCGTCAACCATTCCTAAAACCAGCGGATCATCAGGCGCAACCACAACCATGTCAGGCTTTAATTCCTTTGCAAGAGCAACAACACCTTCAATATCAGTAGCCGATATATCAAAGCATTCTGCATAGCGTGAAATTCCGCCGTTTCCGGGGGTGCAGTAAAGCTTGTCGACCTTTGGGGATTCGGCTAATTTCATGATAATTGCATGTTCACGTCCGCCTCCGCCTACAACTAAAATATTCATATAAAAACCTCCGTTTTAGATATCTGCTATTTCTTTCTGTGCTTTTTTGGAAAATGAGTGAAGAATTAAATTATAACCTCTTTGACACATTTCCTGTACCAGCTCATATGGTACTTCCTTGTCGGGTTTAATTGAGTTCCAGTGAACTTTGTTCATATAATAGCCTTCAATTATGGTGTCTTTGTATTGTTCTCTGATAAAAAGATTGAAATCAGGCTCACATTTAACTGTTATTAATGCATCAGGATTGCCGTCCGAACAAAAAGCGCAGAACATTTTGCCGCGAATCATAAATCTATCCCAGCCCCATTCAGCCTTGAAATCCTTTTCTACGCCTTTCATGGACATTATAAATGATTCAAGCTGAGGATAAAAATCAGATATAAGCATATTATTTAAACCTCCAATTAACGTCCATTTTGTATACAACCTCTTAACAAATTTATCGCAGAGAGGTCAAACTGTAAATTGCCACGAACTAATATCGTGCATTGGTGCAGGGGCACGCCCATTTTTGTATATAAATCTATTTTGTAAACCCACCACAGTATGCGTTAAGGTCGGGACGTCGAGGACAAAATCAGCTACGCTGAGTTGCACCCCCTACACTGGCGGGCTGTCGAGGACAAACTCAGCCATGCTGAGTTGCACCCCTACACGAATCTTGCAACTTACCACCAAGCACACGGGTCGACGTAAAGCTGACCCCTGCGTCAATTTTGCAAACTTACCATAGCGGGGTCAAAACTTTAATTCTTCACGAACATATACTGTGACATGCGACGTCTGCGCTAAGACCCCGTGCGGCCGAGCACTTAGTGGTGGAAAAGTCTGATTCCTGTGAATGCCATTGCCATGTTGTACTTGTTGCAGGTCATGATAACATGGTCGTCACGAATTGATCCGCCCGGCTCTGCAATATATTTTACACCGCTCTTTTTAGCACGTTCAATGTTGTCGCCAAAGGGGAAGAATGCGTCAGAACCAAGACATACGTCTGTGTTCTTTTCAAGCCATTCTTTTTGCTCTTCCTTAGTGAAAACTTCAGGCTTAACCTTGAAAATATTTTCCCATGCACCGTCAGCAAGAACATCCATGTATTCATCAGAAATATAAACGTCAATAGCATTATCTCTGTCAGGACGGCGAATGTTGTCAACAAACTGAAGTCCCAATACCTTTGGATGCTGTCTGAGCCACCAGATGTCAGCCTTGTTTCCTGCAAGTCTTGTGCAGTGAATTCTTGACTGCTGACCTGCGCCGATACCGATTGCCTGACCGTCCTTTACATAGCAAACACTGTTTGACTGAGTGTATTTCAATGTAATAAGGGAAATAAGCAAATCATCTTTTTTATCCTGCGGAATATCCTTGTTGTCAGTAACGATATTTGAAAGAAGCTCGTTGTTGATGTCAAGCTCATTTCTTCCTTGCTCAAAGGTTACACCGAAAACCTGTTTTCTTTCAATTTCAGCAGGTACATAGTTTTCATCAATCTGAATTATGTTATATGTGCCTTTTCTCTTTGATTTTAAGATTTCCAATGCTTCGTCAGTATATCCGGGAGCAATTATTCCGTCGGAAACTTCACGTTGGATCATCTTAGCTGTGCAAGCATCACATTCGTCAGACAAAGCGATAAAATCACCGTATGATGACATTCTGTCTGCACCTCTTGCTCTTGCATAAGCGCAAGCCAAAGGTGAAAGCTCGCCTAAATCGTTTACAAAATAAATTTTAGCTTCTGTTTCTGAAAGAGGTCTGCCGATTGCCGCACCGGCAGGGGATACGTGCTTAAATGATGTTGCAGCAGGCATTCCTGTTGCCTTTTTAAGCTCTCTTACAAGCTGCCAGCCGTTAAATGCGTCAAGCAGATTGATATATCCGGGCTTTCCGTTTAAAACTGTGATAGGAAGGTCTTTGCCGTCCTCCATAAAAACTCTTGACGGCTTCTGGTTTGGGTTACAGCCGTACTTTAAAAGCATTTCATTTGCCATGTTTTTTTCCTCCTTATTCAATGCACAATGCTCAATGCAGAATGCACAATTAATTATTAAGTGTTATTTCAATTCCAAGTACTCCATAAAGCTTTTGCTTTTCAGGAGAATAATATAATTCCATATCCTCAGGTTTTGAATTATGAATATTTTCTTTGGTGTATCCGCATTTAAGCAACGGTAGATTTTTATAAAGCTCGTCAAATGAATCAAATGTATGAAGACCGATTACCTTTACAGTAATTTTTTGACTCTCGTTGTCAATATTCGTAAAAACTATTTGATCGCCAACGTTTATAAGTCTTCGCTTTTCATCAAACAGTCGCATTTCAATAGTTTTTCTGCCTTCGCTTATAGCCTTAAAAGGATTTGGATTAAGATTCATATGGTGTATCATATATTATTTTGTATACTTATTTACAATCTTAGAAACAGCCTTGCCGGTTTCAATATCAATGTATCTTACAAAAAGTGAAACCTTGTTGTCTTCATTAAGGCTATCCCAAAGCTTAGCTGTAAATTCCTCAATGTCATTTGGAATTTCTACCTTCTTAGGCTCGCCCTCAAAGCTTGGCAGTGGATTTCCGTCGCCCATATATGTGTGGATAAAGTGTCCCATACCGTTGAGCGGATTTGTATAAGTATATGTAAATCTTTCTGTGCAGTCAGGATTTCCGTCAGCTGATTTAAGAATTGACATTGCGTAGTTATAGTTGCCGTCCTCAATATGCATTATACCTGAAATACGAGGAGTATAGTTAGGAGCATCATCTTCGTATTCACGAGTGCGGAGAGCCTGTTCAAATGTCTGCTGTTTGTCCATAAGCTCATAAATTGTGTCTGTCTGATCGCCGTTGGTAACAATAGTCTTATTTCCTAAAACACGAACAGGGGAGTAGATAATAAGATGCGGGTCAGTGAGCTTGCTTGGGTCAGCGGCTTCGGTTTTGATTCCGTCAGCAGTTTCTGTGAAAACTCTGTTTCTTGAATTTACGCTTCTTCCCATAATAAAATATGCAGTAACAGCGTTTTTTCCGTCCTCGGATTTGCCGATAATGATTCCTCTTCCGGGATAATCATTGCCTTTTAATTCATCATAGATATTTAATGTCTTCATATTTTTACCTCCTGTCAGATTTACTCTGTTTTCGTTATTATTGATCTTCCTCTAAATCAACATAAGCCTTGCCGTCCACAATAGAGATCCTGTCCTGACAAAACAGTGAAACAGCTTCGGGGAGTATCTTCCATTCAGCCTGTTCCATCACTCTTCTCTGTAAAGTTTCAGGATCGTCGCCGTTTTCCACAGCAACAGACCTTTGCATGATTATAGGACCACCGTCACAAACTTCAGTTACAAAGTGAACAGTTGCGCCCGTCAGCTTAACACCGCTTTCCAATACGGCTTCGTGTACATGAAGTCCATAAAAGCCTTTTCCGCAGAAGCTTGGGATAAGAGCAGGGTGGACGTTCATCATTTTATATGGAAATGCTTTTACGATCTGTTCATCAAGAATAGTCATAAAGCCTGCATAAACCACAAGGTCAGCTTTTTCTTCAATAAGTGCGTCAGTCATGGCTTTTGTATAAGCGGCAACGTCAGCATATTCTTTTCTTGGGATCACTCTGGTGGAAATCCCGTTTTGTTTTGCTCTTTCAAGGGCATAAGCGCCCTCTTTAGATGAGATAACGCAAGTGATTTTTCCGTCCTTGATTATGCCGTTTTTTTCGGCGTCAATAAGCGCCTGAAGATTGGTTCCTCCGCCGGAAACCAATACGCATATATTCTTCATGGTTGTTCACCTCGTTTTCAAATATACAGAATGCAGACATCAAAAGATGCCCGCATATAAATTAAAATCAGTTTATAATAGCTCGTGATTATGCAATATTACCACAGCGAGGTCAAAGCTTTAAATTCTCACGAACTGGTCCGTATTGCCCCGTCTGCAACGGCAACACTTAATTTGTCTGTAACGCAGTTTGTTGCGTTGCCGTCTAAATTTGCTAACGCAAATTTCAGAGATAGCATGAAATACAATCTACCCATTTTGCGGGTACAAATTATAAGTTATTATCAAACATTAACGTATTGACCTATGCGGTCGAGCACACTAACAGATGATTACACCCATGTCTGATTCAACAAGCTCACCGAGAATATATGCTTCTTCACCTGCTGCATTGATAGCCGCAACAGCCTTGTCTGCATCATTCTTGTCAACAACAACAGTCATACCAACACCCATGTTGAATGTGTTGAACATATCTCTTTCGGGAATATTGCCTGTCTTTGCAATTACATCAAAGATAGGCAGAACCTGAACTGCACTGCGTTCAATTTTAGCAGCAAGTCCCTTTGGAAGAGATCTTGGAATATTCTCATAAAAGCCGCCGCCTGTGATATGTGAAATAGCCTTTACATTCACTGCATCAAGAAGGCTCATTATAGCTTTTACATAGATCTTTGTCGGTGTAAGAAGCACATTTCCAAGAGTTGTACCCAAATCAGAATAATGTCTTGCAAGATTAGCTTCATTTACTGTAAACACTTTTCTTACAAGTGAGAAGCCGTTTGAATGCACACCGCTTGATTTGATTGCAATCATTACATCTCCTGCCTTTTGTGTATCAGGCTTTAAAATCTTATCCTTGTCAACAACACCTACAGAGAAACCTGCAAGGTCATATTCGTCAACAGGATAGAATCCCGGCATTTCTGCGGTTTCACCGCCGATAAGAGCACAGCCTGACTGAACACAGCCTTCTGCAACGCCTGAAACTATCTGGGCAACCTTTTCCGGATAGTTCTTGCCAACGGCAATATAATCAAGGAAAAACTGAGGCTTAGCACCGCAGCATATAATATCGTTTACGCACATTGCAACGCAGTCGATACCGACTGTGTCATGCTTGTCCATAAGGAATGCAATTTTAAGCTTTGTTCCCACGCCGTCAGTACCTGAAACGAGAACAGGCTTTGTAATTCCTGTCATATCAAGTTCAAAGAGGCCGCCGAAACCGCCGATTCCGCTTAAAACTCCGCTGGTCATAGTCTTTGCTACATGCTGTTTCATCAGTTCTACCGCTTTATATCCGGCAGTAACGTCAACTCCTGCTTCCTTGTAGCTGTTTGAATAACTGTTCATAAAATATATCCTTTCAAATTTATTTATTATGAGAAATTTTATTTTCAAATTTATCCTTAGGCATTTCTTTTGGCACTTCAATCGGATACTGCTCCGTAAAGCAGCCGACACAGAAGCTGCAGTCTGAATTTCCTGCAAGCTTTTTAACGCTGTCAACGCTGAGATAGCCTAAGCTGTCAGCACCGATATATTTACAGATTTCTTCATTGCTCATTTTACAAGCAATCAGATTTTCCTTGCTGTCTATATCTGTACCGAAATAGCATGGCGCAACAAAAGGAGGGCTGGAGATTCTGACATGAACTTCCTTTGCTCCGGCATCTCTAAGGAGCTTTACGATTCTTGCAGATGTTGTGCCTCTTACAATACTGTCGTCTATCATGACAACACGTTTATCTTTTACGGTATCTGAAATTGCATTAAGCTTAATTTTCACCGAATTAGTTCTTTCGGATTGCGTAGGCTGAATAAAGGTTCTGCCTATGTATCTGTTTTTTATAAAACCAATACCGTAGGGTATTCCGCTTTCAAGGGAAAATCCCAAAGCTGCGTCAAGACCCGAATCAGGTACTCCGATTACTATATCTGCGTCAACCGGATGTTCACGCCAAAGATATTTTCCTGCACGAAGTCTTGCTTTATGTACGCTTGACCCCTCTATAACAGAATCCGGACGTGCAAAATAGACATACTCAAAGACGCAGATATCACCTTTGTTTCCGCAATGAGTTTCGATAGATCTTGGTCCGTTTTTGTCAACAACCACGATTTCGCCGGGTTTTAGATCTCTTACAAACTTAGCGCCTATGCTGTCGAATGCACATGTTTCCGAAGAAAAGACATATCCGTTATCGGTTTTTCCCATAGAAAGGGGTCTGAAACCGTTTGGATCTCTTACAGCAATAAGTTTTTTCGGCGACATGATAAGCAATGAATATGCACCTTTTATTCGGTACATCATTTTTTCCACAGCGGCTTCAATTGACGGTGAGGTAAGACGTTCCTGAGTTATTGTATAGGAAATTGCCTCGGTGTCATTTGTGCTGTGAAAAATCATACCCTTGTTTTCAAATTCGGTTCTCAGCTCATGGGCATTTATCAGATTTCCGTTATGGGCGATAGCCATCGGACCTTTTACATGTCTTACAACCAGCGGCTGAGCATTGGTTACATTACTGTTTCCTGTAGTGGAATATCTGACATGTCCTATTGAGATATTTCCCTTACCCAGTTTCTCCAAGGTTTCTTTATCAAATACCTGATTCACCAGGCCAAGGTTTTTATGGTGATTTAAAACTCCGTCGTCGTTTACGACTATTCCGCAGCTTTCCTGTCCACGGTGCTGCAAGGCATAGAGTGCTACATAAGTTTGAGAAGCCACGTCCTCGGTTTTATTTGAATAAATTCCGAAAACGCCGCATTCTTCATGGATGCTGTCTAACATTAGCAAGACCTCCGATTTCGATTGTATTGGATTTAAATAGCAGATTTATTCTAAAACTAATTTGATATTACTTATCTATGCCTAATCTTTTCATCATTTCCTGATAAGCTTCTTCTACGCCGCCCATATCTCTGCGGAATCTATCCTTATCAAGCTTTTCATGAGTTGTTGAATCCCAGAAACGGCAGGTGTCGGGTGAGATTTCATCAGCCAAGATGATTGTTCCGTCTGATGTTCTTCCGAACTCAATTTTAAAGTCAATAAGGTCAACGTTCTTTTCTTTAAAGAACTTAACCATAAAGTCGTTTACCATAAATGCATATTTTGAAATTGCGTCGATTTCTTCCTGTGTAGCAAGGCCTAAGCCAAGTGCATAATAATCATTGATGAACGGATCGCCCAAATCGTCGTTCTTATAGCTGAATTCGAGAGTTGGCTGTTTTAGCTTTGTACCCTCGGCGATACCGAGCTTCTTTGAGAAGCTTCCTGCGGCAACGTTTCTTACAATTACTTCGAGAGGTACGATTTCAACTTTTTTAACAATAGTTTCTCTGTCGCTGATTTCTTCAACGAGGTGAGTAGGAACGCCTTCTTTTTCAAGAAGCTTGAACATAAAGTTTGTCATTCTGTTATTGATTACGCCTTTGCCTGAAATAGTGCCCTTTTTCTCGCCGTTGAAAGCGGTAGCATCGTCCTTATAATCAACGATTACAAGATCAGGGTCGTTTGTTGCATATACTTTCTTTGCTTTTCCCTCATAAAGCTGTTCTTTTTTTTCGATATTGCTCATTATTTTATCCTCCTAAAAATATATAAATTTAAATAATTAACTGTAAAATTAAAGTTCTTTCAGTGCTTCCTGAAGCTTTTCGTTTTTTGCCATAACGCCGTCAATCATATCCTGCTTAGCCTGCTCAAGCTTCTGAGCCAATGTTTCGTCAGAAAGTGCAAGCATCTGAATAGCAAGGATTGCTGCATTTTTAGCTCCGTTTACTGCTACGGTAGCCACAGGAATTCCTGAAGGCATCTGGACTGTAGCAAGAAGTGCGTCAAGTCCCTCAAAGGTTGATTTAATTGGAATTCCGATAACCGGCAGGGTTGTATGTCCTGCTACTACACCGGCAAGATGTGCTGCCATTCCTGCGGCACAGATGATTACGCCGAAGCCGTTTGCTTTTGCATTTGAAGCAAAGGCTGACGCAAGCTCAGGTGTTCTGTGAGCCGACATTACAACGCATTCAAATGGAACGCCGTAATTTTTAAGCTCGCTTAATGCAGATTTTACTACAGGAAAATCGCTGTCAGAGCCCATAATAACTGCTACTTTTTTCATTATATAATTCCTCCTGATTTCATTTTATTGTGAAATAAAAAAACTGCAACTATTGCGTTGCAGTTTATAAAATTGACGTTAAATTGTAATTAGAGTGCAAAAGACCAAGGGCACATCCTGAAACTGAGGACATATCCTTAAAGCTGAAAAACATATTTGAAAAGCATAAAAGCGGTCTTTGTTCGGAATTTTTCATATTGTTCCTCCGACAACAGGGGAAAACCACGGCAGACCTCCGTACTTTTCCGCATTTTGCACCCAAAAAACAAGAATATTTCTTCAAACGCATCTTATATTAATATTGTACAATATTAACACAGAAATTTCAACACCATATTCTATAAAATTTATATCAATTAATATTTAATTAATTGTGAATATTGTCTATAAATAAATTCCGTTATATGGATCTTCGGGGCTGTCGGTGATCGCTGTATCCTTAAAATTAGCAATATTATTCACAAATTCACTCATTTCGGATTTTGAATGAATATGATGTGTTGCATTGATGACTTGTTGTTTTCCTGCTGAATCAAGCTTTGCGAAATACTCCATAGCTTTTGGGTTCTGAGCCATTGCCATTCCAAGTCCTAACGGGATATCCTGTCCGTTTGAAAAATTTCTTTGGTCCATTTTTTACAATCCTTTCATTGGTTTTTAATTTATATATTCTCTAAGAATATATATTTATTTTACCTCGCTGAGGCAAAATTACACCTCATTTGGACTTTAATTTTACGTCAGTTTTATTGACAGGATTTTTTGGGTATGATAAAATTAAAATAATTAAATTACGGAGGCGTCAAGATGGACAATCTTTCAAATATTGGGGTAATAAAAGACGTTTTGGAACGTCACAATTTTTCATTTTCAAAAGCCTTGGGTCAGAATTTTTTAATAAATCCCTCAGTTTGTCCCAAAATAGCGGAGATGGGGAATGCTAAAAAAGGCTTTGGCATAATTGAAATCGGTACGGGAATCGGAGTTCTTACCAGCGAGCTGGCAAAACGTGCAGAAAAGGTAGTTGCCATTGAAATTGACGGACGATTATTGCCTGTTTTGGAAGAAACCTTAGGTGAATATAGCAACATAAAGATTATCAATGATGATGTTATGAATGTTGATCTGCACAAGCTGATTTCTGAAGAGTTTAACGGGCTTGACGTTGCGGTATGCGCCAATCTTCCTTACTACATAACCTCACCTATCATTATGATGCTTCTTGAAAAAAGGCTTCCTATAAAGTCGATTACGGTTATGGTACAAAAAGAGGCGGGAGTAAGGCTTTGTGCAAAAATGGGCACTCGTGATATGGGTGCGGTTACGGTTGCGGTAAATTATTTTTCAGAGCCGAAAATGCTTTTCAATGTTTCAAGGGGAAGCTTTATGCCTGCGCCTAATGTTGACAGCTGTGTAGTCAGATTTGACATAAAGGAGAACACTCCTGAGGGAGTGAGTGATGAAGCATACTTTTTCAAGGTAGTCAGGGCAGCGTTTTCTCAGCGTAGAAAGACGCTTGTAAATTCTGTTTCATCCTCTATGGGAATAGAGAAAAACATCGTTTCGTCAGCGGCAGAAAAGTCAGGTTTATCTTTGACGATAAGACCAGAACAGCTTTCAATGGAGCAGTTTATTTTATTTGCGGAACAGCTGAAAAAGCTGGCAGTGAAATAAATATTAACATATATTTTTTGATGATGTGAGCCGCTGAACTTTCATAACTGTTTTGAATTTCTTATTTCTGAATCGGACAACCCGATTATGACAAAAAACACCGTATATATTTGATAAAATATTATCAGCAATAATATTTTATAGGATGTGGTGTGAGGATGTTAAAGGTAAAAGATACGGTTAAGGTTCATATTAATAAAAGCACTGAAAACAGGATTTTATGGGTTATATCAGCAGCGGCGTCGTTCGCTGCCGCCTTTGGAAAGCTGTTGGGATTTCCGTCTCCGATTAATGTTGCTGTAGCGGTTTTGTCGGGGGTAAATATAATTCCTGCATTTATCGGGTCGGTTTGTGCATACATAATTCAGGGCAGCTTGGAGGCAGGCATTGTTCAGCTTTGCTCAATGCTTGTTATTTCTGTTGTGCGAATAATTTTAAATGATTCAAGAAAAAATGAAAATCCTATTTTCATTAGCCTTTTGACTTCGGGGATTATGATTCTTTTCGGATCTGTTATGTCGGTCGCTATGCCGGGAGATACATACACGACTTCAATGAGAATGCTTGGTGCGTTGTTGTGCGGATGTGTTGTTTTTGTAGTGAAAACGGTAGTGCAAAAGCGTGACAGCGACGGTGTTTTTGAACTAAGCGGAATAAACGGCATTTTCGGCGGAATCATTTATATTGTGGTAATTGCAACCCTGAGTGCAGCGCCTTTGCCTGTAATAAACCTTGGAAGAATTGCGGGGACCTTCGGTATACTGTGCGGAGTAAGAAAATATCGCAATGCCGGCGGAGCAGTTATGGGAGCGCTGACCACCTGCGGAGTACTTCTCTGTAATCCTTTGCTTGCTAAAAACACATTGCTTTTAGCCACATCGGGACTTATATGCGGTGCATTCATTCAATTTGGTTCACTTATAACCGTACTTGCATTCTTAGGAGTATCTCTTATAAGCTTGGTTGCTATTGGTGTGAACGGAGATACTTTTTTCATGTTTGCCGATCTTCTTATCGGTTCTATGGTTTACATTGCTGTGCCTGTTTCTTTAATCAAAAAGGCGGCAGGCAGGGTTATGGGAGCGAGAAATTCAATAGATTTGGTTGGTCAGACAGCTTCGGCAAGGCTTAGCTTTGCATCTCACACCTTATCTGATATCAGGAGTCAGATCACTTTGGTTTCTGCTGCTATTGACAGAAAATCAAAGGATACGGATTTAAAGCGTCAGGTTTGCATGGCGGTTTGTTCGGGATGCAGTATGTTTCAGGGCTGCTGGAAAAAGAACAAGGATTACACAATGAATGCTTTTTCTGAATTAGAAAACACAATTTTGTGTTATAATGGCGTAAGTCCTTTGGATATTGATAAAAATTTACCTGTTTGCAGCAAAGCTGCTGACATTGAATTTGCGTTTAACGAGCTTTATAAAGAGCTTTTAGCTGAAAAGGCTAACGGTATTCATCTTAAAGAGATGAGGGATCTTTTGACTGAACAGCTTGCGTCCATGGAGGATATTTTAAGCGATTTATCCTATAGAGTTGGTCAGGTAAGAGCCATTGATCCGTCGCTTTCATCACAGGTGAGGGATTATTTTTCTCATTTAGGATATCCTAATGCAAAGGCATGTGTTTTCATTGACGAGAACAGGAGTCAAAGGGTAGAGGTTTTTCTTACCTCTGCTTTCAGGGGGGACAGAGTAAGGCTTACAACCGGGATAAGCTCTATAACCGAATGTGATTTTGATTTGCCTGTTATTACTGCTGTTGATAATGTTACAAAGCTTTCTTTTACTGAACAGCCTTTGCTTGAAATAAGGACAGGAAGCTTTCAGGCTTCATGCAGCGATAAGGAATATTCGGGAGACACATTTGACATGCTTTCTTTAAGCACAGGAGAGAGATATGTTATATTGTCTGACGGAATGGGCACAGGAAAGAGGGCAAAGCTTGACTCTATGTTTGCGGTTAATCTGACGTCAAGATTGCTGAAGGCCGGAGTATCGCTGAGTACTGCACACAGGCTGATAAATTCTATACTACGTGTAAAGGGATGGGAAGAGTCTTTTGCCACTCTTGACATACTGAAACTTGATTTATGCGGAGGAATTGCTGAGTTTCTAAAGTCCGGAGCATGCGTTTCTTATCTTTACAGAGATGAGTCTATTAAAGCTGTGGGAGGACAGGCGTTTCCGGCAGGGATTCTTCCTGACTGTATTCCTGATATTTCAGATGTGAAAATTTTCGGAGGAGATTACATTATCATGACTTCAGACGGAGTTGATGAAAATGTTGTGAGAAACGGCATTGATTTGATAAGAAAGTCAATGGATGCTGAGCCTCAGGAAATTGCACAGAAAATCGGTGAGGCGGCTATGGAAAAATATAAAAACCATAAAAGAGATGATATTTCAGTAATAATCATCAAGATAGAAGCTAAAAGTAATATTCAGTAAATTTAATTTAGTTTAATATGGATATTTATTTGTTAAAATTGCACAAAGTTATTAGTTGAAAACTGTGACATATTGAAAATAATTACTAAAACTATTGCAAAAAATTGCAATATGAGTTAGAATAAATTTATAAGAAATAAGGTTTTACGGCGGATGTTTTTATTTTCTTATAACAGAATAAAAAACGGCGGCCAGGATCGCCGATTATAAAAAGCTGTGGTTTTGGAAAATGGAAAATCCGGTTTTGCGGAGGGCGCTGGTAATGAATAAAATACCTGAAAATTATGCTCTTCCCCTGCATCTTTTTCATCAGGGAACGAACCTGATGGCGTATGATTTTTTCGGATGCCATAAGGGAGAGAAGGGCGGAAAAAAGGGCTTCTTTTTCAGAGTCTGGGCAAAGAATGCTCAGGCAGTTTCGGTTGTGGGGGATTTTAACAACTGGGATCAGTCGGCTGATCCTATGGAAAAGATCGGCGACTCTGAAGTTTGGGAAGCATTTATTGAAAACGCTGAGGAATTTGATACTTACAAATATGCGGTGTCAGGATGTGACAACAAGCTTCATATGAAGGCGGATCCTTACGGAACTCACATGGAGAATGCTCCCAATACAGGTTCTAAGATTTGCCCGATAGATGATTATAAGTGGTCAGATTCAAAGTGGGTCAAGGCTAAGAAAGCAAAAAATATTTATGACAGCCCGATGAATATTTATGAGGTGCATATTAATTCATGGGACAAATGCTCTGACGGCGAATATTTCAGTTATGTAGATTTTTCAAGGAAGATAATTCCATATATGAAGGAGATGGGATATACTCATATTGAGTTTATGCCTTTGGCGGAATATCCTTTTGAGGGATCATGGGGATATCAGGGCATTGGATATTATGCTCCCACCTCAAGATTCGGTACGCCGAAGGAATTAATGAAAATGATAGATATGTTCCATGAGGAGGATATTGCGGTCATACTCGATTGGGTTCCTGCACATTTTCCGAGAGATGAGGCGGGGCTGTTTGAATTTGACGGCGGTCCGGCATATGAATATGCTGATCCGAAAAAGAGAGATCATCTTTCATGGGGAACAAGGGTATTTGACTATGAAAAGCCGGAGGTTAGGTCTTTTCTTATTTCAAATGCTTTGTATTGGATAGAGAAATATCACATTGACGGACTGAGAGTTGACGCTGTGGCGTCCATGCTCTATCTTGATTATGACAGGCGTGACGGAGAATGGACTCCAAACGTATTCGGCGGGCATGAAAATCTTGAGGCTATTGATTTCTTCCACAAGCTGAATGAAGCGGTGTTTGCAAGAAATCCACAGACGCTTATGATTGCTGAGGAATCAACGTCGTGGCCGATGGTTACAAAGCCTACTTCAGACGGCGGTTTAGGATTTAACTTTAAGTGGAACATGGGCTGGATGAACGACATGCTCAAATATATGTCTATGGATCCTATTCACAGAGCGTTTCATCATGATATGCTGACGTTTTCGTTCTTCTATGCTTTTTCTGAAAACTTTATACTTCCAATATCACATGATGAGGTCGTTCACGGAAAGGCATCGCTTGTAAACAAGATGTTCGGGGCTGATACAGATCAGAAGTTTGCACAGGCAAAGCTGTTTTTAGCTTATATGATGATACATCCGGGCAAAAAGCTGCTTTTTATGGGCTCGGAATTTGCACAGTTCAGAGAGTGGGATTATGAAAATCCTCTTGAATGGTTTATGATCGAAGAATATGAGAATCACAGAAACTATCAGAAGTTTGTGAAAAATCTCAATCATTTTTATCTTGATCATCCTCAGATGTGGGAAAATGATTTCTCATGGGAGGGATTCAGCTGGATTTCCAATGATGATTACAGGCAGAGTATTATCATATTCCGCAGATTTGACCGAAAGGGCAATGAAATTATTGCTGTATGCAATTTTGTTCCTGTGGGAAGGACATCTTATTGCTTCGGAGTGCCGTATAAGGGAAGCTATACAGAGGTTTTCAATACGACTACTCCAGACGGAAGTCCTGTTACAAACGGTACTGTGAAATCAAAGCCTGTGCCTATGCATGGATTTGACAACTCCATATGCATTGATATTCCTGCATTTTCGGCAATGTATTTTACAATAAAAAAAGCGCCGGAAAGAAAGAAGCCGGTGAAAAAGACAGATAAAACAAAGTCTGTTTCAAAGGCTGCCGATAAGGAAAAGGTTAAAAAGACAGCCAAGAAATCTGCTGCAAACACAGCAGGCAAAAAAGTTAAATCATCAGCTAAAAAAACAGCTGACAAATAAATTAATATTATATTGGTGGGTGAATTTTTATGTTCAACAAAAAAGAATGTGTGGCTATGCTTCTGGCGGGCGGACAGGGTTCACGTTTGTACGCTTTGACTCAGACTGTAGCTAAACCGGCAGTTCCGTTTGGAGGAAAATACAGAATTATTGATTTCCCTCTTTCAAACTGCATTAATTCAGGAATTGATACTGTGGGTGTTCTTACTCAGTATCAGCCGTTAGTTTTGAACGAATATATCGGAAACGGTCAGCCTTGGGATCTTGACAGAATTCATGGCGGCGTTCATGTATTGCCTCCTTATGAGAAGGCTTCGGGAGCTAACTGGTATTCGGGAACTGCAAATGCAATCTATCAGAATATTCCGTTTATTGAGAGATATGATCCTGAATATGTAGTTGTACTTTCGGGTGACCACATTTACAAGATGGATTATAACAAGATGCTTAATTTCCATAAGGAAAAGAATGCTGACGCAACTATTGCTGTTCTTGATGTTCCAAAGGAAGAGGCTTCACGTTTCGGTATTATGATTACTGACGACGAGGACAACATTATAGATTTCGAGGAAAAGCCAAAGCATCCTCGTTCTACACTTGCTTCAATGGGTATTTACATTTTCACTTGGGAAAAACTCAAGGCTTATCTTATTGCCAATGAGGAAGATAAGGAAGCAAGCAAGGACTTTGGTAAAAATATTATTCCTGACATGAGAGAAGCCGGTGAAAAGCTGGTTGCTTATCGTTTTGACGGATACTGGAAGGATGTTGGAACTATTGATTCCCTTTGGGAAGCAAACATGGATCTTATCAATCCTAACATACCAATAGACCTTTATGACCCTGCATGGAAGATTTATTCAAGAAATCCTGTTATGCCGCCTCAGAGCATTGGAGAGCATGCGGCAATTCAGAATTCTATGGTTACTGAAGGAAGCTGTATTGACGGTTCGGTTGAATTTTCAATGATTTCTGAAAGCGTAACTGTTGAAGAGGGCGCAGTGATTTATGATTCTATACTTATGCCGGGATGTGTTGTAAAGAAGGGCGCAAAGGTTGAATATGCAATAGTTGGCGAAAATTCCGTTATCGGAGAAAATGCACAGATCGGTGCAAGACCTGAAACTATTGAAGACAAGGATTCATGGGGCGTTGCGGTTGTAGGTCACAACCTTAAAATTTCAGAGGGTGCAGTTGTTGCGCCTAAGGCAATAATTTCTGAGGACATATAGAAGGGAGGAGCTTAAAAATGGGAGTAAATATGGGAAATGTACTTGGTCTGATTTTTGCGAATATGCATGACGCAACTTTAGGCGATTTAACAAAAAACAGAACAATGGGCTCAATTCTTTTCGGCGGAAGATACCGCTTGATAGATTTCCCTTTGTCTAACATGGTAAACAGCGGGATTTCAGAGGTTGGAGTTATTACAAAATCCAATTATCAGTCTTTGCTTGATCATCTCGGCTCTGCGAGAGAATGGGATTTAGCGAGAAAGAAGGGCGGATTATATATTCTTCCTCCTTTCGGAAATGTTGGAAGCACTCTTTACAGAGGCAGAATCGAGGCACTCTATGGAGCAATGAGCTTCATCAAGCACTCAATGGCTGAATATGTGATTTTGTCTGACTGTGACATTGTAACAAACATGGATTTCAAGCCGATAGTTACACAGCACGTTGAAAGCGGAGCTGATATCACTGTTGTAACTCACACCGGTAATTATTATTCTGAGGATATCAAGAGTTCAACGGTTATTAATACTAATGATGACGGAGTTGTTAAGTCTGTACTTATCAAGCCTGATATCAGCGGTATTTGCACAACAAGCCTTAATATCTTTGTTATGAGAAAGGATTTCCTCATTGACATGATTCAGGATTCCATTTCAAGAGGAAATGTAAGCTTTGAAAAGGATATTTTACAGGCAAAATGCGGTGAGCTGAAAATCAAGACCTATGAATATTCAAATTATTTCAGCAAGATTACAAATATCTCAAGCTATTTCAAGGCTAATCAGGGGCTTTTGAATATTGAAAACGCACGCAAGCTTTATCTGCCTAAAAGACCGATTTATACAAAGGTCAGAGATAATGCACCTGTTAAATATGATTTGGACAGCAAGGTTAAAAATTCTATGATTGCTGACGGATGTATTATTGAGGGTGAAGTTGAGAACTCAATTTTATTCAGAGGCGTTAAGGTCGGAAAGGGCACAAAGGTTAAAAACTGCATTCTTATGCAGGGAACTGTTGTTGGCGACAATGCTGAGATAAATTATCTGATTACTGACAAGAATGTTAAGATTTCAGAAAATCACATTCTTTCGAGTGCACCGTCTTATCCGATGTATGTCGGAAAGGGCGCATCAGTTTAAAAAAAGTTTAAGGGAATCCATATCGGATTCCCTTAGCATAGATGCGAATTCAATTTAGAAAGAGGGTAATTTTTTGAACATATTATATACTGCCAGCGAAGCGCTTCCTTTTATTGCTTCGGGCGGACTGGCTGATGTTGCCGGTTCACTTCCTGCTGCTATAAATGCAGAGGGGCATGACTGCCGTGTTGTTATTCCATACTATAGCTCCATTAAGCAGGAGCTGAAGGATCAGCTCACATATGTGACTAATTTCACTGTACCGGTTGCATGGAGAAATCAATACTGCGGAGTATTCACAGGCGTTGTAAACGGTGTGACATATTATTTGCTGGACAATGAATATTACTTTGCAAGAAACGGTCTTTATGGTTTTTATGATGACGCTGAGAGATATATTTTCTTCTCACGTGCAGTTTTAGAGCTTATCAAATATATTGATTTTAAGCCGCAGGTTATTAATGCAAACGACTGGCAGACAGCGTTAGTGCCTGTATATTATGATATTTTCTATAGATATCAATCGGGTTATGAGGACATCAAGACTGTTTTTACAATTCACAACATTCAATATCAGGGTCAATACGGTCTTGATCTGATAAATGATCTTATGGGAATTCCGCTTTATTACACTGATTTGCTTTCATATGACGGTGATGTAAACTTTATGAAAGCGGCTATTGAGGTTGCTGATAAGGTTACTACAGTTTCGCCGAGCTATGCATGGGAAATTCTTGACCCATGGTATTCTCACGGACTTGACAGGGCTTTGGCTAACAAGCAGTACAAGCTGACGGGCTTCCTCAACGGAATCGATCAGAATGTATACAATCCTGCCACTGACCCTAATATTCCTAAAAACTACAGCATTGACGACAAGTCAGGCAAGAAGATATGCAAGGCTAAGCTTCTTGAAGAAATGGGAATGGCACCGGGCAAGGAGCCTGTTATCGGAATTGTAACAAGATTTGTTTCACACAAGGGATTGGATCTTATCAAATATGTATTTGAAGATATAATCAGACTGGGATATAAGTTTGCTATACTCGGTTCGGGCGAAAAGATTTATGAGGACTTCTTCCAAGAGATGCACTATCGCTATCCTGACAGGGTAGGTGTTACCATTGGATTTGTACCTTCACTTTCAAAGAGAATTTATGCAGGTGCAGACATGTTCCTTATGCCGTCACAGAGTGAGCCTTGTGGTTTGGCACAGATGATTTCTTTGAGATATGGAACTATTCCAATCGTGCGAGAAACGGGCGGACTGAGGGACAGCATTCAGGACGCAGGCGCTCCCGGCGGAAACGGTTTCACATTCAAGACTTACAATGCACATGATATGCTTGACGCTTGTACGAGGGCGAGGGTATATTATGACGACAGAATGAGATGGGGCAAGCTGGTTAACCATGCATTGAAGCAAGACTTCAGTTGGAAGAAATCTGCTCAGCTTTACATCGGTTTATACCGTGAACTTTGTTGATTACTCCTAATCCATACACCAATATAACGAAAAAGGACAGGCCTGAGAGCTTGTCCTTTTTCTTATAGTTTTAGTTTTTATGTTTTGACATTGTATAATAAGCTATAATTATCGGTTATATTACATAATTTCATTAAATATGTCATTTATAATCGAATACCACATTTGTTCCTCTTCAAGTTTCTGCTTATTTGCTCCACCTTTAATTATTCTTCTTGCTGCTCTTCCAAGTAAAGCTCCAGCAACGGCTGCTCCTCCGGCTTCACTTCCCCATGCTTGTTTCATATCATTCTTAAAATTGTCATGTAAATAATTATTACCTAATTGTACGCTTTCACCAAGCGAGTAAACTCTAACAAACGCATATGTACCTTGAAGTTTGATTGTAAGAGCAAATTTCATATAATCGTTTCGATGTGATGGATGATGTAGAACAAGACATTGTTCGGTGCTTCCACCAATTAAACCACCATGTTTGATTTCATCAATATAAAAAGCAACGTCGATGCCATAAGAATTTGCAGAATCCCTAAAAAAGTTTTGTAAAGTTTGAAATGTTAATCCTGAGTTATCTTGGTATCTCAGTACTCTTATTTCATTTAAATCTTTTTCCTTAATCATTTTAAAACTCCTTTTAATTAAATTTAATTTTGGTTATAAGACAAAAGTCTAAGTTGTTTAAATATTTGACTCTTTTTCTGCATACAAAATGAGATCTAAATATTGCAAAATACTTTCAGTATACTTGTTTTGTTGAATAAGTTTGATAATATCTGTTATTTTATCATATACTATATCATATATTTCTGCACAGTTTTCTTTTTTGTTAAGATGTTCAACAATTTCAGGAGCGTTATCGTAGTATATATCAATTAGCTGTTTTCCAAGCTTAGTTTTACTTAGATAATTATCTCTGAAATTACGAAGTGTTGTTAGTTCATAACAATCATCAGGCAAACCTTTATAGACGCAACAGGCAGTTGTAAGAAAACATCCTGTGGAACTGCCCTCAAAATCTTCCCAATGATTTTTACAACTATCATTATAGGAATAATATTGTCCAAAATGTTTACAATAATTGTTTTTGTCTTCTCGTTCAAATTCATAATTAATACAAGAACCACATGTATACTTTTCAACTTCAATTAGCTCACCATAGTTATTTCTACGATAAGAACTCATAATAATCCTCCTTTTTTAAATCTAATAACCAAATGGGTATCAACATAATAATTATATACTCATACAGTTAAAAAGTCAACATATCCATATGGATAAATGTTAAAATTGTAATATACCACAAAACGAGGAGGGAATTTTTGTGTATTATTATCAAAGATTACGAGATTTGCGAGAAGATAGCGATAAAACTCAAAAAGAAATTGCAGATTTTCTTGGTATTGTTCAAGTGCAGTATCATAGATATGAGACCGGAAAAAGAGAAATACCATACCATATGGTTATAAAATTAGCGGAATTTTATAATGTGTCATTAGATTACATTTCGGGGTTAACAAATGACAAAATGGGGCTGACAAAATCCTCTTTGAACGATAATGAAACCAAGCTTATTAAATTTTTTAGGGAGCTTAATGATTTTCAGCAGGGAAGACTTCTGGAGAGAGCAGAAGCTTTATTAGAGTCAGATAAATAAAACGGACAAGCTTTTAATTTAAAGTTTGTCCGTTTTATTTGTATTATAGTCATTTTCACCAAAAAGCATGGCTTATATAATGAGCAGAATAACCAAAAATTCTTATAAACTATTACATAAGTTCAAAAATTGTGATATAATTAAGTTAAGAAATTATGTTTATTTGTGTTTTAGAAAGGCAGGTCTTTCAAAATGTATAATGTTAATCAAATTGTTTCTTATGGCCCTCAGGGGATTTACAGGATTGGTGATATTGCCGAAAAAAACCTGACCGGCAAAAAGGTGAAATATTATATTCTTAAATCTGTGAAAGGAAATAATTCTACTATTTATGTACCTGTTGATAACGAGGCTCTTGTGGGAAAAATGCGGCCGGCTTTATCCACTGATGAGGTCTACAGGCTTATAAATGAAATGCCTGATGATGAGCTTGAATGGATTGAAAATGATGATGAGCGAAAAACACAATTTAAGGCTATTATATCGGAAAGCGCTCCGGAAAAATTAGCTCAGCTAATAAAAACTATATATCTGCATCAAAAAGAGCTTTCAGAAACGGGAAAGAAGCTTCACATAGCAGACGACCGTTTTTTCAGAGAAGCAGAGAGAATTTTATATGATGAGTTCTCTTTGGCGCTTGATGTGAAGTCAGATTCCATACCGTCTTTTATTAAGGCGAAAATCGGAGAGGATTCTTCAGAAGATATTAATTGTGATTAGACATAAACGGGTTGTAATTCCTCTTGATCTGTGGTATAATTTGAAAAACGACAGATTAAGGGGGATTTTTTATGAATGAGGTTTTGCAGAAATTTTTAGAGGAAGAGATAACCGGTGCAATTTATGAAGACCTATGGAATTTTGTAAAGTCCTCTTCTGTAATAAGGGGAACGTTTGAGTGCAGAAGTCATATGGTTATGAAGCTGTCTTCTTCAACTTTTATAATTTATCCTCAGTTTATGTTCAGTGATAATCTTAAATATCATGACGCTGTTATTGTGGGAAAAAACTTTTTCCTCAAAAAAATAAACAGCATGGCTTATGAAAAAAGATTGCAGAACATTCAGAATATTTTTGATTAAGATTATTGAAAATTGTCACGAACTAAAAAAGGAGCAGTTATTATGCCGACACCGTTAGCAGAACGAATTCGTCCTCAATCACTTGACGATGTTGTTGGACAGAAGCATCTTCTTGGAAAGGACAAGCCTTTAAGGCGAATTATAGAAAGCGGAAAAATCCCGAATATGATATTCTACGGCTCATCGGGCATAGGCAAGACTACGGTTGCAAGGATCATTGCGGAAAACACCAATATGACCATGCACAAGCTAAACGGAACCTCTGCTTCCATTGCTGACATAAAGGAAATAGTAGCGGAAACAGAAACCTTTGGTGGTATCAACGGGATTCTGCTTTATCTTGATGAGATTCAGTATCTTAACAAAAAACAGCAGCAATCTCTTTTGGAATATATCGAAAACGGAAAGATAACGCTTATATCTTCAACTACTGAAAATCCATATTTTTATGTATATAATGCAATTATAAGCCGTTCAACGGTATTTGAATTCAAGCCGCTTACTGCTCAGGAGGTACTTCCTGCTGTCAAGAGGGCGTTTCAGATAATGGCTCAGGATCTGAACATGAAGCTAAGGCTTGAAAGCGGAGCGGCGGAATATATTGCACAAGGCTGCGGCGGTGATGTAAGAAAGTCGATCAATACTGTGGAGCTTTGCATTCTTTCAGCGGATAATGACGGAGAATGCCTGACAGTAAATTTAGACATGGTTAAGGCGCTTACGCAGAGAAGCAATATGAAATATGACCGCAGCGGAGATCAGCATTATGATATTTTATCAGCACTGCAAAAGTCAATACGGGGTTCAGATGAAAATGCGGCTATACACTATGCAGCAAGGCTTATTGAGGCAGGGGATATTATATCCCTTTCAAGACGTTTGTTGGTTATAGCGTCGGAAGATGTGGGTCTTGCTTATCCTCAGGCGGTGAGCATTGTAAAAGCCTGTGTTGACAGCGCTATGCAGTTAGGATTGCCTGAGGCGAGAATACCATTGGCGGAGGCGGTAATTTTACTTGCTACTGCGCCGAAATCCAACAGCGCTTATCTGGCTATGGACAGCGCTTTAGCTGATATCAGAAGCGGTTTGGCGTTGGATTTTCCAAGGTGTTTGCAGAACAAGCATTTTGACGGAGATGATGTAAAAAACAAGGGTCAAAATTATCTGTATCCCCACGATTTTCCTAACCACTGGGTCAGACAGCAGTACCTTCCTGATTCTCTAAAGGGCAGAAAGTATTATGAATATGGTGAAAATAAGAATGAACAGGCGGCTAAGAAATACTGGGAGAAAATAAAAAACGAATAAAAACAGTTTTATATATAAATGCGGACAGTCAAAAGGCTGTCCGTTTTTTGTTGACAAAATGCAAATTAAGCTATATAATAAGAAACGGATGTTGCGAAACGAGTGTTGCTTATAAAAAGGAGAGAGTATACATGCCGCCTAAGTGCAAATTCACAAAGAAAGAAATCGTCCAGACAGCTTTAGATATGGTTAGAAGTGATGGTATTGATATTGTTACAGCAAGAGCCTTGGGGGATAGACTTGGTTCATCTTCTAAACCGATATTCAGTGTTTTTCAAAATATGGATGAAGTTCATCAGGGAATAATAAAGGCTGCAAGAGATGTTTATAATCAATATGTACAAGACGGATTATTGCAGGAAATAGCTTTTAAGGGAGTAGGAATGCAATATATAAAATTTGCTCGGAATGAACCAAAGCTGTTTCAATTATTATTTATGACAGAACAGGGCGAAAACAATGATGTATTTGGTGTTTTGCCCTTGATTGACGATAATTACAGTGAAATACTTTTATCTATTCAAAAACAATATGGAATTGAAGAAGATTCGGCGAAATATCTGTATCGTCATCTTTGGATATATACCCATGGAATAGCGTCGCTGATAGCTTCAAATGTATGTGATTTCAACGAACAACAAACAAGCGATATGTTGACTGAAATTTTTACAGGTCTTTTAAGGAAAATGAAAGAGGATAAAAACCATGATTGATATTAGAGAGATCACAAAATCATATGGAAGCGGTGAAAGCCGATTTCAAGTATTAAAAGGCTTGGATCTTACTATTGAGGACGGCGATTTTGCTGTTATTTTAGGTGCGTCAGGCTCCGGTAAGTCCACCTTTTTAAATATAATTTCCGGTCTTGAACGTCCTGACAGCGGAAATGTCTTTTATGATGAAACAGATATAACGATGCTTTCTGAAAATAAATTAACGGAATTCAGAAAAGAAAATATAGGTTTTATCTTTCAGCAATATTATTTACTGCCCAATATGAACGTTGATAAAAACGTGAAAATGGGTGCTGATTTGGCAGGGAACAAAGATTATAAGTCTATTATTGATGCGGTCGGACTTCAAGATAAGCTGAATAAATATCCAAGTGAGCTTTCGGGAGGTGAACAGCAAAGGGTTTCTGTTGCAAGAGCGTTAGCCAAAAGACCTAAGGTTTTATTTCTTGATGAGCCGACCGGTGCATTAGATGAACAGACGGGCAGGCAGGTGCTTGATTATGTTTGCAAGCTTCAAAAGGAATACGGTTTTACAATGATAATGGTAACGCATAATCAGAATATTGCTGAAATGGCTGACGCTGTTATTAAGATGAACAGCGGAAAAATATCAGAAGTTTACATAAATAAAATGCAGAAAACCGCTTATGAAATAGGGTGGTGATGATATTTGGTTGTAGGAATAAAGGACGCTGCAAAGCTTATCGGTATTTCCATTATTGTTTGCTGTGCGGTGTTTGTATGTACCATGTTTTTGAATTTCTATTTTGATATTCTCTTAGTTAAAGATAAAATTTTATCGGAACAGGCAATGATGTTTTATAATGCACAGATATCTACTGCAAAAGTTGTATGCTTGGTCAGCGGAGGCTGTCTGTTGATTACCTCAGTTATAATGCTGTTGTTCTATATCAAACATTATATTGATACTCACAAAAAAGAGCTTGGGATATTAAAGGCCATGGGGTATTCAAATTTTAAGATAGCTAAAAATTTCTGGGTGTTCGGGATAAGCGTTTTAATAGGGTCAGCTGCCGGATTTTGCGGTGCATTTCTTATAATGCCTAAATTTTATGAGCTGCAAAATGAGGATAAAATTCTTCCTGAAATTACGGTGAGTTTTCACCCTGCGCTTTTATTCTATTTGGTAATAGTACCAACAGTGTTTTTTGCGGTTCTTGCAGTTTATTATGCTCATAATAAATTAAAGAAGCCCGTATTAACGCTTTTAAAAGACAATATTGAAACTCAGCATAGAAAAATTAAGCATAAGGACTTCGGAAATTCAGACTGTTCATTTACAGATGATTTGAAAAGGAACACTTTAAAAAGTAAAAAAACTCTTGTATTCTTTATAATTTTTGCATCATTTTGCTTTTCCGCTATGATGCAGATGTCATCAAGCATGAAGGATTTGTCAAGTGAAATGATGGGTGCGATGGTGCTGATGATAGGTATTGTTTTAGCCTGCACAACGCTTTTGCTTGCAATAACAACTGTGATTAACGGCAACACTAAAACTGTTGCAATGATGAGAGTGTTCGGATATTCTCATAAAGAATGCTGTAAAGCGCTTCTCAGCGGATATCGTCCAATGGCTTATATTGGTTTTGCAATTGGAACTGTATATCAGTATGCTTTGCTTAAAATTATGGTTTCCGTTGTCTTTAAGGATATTAGTGACATCCCCGATTACAGTTTTAACAAACAGACATTTATTATTACGCTTATTTCATTTGTTTTTTTATACGAACTCATTATGCATTTCTATTCTGATCGAATAAAGAAAATTTCAGTTAAGAATATTATGCTTGAATAATAATTTAAGTAATAGTTATATTTTGTTTTGTTAGATTCCCTTAATTTACCCTTAATTATTTCTTAAATCAGCTTGCCTTCCAATAATTTGTGTTACAATGTATTTGAAAGGAGCTGATGTTATGGCAAAAATCAGAAAACAACGTGTGGCGGTTTTGATTGGAATTATCATATTTGCTGTTATTGTAATTTTGTTGTGCTATTATTTTAATTTGTTTCCGCAGAAAGAATATAAGTCAAATAATTTTAACATCGAACAAATTAAAAGCAGTGTAGATTTTAATAGAAACGGAATTGACGATTATACTGACATAATGCTTGGTGCAAGAAAAGACGCCGAAAATCATCCTAAGTATAACGGAAAGTATTGGGAAAACGGCTATCCGCCTGATGATATTGGGGTATGCACTGATGTAATATGGAGAGGGTTCAAGAATGCGGGCTATAATCTTCGTGAAATGGTGGATAAGGACATCAAAAACCGACCTGAAGCATACACTCGGATAGATTATCCCGACAGCAATATTGACTTTCGCAGGGTGAAAAATTTAAAGGTGTTTTTTGATACATATTGTGAGAACCTTACTGTTGACACAGAGGATATTGCTCAGTGGCAGGCAGGAGATATTGTTATTTTCGATGGTAATGAGCATATTGGCATAGTTTCGGACAAGCGCAATTCTGATGGTGAGCCGTTTATTATACACAACATGGGTCAGCCTCAAAGAGAAGAGGATTATTTTAAACGAAATAAGCCTACCTCGCATTACAGGTTTAATGCAGCTAACATTGATGAAAATATATTGGTAAGTTGGGAATAATCTAAAACAGGGAAAGCAAAAAATCTGCTTTCCCTGTTTTACATTAATATTTATAGCCTTTGATTTTACTCATGTTTTCATAGCTTTCACTATAATCTGTGCCAATCATATAGATGTAATCGCCGATATAAGTACAGCGGTCAGTTTCAGCATATTCTTCATTCATGAGGAAATCATTAGTAACGTTTATCTTATTATTTTGTATAATAAATGTCTTGGCGCCGGATACAGTTTCATAGTTCACATAATAATCTTCATCGTCGTTATATTTATCATAATCTTCTATTTCTGACCAGTTGATATATTCTGAATATGGAACTGCATAATATCCTTTATCATTGTTTACCATAAAAGCCTTTGGATCATACTGGGCTTGGGAATAGGTGTTTTTGAAAACTACGCTGTCAAGCACCTTAGGATTTGAGCTGTCGCTTATGTCAAACAGAACGAGCTTGATTCCTTCTATCCACTCGCCGTATTCAGTTTCCTCATTGGCAAATCCCACTCCGAGAATAGTGTTTTCATCAATGGGGTGGAGCATGCTTGAAAATCCGGTTATTTTGACTTCACCTTTGATTTCAGGTGATGTGGGGTCAGAAAGGTCTATAACAAACAGCGGGTCGGTCTGTTCAAAGGTGATTACATATGCGGTATCGTCCATATATCTTACCGCTTGAACAGATTCGCCTTTTGCAAAGTCATCAACTTTTCCGACTTCATTCAGATCCTTATCAAGAACAACAAGCTGGTTATATTCATCTGAGGTTTCATATGTTGCGGCAATTCTTAGATAATCATCTTTTTCATCTAATGAATACTGATCATTTATAATTCCTTTTATTTTTCCTTGAGCGGTAAGTTTCATTGATCCATTATCAAGGCTGAATTTAATAATATTTGTTTCGCCGGTTAGTGTAGAATAATCAGAATTGTATACATAGAGATTATTCTGACTGCAATAGATATCCTCACCTGCACCTAATACAGCTTTTGTATCTGTAAAGCTGTCGCATGTATCAAGATTAATTGAACCTGCGATCACATAGCTTGGCTGCTGAGGATTTTCAATACAGCATATATCCTTCAGTTCGATTGGTTCTGAATTTCCGTCAAGTCCTTTACATGGGGCATAGCCTTCAATCCGATTATTTTCATATACATATTTATTTGTAATTAAATAAAATTGATTTCCTATAATTCTTGAAGAAATATAACTGCCGTCCTGTGTGAAGCGCTGAACTTCTTTTATATCGGTTTTATCAGATATGTCATATATTACAGTAATAGTTTTATGAATGTAATAATAGTCATCAGTACAATAATCAGCATTGACAATCAGCTTGTTATTATAAAGATACATATCATATGCATAATATTCATCATTTTTAGTAATATGTGTTGTTGAAATAAGATCAGCTTTTTCTTTATTTGGCTCATAGATTTTAATAATGGAATAGGAACAGTCAAGAACATAAATATATTTTCCGTCATTTTTGATTACATCGCCCTCATCAATGTCATATACTTGAGTATAAGTGGTTTCTGATGAAATATCTTTATTTATATTTTCCTGTGAGGCGTTATATGAAGTAGAAGGAGATGTTTCATTGAGTATGTCCGTATCAAGACTAAGTTTTACAGATTCATATTTATAATCCTTATTTTCTTTTGTAAGGTTTTCAATAGCTTCTTTTAATTCATCATAACTGGAAAATTCAGTACCTGAAGACGAAGCAGACAAATCTTTCTTACCAGAAAAATATTTATTTAATGATAATGCTGAAACCATAACAGCAATACAAGCAGCTATGCTGATCATTGCCTTCCAAGAAATCCTCATGGAATGGGCAATCTTTTTTTCGGGCGGACGATCAGCAGCCTTTTCATTTAATAAATTAAAAATATTTTCTTTGCTAAGGGAATCAGGAACTGAAATGTTCTCTTGTTCCGTTTTTTCTTTAAGAAATTTCAGGTTTTTATTTTTTGCTGTCATATTAACTCACTCCAAAAAAGTTCTCATTTTATTCAGACTTCGTGAAAGCTTGGAACGAACGCTGCCGGATTTCATATTCATTATTTGTGCAATCTCTCTGCTTTTCATTCCGCCAAAGACGGAAAGAACAACGATATTTTTTTCGTCATCATTTAAATATTCCAATGCCTGCATAACTTCCGTTTTGGTCTCCATTTTTGCATTATCGTGATATGTATTGGCAATATCGCCGAAATTCACCGATTGCCTGTTTTGCACCTGATTGCTTATATATTTATTACAGGAGCAGTATAGAATCCTGAATATCCATGATGAAAACGCTTCAGCTTTTTTCAAAGAAGATATTTGCTCAAAAGATGAAACAATACAGTCCGCAACTGCGTCCTTTGCATCGTTTTCGTTTGTCAGCCGATAATACGCATAGCGATAAAGCTTGTCTTTATAAATGCCATAAAGCTCACAGAAAGCATTCTTATCACCTGATTTAGCTTTTAATACAAGTTGTCTTTCACTCAATCCGATCACCTCTTTTGACGCCGTCATAATATAAGTATATAATATTTGTAAAAGTGTTGCAATAAAAAAAGAAAAATTTATATTTTGTTATTTAAATGCCAGTCTTGTCACTTGCCGTATAATTAAGCTTATTCACATCTTGTACACCTCGTGAATATATTAGTTAACGGGAGGTGAAAAATAAATGGCTAATTGTGATTGTAGATGTAGTTGTGTAAGAGTTAGTATTATTGTAAGTATAATCATTGGTATTATTGCAGCATTCTTTCGTGGTATAGCAATTATTGCTGTAACTCCTGCATTTTTGTGGGCGGTTTTAGGTATTGCAGTTGTTTTTCTTGCTATATTGTTGATTACAGCAAGACCGGCTTCCGCAGGAACGCATGATTGCCTGTGTCAAATTCTTCGTGTAATTCTTGCAGGTATTTTGGGAACTGTTCTCACATCCCTGATTCTTTTAGGTGTCGCTTTCGCTTCTGCAGGTGTTATCGGTGCAATTATTACCGGTTTGCTGATTGCTTTCCTTTCATTGATTATAATTTCTGTAGTTTGCCTCATTCTGTGTAAGTCAAGATGCAGAACCGGCGACAGGGACTAATTAAGAATAATAAAATTATGTTTTAAACTATGATCGGCATGGGCAAAAACGCCTGTGCCGATTGTGCTTTCTTATGAAATATTAAATGTTGAAGCCTTGAATAAAATATTTGAAAGTGATATAATATCAAGTAATATTTTAATTTTATAATTAACGGAGAAAGCTTTCATGAATAAAAAAGCAATTTTTCAAAACTCAAAATTTGTTGTTATGCTTGCTTTGTTTTGCTGTGCCTTGTGGGGAAGTGCTTTTCCATGTGTTAAGGTTGGCTATGAGCTGTTTCAGATAAAAGACTCAGCAAGTCAGATTCTGTTTGCCGGCTTCAGATTTTTTCTCGCCGGACTTCTGACTTTTTTAATAGCAAGCATCGGTAACAAAAAAATAATTAAAATAAAGAAAAAGTCAGTGCCATATATATTTGCTCAAGGTATTCTTCAAACAACCATCCAGTATGTGTTCTTTTATCTCGGGCTTGCCAATACCACAGGCTCAAAGGCTTCGGTCATAAATGCGTCCAATGTGTTCTTTTCAATTATTACTGCACATTTTATTATGAAAAACGAGCGTATGACGTTCAGAAAGACGATTGGCTGTGTAATCGGTTTTCTCGGAGTAATTATTGTTAACTTTGTTCCCAATGCCCTTGAAAACGGATTTACGGCGAATGGAGAGGGATTTATACTTATTTGTTCAATTGCCTATGGTGTAAGTACCGTTACACTCAAGCTTATTTCCGATAAAGAAAATCCGGCAGCCATTACCGCATTTCAATTGATTTTCGGAGGCGTAGTCTTATTGCTGATAGGTTTTCTTTCCGGAGGAAGTCTAAACGGTTTTAATGTTAAATCCATTTTTCTTTTGCTTTATCTTGCCATGCTTTCCGCCGCCGCTTTCAGTATATGGACAGCACTCTTAAAATATAATCCTGTCGGAAAGGTATCTGTTTTTGGATTTACAATTCCCGTGTTCGGCACATTGCTGTCCTCAGCTATCCTTCATGAAAACATTTTCTCATGGAATAATCTGATTTCCTTGTGCTTAGTCAGTGTCGGTATCTATATTGTAAATACATCGAAAAATAAAACAATCAATAAAATCAATAATCTTTAGAAAGAATATGATGAAAAATAAAAAACTCTCCGAAAATCGGAGAGTTAATTTTTATTTATTATGCTATTTAGTTAATTTCAAAGCCTCCGCAAGCTGTGCAGGGCAGGAAGTACCTCTACCGTTGCAGTCTACATTTTGAAGCTTTTCGATGACATCATCAACTTTCATGCCAGACACAAGCTTTGAAATTCCGCTTGTGTTGCCATTGCATCCGCCAATAAATTTAACGTTTTGTATAATGCCATTATCATCAACTTCAACAATAATCTCTCTGGAACATACGCCTCGAGGTTTATAATTAATTTTTTTCATTGATATTCCTCCATTATGTGTTTGATTAATTATAGCTTGATAAGTGATTTGCTTGCCTTTTGAGAGTTGGCACTGATCTTTCTGCAAAGCTTGTCAAGATTTTCTTCATCTGTTGTCTGACTTCCAATGTGTGTGACCGTTGAGTTATAAAGCCCATGGAAATCAGAACCTCCGGTCATAATAAGATCATTTTCTTTAGCTAAACTGATAAGCTCAGATTTTTGCTCGTCATTGTTGGAATAGTGATTAACTTCAATTCCGTCTATCTTTCCCGCTTCAATAAGTTCCTTAAGAAGGTCAATATTATCATATAAGAACGGATGCGCCATTACGGCAACGCCTTTGGCAGAGTGAATCAAATCAAGCACAAAGTTAACATCAGGATATTCTCTTGTTACAAGACATTTGCCGTTGGGATATCCAAAAAGCTCATCGTTTATCTCACCGTATAATTCCGTAGCATATCCATAGTTTACTAATGTCCTCATTATGTGCTGTTTGTAAATGCTCTTTGAACCTTTTGTATAAAGCCTTACAGCATCGGAAGGAATCGGATAAATCTCCATGACTTTTTCAATCATGTCCTTTGCACACTCTTTTCTGATTTCGCATGACTTTAAACAAAGTCCCTCAAGTCTGTCAGGCTTTTGTGGAGCATAACAAAGAATATGTACCTTTGTGTTGCGCTTTTTGTCCCATGCCGAAAGTTCAACAGCAGGAATTATCTTGACTCCGTATCGTTCGCCTAAAATCTGAGCTCTGTTTGAAGATGACAGGGTGTCGTGATCAGTTATGGCAAGAAAATCAAGATTCATTCTTTTGGCTTGTAAAATGACCTCTTCTATTCCCAAAGAACCGTCAGATAAGGTCGTATGACAGTGCAGATCACCAATCATAATATTCCCTCCAAGAAATTATTAAACAAATTAATTATATCACATTTGCGGCTCTCTTGCAAGCAAAATTGATTATTTACATAATTATAAAGATGTTAATGCTGAAATATTGGTAGTTAATACAAATTACCTGTTGAAATATAGTGCATTATGACGAAGAGTTATTTAAAGAACCTGTCAGCAAACCAAATGTTTTCCACACAGAAAACCCTGCCGTTCAGATATTCCAAACAGCCGGCAGAGGTGGTGAATTCAAAAGAAAGCTTGTAGGAATAAAGAGCCTGAGTCTTAATATTATATATTCGGTTTATACGATTAATCCCGTATTTTCCATCGCCTAAAAGAGGATATCCCTCATATGCCATGTGTGCACGGATCTGATGAGTTCTGCCTGTGATAAGGTTTATATCCAATAATGCAAGATTATCCTCATTGTTAACTTTAACTACATTATATTCCGTGACCATAGTTTTGTTATCAGGGCTTTTGCGGGAGGATATCTTTACAACCTTTGTCTGCTCATTACGCTGATGATAAGCCGTTAAAACATCATGTTTTTTGGGAGGAATTCCAACGGTAACGCAAAGATAATTTTTGTGGATCTCCCTGTCTTTAATTTTTTGATTAAGAATCCTTAAGCTTTCAGCATTTTTAGCGCAAATTACAATTCCGCCGGTATTTCTGTCTATTCTGTTGCATAGCGCCGGAGCAAATGAGTTTTCCCTGTTCGGATCATATTCTCTCTTGTTGTATAAATAGTGATGAATCCTGTTTATAAGCGTGTCAACAGTGCCGCTTTCATCTTCATGTACAACAAGACCGCACTTCTTGTCAATAAGCATAATGTTCTCGTCTTCGTAAACAATATTCAATGACGACGGCGCTTTCATAAATTGCGGAGTAACCTTGTTGTCTTTATCAAAAAATTCATCGTTAATGTATAGCTGAACAACATCACCTTCTAAGATACGAGTGGATATTTCACACCGCTTTCCGTTAAGCTTGATTCGTTTAAGCCTTAAATATTTATACATTAAATTTTTTGGAAGCAAAGGCACAGCTTTGGTTAAAAACTTGTCCATGCGCTGTCCTGAATCGTTTCGGTTTATAATAAATTCTTTCATGATTTAAGGCGTTTCTCCTTTTCCTGCATACAGATTTTTATTTTAAAAACTGCAATATTTAAATTTTATATTATCATATATTTGTGAATTTTGCACTTTACAAATATAAAAAATTAGTGTATAATAAAATCAAACGTTAGTTCTTTTTTGCTTTGGAGGCTCTATGGATAGATTTAAATTAGTGTCGGATTATAAATTAGCAGGAGACCAGCCTCAGGCGGTTGATAAGCTGGTTGAGGGTATAAATAAAGGAATGAAGGAGCAGACGCTTTTGGGTGTCACCGGTTCAGGAAAAACCTTTACAATGGCAAATGTTATTGAAAGAGTGAACCGTCCGACCCTCGTTCTTGCCCATAATAAAATACTTGCCGCTCAGCTTTGCAGCGAGTTTAAGGAGTTCTTCCCGGAAAACGCAGTTGAATATTTTGTTTCATATTATGACTATTATCAGCCTGAAGCCTATGTTCCAAGTAAGGATGTCTATATTGAAAAAGATTCGTCTGTAAATGATGAAATTGATAAGTTAAGGCACTCAGCTACTACTGCCATAGCCGAACGAAGAGATGTAATTATTGTTGCGTCTGTTTCTTGTATATATTCTCTCGGTGATCCGGAGGAATATAAATCTATGGTTGTTTCTATAAGAAAGGGTATGGAAAAATCAAGAGAACAGCTTGTTGCACAGCTTGTGGGAATCCAGTATGAGCGCAATGATGTGAATTTTGTGAGAAATAAATTCAGAGTCAGAGGCGATGTCGTGGAAATATACCCCGCAAATTCTACTGATACAGCCCTTAGAGTTGAGTTTTTCGGAGATGAAATTGACAGGATATGCGAAATAAACGTACTTACAGGCGAGGTTCTCAGATTTTTAAATCATGCGGCGGTTTTCCCTGCAAGCCATTATATTGTCGGACGTGAAAAAATGCGTGAAGCTATTGAAGAAATAAAAGATGAGCTTGACGAGCGTATTGCCTATTTCAAAGAGCATGATATGCTTATTGAAGCACAGCGAATTGCTCAACGTACCAATTATGATATGGAAATGCTGGAGGAAGTGGGATTTTGCTCAGGTATTGAAAACTATTCAAGAGTGCTTGTAAGACGTCCTAAAGGAGCAATTCCATATACTCTGCTTGACCATCTGCCGGAGGATTTTCTGCTTATGGTGGATGAATCCCATGTTTCATTGCCACAGGTAAGGGGAATGTATGCAGGTGACAGAGCGAGAAAACAAACGCTTATCGACTACGGCTTCCGTCTGCCGTCAGCTTTGGATAACAGACCTCTGCAATTTGATGAATTTTATAAGCATATAAATCAAGCAGTTTTTGTTTCTGCAACTCCCGGACCTATAGAAAAAGAAAAATCACAGCAGATCGTTGAACAGCTTATCCGTCCCACAGGACTCCTTGACCCTGAAATTCAGGTAAGGCCTACACAGGGGCAAATTGAGGATCTGCTGTCTGAAATCAATATAAGAATTGAAAAGAAAGAGCGTGTGCTTGTTACAACACTTACAAAAAAAATGGCGGAGGATTTGACATCATATCTCAAAAGCTTCGGCGTAGCAGTGAGATATATGCACCATGATATTGATACAATAGAACGAATGGAAATAATCCGTGACCTGCGTCTGGGTGAATTTGACGTGCTTGTGGGAATCAACCTGCTTCGTGAGGGACTTGACTTGCCGGAAGTATCTTTGGTTGCCATACTTGACGCTGATAAAGAGGGATTCCTGCGTTCAGAGAGCTCGCTTATCCAGACGATAGGACGTGCCGCAAGAAACGCCGAGGGTAAGGTTATAATGTATGCTGACACAGTAACACGTTCAATGGAGCTTGCCATAACCGAAACCGAGAGAAGACGTGCGTTGCAGATGAAGTTTAATGAGGAGCATGGAATTGTTCCAAAGACTATTAAGAAGGATATCCGTGACGTTATTGAGATTTCAACAAAGGAAGAGGTTGAGTATTCCGCAAGACAGAAAGCAAAGCTGTCTAAGCGTGAAACCGAGGCTCTTATTGACAAGCTGACAAAGCAAATGAAAGAAGCGGCTAAAATGCTTGAGTTTGAGCATGCAGCCTTTCTGCGTGATAAGATTGCTGAGCTAAGAGGAGAGTCTTAGCGCAGACGGCGCAAATCACGATATCAGTTTGCAAAAAAGTCAAGGCTTCGACCCCACTGCTGCAGGTTAGTGAAATTGGGGTGAATCTCTACCTCAGCGCAGGCGGCGCAAATCACGTAATCGTTCGGTGCGTAGCCCTCACTCGTTTGTAAAGTAAGCTATAAATTTAAAGGAGCAAAGAAATGCAAAGCAATGAAATAGTAATAAAAGGTGCAAGAGAACATAACCTGAAAAGCGTTGATTTAACACTGCCCAGAGATAAGCTTATCGTGTTTACGGGACTTTCAGGTTCAGGTAAATCATCTCTTGCTTTCGATACAATATTTGCCGACGGACAGAGAAGATATATGGAGTCGCTGTCATCCTATGCAAGACAGTTTTTAGGTCAGATGGAAAAGCCGGATGTGGATTCAATTACAGGACTTTCTCCTGCAATTTCCATAGACCAGAAAACTACATCAAAGAACCCCCGTTCAACAGTGGGAACGGTTACGGAAATATATGACTACCTCCGTCTGCTTTATGCGAGAATAGGTGTTCCTCATTGTCCGGTCTGCGGCAAGGAAATACGTCAGCAGACTATTGACGAAGTCGTGGACAAAATCATGGAACTGGAGCAGGGCACTAAAATTCAGCTTATGGCTCCTATCGTCAGAGGAAGAAAAGGCGAATATAAAAAAGAACTTGATCATGCGAGAAAGTCAGGATATGTCCGTGTGAGAATCGACGGCATAATTTATGATTTGTCAGAAGAGATAAAGCTTGAAAAAAATAAAAAGCATACCATTGAAATAGTTGTGGACAGACTTGTTATAAAGCCTGATATTAAGTCCAGATTAACGGACAGTATTGAAATAGTGTCATCGCTTACAGGCGGACTGATTACAGTTGATGTGATTGGCGGCGAGGAACTCCATTTTTCTCAGAACTATTCCTGTCCTGAGCATAATATTTCTATAGAAGAATTAACTCCGAGAATGTTTTCTTTCAATAACCCCTTTGGTGCATGTGAAAAGTGTACGGGACTGGGAGTTTTTAAGAAAATTGACGCCGAGCTTATTATTCCTAATAAGGATTTGTCAATTCGACAGGGAGCAATTAAGGCAAGCGGATGGAACAGTCTTGACGACGGTTCTATTGCTATGATGTATTATAATGCGATTTCAGATACTTACGGTATTTCTTTGGACGAACCGGTGAAGAATCTTGACCCGGACGCTATCGACATTTTCCTTTATGGAACACAGGGACAAAAGCTGAAGCTTTCAAGGGATATGGGCGGTTTTAAATCTCAGTATGTGGGCGAGTTTGAGGGCGTAATAAATAACCTTGAACGCCGTTATGCAGAAACCACAAGTGTTTATTCCAAAGCCGATATTGAGGCTTATATGAGTGATGAAAAATGTCCTGCCTGCAAGGGTGAACGTCTTAAAAAGGAAAGCCTTTCGGTAACTGTGGGCGGACTTAATATAAGCGAGCTTACCCATTTATCGGTAACTGATTCTTTAGGTTTCTTTGAAAAACTTGAGCTTACAAATCGTGAAAAGCTGATTGGCGAAAGAATTATCAAAGAAATAAAAGAACGACTGGGGTTTTTGCAGAGTGTTGGTCTGGAGTATCTTACACTTTCTCGTTCAAGCGGAACTTTGTCAGGGGGCGAAAGCCAGCGGATCAGACTTGCTACACAGATTGGTTCATCTCTTATGGGCGTGCTTTATATTCTTGACGAGCCGTCCATAGGACTTCATCAGCGTGATAACGACAAGCTTATCGCTACATTGAAAAGGCTTCGTGATTTGGGAAATACCCTGATAGTTGTAGAGCATGACGAGGACACTATGAACAATGCTGACTATATAGTTGATGTGGGTCCGGGAGCAGGCGTTCATGGAGGTGAGATAGTTTGCTCAGGAACAATAGATGAGATTAAAGCCTGCAAAAATTCCATTACAGGACAGTATCTCAGCGGAAAGAAAAAAATTGAAATTCCGGAGAAAAGACGTAAAGGCAACGGTGAATTTCTGACAGTTGTGGGCGCAAAACAAAACAACCTGAAAAATATTACCGTTAAAATTCCTCTTGGTACTTTTACATGCGTGACAGGTGTTTCAGGAAGCGGAAAGTCGTCGCTTGTCAATGAAATTATCTATAAGGACTTGGCAGGAAAGCTGAACAGGGCAAGAATCCGTTCAGGGGATTTTAAAGAAATAAAGGGCATTGAGCATCTTGATAAGGTGATTGATATTGATCAGTCGCCTATCGGAAGAACACCCAGGTCTAATCCTGCCACTTACACAGGAGTTTTCACAGATATTCGGGATTTGTTTGCTTCAACAAACGATGCAAAAATGAAGGGCTATAATTCCGGAAGATTTTCGTTTAATGTGCGTGGAGGAAGATGCGAGGCATGCGAGGGGGACGGAATCCTCAAAATAGAAATGCACTTTTTGCCCGATGTTTATGTGCCCTGTGAGGTATGCAAGGGCAGAAGATATAATCGAGAAACTCTTGAAGTTAAATATAAAGGCAAATCTATTTATGACGTTTTGGAAATGACTGTTGAAGAGGGCGTGGAGTTTTTCAGCAATATTCCTAAGATCAGAAGAAAGCTTGAAACTTTATATGAGGTTGGATTGGGATATATTAAAATCGGTCAGCCGGCTACTACGCTTTCAGGCGGAGAAGCTCAGCGAGTTAAGCTTGCCACAGAGCTTTCAAAGCGCTCAACAGGACGTACAATTTATATTCTTGATGAGCCGACGACGGGTCTTCATACTGCTGACGTACACAAGCTGATTGATGTATTGCAGAAGCTGGCGGACGGAGGAAACACTGTTCTTGTAATAGAGCATAATCTTGATGTTATAAAGACAGCGGATCATATCATAGATTTAGGTCCTGAGGGAGGACAGCGAGGCGGTGAGGTTGTTATTTGCGGAACTCCTGAAGAGGTTGTGAAATGCAGCAAGTCGTATACAGGAAAATATCTTAAAAAGATGCTGTAACAGAAAATTAAATATTTATATTGCCGGTTATTCAATTTAACTAATTGCATAACCGGTTTTTATATGAATTAAGTGTGAAAAAATCTCAGGAAATAAATTAATTATAGACATTTTTATATACAAACTAATTTATATATGATAAAATGTACAATGTTTGATAAATAAGGAGGAAGATCAATGTTAAGAAAATTGACAGCAGGAATAATGGCTTTTGCCATGGTTATAGGAGGCAGCGCTTTATTTGACGCAGAGCTTTTTGAAAGCGGTGAGAATATTTCTGTAATTGCAAATGCAGAAACTATGGGGGATTATACCTATAAGGTTCTTGATGACGGAACTGTTAGTATTACTAAATATACTGGTTCAGATGAAACTGTTGCAATTCCAGATGTTATTGACGGAAAAAGCGTATCATGCTTAGGTCCTTTTTCATTTAAGTCATGCAAAAGTATCAAGGATATCACAATTCCTGACAGTGTAAATTTCATTGATTATTTTGCTTTTTCAGAATGCACGGGCTTGACTGAGATAGTTATTCCGGACAGTGTTATAAAAATGAGCGATAATGTTTTTAATCGCTGTACAAATCTTGAAACTGTAACGTTATCGAAAAATCTTACATACATAAAGGATCAGACATTTCAATTTTGCTCAAATCTTAAAAATGTAGTTATTCATGAAAATATCGATACTATATGCTATGGCGCTTTTCAAAACTGCAGTAGTCTGACTGAAGTAACAATACCTGAAAATGTAACAAAAATTGAAAGAGTAGCATTCCAGGGCTGCACAAATTTAACCAGTGTGATAATACCGGCAAGCGTTAATGACATTGGAAAAAATGCATTTAATAGATGTGCTGATCTGACTATCAGATGTTATGAGGGTACAGCAGCTGAGCAATATGCTAAAGATAACAACCTTAAGTATGAGCTTATAAAGGATTCACAGCTTGAAGGAAAGGTATATTATCAGAAAAAGCTTGATAATTCCGCAGTCAGATTTATTGCTGAAATTTCTATTGAAGACATTCAGGATGCAGGCTGTGCAAATATAAAGATCACTGCTAACACAGAAGAATTTGTTTTGAAAGCAAAGGCTGCTTATCACTCTATAATTGCAAACGGAAAGACGGTCAAGGCACAGGCGGGAAAATGCTTCATTCTCACACCTGCCGTTGAAATTAATGAAGTGGGAGATGAAATTTCAGCTGAATTTTCATTAGATTGCTTAGAAGGCAGCATAATCAGGGAAATTATAATTTAATAAATCATAATTTTTTGATTACACCTGCAAGCATAAAACAGATGATTTAATTCATCATTTTGCACTATAAATTTAAAAGTCCTCTCACTAATAGCCTTATTTAAGGCTTTTTTGCACGCAAACGTGCAACTTTGAATGAAATATGAACAAAGTTTGGATATGTGCATAAATTAACATAGAGAAAATTATATATATTGCACAACAAAATTGGAGATGATTTTATGGCAAGTATAATGGACGGCGAGCGGCAATTTCACATCAGGACGCTTCCTGAAGATGTGGGCAGATATGTAATTCTGCCGGGCGACCCGAATCGGGTTCCTAAAATTGCGCAGATGCTTGACGATGCGGTTCAGGTAGCTCAGAACAGGGAATATAATGTTTACACGGGAACGCTTGAAGGAGAAAAGGTTACGGTTTGTTCCACCGGAATAGGCGGACCGTCAGCGGCAATAGCTGTGGAAGAGCTGATAAAATGCGGCGCTGACACATTTATTCGTATTGGAACAAGCGGCGGAATGGATTTAAAGGTCAGTGGGGGTGATTTGGTTATTGCCTCAGCGGCAGTGAGGGGAGAGGGAACAACAGCAGAATATCTTCCTGTTGATTATCCTGCGGTTGCTGATTTTTTAGTAGTTGATGCTTTGAAGAGAGCGGCGGAATTCACTTCGACCAATGAAATCGGTAACAGATATCACATAGGCGTTGTTCATTCAAAGGACAGCTTTTACGGAGAGGTTGAGCCTGAGAATTCACCTGTAAAAGAAAATATTAATTCTCGTTGGAAAAGTTATTTGGAATGCGGATGTTTAACCTCTGAAATGGAATGTGCGGCAATTTTTGCTGTTGGAATTGCCAGAAGAGCGAGGTGCGGGGGAGTTTTGACGGCACTTTGGAATGTTGAGCGGTCAAAGGCAGGCTTGCCTGATAATATAACTGATGATTCATCAAGGGCAATAAGGTGTGCAGTTGACGCTATAAGGATTCTGATCAAGGAAGACAGGGATAATTTTTAATTATAACACGGCTTTATGTCCCCCACCTCTATAGGTGGGGGACATATTAGAATTTCAGTTGGGGAACAATCCATAACTGAAACTCTAAGGGGCTAACGCTTATGCCAAATCAAAGGTTTGGCATTGTTGTTATGTTGAATGACGGGGCAATGCCACTTATTGAACTTTGGCAAGATGTACCCCGTCACTATGGGCGGCGGGGTACATTATGTTTTTAGCAGAAGTACAATATCCTTCTAAAAACGTTAACTGAAGCTGACCTTGCCGCATTGAAAACGGACAAGCCCTTATTTGAATCAGGGGCAGCTCTATTATCAGGACATGTCACTTGCATTGTAATAAAAGAATAAACATGTTATTATCTGTAAAATTGATAATAACAGGAATGGAGTTATAAAATGAAAAAACTTAAAATAATTGCCTCGGCAGTATCATTGGCCTTGTGTGCAGGAATTTTTTCATCCTGCGGAAATTCAGATGAAATTGACAGTTCTCAAAAGGAAACAACTGAGATAACGGGACAAGCTGTGTCAGGGACTGATGATTCTGATGTGATGAGCGGAGCTGACGCTGACGGTTCTTTGGATGATTCACAGAATGAAGTGCCTTCAGATATTACACCTGCTATGTGGCTTGTAACATCTCCTGAGGGAAATACAATGGTTTGCTTGGGGTCTATGCATGCACTTACAGATGCGGATTATCCGCTTCCTGAGAAAATTACAAACGCTTTTGATAATGCTGATATTCTTGCGGTAGAATGTGATATCACAGAAAGTAATAACATGATAAGTCAGCTTGCTTTATTGAAGTCTGCTGTTTATTCCGGAAAGGACAACGCATTAAATCACATATCCCAGGAGGCGTATGAAATTTTATCAGAACGTTTTGCAGAATTTAATGTTTCACTGGATTCTTTTATAAAATATAAGCCATGGTTTTTACAGAACACTTATGAATCCTTTATTCTGATGAATTCCGGATTAAATGCTGAGCTGGGAATAGACGCATGGCTTCTTAAACGTGCTCACAGTGTTGGTAAGGAGATTTTTGAAGTTGAAAGCTATGATTTTCAGGAGGACTTGCTTACCAACATGTCTGATGAGACCTATGACCTTATGTTCAGGGCTCTTGAGGGAGAGACAAAAGCAAGTCAGATCCAGTCACTTAATGACTTATATGAGGCATGGAGAACAGGTGATATTGAAAAAATTGATGGAATCAGTAATGATGTTGATTATGGTGACATGACAGAAGAGGATATAAAGATTTATAATCAATATTGTGACGATATGTATAACAATCGCAATAAGACAATGGCTTCGGCTGTTAAGAAGCTTCTTGATGAAGGTAAAAATGTATTTTATGTTGTGGGAGCTGCTCACTTTACTGGTGAAACGGGCATCATAAGTCTTCTTGAAGATGAGGGGTATATTTTTGAGAGGATAGATTATAAGTAACTATATTTTTCCGTTTTAAGCTTTATTAAAATTAAGTGTTTTTGCTTCATGTGGAAATATTGACTTTTACGACATTGAATGATATAATATTGCTAAATGTGTGTTATGGATGTAAATTATAGGTTTTGTGAGATGGTGAAATATGAAGGTTGTAATTATCGGAAATGGTAAAGTGGGAAGCAGTCTTTCTTCGCTTCTTGCAAGAGAAGGTCATGATGTAACCGTTATTGACAACAAGGCTGAAGCTCTGAAAAAAACTCAATATACACAGGATATAATGTGCATAGAGGGAAACGGTGCTACGGTTGATACGCAAAAGGAAGCTGGAGCAGACAAGGCGGGTCTTGTTATTGCATGTACTGCACATGATGAGCTTAATATATTATGCTGTCTGGTAGCGAAAAAGCTTGGTGCACAAAAGACTATATCGAGAGTCAGAAATCCTGAATATTTCAGACAGATGGATTTGATCAGAGATGATTTGGGGCTTTCTATGGTTATAAATCCTGAGTGGATCGCAGCTGAGGAGATTTCAAGAATTCTTATTTTTCCTGCTGCGGCAAAGGTTGAGGTTTTTGAAAAGGGAAAGGTTGAGCTTGTAGAGCACAAGCTTTCTGACAATTCACCGATCTGTGGAATGAGTTTAGCTGAAATTTATAAGAGGCATAAAATAAAATTTCTTATATGCGCTGTTCAGAGAAATTCAAACATTTTGATTCCAGGCGGAGATTTTATACTTCGTTCGGGTGACAGGATAAATATTGCTGCATCTCACAATGATCTTGAAAAGTTTTTCATGCAAATAGGAATGTTTATCAATAAGGTAAAAACGGTAATGATAATAGGCGGAGGAAGGGTATGTTATTATCTTGCGTCTTTGCTAATAAACGTAGGTATGAAGGTCAAAATAGTTGAGAAAAACCTTGAACGCTGCAAGGAGCTTGCTGAAAAGCTTCCGAAGGCTTCAATAATCAACGGTGACGGCACGGATCAGGAGCTTCTTATGGAAGAGGGAATTGCTGAGGCTGACTCTTTTGTGGCACTTACCGGAATTGATGAAGAAAACATTCTCATATCTATGTTTGCAAAAAAATCATCAAACGCAAAGGTCATAGTAAAGATAAACAGAGATAATTACAGCGATCTTGCGGCTGAGCTTGGACTGGACTGTTTGATTTCACCTAAGTATCTGACGACCAGCAGTATTTTAAGCTATGTACGTTCACTTAAAAACACTTCCGGAAGCAATATTGAATCGCTTTATCATTTAGTTGGAAATCAGGTTGAGGCTATTGAATTCCGAGTTGGAACGAGGATTCCTGATTTAGTCGGAATTCCGCTGAAGGATGTCAAGCTTAAAAGAGACATTCTTATTTGCGCAATCATAAGGAAAAGACATGTTATTATTCCTAACGGCAATGATTCTATAGAAATCGGCGATTCTGTTGTGGTAATTTCAAAGGAACACCAATTTTCTGAAATTGAAGATATTTTGGATTAATCGGAGCGTAATATGAATAAATCTATAGTAATGCATTATGTTTCAAAAACATTATTGGTGGGTGCGGTGTTATTTTTGCTGCCGGCACTGGTAAGCGTATATTACAAAGAATATGATATTGCCCGCACATTTCTCATAACTGCATTGTGCGTAGCGATTATATCGGCGCCGTTATCTATAATCAAGCCTAAAAACAATCATTTATATGCAAGAGAAGGGCTTGTTATTGTGGCTTTGATGTGGGTGATATATCCAATTGTCGGGGCACTTCCTTTCTGGATAAGCGGAGAGATCCCTAATCTTATTGACGCTGTTTTTGAGAGCGTTTCGGGATTTACGACCACCGGTTCGACTATATTGACTGACATTGAAGGTCTTTCGAGGGGAATGCTTTTTTGGAGAAGTCTCACTCACTGGGTTGGCGGAATGGGCGTTTTGGTGCTTGCGATAGCTATTCTTCCTTCAAACAATGATGCATTATATCTTATGAGAGCTGAATGTGCAGGACCTCAGGTCGGCAAAATTGTGCCGAAAGGAAAGACCACAGCTTTATATTTATATCTTATATACGGAGTTTTAACGGCTATATTGATCATACTTCTTTTTGCCGGAGGAATGCCTTTGTTTGACAGTGTTTGTCATGCAATGGGTACTGCGGGAACGGGCGGATTCAGCATTAAAAACTCAGGAATAGCTTTTTATAATTCTCAGTATATTGAAGGCGTTTTAACAGCAGGAATGATTTTATTCGGAGTTAATTTTTCATTATATTATTTTATTCTCGTAAAACGTTTCAAGGAAGTTTGGAAAAATTCTGAAATAAAAGTCTATCTTGCGATTATGGCTGCTGCCACAATATTAATCACAATAAATATTTTTCCGATGTATAAGTCTATAGGAAAATGCTTCAGATATGCGATTTTTCAGGTATCGTCGATAATGACATCAACGGGCTTTGGTACAGCGGATTATAATTTGTGGCCTGTTTTTTCACAGACTATATTGATCACGCTTATGTATATTGGTGCATGCGGCGGGTCAACCGGAGGCGGATTTAAGGTATCAAGGGTAATTGTACTTTTCAAAAGCGCTGTTAAATCAATAAGGAAAGCGATTCACCCTAAGTCTGTAAACATAGTTACCGCAGGTGAAAAGACTATGGATATTGAGACTGTTCACGGAGTGCACGCATATTTGATTATTTATATATTGCTGATTTTTGCTTCGCTTCTTTTAGTATCAATTAATAATACTGATTTTGGGACTAATTTTTCTGCGGTGACTACCTGCATTAACAATATAGGTCCGGGAATTAACAGGGTCGGTCCGACAGAAAATTTCAGCTTTTTCTCAGGGTTATCAAAAATTGTGCTTTCTGTTGACATGCTATTGGGGCGGCTTGAATGCTTACCGATAATAATTTTATTTTCTCCTAAAGTATGGAGAAAGAATTTCTGATAATAAGCTTTTAAACTATAAATCAAGGCAGCTATTTTTAGATAGCTGCTTATTTTTTTATCGTCTGGGGAGATTTTTGGTTTAATTCTGTTATTTATTTATATAATAGCGATATAAATTGACTTTTGGAATTAAAAGTAGTATAATTATATAAATATTTTAGGAGGTAATTTTATGAACTCACTAATTAAACTGCTAAAAACAAACGCACGTCTTACCAACGCTGAACTTGCTGTAATGTTGGGAAAAACTGAACAGGAAGTAGCGGAAGATATAAAAAAGCTGGAATGTGATGGTGTAATAAAGGGATATTCTGCTATTATTGATGAAAGCGCAATTGACAGTAATTCGGTTTATGCATTCATTGAGTTGAAGGTTACTCCACAATCTCAAAGCGGATTTGATGAAATTGCAAATGAAATTTCGCAATATGAACAGGTAGAATCGGTTAAGCTCATGTCAGGCGCATATGATATTTCTGTTGCAGTTACCGGGGGAAATATTCGTGATGTTTCTCAATTTGTTTCACAAAAGCTTGCGGCAATTGACGCAGTTCAATCAACTGCCACACATTTTGTATTAAAGAGCTATAAAGACAATGGAATTATTATTAACGGTGATGAAACCGATGAAAGAGGTATGATTTCCCCATGATAGATTATGATAAGGTGTTGTCCAAGACTGCTGTGGAAATGAAGCCCTCGGGTATTCGTAAGTTTTTTGATATTGCTCAGAATATAGAGGGAGTTATTTCCCTCGGAGTTGGCGAGCCGGATTTTAAAACTCCATGGAAAATAAGGCAGGCAGCTATTGATTCCCTCGAAAAAGGAAGGACGGTTTATACGGCTAATGCCGGACTTATTGAGCTTAGAAAAGAGATTTCAAAATATTTTGAGCGAACAATAAACATTAAATATGCCCCTGAAGATGAAATTGTTGTAACTGTTGGCGGCTCAGAGGCGATAGATATTTCGATCAGAACGATAGTTGAACCCGGAGATGAGGTTTTGATAGTTGAACCTTGTTTTGTTTGTTATTCACCCATTGTTTCTCTTTCGGGGGGAGTTCCTGTAGTTATTGAAACAAAAGCAGAAAATGAATTCAGACTTATGCCGGAGGAGCTTAAGGCTAAAATTACCGATAAAACAAAGCTGTTGATTTTGCCTTATCCTAACAACCCCACAGGTGCAATCATGGAACGCAAAGACCTTGAGGCTATTGCAGAAGTTTTAAGGGACACGGATATAATGGTCATTTCTGATGAGATATATTCTGAGCTTACATATTCGGGAAAACACTGTTCTATTGCTGAAATAGATGGCATGAAAGAAAGGACAATAGTTATTAACGGTTTCTCTAAAAGCTTTGCAATGACCGGATGGAGACTGGGCTTTATGGCGGGACCTGAAGCTGTAATCAAACATTGTCTGAAGCTTCATCAATATGCAATAATGTCATCTCCTACTACGAGTCAATATGCAGCAGTAGTTGCATTAAGGTCCTGTGAAAAAGACATTGAAAAAATGAGAAACGAATATAATATGCGGCGCAGATATATTGTTGACGCATTTAACAAATTGGGCTTGGATTGTTTTGCTCCACAGGGCGCTTTTTATGTATTTCCTTGCATTAAATCAACGGGTATGACAAGTGATGATTTTTGTGAAAAGCTTGTATATTTAAAGAAAGTTGCTGTTGTACCCGGTACTGCTTTCGGAAAATCGGGTGAGGGCTTTGTAAGAGTTTCTTATGCTTATTCAATTAATCACTTAAAGGAAGCAATTAAACGGATAGGGGAATTTCTTGAAGAGATAAAATAATGAAAACAGAAAGGTTATTTAAATATGTCTGAAGCTATAAGAATTAAGTCATATGCAAAGCTTAATCTTTTTCTTGAGATCACAGGCAAGCGTGAGGATGGTTATCATCTTTTAAAATCTGTGATGCAGTCGGTTTCTCTTTTTGACATTCTTGAGTTTTATTCCTCTGAGGGTGCTGAAATAGAAATCGTTTCAGATAAGGAGGGTATTCCTCTTGATGAAAAAAATCTTATATGGAAAAGCATTGAGGCTTTTTATGCAAACGCAAAGGATGTTGAAAGAAAGAAAATAACTGTAAAGCTGTCAAAAAGCATTCCGGCAATGGCAGGAATGGCAGGAGGCAGTTCAAATGCCGCAGCTGCACTTATGGCAATGAATGAAATATATCACAGACTGTTTTCAGAAGAAGAGCTTTGTCAAATCGGGGCGAAGATTGGTGCAGATGTGCCTTTTTGCATTATGGGGGGAACTGTTCTTTGTGAGGGAATTGGTGATAAGATGAGCAGACTTCCTGCACTCAACAATTGTTGTTTTGCAGTTGTAAAACCTGAAATAAGCATATCGACACCTGAGGCTTATAAAAAGTTTGATAATATGAAAATTGATATAAAACCGAATTATTCAGGGTTTATTGAAGGACTTGAAAATAATGACTTGAATTTAATGTCTAAATCAATGTATAATTCATTGGAATATGCGTGTGCACTTAAAGAAATTGAGGACATTAAGGACAAGCTTTTGCAAAACGGCGCTGTTAATGCTATGATGACGGGAAGCGGTTCGGCTGTTTTCGGAGTTTTTAATGATAAGACTATTGCTGAAGACGCTGTAAAGAAATTTGATGATTATGCATTTAAGGGTGTATTCATGCCGGAAAATCAAGGCGTTGAAATTATAGGATAATTAATTATGAAATTAGATAAAGAGCTTCTTGAAAGCTGTCGTCTTTGTCCAAGGGAATGTGGTATAAACCGATATGAAACCAAGGGCTTTTGTATGGAAGGAGCAGAAATCAGAATTGCCCGTGCAGAGCTGCATTTTTGGGAAGAGCCATGCATAAGCGGCAAGAACGGTTCGGGAACGGTTTTTTTCTCCGGATGTCCGCTGAAATGCTGCTATTGTCAGAATTATGAGATCTCGGCAAATAATAAGGGCTTTGTTATTTCACCGAAACAGCTTGCTGATACTTTTATTATGCTTCAGGATAGGGGAGCACATAATATTAATTTAGTTAATCCTACTCATTTTGCTGTTCAAATTAAAGAGGCTGTTGATATTTGCAAGGACAAGCTCAGGATTCCAATTGTTTATAACTGCGGAGGATATGAGAAGACAGATGTTATTGACGCTGCTTCTGAATTTACAGACATTTTTCTGCCTGACTTAAAGTATTTTGACAGTGATATATCTTTTCGTTACTCAAAAGCAGAGGATTATTTTGATTTTTGCTCTAAGGCAATAAAGGAAATGGTCAAAGTCAGCGGAAAGCCTGTTTTTGATAAAAACGGTTTGCTTAAAAGCGGAGTTGTGGTTAGACATTTGGTTTTGCCTAATCATCGTCATGATTCAATGGAATTAATGAATTGGCTTGGTCAGAACTTTGACAAGGATGAGGTACTTGTAAGTGTAATGAGCCAGTACACACCTGTATATAAAGCAGAAAATTACAAGGAATTAAACCGTAAGGTTTCAACTTTTGAATATAATTCTGTATGTGATGTTTTGCAGAAACATGGTTTTAACGGATATTTTCAGCAAAAATCATCAGCACAAACAGACTTTATTCCGAAATTTTATGACAGAATTTATTATGAATTGCCTTGAAAATTAGGAAATTTTGGTCAATAAGTATACAAACATTACTTGTTGACTTTTAAATTAATAATGGTATAATAACAACAGATTGCCAAACGCAGTCTGTTGTTTTATTTTAATTGAAAGAGGTATTTAAATGTCCAGAGCTTTTGGTTCGAGGTATAATATAGAGTCTTCAAAAGAAGCGAAAGAATATTTTGATTTTGTCAAAGATCTACTTGACAGCAATGTGGTAAATGAAATGCGCAAATTTCGTCATCATTACAGCACCACCTGTTTTCAGCATTGTCTGAACGTATCATATTATAACTATTTGGTATGCAGAAAGCTTGGGTTGAATTCAAGAGAAGCTGCGAGAGCGGGTTTGCTTCACGATTTATTTTTATATGATTGGCGTGAGGTTGAAAAGAAAAGCGGTGATAAGCCGCATGGTATGAGACATCCGGGTATTGCACTTAACAATGCAAAGCAGCATTTTGAAATTGCAAAGCGTGAAGAGGATATGATAGTAAAGCATATGTGGCCGCTTACAATGAAATTGCCAAGATATGCGGAGTCTTATGTTATTGTAATGATTGACAAATATATTGCAACATTGGAGCTTGGTACTCATGTTTCAAGGGTATTGAAAAATAAATGTCGTAATATAACCCAAAAATCAAAAATTCTATTTTCATAGAGGATCCCTTGCTTTTGCAAGGGACTTTTTTATTTTTATTAAAAAACCTCTTGACAAATGTATGCCAATGTTTTATACTAAAAAACAGTTGATTTTAAAGTCAATATTAATTAGATTTCTGAAAGGGGGACGGTTAAAATGACAAATATAAATATGAATCAAAAAATATATATTTCAGATGTTGTTTATCCGTCCTTATTTCATGGCTGATATTGTTTGCGAAGATTGTTTTTTGCATTTTAATGACCTCTGAACTATATGTTTCAGAGGTTTTTTGTTTTATGTAAGAAAGGGAGGGAAGAAGATGAAATATTTTGATGTTTTGCCGCAAATGGTTGAAACAGAGCTGTTAAAGCGTGGAGTAATGACAGATGAGCTTTTATATTGTGTTAAAGCCGACCTTGACGGTGAGGGAAAATATATTGATGTTTATATAACATTTACCCGAGAAACTGTAAGCGTAATTAAAGGATACGAAAAGTACGGTAAAATTACAAGAAAATCAAAAAGAAAAAATCTCATTGATTTCACAGTGTTTGAATATGATGAGTATGCGATTAGCGGCATTGAGAAGATGTATGTGGACAGGTATGCTAACTCGGCAAGAGTTATGATAGAAGATAGTGACGGACAAGAATTTCCGATAGCAAGGTTTTCGATAGGTTATTCGGATAAGTTTGAAAAGTTTTGTCAGAGGGTGAATTGTATTGCTCATAATGAAACCATTGACGATTCGCTTCTTGAGGGAACAAAAACACATTGTCCAATATGCGGAGAGCCTTTTCCTGACCCTAATCGTCCTGTATGTCCAAGATGTGTTGACAGGCGTTCAGTTTTTAAAAGACTGCTGACGATGTTCAAGGAATTTAAAACGGCGGTTATACTTATTCTTATCACAATAATACTCAGCAATATTTTTGCAGTAATTGCGCCTGTCTTCGGTTCTCAAATGCTGTATGATGATGTGCTTGCCGAAGGCGGAAGGTATTACGGAAAAATATTAATGATCGTAATACTTATTGTAGCGGTCAATGTATGCGGACTTATTTTGAGAATGGTATCAGGTGTGATAACATCAAAAATTGTACCTGTTGTTACTCATAGATTAAGATTAAAAATATTCTCATCTATGCAGCATCTTTCACTTGACTTTTTTACTGGAAAGCAGACCGGATCGCTTATGTCAAGAGTTGACAGGGACAGTGAGAATATATATTGGTTTTTTACGGATATAATGCCTTATGGTATCACAAACATAGTTAAAATTCTGGGTATAGCCGGAATTATGATTTATATTTCTCCGGTTTTGTCCTGTGGAATTATTCTTACAATTACTGCTATTGAGATTATACAGCATAGGTTTTATAGGAATCAGCGAAAGCTTTATAGAAAATTTGATGTTGCGATGCGTTCAGCAAACTCGGTTTTATCGGATGTAATGAACGGTCAGCGTGTTGTAAAGTCTTTTGCAAAAGAAAAGAATGAAATAGAGCGATATAGAATTAAAAATATGGACGTATTTACAATTAACTCAAAAATAAATTCCAGAATTGCGAATACGATTCCTGTTATCTGGACTTTTTACCGAACGGTAAATAAGCTGGTATTCTGTCTTGGTGCATATCTTGTAATCAGAGGACATATTCTTTTCGGAGCGCTGTCAGCATTGGTTACCTATACTGAAATGGCAAGTGAACCGATTAACTTTTTCACATGGATTGGTGACCGTTGGGCAAGATGTATGGACGCTGCTTCAAGAATGTTTGAAATAATGGACTCATCAGCTACTGTTAAAGAGTCTGAAAATCCTGTTAAAATCGGCAGCATGAAAGGCGGTATTGAGCTTAGAAATATTTCTTTTGAATATGAAGCAGGACATCCGGTTATAAAGAATGTATCATTTAAAGTAAATGCGGGTGAGATGTTCGGAATCGTCGGGAAAACGGGAGCAGGCAAATCAACCATAATTAATTTGATTGCCAGGCTTTATGATGTTACCGGCGGAGAAATTTTGATTGATGGTATTCCCATAAGGCAGATTTCCTTTAAAGATTTGAGAAGGAATATTGGCATCGTTTCGCAGGAAACATATCTTTTTATGGGTTCAATAGCTGATAATATAAGGTATGCAAATCCTGATGCTTCAATGGAGGAAGTGATAGAAGCTGCAAAATCGGCTAATGCTCATGAGTTTATAACAAAGCTGCCCGATAGTTATAATACAATCGTGGGCGAGGGAGGAGTATCTCTTTCAGGAGGAGAAAAGCAAAGGATATCTATCGCAAGAGCAATAATTCAAAAGCCTAATATTCTTGTTCTTGATGAAGCAACAGCGTCTATGGATACACGTACAGAGCGTAAAATACAAGCGGCTATTGATTCTCTTAAACAGGGAAGAACGATTATTTCAATTGCTCACCGATTGTCTACGCTTCGTGACGCTGATATGCTTTGTGTTATTGAGAATGGAGAGATGAAAGAAATAGGTACTCACGATGAATTGATACGAAAAAAAGGCAAGTATTATGAATTATATAAGCTTCAATCAGAGGCTTTGCAGTTTATAAACAGTTGATATGGGGAGGGCGAAATTATGACAGAAGAGCTTTATGAAGTTGATAAGCTAAATATTCTTGATTGTTCAAAGCTTAAATTTACTAAAGAAAACAGCGGATATCTTACTCTTGATTATGACGGTAAAATCTTTCATAAGGTTAATCCGACAAGATTGATTCCTTTTGATTCTAAAAATAAATTTATCAGTATTTCCTATGAAAATGAGGATAAGGAATTCCGTGAAATCGGAGTAATAAAAGATATTAAAGAAATGTCTAAAGAGCAATATAAGCTTATTGATACATATCTTGAATTTAAATACTATATGCCTGAAATAATGAAAATCTATTCTATTAAGGATAACATGAGAGGGTCTATATTCGTTAAATCTGATACCACATCAGGAGGAAAGACTATATGCGTAAAGGACTGGTATCAGAATTTTAAATTGTTCAGCGGAAGCTATCTTTATGTTGTTGACGCTGACGGCAATAAGTATTATTGTCCTGATGTAAACAAGCTTGATAAAAAGAGCCTGCAGATTCTCGAAATGTTTACTTAAGATAAATACAATAAAATGAAAGGAGCTGAGAAAAATGAATTTATGTCTTTCAAAGCCCGAAAATGCAGATGAAAGCATAATATATTCGCTGCCCTTTAATCTGACAAGAGAAGCGATGAAAATCAACGGGCATTTTTGTGTGTCCAAAGAAAAAATATTTGTTTACGTGGATAATAAATTGCAAAGCGAATATTTTATTAAGGATTTCAGCGAAATAATCTGTCAGCAGCAGGTGGGTTCATCAATGGTGCAGGGTATAACCAAAAACGGCGAAACTATTTATATCTGCGGTTTTTCGCAGGAGCTTTTTATTAGATTTGCAGAGCTTTGTAAAATTATTGATTATTATATCAGAACAGGAGAGTTCATAACAGAAACAGATGATGACGAACCAACCTGTATGAAATGTGGTATGCCTTTAGAGGGAGCAAAAGAGTGTCCCTATTGTACGAAAAAGAGCAGGACAATGATTAAGCTTATTAAGCGAATAGCACCTTATAAACGCTTTTTTGCAGCGGCGGTTATCTGTACAATTATGTCCGAACTTATATGGGTTCTTATGCCTTATTTGACAAGGCTTATAATTGACGATTATGTTACTCCTAAATCCCAACAGTGGACTGGATTTACTATGATAACTGTTTCGATAGTTGTGTTACTGATTATTGCCGGAATATTGGAATATATAAATATGAAATGCAGTTTCAAGGTTGCTTTGAACATGGGAAAAGACTTACGTCAGGATGTTTTCCGAAAATCACAATCTCTTTCAATGTCCTCCATTTCAAAAAAGACAGCGGGAGAAATGATAAAGCGTATTTCTAACGATGCGGCGAAGCTTGAAGATTTTGTAACCGCCAATGGTAAAGACGCAATAGTCAAGATTTTATCGCTTGTTATTATAGTGGTACTTCTGTTTGTTATGGATTGGCGGCTCGCATTGATGACAGTTGTTCCGGTACCTTTAGTTTTTTATATAACAGATAAATTGTTTCAGAAAATGGCGGTGTGTTATACAATGGTGTGGCGGAACATGGCATCTCACAGTTCAGTGCTTCATGACATTCTTAACGGAATTCGTGTTGTTAAATCTTACGGCAATGAAGTAAGGGAAATTCAAAAGTATGCAGGATGCTCAGAAAAGTGGGCAAAAAGTGCTGTAAGAGGAGAAATGATGTGGTGGCTGACTATTCCCGTTGCTGAGTTCATTCTTACGATAGGTAATTTCTTTGTATTGTATTTCGGCGGAAGGATGATTCTTGACCATGAAATGTCGCTTGGTGCTTTGGTGCAGTTCACAACTTATGTTGCGATGCTGTATGAGCCGATACGATGGTTGATTCAGATTCCGAGAAATTTAGCTGATACAACGGTATCAGCCGGAAAGGTATTTGAAATTCTTGAAGAAGAGACGGATGTAAGAGATATCGAAAATCCTGTGTCTATGGATATAAAGGGTAAAATAGAATTTGATGATGTTTATTTCGGATATAAGGTTTATAATCCTGTTTTGAAAGGCATAAGCTGTGCAATAAATGAGGGTGAAATGATTGGGATTGTGGGTCACTCCGGTGTTGGCAAGTCTACCATGATAAATCTCATTTTAAGGCTTTATGACTGCACGCAGGGCGAAATTCGCATTGACGGTGTTAATATTAAGAATCTTTCACAGGAAAGCCTTAGAAGTCAGGTGGGTGTAGTTCTTCAGGAAACGTTTCTTTTTGATGGAAGCGTACTTGAAAATATTGCTTATTCAAAACCTTATGCATCTTTTGAAGAGATAGTTAAAGCGGCTAAAATTGCAAATGCTCATGATTTTATTACAAAGCTGCCTGACGGATATAACACAAGGGTAGGCAATAAGGGTTATCAGCTTTCAGGAGGAGAACGCCAAAGAATTGCAATAGCGAGAGCGATTCTGCATGATCCTAAAATTATAATACTTGATGAGGCGACAGCTTCTCTTGATACAAAAACTGAAAAGCAAATTCAGGAGGCTCTTGGGAAGCTTACAAAGGGAAGAACGACAATTGCCATTGCCCACAGGCTTTCCACATTGAGCAGTGCAGACAGACTAATTGTACTTGACAAGGGAAAGCTTGCTGAGTTCGGAACGCATGAGGAGCTTATTAAAACTAAGGGAGTATATTATAAGCTTGTAATGGCACAGCGTCAAACTACAAAAATGAAAAAGGCAGCAGTTAATGTATAAAAGGGTACAGATTAATCTGTGCCCTTTCTTATATATGTTTTGCTATTAAATCAGCTATTTTTAAATCGTGTGCTGTGGTGATTTTCATGTTAAGAACATCACCTTCAACAATATGGATAGGAAGACCTTTTATTGTGAAAACAGAACAGGTGTCAGTAAGCTTTTCCTTTTCAACTTCAGTTAAAGATTTATATGTGTTTTTTAGTTTTAAAATATTAAAGCTCTGAGGAGTCTGAGCTTGAAACATCTCTGGTCTTGGGGGAACTTCAGAAACAATATTTCCGTCCTGTGAACGGATAATTGTATCTACAGCGGGTATATAAGTGCCGCATGCTCCGTATTTTAATGCTGCATCAATATTATTATTGATAACTTTTTGAGTAACAAAAGGTCTAACTCCGTCATGGGTAAGGATAATATCGCTATCGTTAATGTTATATTCATTAACAATTAAATCAATTATATTAAAAACAGTTGAATTTCTGTCAGTTCCGCCTTTGATTATAGAAATTCGGGAATTGTCCAAATTATATTCACTAAGAATTTTATTTGTATATTCGATCCAATCTGGGTGGACTCCCAAGTAAATCTTTTCAATATTCTTATTTTCAAGAAATCTTGATATCGTATGAACTATAATCGGCTTTTCGTCTATTTTTAAAAATTGCTTAGGAATGTCAGCTCCCATTCTTGTACCGGTGCCGCCGGCAACAATTCCTGCAAATATCATTGCTTTTAGTCCTTTCATTCTTTCAAAAAAGCTCTCCGACTTTGCGAAGAGCTTTTTTATTATTTGTGGTTATAATTTTCAAGAAGAGCTTTAATTTTTTCATGGGGATCAATAATATTTGAAATTGATTGATCATGGTTAAGAGAAGCAATAAAGTAAGCGATATATTTAGCGCAGTCAACCTCATAGAACCAAGGTCTTGCCAGAAGTTCAGGAGATCTGTATGTGAGGTTTGTACCGAACACTCCGTCAATTATACCGTTTGCGTATGCCTTATCAAAGGACTCAAGACCGTTAGTGAATATTGCATAAGTTGCATAACAGTAAATCTTATTAGCTTTGCGTTTTTTTAGCTCTACAGCAATATCAAGCATAGATTCTCCCGAAGAAATTATATCGTCAGCAATAAACACATCTTTTCCGGTAACATCATTACCCATATATTCGTGAGCAACAATTGGGTTTCTTCCGTTAACAATAGTTGAATAGTCACGGCGCTTATAGAACATACCTAAATCAACACCGAGAACGGATGCGTAGTACATATTTCTGTTAATAGCACCTTCGTCAGGTGATACGATCATAAAGTGCTGTTTATCAGGTCTGAAATCATCAAGATTTTTAAACATTGCTTTTAGAACCTGATATGAAGGAATGATATTATCAAATCCCATCAGAGGAACAGCATTTTGTACTCTTGGATCATGTGCGTCAAAAGTAAGAACATTTGATACTCCCATTGCTTGAAGTTCCTGCAAAGCAACGGCGCAGTCAAGTGATTCTCTGTAATTTCTTCTATGCTGTCTTCCGCCGTAAAGAGAAGGCATAATTATATTGATTCTATGTGCTTTGCCGCTTGCGGCCTGAATTATTCTTTTAAGATCCTGATAGTGATCGTCAGGAGACATCCAGTTTTCATGACCGAAGTAGTCATAGGTAACGCTGTAGTTACCCATATCGCATAAGATAAATAAGTCATTTCCTCTTACTGTTTGTTTTATAAGACCTTTGCTGTCGCCTGATGAAAATCTCGGACAGTTTGCTTCAACCAAAAAAGTGTCTTTAAAATGTTCCTTTTCATTTGACCATTTTGTAAGATAACTGTTTACTTTTTCGCCTAACTCCTTAGCTCCTTCCATAGCTATCAGACCAAGCGGTGCAACTCTTGAGCTGTTGTCAAACAAAATCTTTTCAGCACTTCCCATTTTACGTCCTCCGTTAACTTATTTGAATGTATAAAAAATAATCATACTTTTATAAAATTATTATACTTTATTTTTTATTGTTTTACAATAGTTTTTCACAATTTTCTTATGTTTCATGTTTTTTAACAAAAAATCAACGCATTTTAAAGATTAATTTTACATATAAATAAACAAATTTCAACATAAAAATGCAGTTTGCTGCAATGTGCAAAATTAGCATAATCTCTTGCGTTTTTGTGTGAAATGGTGTATAATAAAATTGTATAAGTATATTCAGATGATTTTTTATTACACTAACTGATTGATAGTAAAAATAATGTTCAGTCAGAGAAATGAGGACATATATGACTAAAGCACAGCGTTTTTTTTCTGATATTAAAAATAAAAGAGTAGCATTTATCGGAACGGGAGTAAGCCATCTTGAGCTAATTAAGGTTTTTTTGACTAAAGGTATAGATGTTGTGGTCTGTGACAAAAAAGATGAAGATCACTTTGATGAAAATATTTATGAGGAGCTGTCTGCGAAGGGAGCAGAGTTTTCTCTTGGCGAGAATTATCTGGACGAGATTTTCAATTGTGATATAGTTTTCAGAACTCCGGGTATGTATTATAATAATGAAGTGCTTACAAAAGCAAGAAAACAGGGTGTTGTTATAACTTCCGAAATGGAGGTTTTCTTTGATCTTTGCCCATGTAAAATTTACGGAGTAACGGGTTCTGACGGGAAAACCACTTCGACAACATTGATAAGCGAATTTTTGAAAGCGGAAGGAAAAAGGGTTCACCTCGGCGGAAATATCGGAAAGGCATTGCTTCCATTGGTTGAAACAATGGCTGAAACCGATGTTGCGGTTGTGGAGCTTTCAAGCTTTCAGCTTATTTCTATGAGAAAATCACCTGATGTTGCGGTTATAACAAATATTTCTCCAAATCATCTCGACGTTCATGGCACTATGGATGAATATATTGATGCAAAATGCAATCTCATTCGTCATCAGAATGCCTTTTCAAGAACTGTTCTTAATTTTGATAATGAGGAAACTATGAAGCTTTCTGATTTAGTCAGAGGAAAGTTAGTTAATTTCTCTCTAAGTCATAAAATAGAAACAGGAAGCTATCTTCGTGAAGATGGAATGCTTTGTTATAGTGAAAAGGGTGTTACAACGGAAATTATCCATAAGGACGAAATTAAGATACCGGGAATTCATAATGTTGATAACTATCTTACTGCTATCGCAGCAGTTTGGGGAAATGTATCCGTAGAAAGCATAGTAAAGGTTGCAAAAAATTTCGGCGGAGTTGAACACAGAATAGAATTTGTTCGAGAAGTTGACGGGGTTCGTTGGTATAACGATTCAATTGCCACAAGCCCTACAAGAGTTATTGCCGGTCTGAATTCGTTTAATCAAAAGATTATTATTATTGCAGGCGGTTATGATAAAAAAATACCGTTTGAGCCTTTGGCTAAGCCTATTAATGAACGAGTTAAAATTTTGATTTTAATGGGTGCAACGGCAGATAAAATTGAAAAAGCTGTTACGGAATGTCCTTATTATCCTGAGAGCGGTTTGAAAATTGTTCATGTCAAGTCAATGGAAGAGGCTGTTTTAACAGCGAATAAGATATCTGATGACGGTGATATCGTTAGTTTATCTCCCGCTTGTGCAAGCTTTGACATGTATCCTATGTTTGAAGCGAGAGGCAACCATTTTAAAAAATTAGTTAATGAACTTTAAAAATATTAATCTAAATCGAGGTAGCAGATTCAATGAATATTGAAACTATATTGTCGCAGCTAATAAGTGAAAACGGAATTTCGGGAGAGGAATTTCCGGCTTCTGAAAAGGCTGCTGAAATCTTGAAGGAATATCTTGATGTTCATATTGATTCCTTCGGAAATGTTTATGGAACCGTAAAAGATTTTGACCAAAATAAAAAAACGTTGCTGCTCGATGCTCATATTGATGAGATAGGCATGATCGTGACATATATAACCGATGAAGGCTTTTTAAAGGTTTCACAATGCGGAGGGCTTGACACAAGATTATTGCTCGCTCAGGAAGTAGATGTTTTAGGTAAGGAAACGGTAAAAGGAATTGTAATTTCAACACCTCCGCATCTTGAAAAAGACAGTTCAAAAGCTCCTGAAATGGATGAAATATATATTGACATAGGAATGTCAAAAGAAAATGCTGAAAAAATTGTTTCATTGGGTGACAGGGTATTTATAAATAATTCTCTTGCCTATCTTCAAAATGATTGTGTTACGGCAAAATCGCTTGATGACAGAAGCGGAATTGCAGCCATTATTTATTGTCTTGATTTACTGAAAGATAAAAAATTAAAATATAATCTAAAAGTCTTGTTTTCAGTTCAGGAAGAAGTGGGTGAAAGAGGAGCGAAAATAGGCTCCTATAATATTGACGCAGATATGGCGATAGCTGTAGATGTTTCATTTGCGAGAACAAAAGGTGAATCATCGGATAAATGTGGTGAGATGGCAAAAGGACCTATGATTGGAATTGCTCCCTCTCTTTCAAGAGAGCTTTTTGATTTATTGATCAAAACAGCTGAGAAAAATCATATCCCATTTCAAATTGAGGTGATGAATGGAAAAACGGGGACAAATGCTGATGTTATCGGCATATCCAAAAACGGAATAAAAACCTGCACACTTTCTGTTCCTTTAAAATACATGCATACTCCGGTTGAATCTGTAAGTATTGCCGACATAGAAAATACAGGTGTACTGCTTTCAAAATTCTGTGAATTGGAGGATGTTCAATGCTGAATCATTTAAGAAGTCTTTGTAATATAAATGGAATTTCCGGTGACGAGGAGAAAGTCAGAGATTATATTTGTTCTCAGATTGATGGAAAAGCAGAATATCAAATTGATAATCTGGGAAATGTTATTGCTTTTAAAAAAGGAAAATTTAGCTCAAAGCATCGAATAATGATATCGGCGCATATGGATGAAGTGGGAGCTATTGTTACCTATATAAATTCAGACGGTACTCTGAAATGTGAACCGGTAGGCGGTGTTGATCCAAGGGTCGTTTTCGGGAGAAGGGTAACGGTTGGACACGATCAGATTTTGGGAGTTATCGGCTCAAAGGCAGTGCATAATCTTAGCGAGGATGAGAGAAAAACTGCTGTTAAATTTGATGAAATGAATATTGATATAGGCTGTGATTCAAAAGAACAGGCAGAAGGATTAGTAAGACTCGGCGACCCTGTTTGTTTTGTATCGGATTTTATTGAGTTTGGAGAAAACAAAATCAAGGGCAAAGCTATAGATGATAGAGCAGGCTGTGCAATCATGCTTAAACTGATTGAGCAAGAGCTTGATTTTGACACATATTTTGCTTTTGTTGTTCAGGAAGAAATTGGACTTCGTGGTGCAACAACTGCCGCATATACTGTTAATCCCGACTATGCAATAGTTTTGGAAGCTACAACAGCTGCTGATGTACCGTCTGCCCATAACGATAAAAAGGTATGCAAGCTTGGTGACGGGCCGGTTGTATCTTATATGGACAGGCATACAATTTATAACAAGAAGTTGTACGATTTGTGTTTTGAAATCGCCCGGGAAAACGATATTCCGTGTCAAACTAAAACTATGATTGCCGGAGGAAATGATTCAGGCGCTATTCATGTGTCAAGAGGCGGAGTTAAAACCTGTGCAATATCAGTTCCTTGCAGATATCTGCACTCAGCGTCATGTATTATAGACAAAAGTGATTTTGAAAACACTTTTATATTAGCAAAAAACTTATTAGACAGGATTTTTATAAATGATATCTGAAATTAAAAATACAGACAAAAATTTGTTTTCAAAATTAAAACAAAACCATTATACAAGAAGAATAAAATCTCATTTTCTTGCCTATGGAAATCATTATGACTTTTGTAGGTTTTTCTTGATTGAGTCAGATGATGAGCTTGTCGGTCTTATTTCGTGTTTCTATTCGTCAATGATGATTTCAACGGCATTGGATCGGACTTTATCAGACAATGTTCTTGATGAGATTTCTGATTTTATTTTAATGAATAAACCTATGTCTGTTGAAATGGAAAAATGCTATTCTGACTATATTTCGGAAAAAGTAAAATATGAGTATTCCGCAGATGTGAGGACGGAATTCAGATTCAAGGCAAAAAATACTCTGCCGGACTTATCGGTTGAAGAGCTTCCAAAGCTCAGCGAAGTATTTGAAATATTGAAAAAGTGTTTTCCGTCAGTTTTATCTGATGAAAATCAGCTTTGGCTTGCTGATACATCTCATAGGGTAAGGCGAGGTTTGTCACAGTCTTTTCTCCTTGATAAATGCACTACGGCTACGATACAATATATTATTGACGGTACGGTTTTAATCGGGAATGTAGGAACAATACCCGAAGAACGAGGTAAGCATTACGCAAGGAACTTACTTTATTGGATTGGTGAAAAGCTGACAAATGACGGATTTGACGTCAGATTAATGGCAAGACCCAACAGAGTCAGCTATTATGAAGAAATAGGATTTAAAGAAATCGGAACGGACATCGTTTTGGAAAGGATAAATTAATGACTGATAATATTTTTGATATAGATGAAAAAATACTTGCTCATGCAAAGGAAGCTGAGGCTGAATGTTCGGAAATGTTTAAGACGATTGACCGCATTGCTGAATATAATGGTCAAAAGGTTCTAAAAGCATTTATAGATAACAGGGTTTCCGAGAGTTGTCTAAAAGGTACAACCGGTTACGGATACGGCGATTTGGGAAGAGATACTATAGATAAAGTTTTTGCACAAGCTTTTGGAGGAGAAGATGCAGTTGTAAGACATACATTTGTCAATGGTACTCACGCATTATCAACCGCACTTTTTGGAGTGCTGAGAATGGGCGATACAATGCTTTCAATGACCGGTAAGCCTTATGACACTTTGGAAGAAGTTATAGGCATAAGGGGAGAACAAGGAAAAGGCTCATTGAAGGATTTTGGAGTTAAATATGTTCAGGCTGATTTGATTGATGAAAAATATCCTGATTATGATAAGCTGGCTGAGCTTGCAAAAAACGCAAAAGTCGGGTACATCCAGCGTTCAAGAGGATATTCTCTGAGACCGTCACTTTGCATAGATATAATAGAAAAAATGATCAAAACGGTGAAAGCCGCTAATCCTGATATCATAGTAATGGTGGACAACTGTTACGGGGAATTTGTGGAGACAAGGGAACCGCTTTCGGTTGGTGCAGATTTGATTATTGGTTCTTTAATTAAAAATCCCGGAGGTGGAATTGCTTCAACGGGCGGATATATATGCGGAAGAGCAGATTTGGTTGAAAAGTGTGCTGATCGGCTTACCTGTGTGGGAATGGGCAAAGAAGTCGGATGTTCGCTTAATCAGAACAGAGAAATGCTGTTAGGATTTTTTATGGCGCCTCAAACAGTTGCTTGTTCTTTGAAAACTTCGGTTTTTGCATGTAGATTTTTTGAGAAACTTGGTTATAAAACATTGCCTGAAAGCGATGAAAAGCGAACAGATATTATTGCGTCAATCCTGCTTGAGAATGAAGAAAATCTTACGGCTTTTTGTCAGGGAATACAAAAAGGCTCGCCGGTGGATTCATATGTTACACCCGAGGCTTGGGATATGCCGGGGTATGATAGCAAGGTCATAATGGCCGCAGGAGCTTTTACTATGGGTGCTTCCATTGAATTGTCTGCGGACGCTCCAATAAGGCCTCCGTTTGCAGCATGGCTTCAGGGTGGAATAACTTATCCGTCAGGAAAAACCGGTGTTATGATTGCAGCGCAGGAAATGTACAACAGAGGATTAATAAAATTTTAATATTGAAAGGGATGATTACTCATGGCAGAGGTTTTTACTGTAACAATTAAGGAAATTGTTGAACAGCTGCGTCTTGAAATGATTTATACTCATAAGGATATCGGAGAGCTCTATATTTCAGATAACGACTGTAACCGTCCGGGGTTGCAGCTTATGGGATTCTATGAGTATTTCAATGCTGAGCGTATTCAAATATGCGGAAATATGGAATTTGCATATTTGGCTTCGCTTGACGAAAATACCAGATATCAAAGAATAGAAGCATTGTTTGCTACAAAAATTCCATTGTTCATTGTGGCAAGGGGACATGAGGTTTATCCCGAAATGATTGAGCTTGCTAAGAAATTTGAAATTCCTATTGCAAGAACACATGAAAGCACCACCGAGTTTATTGCTGCTCTTATAGGTTTATTAAATAGAATACTTGCACCTCGAATCACAAGACACGGAGTTCTTATAGAAGTTTATGGTGAAGGCTTGCTGATTGTGGGAGAAAGCGGAGTAGGTAAGTCTGAATGTGCTATAGAACTTGTAAAAAGAGGACATCGTCTTGTTGCGGACGATGCAGTTGAAATCAGAAGAACGTCAAATGTTACACTTGTGGGTTCGTCACCTGATAACATTCGCCATTTCCTTGAATTACGTGGTATAGGCATTATTAATACAAGACGTTTGTTTGGTATGGGTGCGGTTAAAGTAAGTGAAAAAATAGATCTCATCGTTGAACTTGAACCTTGGGATTCAAACAAGATTTATGACAGAATGGGTGTAGACAATGAGTATACGACTATTCTTGGAGTAAAGGTTCCGAGCTTGACTATTCCGATTAAGCCCGGAAGAAATCTTGCGGTAATTCTTGAGGTCGCAGCTATGAATAACCGTCAGAAGAAGATGGGATATAATGCAGCACAGGAGCTGCTTGATAACCTTGGGCTTCAAATGGACACAAAGGATAAGGTTAAAAACTGGGACGATGTTTAATTATTGATTTTGTGAGGAGAATGTTGGAATGAAGCTGCAAGCAGATTTGCATACACATACAATTGCGTCAACTCATGCTTATTCTACGATTACAGAAAATTGTGATTGGGCTGCAAAATATGGTTTAAAAGCTATTGCTATGACTGATCATGCAATGTCGATGCCTGACTCCCCTCATATCTGGCATTTTGCCAACTTGGGGATTATTCCGAGAAAGATTTCAGGAGTTACGGTATTAAAGGGGATCGAAGCTAATATAATTAATATTGACGGAGAGCTTGACGTTGAGGATTGGCTTCTTTCTCAGATGGAGTGGGTTGTTGCTTCAATGCATGGCGAGGTTATAAAACCTGATACAAAGGCAAATATAACAAAAGCTTATTTGAATTTGTGCAAAAATCCTCATGTTGACGTAATTGGACATTGTACAGGCGATATGTTTTATTTTGATTATGAAACAGGAGTTAAAGCATTTAAAGAATACGGCAAGTTAGTTGAAATAAATGAAAGCTCAATTATTAATAAAAAAGGTTCAAGAAAAAACTGTTATGAGCTTTTAAAGCTCTGTAAGAAATATGAGGTTCCTGTTGTTGTAGATTCTGACAGCCATTTTTGCCAGAATATCGGACAAACCCCCAATGCTGTAAAAATTATTGAGGAACTTGATTTTCCTGAAAAATTAATTATTAATACTGACTGGGATAAGCTTAGGGATTTTATAATAAATAAAAGAAAAAAGCTTGATATATAAATATTTTTTATTAGAATATCACTATTATAAAAAAATATATAATATGTTAGTGGCTATTAAATAAAATGAAGGGCTTGATTTAATGAAAATTCAAGATATCTGTAATTTGGCAGAACAAAAAGGCTGTAAAGTATTACAGAATAAAAAGCTGAAGGAATATACTTCTTTTAAAATCGGCGGTGCTTGCCCTGCAATAATAGAAGTTAATTCATCAGATTCTTTCGGAAGCCTTATAAAAGCTTGTGTTGATAATGATATTAAATATCTTGTAATCGGAAAAGGCTCTAATATGCTCTGTGACGATAAAGGATTCGGCGGAATTGTTTTTCATGTGGGAAATGATTTTTCCGAAATAAAACTGCATGAAAACGGAGTAATCGAAGTTGAAGCCGGATGCAGTCTGATAAAATTATGTAAATTTGCATTGGATAATTCTTTGACAGGATTAGAGTTTGCATATGGAATCCCCGGAACTGTTGGGGGAGCAATTTATATGAATGCCGGAGCTTATGGCGGTGAAATCAAAGATGTACTTCAATCAGCAGAGTTTATAGACTTAAATGGTGAAGCAAGTACATATTTAATCGATCAAATGAATTTATCTTATCGGCATAGCATATTTCAAAGCAATAATTATATTATTACAAAAGGAATTTTTCAACTTAAAAAAGGTAATAAAGCTGATATAGAGGCTAAAATGGCTGACCTTATGAACAGAAGAAAAACCAAACAGCCGCTTGAATATCCTAATGCCGGGTCAACTTTTAAACGGCCTGAAGGTCAGTTTGCGGGAAAGCTTATTCAGGACTGCGGGCTTAAAGGATATACTTTCGGGGGGGCCATGGTTTCTGAAAAGCACAGCGGATTTGTAATTAATTATGATAATGCAACAAGTGATGATGTTAAGAAGGTAATTGAACACGTACAGAAAACTGTCTTGGATAAAACCGGATATTTTCTTGATTGTGAGGTAAGGATAATTCCCTATTAATGATAAAAGGAGGTAATGAAATGCAGTTTATAATTGTAACAGGAATGTCAGGCTCAGGTAAATCCACAGCCGTTAATGTTTTAGAAGACATCGGATATTATTGTATTGATAATATGCCTCCGGAGCTTATCAGTAAGTTTGCTGACATCTGTGCTCAGTCGGACGGAAAAATTGACAAGGTTGCGTTTGTTGTTGACGTAAGAGGCGGAGATTTATTTCTTAAATTACAGGACACTGTTTCATCGCTTAAATCAGAACATATAAATTTAAAAATCCTGTTTCTTGACTCTTCTGATGACGTTATTGTAAGACGATATAAGGAAACAAGAAGAAAGCATCCTCTTGACGAGGTTTCTTATGGTAATATCAGAAAAGCAATTGCAACAGAGCGTGAAATTCTTATACCAATAAAAGCTGCGGCTGATTATTATATTGACACTTCTATTACATCAACATCTCAATTCCGTGAAAGAATGTATTCAATTTTTCTTGAAAATGACGACTATATGCATATTGATATACGTTCTTTTGGATTTAAGTATGGACCTTTGGCTGAGGGAGATCTAATATTTGATGTGAGGTGTCTTCCAAATCCTTTCTATATACCGGAGCTGAAAGAAAAAACAGGACTTGACACTGAGGTTTCAAGCTATGTAATGAAATTTGATGAAGCAAAGGAGCTTTGTAAGAAGTTAACAGACTTGCTTGATTTTCTTATACCGCTTTATGAGAAAGAAGGCAAAGCTCAGTTGGTTGTTGCCTTTGGCTGTACAGGCGGAAAACACCGAAGCGTTACCTTTGCCGAAGCCATTGCAAAGTATTTAAAGAATAAAAATTATAAGGTAAGAATTGCACACCGGGATATAGAAAAGCGTTAATTTGAAGGAGAAAAATTAATGGAAATGTCCTTTTCTTATAAAGTAAAAGAGGAAATTATAAGTAAAATAAATACTAAGCCTAAGGCGGATGTCTGCCTGATGGGGATACTTACTTTCTGCAACACGCTTAGCTCTGATGAGATTACGTTTCTTACAGAACATAAGTCTGTTGCAGACTTTTTTCAGTTAAATGTGAACCGAATTTGTGAGAGCGAAAATTCAGTATCTGTTACAGAAACCGTGAAGAAAAACAATGCGGTTCTATATAATATAAGCGTAAGAGGAAAAGAAAACAGATTATTGCTTCTTGAATATTTCCGTATGGATTCAAGCAGACGGCTTATGCCGGAAGATCTGCCCAAGGAAAAATTTTATCCGCAGCTTATATCGGGGATATTTTTAGCATGCGGCTCTGTGAATAATCCGGAAAAGAAATATCATCTTGAGTTTGTAATGCCATCCCTTGAACTTTGCAACGATGTAGGTGCGCTTATAATAGATAACTTTAATATTGTTCCTAAACATACAGAAAGAAAGAATTCTCAAATAGTCTATATTAAAGAGTCTGAAAATATAATTGATCTTCTGACAATAATGGGAGCTGTTAATTCGTCTTTTGATCTTATTAACATGAAAATTTATAAGGATATGCGCAATAAGATAAACCGTGCGGTTAATTGTGATAATGCAAACATTGAAAAATCTCTTAAAGCTGCAGAACGACAGATTGCGGATATTGAACTTATTGACGAGACAATAGGGATTTCTTCTCTGCCTGAAAATCTACAGGAAATGGCAAGATTAAGATATAATAATCCTGATTTTAATTTAAAAGAGCTGGGACAAGCTCTTAATCCTCCTATTTCTCGTTCAGGCGCTAATCATAGACTGGTGAGAATTGCCGAAATAGCAGAAGAAATTCGTTCAAATAAATAGTTTTAAATAACTTAGAGGGAATTTGTAATGATTGATTTTGTTCATCTTCATGTTCATAGTGAATATTCGCTTCTTGATGGTGCATGCCGGATAAAGGAGCTTGTTTCACATGTAAAAAACATGGGGCAAACTGCATGTGCTGTTACTGATCATGGAAATATGTTTGCCGCTGTAGAATTCTATAATGAATGCAAAGCTCAGGGAATAAAGCCGATAATCGGATGTGAGGTCTATGTCGCTCCCAGAACACGTCATGATAAGGTCAATAAAATTGATACATCACCATATCACCTTGTTCTGCTGTGCAAAAATAATATCGGATATCAAAACTTAATTAAAATGGTTTCCTTAGGATATACTGAAGGATTTTATAACCGACCTAGAATTGATTTGGAGCTTTTAGAAAAATATAATGAAGGATTGATTTGCCTTTCGGCATGTCTTGCTGGAGAAATTCCGAGAAAGCTTTCTTACGGAGATTATGAAGGAGCAAAAGAAACAGCTTTAAAATACTTAAATATATTTGGTGAGGGAAACTACTATATAGAAATACAAAATCATAAATTTGCGGATCAACAAAGAATCATACCCTCTCTTATTAGGCTTTCTCAGGAAACTGGAATTCCTCTCGCAGCAACTAACGATGCTCATTATATAAAGAAAGATGATGCTAAAGCGCAGCGGGTGCTGGTATGTATTTCTACGGCCACTACAATAGATGATCCTAATAAGCTGGAATTTCCTACAGAAGAATTTTACATTAAATCCGGAGAAGAAATGTCTGAGCTTTTTCCGTCACAGCCTCAAGCAATTTTTAATACCGTAAAAATTGCAGAGCAGTGTAATATAGAATTTGAATTTGGTCAAACAAAATTGCCTTATTTTCATATTGACGGAATTGACGATAACGAAAGATTTCTCCGTGACATGTGCAGAGATGGACTTTATAAAAGATACGGAGAGCCGACTGAGCAGGCTTTTGACAGAATGGAATATGAGCTTTCGGTTATTACTCAAATGGGATATACAGATTACTATCTCATTGTCTGGGATTTTATAAACTATGCAAAGAAACAAGGAATTCCCGTGGGCTGCGGACGTGGTTCTGGTGCCGGCAGTCTTTGTGCATATTGTATCGGGATAACCGGAATAGACCCTTTAAAGTATAATTTGCTTTTTGAAAGGTTTTTAAATCCTGAACGTGTATCAATGCCGGACTTTGATATAGATTTTTGTATGGAAGGCAGACAAAAGGTTATAGATTATGTGGTCAAAAAATATGGTTCAGACCATGTTGCACAGATTGTAACCTTTGGAACGCTTGCTGCAAAAGCCGCAGTCAGAGATGTTGCAAGAGCAATGGGTTTGCCTTATCAAACCGGAGATATTGTTGCAAAAGCTATACCCAGAGGACTTCCGTTAGCATATTCAATAGAAAATATACCTGAGGTTAAAAAACTTTATGAGGGTGATGCAAAAATACATGAGCTTCTTGACACAGCAATAAAAGTCGAGGGTATGCCGAGAAATGCTTCAACTCATGCGGCAGGTGTGGTAATTACAAAAGAGCCTGTTGATTACTATGTGCCCCTTTATGCTCGTGACGGACAGGTGTCAACTCAGTATACAATGACTGTACTTGAAAGCTTAGGACTGTTAAAAATAGATTTCCTTGGACTTCGCAACCTGACAATTATAAATCATTGCCAGCAGGAAGTAAGAAAAAAATATCCTGACTTCAATATAGAAAATATTCCGCTGAATGATCCTCAAGTATATGATATGCTTTCACAAGGCAGAACGGAGGGCGTATTTCAGTTTGAAAGCACAGGAATGACATCTACCATTATGAAACTGAGGCCCACTGGAATTGAAGATTTAATAGCTGTTATTTCTCTATATCGTCCGGGACCTATGGATTCTATTCCGACATATATCAGAAACAGGCATAATCCCAAAATGGTAACCTATAAGCATCCGCTTCTTAAAGATATACTTAAGGTAACTTATGGCTGTATCGTATATCAGGAGCAGGTTATGCAGATTTTCAGAACGCTTGCCGGTTATTCATATGGAAGAGCTGATATTGTCAGACGAGCTATGGCAAAGAAAAAGCATGGTGTGCTTGAAAATGAGCGCAAAGCGTTCATTTACGGAGAAAACGGACAGTGCGAGGGTGCTGTTTCAAAGGGAGTCCCCGAAGGGATAGCAAATGAAATATTTGATGAAATGATTTCATTCGCATCTTATGCTTTCAATAAATCTCACGCTGCGGCTTATGCTACAATTGCATATCAAACCGCATATTTGAAGTGTCATCATTATAAAGAATATATGTCAGCTTTAATGACTATTTCTCTGTTAGACAGCACGGATAAGATTTTCGGATATACAGCTGACGTTAAAAGAAATAATATCAATCTTCTTCCTATTGATATAAATAAAAGTGGAAGGGGTTTTACTGCTGAACCTGACGGTATCAGATTTGCTTTGCTGGCAGTTAAAAGCCTTGGGGAGGGAGCAATAGCCTCTATAATCAGAGAACGTGAGAATAATGGTAAGTTTAAATCTCTTCAGGATTTTTGCAGCCGTATGACAGGTAAAGATATTCATGTCAGAACTTGTGAGGCTCTGATAAAAAGCGGTGCGTTCGACTGTTTTTCGAATAACAGGCATGAAATGCTTAATGCCTGTGAAAATCTTATGCAAAATGCTGCACAGGAAAGCAGAATCAATCTGGTGGGTCAGCTGGACTTTTTCGGTGGTTCAGCACAGGAAACTGCTATGGAAGCCGTAATAGAACCTGCGGAAGAGTTTCCTTATAAAAAATTACTTGAGTTTGAGCATGAAGCTGTTGGAATGTATATTTCAGGGCATCCTTTAGATGAGTTTGAACCGATTGCATTAGCAGGGAAATGTGTGGATATTTCGGTTCTCAGTGAAAATGCAAAGGAAGAACTTGAATATTTTAAAGATGGTGACTATGTGGATATACTCGCTATGATGACCCATAGAAAGCTTTTTAAAACAAAAAGCGGAGCCATGATGAGCTTTACAACTTTTGAGGATAAGTCGGGAAGTATGGAAGTTCTTGTGTTTCCTGCAATCTATGAAGTGGCTGGCTCTCTGTTAAAGGATAATTCTATACTTCATATCAGAGGAAAAATATCGGTCAGCGACGATGAACCTCCAAAGCTTATTGCTGAGCTTATGGAAACAGCAGAACATTTTACTGAACAATCCTTCAAAAAAAATGTATGTGTCAGAGTAAATTCCAAAGATAAAAAAGTGATTGAAGATTGCAGAAAAATTGCAGTTGAAAATGCTGATCCAAATTCAGAAAACAAGCTAAAGTTTTATTTTGAGGATTTGAAGAAAACAACCGCAATTAAATCAGCATCGTCTATCGCTCTTAATTTAGATGTTTTAAAACAACTGCAAAATACTGTAGGAAATAAAAATGTTTTATTTATGTGAGGAGAGTAAAAATTGGAGCCAAAGGATTATATTGTTGATAAAATTGACGGGGAGTATGCCCATTTAAAAAATCTTGCCGATGGTGAAATCATGCTTATTGCAAGAGCTTTAATACCGGAGGAGTCAGATGAAGGAACTATTCTTCATTGGGAAAGCTTTATTTATTCAGTAATTGGATAATTATATTAATGCATAAAAAGACTGCTGTTCATAGGTTTATTTTTATGAACAGCAGTTTTATTGTGAAACGAAAACCCCCAGTTTTACTGGGGGTTCAAAAGAGCTTAAAGCTATGAGTAGAAAAAATAGGCC
>UQDR01000004.1 GCA_900539835.1 uncultured Ruminococcus sp. | reverse complement strand
CTTCACTTATAGCCTCATTTGAGGCTTTTTTGCACGCAAACGTGCAACTATGAACGAAATATGAAAAAAGTTTGGAGCCTTGCACAAAATAACCAATATAGAACTATGAAAAATGCACAATCCGAATTTATGTTTTGGGTTGTACATTTAATGTTAATTCATAAGGTGATGATCGCTGATTAGATGAATAACTTTATACCACCCAAAACATTAAATGATATTGAGATTCCCGAATATCTTAGGAATCACAGTTTTGTTGTTGCTGATAAAGCGTACTCATTCTATCAGCAGACAGCGAAATAAGAGTAGTCAGCTTGAATAATGCTCTCTGGCAAACGGAAACGGCTCTATTTGCCCTTGCAACCGTTTTGCCGTTCGCACAAAAAACTATGGATAACAAAAAAGCCGTTGAGTTCGCCAATATGTTTACTTACATCACTTTTATTTTCAACAGAACAAAGACCAAGACCACCACACATTTTAATTTCAAGGTGACTGTAAAAATGTTCGATTGTGTGTAATATCTTCTCACATTCCTTGATATTTGGTCCTGTTCTTAAAGCTATGGCATATTCCTTTTTTTCACTTTGGAGTTTAGCATGAGGTTCGTGTGTATTGTACCAAGGTGTGCAACGGTCAATAAACACCTTGAATTGACCGGGAACATCAGCCCAATAAGACGGTGATACACAGATGATTTTGTCAGCTCAATCAAACTGTTCCATCAGTTTTGTTGTATCATCGCTCTGAACACAGCTTGCTGTTTTGTGACAATAGCGGCATCCTTTGCAAAGGTGTATATCATAGTCATCAACACAAACGGTTTTTACGATATTCTCTTTTTCGGCATAACGGCTTATATAATCAACAATTTCAGCGGTTGCACCATTTTTAACAGGACAGCAGTTAATCACTAACACATTCATAATCTCAAACCTCCTACGAGCACTATTTTTATGTCTAATTTGACAAAATATTGGTTTTAAGAATATAAAGAAAACCGCCTATCTACGTTATTTCACGTAAACAGGCGGTTTTTGCTTTGGCGCGGATTGAGAGATTTGAACTCTCGCGCCCCTTTCGAGACCTACTCCCTTAGCAGGGGAGCCCCTTCACCACTTGGGTAAATCCGCAATAATATTTGTATAAAAAATGCGGACATCTCCGCAAAATAATTATATAATTCAGTTGGGGGTGCAAGTTATATCACATGCACCGTCTTAACTGAATATTTGGCGGACAGGGTGGGATTCGAACCCACGGTACGTTGCCGTATCACCGGTTTTCAAGACCGGCTCCTTAAACCACTCGGACACCTGTCCATAATGACAGATAATGTTCTGAACATTTATGACTTAATTATTCTATCATATTTTTATGGTCTTGTCAAGCCCTTTTTTAAAAAAATCTGCAGGAGATTTTTACTCCCGCAGATTTTTTTATTTATGAACAGTTATATAATAGTTTCCTGCATTGTCAGCAGAAATATTGCAGCTTTGAAATTCCTTTGGCAGCGTCAGATTCTTAGTGGTCTGACGTGAAATAATATAGTCGCCATATTCATAAAATTTCCCTTCGTCATATAAATCACTGTATTCTTCAAGTGTTATACCTTTTTTATAAATTATTTCAGCGTGGGGAATTCCTACATAACGGATGTGCCATGGCTCAAAGTCAATACCGGTAATATCGCTTTTTAACATGGGATATCTTATTATGAAACCGTATTTCCAGCATTCTGAGTTTACAAATTGTCCAACCTCGCTTTTTAAGAAACCATAACCGGCATAATTATTTACATAAACGTCTAAAGCTAAACCGGTCTGATGTTCGCTTGCTCCCGGTATTTCGGCAGTTGAACCTCCTTGATTATTATATAGCTCCAACTGTTCCTCGGCGGTTCTGTATCCCGACATAATATATAAGCTTTCGCCGAATTTAGCGGAAATATCGTCTGAAAGGTGCTTAAATGCTTCAATCATACAACTGTTCATCTTCAAGCCGTCTTTGTTGTAATCAGTAAGATCAGCAGTGAAGTTTGGAGGAATAGTGTTGTTTTTGTTTACAAGTAAAAGGCTTTGATCTTCACTTATATTCTCAGCATCTTTTTCTATTGAAGCTTTGTATGACATCGTTTGCAAATCATTTGTATCCGAAAGACTAATGTCAGATGTGTGAACAGAAGCTGTAACTATTTGTCCGATCATATATTTCCAATCAGGTTTTATGTGGAATAAGCATAAGATCATAGTTATCATAACGCCAATTACTGCAATAGTAATCAGAATTTTATCTTTCTTTGTTGCTTTTTTCATTTGTTGTCTCTCTTTCTTTTTTTATAACTCTTCTATATATCTGTTAGTTGTTATTAACGGCATTTTTAATATTGCCTTGAAAACATCACCGTCAAGCTCTATTTTGAATGTTCCTCCGCAGGCTTCTGTAAAGCTTTTTGCAATGGATAATCCTAAGCCGCTTCCTCCGTCTGTTCTTGATTTATCTCCTCTCGTAAAACGCTCTGTAATTTCTTCGGGAGAGAAGTTCATTTCATAGCTTGCAGTATTTTTGACTGTAAGAATCATGTTGTTTTCATCTCGCTCCAGCTTGAGGAAGATCCTTGTTCCGTCCATTGAATAATTAAGAGCATTGTCAATTAAATTTTGGAAAACCCGATAGAGCTTGTTACCGTCGGCATTAATCAATGCTGAATCGCAAAGTATGTCTGTTTTTAGGTTCTTGCCGCTGTTTGTTATCTTATCTTCATTATCACCTAAGACTTGCTGCAACAAAATTACTCCGTCAATTTCTTCAAGCTCTACATCAATTCCGCTCGTAGCCTTAGCCAATGAAAATACATCTGATACAATATTTTTCAGCTTTTGAGATTTAATATCAAGTATGTTTACATAATCTCTTGCTTCGTCAGATAAATCTTCTTTTTTCAGCAGGTCAATATAGCTTATTATTGACGTCAAAGGAGTTTTTAAATCATGAGATACATTAGTTACAAGTTCAATTTTCATTCTTTCTGACTGAACCTGTTTTTCAACGTTTTCTTTTACATTTTCAGAAATATTCATTAACCGTTTTGAATCTTCGTAAATAATAGAATATTCACTGATTTCATCTGTTATATCCTCATCATTACTAAGCTTTTCTATTTGACTGCATAAAGTATTGATATCACTAAAGCCTTTAAAAAGTGTAATAATATACCAAAGAGCGTAAATTAAATATACTACAAAAAGAATAGCAAAAAAGCCGGGGAATATGGTATCATATGCAGACAATGAAATAAAGAATAATATTATAATTGCAATAGTGGATGCTATGAATATCCATGTTACGGTATATAGCTTCTGAGCTATTGTCTTTTGTTTAAAAAGAACAAAGAGTTTAGTATTAACTATATGTCTTTTGATGAATCCCATCAGCTTTTTAGCAAGCCGCAGGCAAAGGCTGTCATGAATAAATGTCTTGGATTTGAATTTTGAGATAATTCCCATTGCCAACCCTGCACATAAACTGAAGCATATACTGAAAGTGATACAAGATATTAATTGTATCTGTTTTGTATTTGAAGTTATAAAGTATTTTAAAAATCTGCTGAATTCCGGACTGCCTAAAAGAAATATGGTTGATATTATCATAAAGATCAGGCAAATTATTTGGACTTCAGAATACCATTTGCCAAACAAAACAGAATATCCCCATTTTTTCTTTTCAGAAGCATTGTAACCGCAGACTACAGCAAGATAAACGCACAATACACAAAGAATTATGCAGCAGGAAAGCAGGCTTAATATAACTCGCTTGTAGTCGTCCTCAATGCCTTTAAAGGTAGCATTAAGTTTCTCGGTTTGCTCAGGCTTGGGAGCAAAAAAGATTGATATTGGATTGTCGTCATAAATTGTGAATTCATATCCGTCAAGCTCATCAATATAGTAATCCTCATCACTTTCAAATCCATCAGCGATGCTGTAATCATTAATGTTGTGTAATACATTATAATCGGAAATGTGACTGAATTTTTTATCTTTTCTTGCACTATCATAAAATTCTACATCATCATATCCATAGTATTGAAAAATAAACCTTCCCAGATTATCATATCCTGACGCACCAATGGGAAAGGCTGAACCGTCAGAGTTTTCAAAGGAATAATCATATCGTTGAAAAATACCTGTGAAATTTAATCTATCATAATAATTGTAATCTGAAGAAGGAAGATCTGTCAGAATATTGTTTTGAGTTCTGATGCAGTAATTATCATATTGATCCATCAAATCATAGACTAATTCCTTGACATCAGTGCCTTTATTAACATTCAGGTTCTCAATATTAGTTAAATATTTGTCATCAAAGGCAACAAAAAAGTCCCAGAAGTCACTGTCGATTTCACATTTACCTTTTTTATTATATTTTACATCAAGCTTGTAATTGTTTTTCATTTCCTGAGTATAATTAAGAAAAGTAGAATCGCTTAATTGGAACTTATAGTTATCATCTGTGTTTCTCAAATAAAAAGATGAGGTTATGCACATAGCTTCATAGAAAGACAACTTTTTAACAGAGAATTCATAGCTGTCCATATAATCGTGAAGATATAATCCATCACTGGTGTAAGGATAAGTGTTTTTCATATTTGAAAATCTTATTCCGAGAAGATATATTATTGCTGTTAGAATGCAAACAATTCCACATACAACTGTTCTTACTTTTCTGTTTAAAAGGAAGCTTTTTAGTTTTTTGGGTCTGCTGATTTTATCAGCATTTTTCAATTTTGTATCCAATGCCCCACACCACCTTTAAATATTTAGGCTCTTTCGGATCAATCTCAATTTTTTCTCTTATATGTCTGATGTGTACCATAACTGTATTTTCAACTGAATAAGCGTCCTCGTTCCATACCTTACAATATATTTCCTCGGATGAAAAAACACGCCCTGCATTTCGCATAAGCAATTCAAGAATTTTAAGCTCGGTTGCTGTCAGTTTTGCAGGCTCGCCGTCAACCTCCAGCGTTTTTGCTGAGGTATCAAGTGCAAGCCCGCCTATTTTAATTACATCTGATTTTGTTGTATCTGCTGAACCGAGCTGAAGGTATCTTCTTAGATTTGATTTAACTCTTGCTACAAGCTCAATAGGGTTATAGGGTTTTGTAATATAATCGTCAGCACCCATAGAAAGTCCGAGTACCTTATCTGTATCTTCTGACTTTGCAGACAGAACAATGATAGGAATATTCCTTGTGGTACGAATTTTCATCATAGCAGAAAGTCCGTCCAGCTTTGGCATCATTATGTCAATCAGAATAAGATTTATGCTGCTGTTTGAGGCGAGCTTATCAAGTGCCTCCATTCCGTCATATGCCTTTATAACACTGTAACCTTCAAGCTCAAGAAGCTTTGCGATAGCACCCACAATATCCTTATCATCATCAACTACTAAAATGCAGGCTTTTCCTTCCATTGTTTATCAATCCTCTCTGACAGCAAGCTGTACTTCTTTTTGCTGCAACTTTATTATATATCTTATTTTTTAAGCATTAGCTAATATATTTCTTAATTTTTTCTTATTATCTTATATTTAATAGATATACATTTATTATAAAGCGGCGGGAAACATATGTCAAGAAAACATGAATCAATGGTTTTACATAACATTGACAAAAACATGTTTGTGTGATATCATAATATTAAGAAATATTATTTCCTATAATGGGAATAATAAAAGAACGGTAAGGAAAATTTGTTTTTGATTTTATCGGAGGAGAGAAACTGCTTGAAGATTGGTTTTTATATAAAACAGCTTATAAAAATGGCTGTTCAGCATATCTTTCTTCCGTTTTTATATTTTATTTTTTCAAGGGGAAAGATAAATGATAAATCGGTGATTTTTGCTGATGCTCATCACAGTGAAATTCCTTTCAGCATGGAGCAGATGAGAAAGTCTGTAGGGGAAATTGATGGACTGGAAATACATGATATGTATTTTGATTTTCAGAAAAACGGTACAAAATCATTGATTTTGTGGCTTGTAAAGTTTATGAAAGTATTTGCAAAAGCAAGATATGTGTTTATATGTGATAATTTCTTGCCTGTATCTTCTTGCCGTAAGCGACCGGAAACAACAGTTGTCCAGCTTTGGCATTCGGGCGGATTGCTTAAAAAGGCAGGATATGACACTGACGATTCCGTACCTGATATGTATAAAGGCAATGTTTTTAAGAATTATGACTTGCTTACGGTAAGCGCACCTTGCTGTGTAAAGGTGTTTGAAAGCTCATGCAGACAGCCTCAGGGGGTTGTGAAGGCGCTGGGTATTTCAAGAAGCGATATTTATTTTAATGAAGAATTTAATAGAACATGCAGGGAAGAATTTTATAGAGTATATCCAGAAGCTTCAGGAAAAAGAATTGTTCTTTGGGCGCCGACATTCAGAGGTAATGCAGCAGAACCTGTTCTGATAGGGGAAGACGCAATAGACAGTGCTTTTAAAGAAATGCCGGATTGCTTTCTTGTGAAAAAGCTTCATCCTCATTTTGAAAATAAAAACTTTAATAAGATAAGCTGTATGATCCCCAGTGAAAAACTGTTCGCTGTAGCTGATTTGCTTATTACCGACTATTCGTCTATTGTGTTTGATTATTTGGCATATAAGAAGCCGTTTGTATTGTTTGCTCCCGATTTGGATGAATATGAAAAAGAGCATGGATTTTATTTGTCCTATGAAACGTCATATCCTACTACAGTTGCAAAAAATGAACAAGAATTGATTGACGCAGTTAAATATGAATTGACAAGCCGTAATGTCAGAGAGCTTGAGGAATGCTATGCTTATCATATGAAAATGTGTGATGGGAAAGCAACGCAAAGGATTCTTCGGGAGATAGGGTTGAAATAAATACGAGCAATGCTGATGAAGCATTGCTCGTTAATTTTATTTATTGAATTTCATGCTTGTAATTAAATTTTGAAACATTTCAGAAAGGCTTACTTCTGCGGACCATCCAAGAGCTTCAAGCTTTGAGGTATCAAGATTCATCTTGACCTTTGGATTATATCCCAGCTTTGTTATGTCTTCGGCAATATCAAATTTAAGTGAAGAACCGCTTTCAGGATACATTTTAATTAGCATTTCAGCCATACCTCTGATAGTTATAAGCGTATCTTTGTTTGCAATATTATAAGCTTCTCCTGAGTTTCCTTTAAGCAGTACAGTCAGAATTCCGCTTATTGCATCACGGATATAACAGTAGTTTCTCTCAGTGCTACCATCAGTTTTGAGTACAATATCTTCGCCTTCAATAATGCTCCTTGCAAACTGAGCAAATACCCTGTTGTCTTTATAATTTACACCAGGTCCAAAGGTCTGACAGAGCCTTGCAACTTTAATAGGAATCTTATATTCTGATGCATAAGCAGCACATAAGCATTCAACCATTCGTTTGCCTTCTGAATAACTGCTTCTTACACTCATGGAATCAATAGTTCCGGACATATCCTCAGTTACTTTTTCAATGTTAAAATCAACAACTCCGTAAATTTCAAGAGATGAGAGATAAATCATGCCTTTAACATTTTTTTCTTTGGCAAGGTTCAATATATTTTCAGTTCCCTGAAGTGCGGTTTTTATTGTTTCAACAGGATAATCCACAAAATCCTTTGAACTTGTCATGCTGGCGCCATGTATAATATAGTCTATCGATTTGTCAGTAGAAAAAGGTTGAAGTATATCCTGCACAATATAATCCAATGAATCATTTTTTGCATATCTGAATATTTTTTCAGCTTTTTCTTTGTTTCTGACTGCTGCTAAAACGTTAATGTTCAATTCTTTTTCAGCACTTGCATTAAGAAGAGTCATAACGATCTGACTTCCAATAAGACCGGTAGCACCTGTTACAAGTATAGTTTTGTTTTTCAGCATGTCCCAACAAATGCTTGCGTTGTTGATTATTAGATCCAAATCATTTTGCAAAATTTTATCTTCGGATAATTTCATAATAAGTTCAAACCTTAAGTTTAAAAGGAATGAACAATCACCCTCTTTCAGTTATTATTTGTCAGCGAGTTCCGGTTTCTCAAAACGTTTTAAATTAATTTTTGACAATAATTTAAACGGATATTCAAATGGTTTTAAGGATAAAATAAATGTTACTGCAAGAGCAATCAGTGACATTGCAATAGCACCTTTTGGCGATCTAAAAGGTTCATATAATTTAAAATCTTTTTCAATAAAATAAAGAAAGCGATGAAGTATATATACCTGTAAAGTTCTTGAGCCGAATCTTGTAAAAAAAGCTTTTCCTCGTGGAACAAGCAACATAAAGCATGCACATAAAATTAATGCAATTATATAAAACAGTAAACGGTTTAGAAACATTGTATAGCTTGAATTTAATACTTTTAAGTTGCTGTTATAATAGTTATAATTGCTTGTGATAATTCTTGATGGAATTACGTCAAGATTATAGTAAGTCCAAATGCCTACTACTGTAATAATTATTATGGATGTAGCTTGAGTCCATTTATTTCTAAATTTAAACAGCCATTCTGATTTAAAATAATATCCTATAAGAAAGAAAGGAAAATGATTAATTGCTCTGGTTATACTCATAAAATCGCCGGTTTTTGTATCATATCCAATTAAAAGTCCAAATACGAAAGCTGTTATTAATAGATATTTTGGCTGTAATCTGCTCACATATGGAAGAACTAAAAACCACCAGCAAAGGCAGGCAAGATACCAAAGTGATTCTCTGGGAGCCAGAATGCTGCGTGCCATAGTTGTATGATGCAGCACAAAATATTCAAAAAGAGAAAAAGCTAATTGTGCAGCGAGGTAATATACAACATATGTTACAAGTTTCTGTGTTTTTACTTTTCCGTTTTTAATATAGCTTTTTGCAAAATATCCTGAAACCAGTATAAAGCAAGGCATATGTAAAGTGTTTATTACAGTCCATAATACCTTGACTTCTTCCATATCTGATTTGAGAGGTGAAACGGCATGAGCTAATACAACCAAAAATATTAAAATGAATTTCGCATTGTCAAAATAATATTCTCTTCCTTTTGCATCAGTGTAATCTTTTGATAAATAGCCCAATATGTTCATATGATTCTCCTTAATTTATTTTTTTAAGATATTATTAGGAGTAAGTCCGATTCCAAAAGCCTGTTCATTTTCTCTGTATTGAATCAAAGCACGGTACATATATACATCTTCAGGAGTTGTTACTTTGATATTTCCACGGTTTCCTTCAACCATATAGGCTTCTCTTCCAATACTCTTAATAAGAGTACAGGAATCCACAAGATTGTCATATCTTGTTTCGGTCTGTCTTACCTCTTCATGAGCGGAAAGAATGTCTTTCAGTCTGAAACTTTGTGGTGCCTGTGCAGCAAAGGTGTCTTTTCTGTAAGGAACAGTTTCAACTTTTTTTCCTGTCTTACTCATAAGAATAGTTTCATAGCAGGCAGTGCAGGTAATAGCGTTCCCGTTGTCTTTTACTCCCTGAATATTGCGTGAAATTGTATCATAAGAAACCCAGGGACGAACTCCGTCATGTATTAATACAATAGAATCCTCCGGATTTTCTTCTGCTGCTTTTGATAGTGCATTATATATAGAATCCTGTCCTGTTTCTCCTCCTGCCACAATTCCAGCAACCTTTGTTATGCTGAATTTCTTGATCAGCTTCTCCATGTAGGGAATATAATCGCCAAGAACAGACATGTAGATTTTATCAATGTCAGGATGAGATTCAAATAAATCAAGTGTATGCACAATAATTGGCTTTCCGTTGATCTCTAAAAATTGTTTGGGAATTCCTGCTCCCATTCTTACGCCGGCTCCGCCTGCAAAAATAATTGCTATATTCATATTATACCTCCTTATTGAATTTATGATTATTTACCTTGTCAAACTTATTTTGAAATTCAACAACCTTTTCATAAATTCTTTCACAGTTGTTATGATCTGAATATTGGAAGAAATCATCCACTCGATCTATATACATATCTTTCATTTTGCATTGATTTTCAATGTAATCACACAACGTTTTTATGATTTCTTCATGATTTCTGCAAATTGGTCCAAACCCCATTGTTTCATATATCAGTCCGCCTGCTTCATATTGAGGCGGCAGTGAATTCGGGTGATAATAGATTAAAGGTTTTTTCATGTATGCAAAGTCAAACTGAACACCTGAGTAATCTGTCACCATAAGGCTGGATTCTGTTAAGATTTTTTCATAGCTTATATCGCTTGTGGCAGCAATGATATCAACGCTATCTGTTTTTTCAAAATCTTCAAGCTGTGCAGACATGGCAGGGTGAAGCAAATAAACAATCCTATAGCCATATTCTTTAGCTTTATTAATAAGTTTAGAGTCAGTAATTAAACCATTATAAATTTTGTAGTATTCACTATTTTTAAAGCTGTCACTATGAGAATATGTCGAACCCTTTTTAGCTTTTCCGGTTGTAATTCCACGTCTCCATGTGGGTGTAATTAAAATAATTTTTTTATCGTTGCTTATCAATCCATCATATCTGGCATGACCGGTAAGCTGAAGTGCATTTTTATCATAATAGTCATAAACTTCATGACTGACATTCTGGATTTCGTACTTTGACGCAAAGAAATATAGCACGGTATTGTCAAAGACTCTGTTCTGATATTGAGCGATACGTTGTATAGTTAACCCATGTGCAAGACAAACAACTCTGGCATTATAAAGATCTTTGAAATACTTTTGAGTTGCATGATAATATCCGTTGCAGTTCATTGTATCAACGTGAGTTGCCAGCATCAGGTCAGTGTGAAGAGCCAACATTTTATGGTGTATGGAATTAAACTTAACAATAGTATTATACTCTTTTTTTAGTCGTTTATAATCGGGTGAATCATTTTGAACAACATAGTAAATTTTAATACCTTTAGGATTTACTTTCTTTACATATCTATAAAAATATTCTCCGTTGTCGCCGGCTTTAAAAAGCTTGTCCATAGTAAGCCAAATCTTTTGGCGATAAAAAGGCTTTGTAATCCAATATAGAAGTCGGTTGCCAACCATTTTTACTTTCCACATACCGTGTGTACTAGCAGAAATGGATTTTATAAATAGCAGTTCATGTTTAATTAATCTCTGTCTGGTAAGATTTTCGATTAAAAACTCTTTAGATTTTGATTTATAACTAAGAATGTGATTACCGAAAACCCAATAAGAGTTCTTGACTGTACTTAATTTTGTCTGTGCACGAATAAATGTTGTAGGCATTGGATAATAGCGTCCTTGATATTTAAGGTAGAATGAAATTGTCATATTGTCAGACAGCTCTGATTCAGGAATTGAAAATTGGAACGTATAATTACCCTTTGCCGAAATATTAAAAAATTTGTTCAGCGCATAAATGTGGTTTCTTCTAACAGGATACTCATTACTTTGATTTAGCATAGCTACAATTTCAATTTCACTATCATCAAATACATATATTCCTGGGAAGAATCCATCCATTGTTAGATTTTTGCCATCAAAATAAATAACTTTAAATTCAATTTTATTACTTCCTAAAGTCCAAAGAAGAGAGTCTTTATAATAAGCAGCAAGATTTTTTCCGGAAGAAATAATTGTTGGCATAAGTGAAGGATCGTTATATTTCATTCTCAGTAAGTTTAATGAGAAAAAAGCCGGAGTTCTTGCTTTTCCATTAAGCGTATTGTTGCAAATAATAACATCTTCAATATTTTGAAGAACCTTACTTGTTTTATTTATGAAATCATCAGCTTCGTTAGGTGATAGAATAGTCTTATCTCGTTCATTCATATTGCAAGCATAACGACATACAGTCATATATAATACGAATCTTTGTTTAAAACGAGAATCATTGGGCTTAATTGCATCAATTAGAAAATAGTCCATTGTGTCCATGTACCATTCTTTGCTGAATTGAGGCTGATAATTAAAATAGTCATTTTCGTCTGGCTCGTTATAAGTATAATCACGGTTAATGATAGTATACCTTTTTACATCATCAAGAATTTCGTAAATTACTTTCCATTCACTGTCGTATTCCATTCGTTCATCAAAAACAACATGATCGAACAATGATTTTTTAAAAATATATGCTGAAAGACATAAATGAAATCTTTCGGGAAATGCTGAAAGATCAATATTCATAATTTCAGATTTGTCAAAACATACTTTAAATCCAAGATATGAACGAGTAGTTTCATCATCAGAGTAAATAGGTATAAATGATGCGATATCAGAATTATTAAGCGATTTGAAGGCTAGCTCAAATGCATTTTTCTGATAAACTCCATCATTTGTAACAAAAGAAATGTATTCATCTTTAGATATTTTTAAAGAATAGTTGAAAACTTCAGGTGTTGATTTTCCATGGACATTATGATATATAATTTTATCATTGTTTATACCACAAATCATTTTGTCATGTGTTTCGGGCTCGTTAAAATCCATATAATGTATGGTGATAAGCCCATTTTTAAATGAAGCGTCTCCTGTTATGCAGTTTATTGTTTTTTCTGATTTTTCTCTATCAGTGCTAAACAATATAATATCCAACATTCTGTAATTCACCTTTTCCTTATTTTAAATATGCTCCAAAATCAACCTGTATAATATCATGTCCTGCTTTTCTTAAACTTGCAGGAATCCATTCCTTATAGTTTCCGTATGAATATTTTAAATATTCATCATATCTTTTTGGAATAGGAAACTGAAGCCCGTTAAAATCAACATATTCCATATCCTCAAGCCATTCTGCCGGAAAAGCACCATGCCTTAAATGTTCACCGGTACCGTCATAAAGATAACGAGTGTTTTTTGCATTGTATTTCTGGATAACCCTATCCTGAATTCCTTCAAGCTTGTCCATAGAGGACCTGTTTATATATTTAGTTACAAGCCTACATATAAGTTTTAGCTTGCCGTAAAAATGCATAGGTGTTTTCGCCCATTTGTGAAAAACCATAGATCTTGCAAAGAGCGTTTTAAAAACATGTATCTTTTGCCCCAATTTGCTGTTCGACGTATGATCATGTACAAATATATCAATAAAAATGCCTTGATGCATGTTTTTAAAATGCTGTGAGTAGTTTGTAACAAATAAAGTTTTGTTAAGCCTTATTTTTGTAAAAACACTATGGTATTCATCATCAGTTTTATTTGATTGAAAAAACATTTCATCGCATAGCTCATTATTTATAACGGATATAAATTTTTCATAGTCTTCTCTCAGCATCATAACATCCATGTCGTCATCCCAAGGAATCATTCCGCCATGACGAATAGCTCCTAAAAGAGTTCCTCCGCCTAAAAAGTATTTAATGCCATGTTTTTTGCAAATTCGGTCAAATTCAATCAAACATTTAAATAAAAGCTTATGCAAAAGTGATAGATTGCCGTTATATGTGTTATCGAAATAAAAAAATTCATCAGGTCTGTTCTTAGCGAATCTCACCATATATTGTCCATCGGCAAATGAAATCATTGATGTGTATCCAATGTCGCATAAATTTTTCACCTTTATATCAGTGCATTCCCCGTGACCGACGTAAAATATTTCCGTAGAATCGATGTTTGTTTCAGTAATTATAAATATTTGTGCAGCAAGAAAATCCAAAATGTTTGTACAGCAATTATTTGTTGGTTCAATATAATTTAATCCTGCGCCGTAAACTTGTCCGCAATATAATACAGTAATCTTATCAGATAAAAATTCTTCTATTAAGTTTAAATAATCAGCTTTATCGGTAACAAATAAAATCCTATTTTTTATGTGCCTTATTTGTTCAAGCTCATTTTGACTTAACGGACAAAAAATCATATCCCAACATAAAACTAAGTCTTTTGCATTAACAACTGTATTTGATTCTATCGTTAAATCAGAATATTTATCTGAAATATGAGAAAGTATTTCCTGCATTGCAAGGTAAGCTTCGTTATTTTTATTAGCAAACCAACTTATGTTTTTGCGGCTGAAACAGGAATAATCTATGCCTTTTATATTTAAACAACGTTTTACCCAGTCATTTCTATAGTCTTTTTGAACATCTTCACTAAGCATCAAAGCACCTCGGATAAAAAATCTGTTTTTCAGCGGCAGCCTTAGTTATGTTGAAAAGCTATCCGCATAGCACTAATTATTCATTAGTATACCACATTTCTGCTTAAATGTAAAGAAAAAAACAAAAAAATTAAGTTAATTAAAACAGCATTCCGATTAATCAGAATGCTGCATTTCTTTATATGAATTAAAATCAAAACTTTCTATTACATCTCCGTAAATAAACCAATTGTTTTCAATTCTGACTGCTGTTAATTCTCTGGAATCAATTTGCTCAGTGCTTCCTTGAATTGTTCCGAAATCCACAATCAGCTGCTGTGCCTTAAAAATGTTTATGCGTTTTTTATATTTCTTCTTATATTCTTGTTCAAGATCATAAATTGCATCTTCGTCCAGTTCACTGCTTGAAATTATTTTTGCTTTAAATAAATGCTTGTTTGACGCCTGTGACGGAAGCATGGTTTTTACCAGCTCCGGATTATAGTTGTCGCTTTCGGCATAAGCTTGTTTAGCACCCTCAGTGAAACAGTTGAAATATGAATCGCTGTCCATAGCGTCAATGGCCCTTGACATTGTAATTATGGGTCGTTCATAATTCATAGATGTTTTCACCGGCTCCGTACCGCATGAACATACAAGCAAAAATATTGTAAAAACTGATACAAGGGACAATATCTTTTTTATTAATTTCATGCTACAGTCCTTTCGTACGCACTGATTTAAACTCTCTTAAAACATTAATTTTTTTATATTGGGAGAAAACCACCGTTGATAATACACCAATCACCGTCAACCTTGGCAACCTTTACAGTTATATCTTCCTCGTCTGAATTATCGTCGCCCTTTATTACAGCGGTTATTTCAACTTCATATCCTTTTGTTACTTTCACATCGTCATTGTCATAATTGTTTTCAAGTCTTTTTCTGATATCTTTGAGTTCTTTTTCTGACAATTCCTCTTTATCTTTTATTTCATATGAAATGCTTATGTCATCGCCGTATTCATCTTCAATTTTGTTCAACGCTTCTTCAAGTAAGTATTCAAAATATTCTGCGAGAGAATTGAATTTGCTGTAATCTTTCAAGGATTCTTCAAGATATTCTATTTGACATTCGGGCATTGCTTTCATAAATTTTTTGGCATTAGTGTCTTCAAAGCCTTCAAAATAATTGTCAATAGCTGATTTATATCCGCCGCCGAAAATCAAAGAAATCAAAATGACTAAAATTATTATTCCTGCCAGTATTCCGCCAAGTAGAATGGCTGTATTTTTATTATGTAAATTTACAATGTTATTTTTTTTGTCCGCAACAGCACCGCAATTTGTGCAGAAAGCGGCATTGTTATCTAACGGTGCACCGCATTTTGTACAGAACTTTGCCATAGTTTTTCCTCCCGTCATTTTTATAATAGGGCTATAAGTTTTTTACAATTTAATGATATAATAAATTTGTTTTTTTGTCAAGACAAGTAGCTTTTATCCGAATACTTCCGTTTCATTTCCGTTTTTTAATATTACCCTCGGAACTCTTGAAGTGATTCCGCATACGATTTCATATCCGATTGTTCCGGTGGAATCTGCAATATCATCAGCAGTAATTGTTTCAATGCCCTCTGTTCCAATAAGAGTTACTGTGTCGCCTGCCTTGACATCCGGAATATGAGTGACATCGCACATAAACTGGTCCATACAAACTCTTCCGATAATTTTGGCACGCTGTCCGTTTATAATAACCTCGCCAATATTTGAAAGAAGTCTTGGATATCCGTCGGCATACCCGCAGGTTATGGTAGCAAGAACAGTTTTATCTTTTGTTTTATAAGTTCTGCCATAGCTGACGCAAACGTCTTTTTCAACAGTCTTAACCTGAGAAACGCTCGACTTTAAACTCATTACCGGCAAAGGCTTAAACGGTAAAGCCTTTTGAGGGTTTGGCATAAGTCCGTAAAGGATAATTCCTAATCTTGCAAGACTGCTTCTTGAGTTGTAATGATAAACTCCGCCGGCAGAATTGAGAAAATGACATTGATCTAAAGTTATTCCTCGTTTTTTCAGCTTATCATCTACTTCAATTATCTTTTCTGCTTGTTTTTTTGTGTATTCATTGTCGCCGTTGTCATCACTGTCTGCAACAGCAAAGTGAGTGAAAATTCCCTCAACAGAAATTCCGTCAATAGAAATGATTTTTTCAATTTCATCACATATTTCTGTAGTGTTTCCCCTAAGCCCTATTCGGGTCATGCCGGTGTCTATGGCAATATGAAGTCTAATGTTTTTTTCATTTGCATATTTGCTTAAATCAACAGCATAATTATACTCTGTACAGGCTTGTATAATATTATATTCAATCAGTTTTTCAGCTTCTTGGGGAGGAGTATACCCCAGTATCAGAATTTCTCCTTTTATCCCTAATTTGCGGAGCTTTATGCCTTCGCATATATTTGAAACAGCAAACCATTTAATCCCCAGTTCATTTTCAAGATATGGTACAACAGCGTCGTCACAGTGTCCGTAACAGTTAGCTTTGACAACACAAAGAAGTTCTGTTTTGTTTCCTAAATATTTTTTGTAATTTTCAATGTTTTCACGAAGATGGTCAAGATTTATTTCTGCCCAGGTTCTTTTTAAATAGTGCATTTAAAAGCCTCCGTTTTCATTAACAGAATTATTATTTATAATTAATTGTAAATAATCTCTTTGGTGAAATAGGATATCACATTGCTTAAATCACCGTTTCTCAGCATTTTCAAGGAACGAAAGACTCTGCTGAGCCTTTGAGTTAAAACACCTTTTTCCAGACGTAAAAAGTTTGTTGCTATCCCTTGAAAAGTGTAAAAAAATGTGTTATACTATTATTTAATTAACATTATAGGTGTATATATTATGAATAATAAGGTTTCGTGGAATATAGAAAAGACCTGTTGTTTTACAGGCCACCGCAATCGTGATTTGCCGTTTTCCGGAGATCGCAGTAAACAGGGGATGAAGTGTCTGGTGAGCAGCCTTCAAATGTATATAGAAAAAGCTGTGAATGACGGTTTTGATACATTTATCTCAGGAATGGCTGAAGGCGTTGATCTGATCTGTGCTGAGATCGTCTATAATCTGATAACAAGAAAGGGTATGAACTTAAATCTTGTGTGTGCTGTTCCATATAAGGATCAGGGAACGAAAGAACTTTTGAACCCTATTGACCAGTATATCTACAGTATGATTTCCCGTGACTGTACTAATGTTGTGTACATATGCGATAAAAAAAGCCGGGATTGTTATCAGAAACGAAATAAGTTTATGGTTGAGAATTCCCGCCGAATAATCGGTGTAATTAAAGATGAGAAAGCAAAATCCGGAACGCTCCAGACAATAAATATGGCTAAAAAATCAGGACTTGAGCTTAATATAATATATTTAGATAAAAACCCTGTTTTTTATTTATCTGATGATTCGGAAGTGTTTATTCATAATTCGGGTTCCTTATAACCGACCTTAATATATATTACACCCAAAACAACAATTGTTCAAGTGCTTTTTGACATTTTTCAAAACTTTTTGTGCTTTTTAAAATTAAAAGGTTTATTGTGAATATCATTTCAAATAATGAGGAGAGATAGGGTTATGTCCGAACCAGTTAAAAAACAAGCAAAACAAAAAAAATCTCAAGTACCGGTAGCATTGGTTTATTTTGCAACTCTGATGCTTTTTATTGCGGTATTTGGACTTATAGCGTCTTTTATAATAGATAAACTCAATGAGATGAACAATCCTCAGCCTGTAAATAATACCACTTCAGCGGATTCGTTTAATTTGCTGTATGCTCATGTTAACAATAAAAATGTTTTGGCTGAAATGGCAGTAATAAGAGTATCTCCTGATAAGAATAAAGTAGTATTGCTTCCTGTTTCATCATATATTAAAAATGACGGAAGTGATAATACCTTCAGAGAAGTCTATGAGGATGGCGGTATCGTTAAGCTTAAATCGGCTGTGGAGAATACATTTGATTTTAAGGTCGATAATTATGTAACTGTATCCAATAAAGCATACGAAAGACTGATAGATATGATCGGCGGTATAATTTATACGCCTAAAGAGGATCTTTATTATATTGCAAAAAATGACGCAGATGATATTTCCATACGTTCAGGTCAGGCAATTTCCTTGGTGGGAAGACAGATCAGGCTTATCTCTCAATATCCGGTTTTTGAATCAGGAAAAGAAGGTAATCTTGAGTTTATGGGAGAAGCGCTGGCACAGCTTGTTACAAGTGCTTTAAGACAAACTTCAATCACTAAGAATAATCTTGACAATATGTATAATATTATTACAGAGAACTCTGATACTGATTGGGATAAAAATTCTTTTAAAATACATAAGACATATATCAAAAAAATGTTGGATACAAATGATACGGAATGTATTCTTCTCACACCCGCAGGTGAATGGTCAGACAATAAAATGAGGGTTTCAGATGAATTTAAGGCTGATTTAAAAAAGACATTTCATGAAACTGAGCCTGATGAAATTGAGGATTAATCAAACAGCATTGTTTGTATAAGGAGGAAATCCAAATGAAACTAATGGTTTTTATTCTTAATAAAATTGATACATTGGAATACCTTCTTGAAGGGCTTTCAGCAGCCGGAATAGGCGGAGCTACAATTATTGAATCTTCAGGGCTTGCTATGACATTGTCAAAATTGGGAAGCAGTTTTCTAAGCTCCTCGATTCGTTCGCTTTTCAGCGGCGAGGAGGATAATAAAACAATTCTTTCAGTCATTAGAGATGATCAGCTGGATTTGGCAAGACGAGTTATTTATAATACTGTCGGAGATTTATCGTTGCCTAATACCGGTATTCTATTTACGGTTCCAATTGATTTTGCTGAGGGAATAAGGAAAAATTATAATTCCGGAAATATACATGAAATAGAAAACAAGAAGCTTGATTGAAAATCTTTACTTTGAGTTCATTGAAAATTCACAAACGCAGCGGATAAATTTATTGTACCGCTTGCAAAAAGTGTTTTTATGTGATATAATATTAATATAATAAGTTTTAATGAAAGGCTGGAATTTGACTTCCGGTCTTTTGATTTTGTATGGGGTTTTATTATCATTAAAACCTGCGTTATGGAAGGTGAAGGAATGGAGAAAAACAATACCGCCGCCCGCATAAGAAAGCTTGCTCAGCCGCTTTGTGATGAACAGGGGCTTTTTCTGTGGGACGTAAGATTTGAAAAAGAAGGCTCAAGCTGGTTTCTTCGGGTTCTTATTGACAAGGACGGCGGAGTCAGTATGGAGGATTGCGAAAACTTTACTCGTCCTTTTAATAAGATTTTGGATGAGGAAGATCCGATCTCTCAAAGCTATGTGCTTGAAGTCGGAAGTCCCGGTTTGGGCAGAGAGCTGAAACGTCCCGAACACTTTGAAGCGTGTATCAACGACCTTATAAGGATAAAGCTTATCCGTCCCCGAGGTGGAGAAAGAGAGTTTATTGCAGGACTCGATTCATATGATAAAGAAAAAATATATTGTCATCTTGTTGATGACGAGGGCAATCCGTTGGAACCGATTGAATTTGATTTCAGTGAGTGTGCATATATTAAATTGTATGATGATTATGACTTGTAATGATATTATATAACTTAGGCAAGGATGTCTCCCGCCTCTTTAGGCGGCGGGTTCCATCTTGTCATCAGTAGGAGATACAATCTCCTACTGATGACCGCATTGCTTTGCAATGCGCTTGCCACGTTAAATGACGGGGCAAGCCCCTTATTGAAAACAGATAAATATTTTTATTATGCGGATAAATCCGCTTGAAATATAATTAAACGCTTATACTTCCTGATTTTAATAGGAGGTTATAAAGGGAGAGATCCTTTTATCAAAGCGTTTAGACATTTAGAAACGTAATTTTATGAGAGGAATGATTGGAAAAATGAATAATGAATTTTTTGAGGCGTTCAACCAGTTTGAACAGGAAAACAATATGGGTGTTCAGGAAATTGTCGATATGATCAAATCGGGTATTCTTCAAGCTATAAAAAAAGAATATCCAAACAGCGAAAATATCAATGTGGATATAAACCCTGACACACATAAATTTGATGTAAAAATACTTAAGGAAGTTGTTGAGGGTGAGCCGGAGGATCCGGATAATCAAATTAATATCGACGCTGCCCGCAGCATTTCTAAAAAAGCAGTGGTAGGCGGAGTGGTCGAGATAAAAATTAATACCACAAAATTCGGCAGAGTAGCAGCACAGAATGCAAAACAGAATATAAAGCATAAAATCAAGGATTTTGAAAGAGAAAAGCTTATCGCACAGTATGAAGATAAGGTTTATGAGTGTGTATCTGCTACTGTACAAAAGGTAGAACCTGCAACTCTTAATGCAATTCTTACTATTGATAAAAATGAAGTTTATCTTGTGAGAAGTGAACAAATTCCGGGAGAAGTGCTCAGAGCCGGAGATAATATTCAGGTTTATGTAGTCGGCATAGCAAATCCTGAGAAAAAGCCAACAATTAAGATTTCAAGAACTCATCGTGAACTTGTAAAAAGACTTTTCGAGAGGGAAATTCCTGAAATTGCAGACGGCACAGTTGAAATAAAGGGCATTTCACGTGTTGCAGGCGTCAGAAGTAAAATTGCAGTTACAAGCAAAGACGAAAACGTTGATGCAGTAGGAGCATGTATCGGACCGAAAAAGTCAAGAATATCATCTATAGTAAGCGAGCTTAACGGAGAAAAAATCGACGTTATCCCTTATAGTGATGATGCGGCAGAGTTTATTGCAAGAGCTCTTGCACCGTCTGAGGTTGTTGACGTGATTCTGTCTGAAGAAGAGGGAGTTCGTGAGTGCCGTGTGATCGTCCCCGATAATCAGCTTTCGCTGGCAATCGGCAATAAGGGTCAAAATGCAAAGCTTGCTGCTGGATTAACCGGATATAAGATCGATATTATTTCCGAAAGTGCAGCAAAAGAAATGCCTGAGGAAGAATCCGAATCATCGGATTCAGAACAGGAATAAATATAGAAAAGCAGTTTATTTAAACCCCAGTCAGATGAAAAGGAACGGTTGAACTTATGAAAACAAAGAAAATTCCTATGAGAATGTGCCTTGGCTGTAACGAAATGAAGCCAAAGCGTGAAATGATAAGAGTTGTCAAGTCTAAAGAAGGCGAGATTTCTCTTGACTTAACAGGCCGTAAATCAGGCAGGGGGGCTTATATATGCAAAAGCGTCGAGTGCTTTCAGAATGCCCGTAAAGCAAGACGGTTTGAAAAAAGCTTTTCCTGTATGATAAGCAGCGAAGTCTATGATGGTATGGAGGCTGAACTGAAAAATGAGCAGTAATAAATTAGGACTTTTGTCAATGTGCCGAAAAGCGGGGAAATTAAAGTTAGGTATGGATATGGTCAAAAGCTCTTGTAAGAACGGAGAAGCGGAAGCAGTTTTGGTTGCTTCGGATTTTTCAAAAAAGTCACTTAAAGAAATTAAGTTTACATGTCACCGTGAAAATGTTCCGGTTTATGAATTGGGGGTTTCAATGGACGACATATTTTACGGAGTAGGAAAAAAAGCCGGCGTTTTAGCTGTAACCGACAGCGGTTTTGCAAAATCCTGCGTCAAGGGATTGGAACAAATCGAAATTGACGAAAATGAATTTTACGGCAGTATATAAGGAGGAAAGTCTTGCCTATGAAAATGAATAAATATAAACTTAGTGAATTAGCAAAAAATTTAAAGTTATCTAACAGTCAGGTAATTGAGTGTATAGAAAAATATACAGGGGAAACAAAGAAAACAGTTTCTGCTCTTGATGTCGATGAAGTTAGCATCGTACTTGAGCATTTTACACAAAATAATCAGGTCGAGAGCTTTGATGCTTATTTTGCTGATAATGTTAAGCCTGTAAGTGAAAAAGATAAAAAGCCAAAGCCTGCAAAGAAAGCAGAAACTAAGCCTCAGCCAAAGGCTGAAAAGCCTGTTAAAAAAGCAGAGGAAAAACCAAAAACTGAAGAAAAGAAGCCTTTACCAAAGCCCGAGCCTAAGAAGCCGGCGGAGAATCAAAAGAAAAGGGAACAGAAGCCTGCAAGGAAGCATGAACACGGCGTTAAACAGCAGCTTATAGGAAATACAGTGAGAAATGAGAAAAATGAGGGATATACAATCTCTTCATCTGATAACTCTCAGGGAAGAAGAACTGTTGATACAAGAGGAAGCTATGTAGAGCTGGATAAGTATAATGAGAAATATGACAATCTCGCCAATACAAAGCATAATAAGAGCAAAGATAACTTTACCAAAAAGCAGAAGCTTACTCAGAAATCACAGCAGCACAAAAAGCAGCAGTTCTCACATAAGAAAGAAACTGAAGCTGAAAAGCTCCGCCGCTTAGAGCTGGAAAGGGCAAGAAAACAGCAGCTTAAAGTCCTTATTCCTGATGAAATAGTTGTTTCTGAGCTCGCCGCAAGATTAAAGGTTACAGCTTCAGAAGTAATTAAAAAGCTTATGGGGCTCGGAGTAATGGCAGGAATAAATGAAGTAATCGACTTTGATACAGCTTCTCTGGTTGCTGATGAGCTTGGGGCAAAGGTTGAGAAGGAAGTTATCGTAACAATCGAAGAACGTCTTATAGACGATGAAGAGGACCCGGAGGACAGCCTGGTAGAGAGATGCCCTGTAGTAGTTGTAATGGGACACGTTGACCATGGTAAAACATCTATCCTCGACAGAATAAGAAATGCAAACGTTACTGCGTCAGAAGCCGGTGGAATCACGCAGCATATAGGCGCATATCAGGTTTATTATGATAATAAAAAGATTACTTTCCTTGATACTCCGGGACATGAGGCATTTACATCTATGAGAGCAAGAGGTGCTGATATAACGGATATTGCAATTCTTGTTGTTGCCGCTGACGACGGAATAATGCCTCAGACAGTCGAGTCTATCAATCATGCTAAAGCAGCAGGGGTTTCTATAATCGTTGCAATTAATAAAATGGATAAAGAGGGCGCAAATGCAGATAAGGTAAAACAGGAGCTTACCGAACATTCATTGGTTGTGGAAGAATGGGGCGGAGATGTTATTGCCGTTCCTGTTTCAGCAAAAACCGGTATGGGTATTGACGAGCTTCTTGAAAATATACTGTTGGTTGCAGAGGTAAAAGAGCTTAAAGCTAATCCTAACAAGCTTGCTAAGGGTACTGTTATTGAGGCAAGACTTGATAAGGGAAAAGGTCCTACAGCTACTGTTCTTGTACAGGGCGGTACTCTCCATAAGGGAGATATAATTATTGCCGGTACATCTGTTGGACGTGTAAGAACAATGACCAACGATAAAGGAAAGTCTGTGGAAAAAGCAGGACCTTCAACACCTGTTGAAATTACAGGACTCAGCGAGGTTCCGATGAGCGGAGATATATTTAATGCCGTTGAGGATGAAAAGCTTGCAAGAGAGCTTGTTGAAAAGAGAAAACATCAGGCTAAGGAAGAAGTATTCAGCCAGTATCAGAAAGTTACTCTTGATAATCTGTTCAGCCAGATTTCAGAGGGCGAAATGAAAGAGCTTCCTATTATCGTAAAAGCTGACGTTCAGGGTTCTGTTGAAGCAGTTAAACAGTCACTTGAAAAACTGTCAAACGACGAAGTAAGAGTAAAGGTTATCCATGGCGGAGTGGGCGCAGTATCAGAAAGCGACGTAATGCTCGCAAATGCGTCAAATGCTATTATTGTAGGATTTAATGTCAGACCCGATCCGGTGGCAAAGGACTCTGCTGAACGTGACGGCGTAGATATCAGACTTTACAGAATAATTTATGATGCAATTGAAGAAATTTCAACAGCCATGAAGGGAATGCTTGCGCCTAAGTTCCGTGAGGTTGAAACTGCACGAATTGAAGTAAGACAGGTATATAAGATTACTAATGTGGGCACTGTTGCCGGTTCATATGTTCTTGACGGAAAAGTAGGACGCAATAACGAAATTCGTGTCGTAAGAGATGGAATTGTAATTGCAGAGGATAAGATGTCGTCACTCAAGAGATTTAAGGATGACGTTAAGGAAGTTTCTTCAGGCTATGAGTGCGGTATTACCCTTGAGAAGTTTACAGACATAAAAGAAGGCGACATATTTGAAGCATTCTATATGGAAGAATACAGAGATTAAAAGCTGTATTAAACTAAAGGAAAGAGGTTTTTATGAGAATTCTAAAAAGAATAATTGCTCTTGCAGCTGCCGCATTATTGTCTTTGACAGTATTAAGCTCATGTAATAATAAAGAGCCTATAACACCTGCCAAAAAGGATAATATTGAAAAGCATGAAAGAGAAAACGGAATTGTATGTTGGGGAAGTTCATTGGCATACGGTGCGTATGGTGAAGATAGATCTATAGTCAATACCATTGAAAATCATATGATGTCAGATGAAAATTATATTCCAATAGTTAATATGGGCGTTCCCAGAGAAACGTCACAGACCGTTATGGCAAGAGCAGGAGCAGTTGATATTGTCGTAAGTAAAAAATTTACCGTTCCGGCAGGAATTGAACCTGTTGAAATAACATTTTCAGCTAAAGATAAAAGTAAGATCTCACCACTCAGATACGGAACTTCATGTGACGGCGGAATGACAAATGTTACAGTTGCAGGACTTGAAGGCACATTATCAGTGGCAAGAGACTCAGCTCAGCGTAATGAGCCGAAGTATTATTTTACAAGAAATGTCGAAGGTGAAGAAATCGAAATAAAAAAAGGCGATCGTATTATCAGCGAGTCAATGACTGAATATAAAAGCTATATTCCGATTGTATGTATTGGCGATTGCGGCGAATGGGAAAATACAAAAGACCTGATTAAACAGCAGCAGAAAATTATTGATACATGTGAGAATAAGGATAAATTCATAATTATCGGCCTGTTCTCAGCACCTGTCGACATTGATCCGGAAATGAGTGAAAAAGAGGCTTTGGCTGCACAGAAAAAGGCAAACGAAGCTTTTGATAAAGCAATGGTTAAACAGTGGGGAGATCATTATGTAAATATTCGTGAATATCTGTGTTCAGATGAAGCAATCGAAAAAGCGAAGGCTCAGGAAATTGAAATCACTGACCAGGATATGAACAATGTTAAAAATAAAATTGTTCCGGACATTTTTAAATATGATGCCGATAATCTGAACGGTTATGCTTATGATATTATCGGAGATATTGTGTATGATAAGCTTGTAGAGCTTGGTTATCTTTTTCATTAAGCTTAACAGTTAAATTGTGTGAAAGGAGCTTTTATAAGCTATGTCTGGAGTTAAAGCAGGACGTATGTCTGAGGATATCCGCAGAATCATTTCTGCAAAAATGAGAGAATTGAAGGATCCGAGATTAGGCGGAGGAAGCATGCTGACGGTTATCAGATGTGATGTGTCCGGGGACGGGTCATTCTGTAAAGTCTATATTTCAAGTCTTGAGGGCTTTGATAAGGCAAAGGAAGCAGTTAAAGGACTGACAAGTGCTTCAGGATATCTTAAAAGAGAGATATCAAATGTGCTTAAACTGAAAAAATGTCCTGATTTAAAATTTATAGCTGATAATTCTGCCGAAAGCTCAGTAAGAATATTTGAAAAGCTGAAGAATATCAAAGTTGAACAGGAAGATGATCAGCAGGATAACAATAGTTAGCTATCGGAGGTTTTTTCATGGATTTTTCTGAGCTTAGCAGATTTTTTGACGAACATGACAATTATCTTATTCTTACCCATAAAAGCCCGGACGGAGATACCTTAGGCTGCGGCTTTGGATTGTGCAATTATTTAAGGGAATCAGGAAAAAAAGCTAATGTAATTAACAGCGACCAGTTCCCGGTTAGGTATAAATTTATGTATGACGGATATTATGTACAGGATTTTAAGCATGAATGCGTTGTTGCCGTAGATATTGCCGACACTCAGCTTTTGGGGAGCAGACTGTCTGATTTTGCAGGGGGAGGAAAAATTGACCTCTGTATAGATCACCATATTTCAAACAAAATGTATGCAAAACAAACATATCTGGACGGTGAGGCTTCAGCAGCCTGTCTGATAATATATGAATTCTTAAAATTCAGAAATGCTGAAATAAGTAATCAGGTTGCTAAATGTCTCTATACCGGAATTGCTACCGACACAGGTTGTTTTAAATATGAAAATACAACACCAAGAGCACACTTAGCGGCTGCCGAGCTTATGACTTATGATATTAATTTTGCAGATATTAACCGTCGTATGTTCGATGTGAAAAGCAAAGGAAGACTTGCTGTTGAACAAGCCGTTGTTTCTAATATGGAATATTATTTTGACGGGCAGTGTGCAATTATAACCTTGACACGGGATCTGATGGATTCATGTAAAGTGGAAGAGTCTGAGTTTGACGGACTTGCATCCCTGCCGTTGCAGGTCGAGGGCGTTAAGATCGGTATAACCGTTAAACAGCGACATGAAAAAGTGTTTAAGCTTTCGGTCAGAACTACTGAGGATATTGACGCTTCAGCATTTTGTAAGGAGTTTAACGGCGGAGGACATGTGAGAGCAGCAGGCTGTGAAATCAACGGCGATTTGGAAACTGTTAAGCAACAGGTTATAAATCATGTTAAGAATACTTTGGAACATTAATTATGAATACGGATTTTGAATTGAATGGAATTCTCCTTGTTGATAAGCCTAAGGGCTTTACTTCTTTTGATGTTATTGCAAAGCTGAGGGGGATTTTAAGAATAAAACGGCTTGGACATTCCGGAACTCTCGACCCAATGGCAACAGGAGTTCTGCCTGTGTTGGTGGGAAAAGCCACTAAAGCCAGCGATATTTTGCCTGTTGATGAAAAAAGCTATGAGGCTGGCTTCAAATTCGGAATAAGCACCGATACTCAGGATATTACAGGTGAGGTGCTGACAAACAGCAATATTTCTATAAGCCTCGAACGACTTGAAAATGCAGCTGAAAGCTTTGTGGGAGATATATTGCAGGTTCCGCCGATGTATTCAGCAGTTTCTGTCGGCGGGAAAAGGCTTTATGAGCTTGCTCGTCAAGGCAAAACAGTTGAGCGTGAGCCAAGACAAAGAAAAGTTAATTACATTAAAATTAATAGCTATGATCCGTTGACACGTGAGGGCGTGATGTCAGTTTCGGTCAGCAAGGGTACTTATGTCAGGACCTTGATAAATGATATTGGTGAAAAGCTTGAATGCGGCGGAGTAATGACCTCACTGAGAAGAACATCTTCAAGCGGATTTGATATCAAACAGTGTTATACTCTTGAGCAAATACAGAAATATTCTGACGATGATAATCTGAGCCATATAATCTTGCCTGTGGAATCAGCATTTAACAGTACTTATGATAAAGTGAGTCTTAATACCCGTTGTACACAGCTATATAAAAATGGTGTAAAACTAAGACTTGAACAAGCAGGTATTCAAGGCATAAGCAATGATAAGACTGTCTGTATCTATGACTGCGATAATGTATTTTTAGGACTTGCTAAAACCGACATTGAAAAAAATGAGTTGAAAATATATAAAAACTTTTTCTGATAAAGAGGGGATAAGGCTTGTTTCAGGATATTATCAATAATTATAATATTGAATATGACAGCGAACCTGTAAACAGCTGTGATGTTATTCTTGCATACAGCAGCGGAAAAATGCTTTATAATATTGACAATAATAATCTTTGTCTTCCCCATTATTCAGATATAAAAATAAATATAAATGATACTTTATTTCTATTTTCATTAAACGGCATTCGCTTTTTTCTGTATAAAGGTGAACAGGACCTTAAGTGTAAGGATTTCAGCTATGGGGATATTAATCAGCTTAAGAGCTTAAATGCTTCTGACTTGCTTTATGCCTCCGTGACAGGATATCATTATTACAGCTTCCATGAGGAAAATAAGTTCTGCGGAAAGTGCGGAGAAAAGCTAAAGCATGTTCCTGATAAACGCTGTATGATTTGTGATAGCTGTGGAAATGAGATATTCCCGAAAATATCTCCCGCTGTTATTGTGGGAGTAATTGATGAAAAAACCGATTCGATCCTTATGACAAGATATGCAAAAGGCAGCTATAAAAAGCTGGCTCTTGTAGCAGGCTTTGCTGAAATGGGCGAAAGTGGTGAACAGGCAGCCAAAAGAGAAGCCATGGAAGAAACGGGAATAGAAATCTGTGATTTGAATTATTATAAATCCCAGCCTTGGGGATTTGCACAAAATCTTCTTATCGGATATTTTGCAAAGCTAAAGGGAAAAAGAAAAATCGTAATTGATGAAACTGAATTGTCTGAAGCTATGTGGGTAAAAAGAGAGGATCTAAAAGCTCAGCCTAACAGCATCAGTTTAACCGGAGAAATGCTGTGGAAATTTAAAAATAATGAGGTTTAAATAAGGACTATTTAAATAAACGGAGGTAGATGCATTGATTTACATAACTGAAGATAAGTGCGTTTGCCCGCAAAAAACAGCCGTTGCATTGGGACTTTTTGACGGAGTTCATAAAGGGCATCAAGCAGTTATTAAACAGGCGGTAAATAAAAAAAGTGATGAAATAAAATCAGCGGTCTTTTCCTTTAAAACTGATACAATTACCTCAAAAGGTCATGACGGAAGACTTGAAATGCTTTTAACTGATAAGGTGAAGCAGGAGCAATTTGAAAATTTGGGAGTTGATTATTTATATTCTCCTGATTTTTCTCACTTTAAAGATATGACTGACGAGGAATTTGTTAAACAAGTTTTAAAGGACAAGCTGAATGCCTGTGCAGCAGTTTGCGGTGAGGATTTCCGATTCGGTAAAAATGCAATGGGAAATGCCAAACGGCTGATGCAGCTTGGTGAGAAATATGGAATAGAAGTGTTAGTAGTAAATCAGCTTGTTATGAACGGGGGAGTTATAAGTTCGACAAAAATCAGACAGCTCATAAGAGAGGGGAATATATCTCAGGCAAATGAAATGCTGGGATATAATTATGGATATACACTTTCTGTTGAGCATGGCTATGAACGGGGGAGAACATGGAACTTTCCCACAATCAATCAAATGATCCCGAAAGGATTAGTGCTGCCTGAATTCGGTGTATATTGCTCAATTGTTCATATCGGTGATAAACGCTATAAAGGCGTGACTAATATAGGTGTAAAACCTACGGTAAAAGTAAATACAGCTCCCCTTGCCGAAACATTTATAATGGACTATGACGGCGATTTATACGGCAAAGAGGTTAAAATAGAGCTATGTGAATTCATCCGTCCTGAAAAGGAATTTGATTCTTTTGATTCTCTTAAAGATGAAATCGGAAGAAATATTGAATTTACAAAGCAGTATTTTAAAAATAATAATATTGAGAATATTTAAATTGAAAGGATAGATTGACATGAAAAAAGTAAGAACAAGATTTGCTCCCAGCCCAACAGGATATATGCATATCGGAAACCTGAGAACAGCGTTGTTTACTTATCTTATTGCTAAACAAAACGACGGTGATTTTATTTTAAGAATTGAAGATACCGACCAGGAAAGATATGTTGACGGGGCTGTTGACGTTATCTACAAAACTCTCAAGGACGTCGGACTTAATTGGGACGAAGGTCCTGACGTGGGAGGCCCTGTAGGTCCTTATGTACAGTCTGAACGTATGGGAATGTTCAAACAGTATGCCGTTGAGCTGGTTGAAAAGGGCGAGGCTTATTATTGCTTCTGCGATAAGGAAAGACTTGACGAGGTCAAGGCTATTCAGGAGGCAAGCGGAATTATGCCCATGTATGACCGCCATTGCCGTAACCTTTCAAAAGAAGAAGTGCAGGAGAAGCTTGACGCAGGTGTTCCTTATGTTATAAGACAGAAGGTTCCCCTTGAGGGCGAGGTTACATTCCATGACGCTCTTTATGGTGATATTACCGTTGACTGCTCAACTTTAGACGATCAGATTCTTATTAAAACCGACGGAATGCCAACCTATAACTTTGCAAACGTTGTGGACGACCACCTTATGGGAATCACTCATGTCGTAAGAGGAAATGAATATCTTGCGTCCGCACCTAAGTATAATCTGCTTTATAAGGCATTCGGCTGGGAAGTCCCTGAATATATCCATGTGGAGCATATCATGAAGGATAAACAGCATAAGCTTTCAAAGCGTGATGGTGATGCGTCTTATGAGGACCTTATGCAAAAAGGATATCTTAAGGAAGCAGTAATTAACTATATCGCACTCCTTGGCTGGGCACCAAAGGGAGAAAATGAGATTTTCTCATTGGAAGAGCTTATTAAGGAATTTGACATACAGGGACTTTCAAAATCTCCTGCAATTTTTGACCCAATGAAGCTCAAGGCTATAAACGGCAAATATATAAAAGCCCTTTCACCTGAAAGATTTGCCGATTATGCAATTCCTTATATTAAACAATCTGTAAAGCGTGAGGATGTTGACCTAATGGAAATAGCAGAGCTATTGCAGGCAAGAACCGAGCTGTTTACGGATATTCCTGAAGCTGTTGATTTTATTGATGCGCTTCCTGATTATGATATCGCACTTTATACTCATAAGAAAATGAAAACAAATCCGGAAAATTCACTGGAATCCCTCAAAGCAGTTCTTCCGGTGCTTGATTCAATTGATGAAAATGATTGGACTATAGATAATATCCATGAAAAGCTGTTTGAGCTTATTGCTCAGAAAGAGGTTAAAAACGGAATCATACTCTGGCCTCTGAGAGTTGCTGTTTCAGGTAAAGCTTTTACTCCCGGCGGTGGAATCGAAATATGTCATATAATCGGAAAACAAGATTCAATTGAAAGAATAAAAAAAGGAATCGAAAAGCTTTCTTGATATTATCACTTTTCTTTCACATTAAAGTGTTAAAATTATTTGAGAATTAAGTTTGCTGTGAACAAGTTTCACCATGAAGGAGGAAAAGTTAATGATAGAGGTTCAAAATCTATCAAAGCATTTCGGGGATAAAAAGGCTGTTGACAATATCTCCTTTAAAGCTGAGGACGGCGAAATCCTCGGCTTCTTAGGACCTAATGGTGCAGGTAAGTCGACAACTATGAATATTCTCACAGGATATATCTCCTGTACAGAGGGAAAAGCTTTAATCGACGGGATCGATATTCTTGAAAATCCTATTAAAGCTAAATCAAAAATAGGATATCTTCCTGAACAGCCGCCGCTTTATTTAGATATGACTGTTAAGGAATATCTGAATTTCGTTTATGACTTGAAAAAGTGTAAGCTGCCTAAAAATTCACATCTGAAGGATGTATGTAATCTTGTTAAGATAGACCATGTCTATAACAGAATTATAAAAAATCTTTCAAAAGGATATAAGCAAAGAGTCGGGCTTGCACAAGCGCTTGTGGGAAATCCCAATGTGCTTATTTTGGACGAGCCAACTGTTGGACTTGACCCTAATCAAATCATTGAAATAAGATCTTTGATAAAAAAATTGGGAAAAAATCATACGGTTATTTTGTCATCTCATATTCTGTCTGAGGTTCAGGCAGTCTGTGATAAGATCGTTGTAATAAACGACGGAAAAATTGTTGCGGACGATACCGAGGATAACCTTTCAAAAGCCCTTGATAATGAGCATAGAATTCTTGCAAGAATTGACGGAGATAAAAATAAGGTCTTAGAGTGTATAAAAGCTATTCATGATGTGGAGTCCTGCTCTGCTGATATAATGCGTGAAGATAATGTCTGGGAATATCGCATTGAGGCAAAACAAGGCGCTGATGTCCGCCGAAAGCTGTTTACAGCAATGGCTCAAAACGGATTTTACATATTAGAGCTTAAATCATCCGAGCTTTCTCTTGAGGATATATTCCTCAAGCTGACAATGGGTGAAAGCGTGACTGTGAATAATAAGAAGGAGGGTGAAAATTAATGGGCGCAATTTTCAGACGAGAGGTGCTTTCTTATTTCACATCTCCTATAGGCTATATTTTTCTGGCAGCATTTTATGCTTCATCAGCCGTAATATTTTCTGTTGTTTCTTTGGAAAACGGCTCAACTCAGCTTGATTCGGTTTTTATGAATCTTATGATAATTCTTATTGTTCTCATTCCGATTCTTACCATGAGAACGATCTCAGAGGAAAAAAAGAATAAAACCGACCAGTGTCTGTTGACATCACCCGTAAGTCTCTTTGGAATTGTCGCAGGAAAGTTTCTTGCAGCATTTTTGATTTATGTGCTGGGAGTTGCAATTACATTAGTCTATGCAGTAGTTGTTTCTGCATTTGCTGCTCCGGACTGGACAGTAATATTAGGCAATATCGTGGGACTTGTTTTGTTGGGAGCTGCCTTTATTGCCGTGGGAATTTTCTGTTCTTCATTTACTGAAAATCAGATAGTCTCAGCAGTCGTAAGCTTTATTGTATTAACTATGCTCTATTTGTTCACAACAATAGGAAATCTGATTCCGATTGAATTTATATCAAATATTTTTTCAAAGCTGTCCTTTTTGGAAAGATATTATGGATTTACATACGGACTTTTTGACTTGTCAAATGTGCTGTTTTTTATAAGCGCAACAGTTGTTTTCCTGTTTTTGTCCGTCAGAGTATTGGAAAGACGCCGCTGGGCTTGATAGGAGGGGATAGATAATGAGCAAGCTTGAAAAAATTAATGATTCTCAGGAAAATCTGTCCACCCCTGTGGAGGATTTGTTGAAACAAGCAGTTTCCGAAGAAAAATCAAAAAAAGATTTGCCAAAGGATAAAAAGAAAAAAAATGAGCATAAAAAGTTAAAGCATGGTGTTATGTCAACAGCATTTACTGTAGCCTTTGTGGCAGTAATAGTCCTTGTAAACGTTGTTGCAACAGCTTTGTTTGACAGATATCCTATCACCCTTGACTTGACAGAAAATAATGTGTTCTCAATTTCAGAGGAAGCCGAGGAATATGTCAAGAAAATTGATATGGATGTGCTGATTACTGTTTTTGCAAAGGAAGATGATTTCGCTAAGCTCAATACATATACCCGTCAGGCAGACGAGGTAATGAAAACCTATTGCAAATATAACAACCATATCTCTTATAGATATGTTGATATCGACTCTAATCCTGATGTTATGAAAAACTATTCCAATGATTCAATAAGTCAGTATGATATTATCGTTGAGACCAATCCGACTAAGGATGTTCAGCGAACAAGAAAACTTACCTTGATGGATCTGGTAAGCTTCTCTGATGATTTCAATGAAATGATGGCTCAATACGGAATGACTGCCGAGCAGTTGGCAGAACAAAGCGGAAGCGCCTTGAACGCTCTGAGCAGCTTAACTTACTATTACGGAAATTCTATTATAAATGCCTCAAATGCAGATCAGGCGTTTACTTCTGCCTTTATGACAGTAACCGATCCGAACCCTGTTGTGGTAACCTTGCTTACCGGAAGAAATGAGATCGCCGATCTTTCTTATTTCCAAACTCTGCTTACAGCCAACGGATATACCGTAAATTCCATCAATATAGCAAATGAGCAAATCCCGGAGGATACAGATATCGCCGTTATTCCGGCGCCTAAAACCGATTATCTCTCAGAAGAACTGAAAAAGCTGGATGACTTCCTTGATAATGATGGGCAAATGAATAAGCAGCTTATTTATATGGCTTCCGTTCAGCAGGAGGAAACTCCGAATATAGATGAGTTTCTTGCCGATTATGGAATTGAAGTCGGCGACGGTGTAATATGTGAAACTTATTCTTCATATTATTACAGCCAGCCATTCCAAACAGTTTCTTCAGAGCTGTCAGATAAGTTTACACAGGATATGACAACAAAAGATCCTCAGCTGCTTATTTATGCATCAAGACCGGTAAATCTATTATTTGAGGAAAAAGGAAGAATTGCAGCAGAGGCTTATGTTAAATCAACAAGCGACGCATTTGTACGTGCACTTCAAACTGCAAACGGACAGAAAAAGTATGACGAAAAAGCTGAAACCCTTGCAAAAGGACAGCAGAACTATGTTGCTGTTTCATCAAGAGTTTCCTTTAAAGATGAAGGAGAATCTCTCTACAGCAACGTGATCGTTCTTGGTTCTGAGCAGATTCTCGGAAACAGATATCTTCAGTATAGTCAGTATCAGAACAGAGAATATATGCTGAGCCTGTTAAATGGTATTACACATAAAACCGATGGCATCGTTATTGAACCAAAGGTTATTGAGGGCAATTTATTTGACTTGACCGATAGTCAGAAAAATGTTCTGAAATGGACATTTATTCTGGTGATTCCTGTGATAGTGCTTGTTGCCGGCATAGTTATTTGGTTAAGAAGAAAGAACAGATAATAGAGGTTGTGCAGATGAACGGAAAACTGAAAGGTATTATTGCGTGTATAGTTATTGTGGCCTGTCTTGGCGGAGCATTGGCTGTTCTTAATATGACGGATAAAAAAGATAAGGACGACAGCTCTGAAACAGTATCGTCAACAGCAGAATCACAAGCAGAGAAAATAATGCTTACAGATTATTCAGCTGAAAATATTTCATCAGTGAATATATCAAATAAATATGGAGAGTTTACAGTCGAAAAGCCAAGCTCAGGAAAAACAGCATGGACTATCGAACTTCTTGAGGGACTTAATCAATCAATTTCTGAGGAAACCTCGTTGATTGAGAAAGCTGCACAGCTTGAAGCCAATAAGCTGGTGGAAGAAAGTGCAGATGACCTGAATAAATATGGCTTTGACAGCCCAAAGGGTACATTTACCGTTAATTTGACCGACGGCACAAAGAAAGCTTTTGTTGTGGGAGATAACCTGCCGGAAGAAACTAAATACTGTTATGTCAAGGAACAAAACAGTAATACCGTTTATTCAATCCTTGAAAATAATGTGAAGCGTTTTCTGTCAGATAAAAAGGATTTTCTTGATAAAACTATGCTGGCAAAACCCACTGAAGAAGAGGAAGTTTACGGGAAATTAACTGTAAAGCGTTCAGATCTAAAACGTGATATGATTTTCACTGATGACCCTAATGTTGATTCGTCAATGATGTCTGCTCAGATTATGATATCACCTATCTATTCTTATTTGAATGGTACAGGCTCAACTGATACTACCCACGGACTTTGGGGGCTTTCAGCCAAAGCCGCAGAGGTCATATTTCCTAAAGCATCAGACCTGAAAAAGTATGGTATAGATAAACCGACAGCAACGGTGCTCTATAGCGGAAACGGCAATGAGTATAAGCTTAGAATAGGAAAGCCTATTTTTGAAACTGACAGCGAGGGCAGAGAAACTACCGTAATAGAAGCATATTATTGCTATCTTGAAGGCGTTGATGGCGTGGACTGTATATGGATAGTTGCCGCAGATTCCCTCCCGTGGACAACTGTTGTTCCTGAGGATATCATTACATCTGTAATGACCTATAATGATATTTTAACTGTTGATAAAATTCTGGTTGATATAAGCGGAAAAACTACCGTTTACAGCGTAGAATCGGATGATGAAAATGTAACTTCAGCTAAAATAAATGATAAGGAAACGGATATTGATCAGTTTAAAAGCTTCTATCAGTATATATTAACCTGTCCGACTTCGGAAATATATTCTGAAGGTCATGACAAGGATTGTTTCCTGTCGATTGAGATCAAAGCCGGCAGCGGCGGAGATAAGCTTGAGTTCTTTAAAGATACAACAACCGAAAGAAAAGCAGTTGTTAAACTTAATGGTGTAACCTCATTCAGAATACCTATTAAATGGACAGAGAAGTTTGTGAAAAATGTTTCTTTGCTCGCCCAGGGAAAAGAAGTTGAGGAAAGCTATTAACTAACATCATTTCGACAAAAATAATACTGAAAAAGTACTATAATCAGTCTGTGTCCTGCAATTTAATAAAACGCTTTACTAAAATAAAAAAGTATGGTATAATTATTTTGCAGAAAAAATATTTAATTGGATTTGAAAATTAAGGTATTTTTTTAAAGTTCGTTTTATAAGCAAAGTCGTTTTCCCGTCGAGAGCGCAGCTTTGTTAACATTATATATCGGCGGAGAAAAGAGGGGGAATATGGCAGAAAGCAAATCAAATTTCTTCAGCTATAAAGGACTTCCTTTGGTTAGAAAAGGAAAACAGCTCTATTTCGGAAATATGTATGACGACTATGTTGTTATGATCGATATTCTCGGAACAGAGAAACAAGGCGATTTGGACGTCGCAAATAAAGTTAGAATATTAAAAATGGCTACAGATTTCACACTTCCGCCCAATGAACAGATTGTGAAAAACGTTGTTAAGGAATGCAGCCTCTATGAAGCATTGGATATTGCCTGTGCTTGGCTGAAGGTTAGCTAATTAAATATGAACTAAAATCGGCTGTCTGATAAGACAGTCGATTTTTTGTTATATTAAGATTATTATAAGAAATGGCAAAGCTTTTGCTGTTGACAGTATGTGTGCAATTTGGTATAATGTCAGTATTAATTATTTTGAGTCGGAATGTGTAAAATGGGGTTAAAAAATAAAAATGTGGAATCGTAAAGAATTGAAAAATGCTGCAAAGCATTCAATTAAAATGAATTATATTGCATGTATAGCAGTATGCTTTATCATGATGTTTATTGCAGGGGAATATGAAAGCACCGTGCAATTTATTTCAAAATATGATGCGAAAAATGTCGCTAATTTAAAATATGATACCGATCAGAAAATTGAAATCGTCAAGGAAATTGAACAATTGACCGGCGGAGACCTCCTTAAAGCCGGAGAAGAACAAATCAGCAAAGCGGTTGACAAAATATCTGAAAAATATGATATATCCGCTAAGGATGATTTAAAAGCGTGGGTTGAAATTTATAAGGAAAAGGGAGCTTCAGCGCTGAATTTCAAAGAGGTTACCTTTTTCGGAACAACCGGCGAAACTTCAAACTGGCGAACGGTAACAAGAACCTTGGAAATATTGGGTTCTGATGAAATTGAAATAGACAGTGAAGTTGATCTTAATGAGGAACAGTTTGCATATTTTTTTGATATGGCAACAAAGGATGATTCACCAAAGATCGGTGTGATCAATTCTATTATCCGCCTTTTCAGCAGCAATGAAATTCTGCGTACATTGATTTCTTTGGCAACGTCAGTGCTTAGCTTTCTTATTGCAATTTTTGTGGCTGGTCCTCTTATTGTGGGAGAAAAACGGTTTTTCCTCGAAAATCGTACCTATCATGGCACTCGTATAGGAAGAATGGGATTTTTGTTCAGAGAACGTCATTTCCGACCTATCCTGACAATGCTTATCATGGATCTATATACTTTTTTGTGGTCTTTGACTATTATCGGCGGTATCATAAAAACCTATGAGTATGAAATGATACCTTATATTTTGGCGGAAAATCCTGAGATAGAAAGAAAAAAAGCATTTAAGCTTTCAAAACAAATGATGAAGGGCAATAAATGGCGAAGCTTTGTAATAGACTTGTCTTTCTATCCTTGGATAATTGCAATAACCTTGATTATAGCAGTCGCTTCAGCGCTTATTACCGGAACTCCTCTAAAAAGTACATTAATTGCTGAAATCTGCTGTGCAGTGTTTATGATGCTTTTCCTGAACCCCTATAAAACTGCAACTAAAACTGAGCTTTTTATAGCCCTTAGGAAAGAAGCAAAAAAGAATAATTACCGATTCAGCGAAGAGCTTAATGATAAATATCTCGACCTTGATCTGTTAGAAGAACAAATGAATAACAATAATGAATTCTATGGGCAAACAAATGCCTAATAAAAAAACAGAGTGATTAACACTCTGTTTATCATTACTTGAAGTGAACGTTGATTTCACAAATTTCACTGTCTGTGCCAACCCTCATATACGGCCCGAAAACACCTACGCCGGATGTTACAATAGAATACATATTATCTATCTTTATCATTCCGCAGGGGTTTTCCCATGAGAATTTTACCGCAATATTTGCCGGGAAAAGCTGTCCGTCATGTGTGTGCCCCGATAAGTCAATGTCAGCGCCCGCATCAGCAATCTCCTGCAGCTCTAAAGGCTCGTGATCTACAAAAATAATTGGCTTAGATTTGTCTAAGTTTTTTGTAAGCTCCTGTGCTGACAGTCGTGAACCATCGTCTGTGGAAGGCTTTTCATAATCCCTTCGGCCTACAATGTAGAACTCATCATTGATAAGCATGGTTTCATCCCGAAGAAGAGTTATACCGGATTCATAAATAAAGTTGTCCATTTCATCGCTGCCGGTTTTTTCGGATGTTTTGCCGAGAGTGAAGCCTACGATGAGCTTTTCTTCAATGTCATGATTTCCATAGGTGGCATAAACCCCGTATTTGCTCTTGATCGATTGAAGCTGACGGCAGATTTCTTCAGGATCATCTAACCCGTCAAAGCTATTGTCAAAAATATCTCCTGCAATTAATACAATGTCAGGATTGATTTCATTGACTTTCGTTACCATGTTTGTGATTTCTCTCGCACCGATAGAATAACCCATGTGTAAGTCAGCAATAAGTGCGATTTTTAAATCCTTTGTGTCTCCGCAGGACTTGTCCACATCTATATCATATGTTTTGAGCTTTATGTTCCTTGCGTTGTAAAGACCATAGGTGCATATGCAGGATAGGAAAACCGCAGTGACAATTCCCATGGTAACAAGAGTTTTGGAAGTAAATAAAAAGCTTTTTTTAAGCCGTGTGTGCTTTAATAAAAATCTTATAATATCTATAAGAGCCACTGCCATAAGCATATAAAGCATTACACCCAGCCAATAGGTCGAAAGACGTCTTATCCATATCGTGAATAAGCATTTAGGCAATAGCGTTGCAAATAAAGGCGATACAAGACATATGGAATAAACAATTCCGAAAGGAATTTTAAATCTTTTGGCGTTGAGCGGCTTTGCAAAAGAAAAAGTCCAGTGAAAAACTCTGAATAATAAATAGCCGCCTATGGCGAGATAAAAAGGCAGTAAGTAAAGGAATATCATTATTAACCTCCGATATTTGTTGTATTTATTATACCTCATACCGGAGAAAATTGCAATATAAATTATGGAGGAATAAAGTAAAATGGAGTTAACAATGACGCTTGAAGATCTTCGAGCCCTTGACCAATATCCGGGGCTTCAGTCTCAAAAATCACATATCAGCCATGTTAATCAGAAAAAAATAATTCATAGAGATTACCATAGACATTACACACTTGTTACATATATCCTGTTGTTTTTTATTTTCTCATTGATCGGATGGCTGTGGGAAGTAGGCATTCATATCGTGGAGGACGGCGTCTTTGTAAATAGGGGCACTATGTTCGGACCGTGGCTTCCTATTTACGGAGTGGGCGGAACAGTTGGAATAATTCTCTTAAAAAAAATCATGGATAACCATATCTTAACGTTCTTCAGCGTGGTTGTGGTATGTTCAGTTATCGAGTATTTTACAAGCTGGTATCTCGAAGAGTTTAAGCATATGAAATATTGGGACTATGAAGGCTATTTCTGTAATATAAACGGAAGAATATGCCTTGAGGGAGCACTGGTGTTTGGCTTTGCGGGCTGTGCAGGAATATATATTATGGCTCCGTTTTTCGACGAGCTGTTGAATAAGATACCGCTTAAAAGAAGAATCATTGCTTGTATAGTCCTTGTTGCCTTGTTCAGCACAGATTTGGTCTATTCAAAAACTCATCCCAATACAGGAAAAGGAATTACAGATTATATATACTCACCCATGTCAGAAATCAGTGACCTTGAAGCTTTCAGCAGTTCAGTAAACGAATCAGATATGTCATTAATGACCGACTTAAAATCTTGACAAAATAAATTATTTCGGCTTTCTGTAATTGTCTATTCCAAAAAGATATCACTGTCAGTTAAAATGATTTCACCATTATCATTTTCATATTGGTTAATTTCGTTTTTTACTAAAGTTTCTATCATGTTAGTCATAGATCGATTCTCTTTTTGCGCTATTTTTTTAATTTTAGCATGATCTTCTAAATCTAATCTTAAAGTGAATTGCGACTTAATAATCGACACTATAAAAGGCTCCTTTGCAGTTTGATGTAATTTTGTAATTTTATAATATCACTGCAATTTGTATTTGTATGGTGTCTGAATGATACCATTGTTACACTTGATACCACAGCCCCCTGAGATATAATAAATACATATTAAATAAAAGACGGAGAACCTAAAAATGATTAAGAATTGTTGTTTTTTCGGGCATCAATCTTTACCGGTCACATGGGTGATTGAATTAAAAGTTATGCATGAAATAGAAGATTTAATTCAAAAAGGAGTTGCGGATTTTTATGCCGGAGGTCTTGTCGGTTGGGATATTATCTGTGCAAAAGCTGTTATAAGACTCAGAAAAGTATATCCCCATATAAAGCTTCACCTTTTTCTGCCCCGTTATAATAGGTTTAAAGTGAACGGCTGGGATTCAAATCAAAAAAATGATTATAACGAAATTCTTTCTGATAAAGAAGGCGTAGAAATCCAGTATTGGAGCGGAAGCACCACAAAGCTTAATAAAAAGCTTGTCGAGCTTTCAGATTACTGCATCTGCTACTATGATAAAAACATTACCGCCAGCCGTACATCTCAGGCTATTTTTATGGCTCAGGAAAAAGGACTTAAAATAATCAACCTCTGGGTTATGTATAGGAATTATTCTGTCTGAAAGCGTGAATTTTCCCCTTGACAAATCCGCCAATAGTGTTATAATATTATTATATATTAAAAACTTTGACGGAAACGTAATTAGCAAAAAACAGACTTTCAGAGAGCCGTGAACGGTGAAATGCGGCAGACTGTTGCGGATTAGGATCATTCCTGAGTTGGTGAATTGAATTCAGTAGGTTCACTCGGTTCTCACCGTTATCTGAGTTTGAGCGGTGCAGCATTGCGTGTATTATGCTGTGCAATCAGAGTGGTAACACGGAGTTAAAAGCTTCGCCTCTGTTTAGGGGCGGGGCTTATTATATTTTAAAGAGGTTGATAAGAAATGCTTACACTTGATAAGGTTTATCATGCAAAACATGTATTGAAAGAGGTCCTGAGACCAACTCAGGTCATTAATGCTCCCCAAATAAACCCAAAGGCTAACGTATATCTCAAAACCGAGAATTTGCAGGTTACAGGATCATTTAAGGTCAGAGGAGCATACTATAAGATTTCACAGCTAAGTGAGGAAGAAAAATCTCACGGTGTTATCGCCTGTTCAGCAGGAAATCATGCTCAGGGTGTTGCACTTGCCGCACAGAAAAGCGGTATAAAAGCAACTATCTGCTTGCCTGACGGAGCACCTATCTCAAAGGTTGAAGCTACAAGAAGCTACGGTGCTGAAATCTGCCTCGTTGAGGGTGTGTATGATGACGCTTATAATAAAGCAATCCAGCTTCGTGATGAGAAAAACTATACGTTTATTCATCCGTTCGACGATGAAAACGTAATCGCAGGTCAGGGTACTATCGGTCTTGAATTGCTCGACCAGCTTCCTGAAATCGACGCAGTAGTTGTCCCCGTCGGCGGCGGCGGATTGATTTCAGGTGTTGCATTTGCACTTAAATCCTTAAAGCCTGAAATTAAAGTATATGGAGTTCAGGCGAGCGGAGCACCGTCAATGGTGGAATCTTTGGCTGAGAATAAAATCAAATGCCTTGATAATGTGGCAACTATCGCCGACGGAATTAAAGTAAAAGAGCCCGGCGAACATACATTTGAATATTGCAGAAAGTATGTTGACGATATTGTAACAGTAACCGACGATGAGGTTTCCTCCGCAATTCTTGCCCTTATCGAACAGCATAAGCTTATCGCCGAGGGAGCAGGAGCAGTTTCCGTTGCCGCAGTAATGTTTGACAAAGTTCCTGTTGAGGGCAAAAACGTTGTCTGCCTTGTTTCAGGCGGCAATATCGACGTTACTATCCTTTCAAGAGTTATCAAAAGAGGTCTGCTTAAATCAGGACGTTCAGATACCCTCACTATCCAGCTTGAGGATAAACCGGGACAGCTTCAGGGAGTATCACAGATTCTTGCGGCTCTTGGCGGAAACGTTGTGTCCATACATCATGAAAGAGCAAGCGAGGACAGCGACATTACTGACTGTCTGCTGAGAATTGTCCTTGAAACAAGAAATTATGATCATATCAAACAAATCCGTCAGGGTCTGACCGATGCCGGCTTTAAAATCGTAAATAAATAAGTTATATACATAAAGGAGAAGATTAAAATGGCAGAGACAATTTATACTAAAAATGCACCCGACGCAATCGGACCTTATTCACAGGCAAAGGTCGTTGGAAACCTTGTTTTTACATCAGGTCAGATTGCAATCAACCCTGCAACAGGAGCAGTTGAAGCTGATACTATCGAGGGTCAGACAAAGCAGGTTTGTGAAAACCTTAAAAATCTGCTTGAAGCCGCAGGAACTTCAATCGACAAGGCAATAAAAACAGTTTGCTTCTTGAAGAACATGTCTGATTTCGGAGCATTTAACGGAATCTACGGCGAGTATTTCACAAGCAAGCCTGCACGTTCATGCGTTGCAGTAAAGGAACTTCCAAAGGACGTTCTTGTAGAGGTTGAGGTTATTGCAGAAGTTTAATAATATTCAGGCGGGATTTTTCCCGCCTTTATTTTGGTGAGGGAAATGATTAAAAAATCTTTGATTTTAAGAGTGCTGCTTACTGTGAAAAAATATGTATGGACTTTTGTCAAGTGGCTGTTTATAGCCGTTGTGGTAGGTCTTATAGGCGGCGGAGTAGGAACACTGTTTTATAAATCCGTTGCCTTTGCAAATGAGTTGAGAAAGGATTATCCTTTTATAATCTTTTTTCTGCCTGTTGGCGGACTGATTATAGCCGGGCTTTATAAGCTTTGCAGACTGAAAGACGACCCCGGTACAAATATGATAATCAGTTCAGTCAGATCTGACAGACATGTTCCTATCGTAATTGCACCACTGATTTTTATATCTACGGTGATTACTCATTTGGTAGGAGGCTCCGCCGGACGTGAGGGTGCCGCCCTGCAGCTTGGGGGAAGTATCGGTGCGAAGATTGGCGAGCTTTTTAAGCTGGACGAAAGAGACATGAGCCTTGTGATAATGTGCGGAATGAGCGCAGTTTTCTCTTCGCTTTTCGGTACTCCGATTACTGCCGCTTTTTTTGCAATGGGCGTTATAAGCGTTGGAGTAATTTATTATGCAGGGCTTGTTCCGTGTATTGCGTCGGCTTTGGTGGCATATAAGGTTTCGCAGTTGTTTGGGTCGCATTCCGCTTCTTTTGATATATCGAAATTTGTTCCTGAGATGAATATAGTTTCTGTGATACAGACAGGCGTTCTTGCCGCATTATGTGCATTAGTAAGCATTATTTTCTGCGTGGCAATGAAGTATTCTCATTATAAGCTGAAAGTAACTTTTAATAACACTTATATACGTGCTTTTGTGGGTGGATGTGCAATTATTCTGCTTACACTTATAATCGGTAATCAGGATTATAATGGCGCTGGTTCGGATGTTATTTCCGCAGCTTTGGAGCAGGGCACAGCTCATTGGTATAGCTTTGCTCTCAAAATAGTTTTTACTGCTGTTACGATTGGAGCAGGCTTTAAGGGCGGAGAGATCGTACCTACAATGTTTATAGGCTCTACTTTCGGATGTGCAGCTGCATCATTGCTGGGATTATCGCCCCAGTTCGGTGCGGCAGTAGGATTGATCTCCCTTTTCTGTGGAGTAGTAAACTGTCCCATAGCGTCAATTTTCTTGAGCATTGAAATGTTCGGGACAGATGGGCTTATGCTTTTTGCATTTGCCTGTGGAGTAAGCTATATGCTTTCAGGATATTACGGACTTTACAGCTCACAGAAAATTGTATATTCAAAGCTTAAGACGAAGTATATTAATAAGAGTGCTCATTAGTTTTTGTAATTTCAGTAGAAGTTTACCTGAGTGTTGATCCATTATTAAAAATTCAAACAATGCTTTCCGATAAAACGGAGGGCATATTTTTTTATTAAGGTCTTGACTCTCACCCTAACATTAGGTTTATAATGTATACATAAGGTACCTTATAAAAAAATCGGAGGTGATATTTATGAAAATCGGAGAGTTTGCGAAAATATGTGATACTAAAATTACCATATTGCGTCATTATGATAGACAGGGGTTGTTGAAGCCTGAATATATTGACCGTTTTACAGGATACAGATATTATTCGAAAGACCAAATTCCAGTATTTTTTCGCATAGCAGTTCTAAAGAAAGTAGGATTCTCCCTGTCGGAAATATCAAAGATTTTGTCGAAAATAAAAAGTGATAAGGACATTCTTGCAATTTTTGATAAGAAAGAATCTGAACTGAAGGATATGCTTCAAAACCTTGATGAAGCAAGAAAAACTATATTAGGAGCAGAGTATATGATTAATGTTATTTTTAATGAAACTGAAAATAATACACAAGCTAAGAGCAGTAAAATTGAGGAGACTGATTTTAAACGGGCTTGTGAAATTATGGAGAAAACTATTGTTTCTCAAGATTACCAACGTATATCAAATTATAAAAGCTATGGTGGACAGGATAGCCGCTTAATTGAGGCTGTATGCGATGTGATTAAGCTGAGAGATGATATATCAGTATTAGATGAAGATATTAATATTCCTTTTGAAAATGATGAAACAGTTATAGGAAAATGGCAGATTATTGGTGAGTACGCAGTAAAACAAGACTTCTTTGCAAATAAATTCTGTGATAATCCTGAGATTGGCAATATGAACAGAGAAATTTATTTCTTGCCAAACGGCGAATGTTACTGGTGCTATGGTTGGACTAAAGGTAAACTTTTAATTGATACCGGCGACAGCACATCTGTGAATAATTATGAAATTGAGAGTTATAATGGAATGCGATATATGTTTATTTCTTTTAAGTCGTATAATTATCGTAGAGGAGGAAAGCCAACAATACTTGTTCTTCGTCAGATTGATAATAAAGAATATACTTCAAAAGAAATTGCTCGAAAAGACAATATTGATATGCCTTTTGTTGATGATAAGTGTGTAATCGGAAAATGGAAAGTTTTTGATTTTATTATTAATAAAGAGGATTTCACAACTGAAAGGATAAATGAAAAATCGTGGTTCTTCAGTGAAATTGAGTTCTTTGAGAATGGAAAATGCATAAGCCGATATGGTGATGAAATAATAGACGACAGTGATTTGCAGGTGTGGACAAAAGGCTATTTACTTAGAAAATGGAACAGCACAGCTTGTAAATATGAAATACGCAATATAAACGGAACAGACTATCTTATTATAGAATGGAAAAGTGGTGACTATCGTTGGGGTGGTTTTGATACGGATTATTATGTATTTACACGAGTATAAATTCTATGGATTCTATGACTTAGGCAAGTTTTAGTCTTTTATTGAATGTTATTTAATAAAAAGAGCTGTTGCATAACGCAGCAGCTCTTTTTGCTTATAATATGGTTTTCTATATCTTAAAATGCACAGGCATTCCGTTTTTCATCTCAATGTTTACTTCACCCTGAATAAGCGGGAGAAAATAGTTTATTGCAGCAGGAAGAATATCGTTGCATTGTGAATTTATCCATTCCTTTGGGAAGAACTTTTCGTGGTTTGCAATAAGTGTAGCATCTGCACTGTCGATTGTGATAACATAAGGCTTGTCTGATATACGTTTAAAAACCATTGTCTGACCTGTTTTACCCTGCAACGCAGCTTCAACGCCCTTAGCGCCGATTTCTTCGGCTTCATCTATGTCGGTTTTAGAGCTGATATGGGAGGAGCACCTTTGCATTACGTTAAGCTCTATAGAGCGGACTTTACATCCGATTTTTTCACGAACAAGATTTTCAAGGACCTTGCCGATACCTGACAGGTATTTATGTCCGAATACGTCTACAGCTCCCGACTGATAGCTTCCGTTCGCGTCGGGAATTTCAACTCCTTCAGAAATTGCAACGATAACAGCTTTGTGCTTTGCCTGTTGAATTCTTACGTCTTCAATGAATTTCTCAGCTGAAAATTCACATTCAGGTAAGTATATAAGATGCGGAGCAAGCTCGCCGTTAGCACGAAGAACACAGGTTGAAGCGGTAAGCCAGCCGGCATGACGACCCATGATTTCCACTATCGTAACTGAATCGTTTGAATAAACAGAACTGTCACGGATTATTTCCTGAACGGTTGCGGCAACATATTTAGCGGCAGAGCCAAATCCCGGAGTGTGGTCTGTTTCAGGCAGGTCATTATCTATGGTCTTTGGAATACCGATAACTTTAATATCTTTGTTTTTGCTTTTGAAAAATGCAGACAGTTTTGCGACTGTATCCATAGAATCATTACCGCCTATATAGAAGAAGGCTTCAATTCTGTGCTTTTCAAAACAATTCAAAATAATATCATAAACTGAGTCATTTGATTCAGGCTCAGGCAATTTATATCTGCATGAACCAAGAACAGTTGAAGGGGTTTGTTTTAAAAGCTCCATATCATCGGTATTTTTAATAATGAGCTTTAAATCAACAAGCTTGTCGTTGATTATGCCTTCAATTCCGTTAATTGAACCGAAAACAGCGTCAATTTCAGGTGTTTTAAGCGCTTGTTTAAATACTCCCAAAAGTGAAGCATTAATGGCACAGGTTGGTCCGCCTGACTGAGCAACGGCAATATTCATTGTAAATCCTCCCTTAAAAACAGAATATTTTTTACTTTATCTTATTATAGCATATACTGTTCTTTTTTAAAAGGACTTACCGAAAATTTAATAAATTATACAAATTCACAGGCTATAATTTTATGTTACTAAATAACAGGGGCTTGAAAAAAGAATACTAATGTTGTATACTATAAACAAGGAGTATAAAAAAGCAGTTGATGAGAACAATGGTAATAAAGAAAGGAAGTTTGATTTTATGGTAACAAATATTAATGAAAAGCAGTATGACCAGGAAGTTTTAAATTCAAAAGGTCTTGTACTTGTGGATTTTTATTCAGAAACCTGCGGTCCATGCAAAAGACTTGCACCTATTTTGGAGGAGCTTTCTAATGATTTTGAAGGGAAGCTGAAAATTGTGAAAATCAATGTAAATGAAAACAGTCTGATTTCGTTTAAAATGGGAATAATGTCAGTTCCAACTCTTGTGTTTTATAAAGACGGAAACATGATTGAAAGCTCTGTGGGACTTTTACCGAAAGAGCAGCTTGAGAGAATCATAAATGAAAAGTTAAACTGATATTGAGATGACGTAATAATGAAAGGAGAAAATGTTCCGTAAAGAGCATAAACATAATTATGTATGACATTTTGATTGTAGGCAGCGGACCTGCCGGATTAACTGCTTCGATATATGCATCAAGAGCGAAACTGAATTTTGCAGTAATAGAAAAGGATTATATGGGATCGGGGCAAATCGCTATAACCGAAAGGGTTGATAATTATCCCGGACTTTATGGCATTGGCGGTTATGAGCTTGGTGAAAAATTCCGTGAGCATGCAGAGAGATTAGGGACAAGCTTTATATCCGGTGAAGTTATTGATATGAAGAAAAACGACGGAATTTTTGAGCTGTCGTTAAAGGACGGTAGCAGGCTTCAGTCAAAGACTGTAATCTATGCCGCAGGAGCACTTCACAGACATCTGAACATTGAGGGCGAAAATGAGTTTTCTGCAAGAGGAGTATCCTATTGTGCATCATGTGACGGAGCTTTTTTTAACGGAAAAATTACCACTGTAATCGGTGGAGGAGATACTGCGCTGAGTGATGCATTGCTTTTATCAAAGATCTGCAAAAAGGTATATCTTGTGCATAGGCGTACGGAGTTCAGAGGTGCGAGATATTTGCAGGAAAGTGTAAAAGCTGCGGAAAACATTGAGATTATTACACCTGCTTCACCTATTAAAATCATGGGCGAAAATCTTGTAAACAGCATAGTGCTGAAATTTGAGGATGGAAGAGTTACAACCCTGAAAACTGACGGAATTTTTGTTGCAATAGGTATGAAGCCCAATAATTTCGGACTTAACGGGCTGGCGGAAATTGATAAAAGCGGATATGTTATAGCTGACGAGATGGGAATAACATCTGTGGAAGGTTTGTTTGCGGCAGGAGATGTGAGAACAAAAGCTTTCAGACAGGTTGTCACAGCTGTTTCCGACGGGGCTAACTGTGTTATGTCTGCGGAAAACTATTTGCAGTTATTAAAATGATTTTGTAATATTTATGGGTTTTCCATTCCGATTTTTTCTTTATATCTTTAAAAGCTATTGCTTTTTGAAAAAGTATAGAGTATAATAATTTTAAGATAAGAAGAAAAGAGGCAGAGGAAAATGGCGTTTAAGCTTGTACAAGGCGTTGATGTGGACAACATTGAAAATGTTCATTCGGCTTACAGCGTGGACGAGAACGGGATATATGCGGTATTAAGCGCCGAAATTTATAAAAAAGCTGTAGCAGAGCTTGCTCAAAGGCTTTGTGAGCCTGTATTTTTCTTTCTTGAAATCCCATGCTCTTTAGAAGAGGAAAAACAGCTGAGAAAGAATAAAAATGATCCTTATCACTATAATATCTATTATCTTGACAACTGTACAATTCCTGTTTCAAAAGCGATTATGGAGCGTTACGGCGAGCTTTTGACAAATGACGGTGTGAGCCGTTTCGGCTTTGGTTCTCACAGCAGTGATGAGGAAATCTACTGTAAGGGTTATCAAACTGTTTCGGTTTATGGTGATGTTAACAAATTCAAAGCTGTTTTTGAAAAAGAAAATATCCCATGCGAAGCCGAAATAAAAACCTTATGGGATGTGTTATCCTATGAAAATACAGGGACATGTTCAACTGTGGAGATCAACGGAGAAACAGTTAACGACATTGCGGAGAATTTAAAATCCGAGGGAATGTATCTTGCGGACACAGCAGAAGAAAAATAAATTATTACGACGGAGGCAGTTAATATGAATATCTGGCATGACATTTCACCAAAGGAAATAACAAAGGATTCCTTTACGGCAGTTATTGAAATACCTAAAGGCTCAAAGGTAAAATATGAGCTTGACAAGGCAACAGGATTGCTGAGAATGGACAGAATACTTTATACTTCAACTCACTATCCGGCAAATTACGGATTTATTCCCCGCACCTTTGCTGAAGACGGTGACCCTTTGGATGTGTTGGTGTTATGCTCAGAAACTCTTGAACCTTTGTCATTGGTAAAATGCTTTCCTATCGGAGTTATTTCTATGCTTGACAACGGTGCGGCAGATGAAAAGGTAATTTGCATTCCTGAAAATGATCCGACTTATAATGTTTATGAGGATATTGCAAATCTTCCTAAGCATATTTTTGATGAAATGTCGCATTTCTTTGCTGTTTATAAATCCCTTGAAAATAAAGAAACGGTTATTGATGACGTTAAGGGTGCTGAGGATGCAAAGGGAATAATTCAGCATTGTATTGATAATTATATTGAATGCTATTGCAAATAAATAGTTTTGTATTCAGGCCGAAGTGAAAAGCTTCGGCTTTTTTTTAAAATTGACCAAAGCGGCTTTTGAATCGTATTATTAGTGAAAGGAGTGATTAACATAATGGAAAACACATCAGTTCGGCCGGCTGATGGCATTGAAAAAACAATTAAGACATATGGGAATATGCTTTTCAGAATTTGTTTGGTTATGCTGAAAAATCCTGCGGACGCTGAGGACGCAGTTCAGGAAACTATGCTTAAATATATTCAAAAAACGCCGGAGTTTGAAAGCGGCGATCATGAAAAAGCATGGTTTATTAAAGTTGCATCTAATAAGTGCCGTGATATTTTGAAGTCACGCTGGCGCAATGTTCCGCTGGATTTTGAAATAATAAGGGAATATTCATGCAGTGATGAGGACAGCCGGATCATGGAGGCGCTGATGTCCCTGCCGGAAAAATTCAGAATTGTTATGACTCTTTATTATGTGGAGGAATATCGTGTGGACGATATATCCCAAATTATAGGGAAAACCTCTTCCTGCGTCAAGATGCGGCTTCAAAAGGGGCGAAAGCTTCTTGAGGAAAGATATAGAAGGGAGTATTTGAACGATGGATTTTAATTTGTTAAAAAAAGCGGTAACGAATATTGAAATGCCTGATGACATGTCAAAAAGGATAGTTGAAAATGTAACAAATAACAAATCAGCAACGGCTATCAGGGTTAAAAGGAATTATAATAAACCTTTGACGGCTATGTGCGCTTGTCTTGCTGCTGCATTAATAGGATTGGGGCTATGGAAAAGCGGCGTCTTTTCCGTAACAGAGAATAATGATGATAATGGGTTAGTGCTGATAAGCGAAAATGATAATGCGGTCAGCAGCGCAGCTGAAATAGAAAAGCAGCCGAATCTAATCAGAATAAATCAGGTTGAAGCTTTTTCGGGAGACAGAAAACTGGGTGGAGATTTGGATATTAATGATTTTGTTAAAATGAATGAAGAAGAGCTTGAGGAATACTATGGAACAAAGATATTTCCTCAAGTTCCGTCGGATCTTAAATCGTGGCATGACAGCGGAGAATATGATTATGGCATTTATAAGCGCAATAAAGGCAGCGGCGAGGTTTATTATGATTTAACAGTCATGAATTATTCAAATGAAGATTTCAGCAGAGATTTGAACATAGAAATTGCGAAAGGAAAGCTTCCGGCATCAGATGTTGCTTTTTGGGAAGAAAACTTTGCAAAGTCGCTTATAAACGGAACAGAAGTCGGAATAGGACAAAGCAGCAACGGATATTTTTATGCAGAATTTATATATAATAATACAGGCTTCAGAATTATTTCATCCGGCTTGTCACAGGAAGAAATAGTATCGGTAATTGAATCTCTGGTAAGCTGATTTTATTCTTTTGGATTCCTTATTTCAAGTAATTTGAAGTAAGGAATCTTTTTTTGTGCAATTTGACAATAAATTCGTCAAAAATCTAAGTTATTTATTCAAAAACTACTATGTTTTTATATTAAACTGTATTGAATTTTATATATTTTAGAATATATTAACGTTTTTATTGCTTTTATTAAGTATATTTTTAAGTAAAACACTGTAATATTTAAAACATTTAACTTAACATTTCGTTACCATTTTGTCACTTTTGCGCATATATTGTCAAAACAGAAAAAAGAAACAAAATCATATAACAAAAAATTGTGCGTTAATTTGTGAAAAACCATTGACGTGTACTATATATTGTGGTATAATATCAATTGTGGGATACAAGCAGTAATTAGAAGATGTAAAATTTCACAACTTGTATAACGAGAATTTGTCAGTGAAAAATACACGAAATGGGTGTATTTTTCGTTAATAAAAAATTTACATATTACAATTTGATAACCTTTGATTTGCCAAAGGTTACAGAAGTCCCCGAAAATGCTTGGTTTCAAGAGCTGAAGGGGGAGCTTGAAAATTTGTATTATTTTGATTTTGGCGAATATTACGGTTGCAATTTCTTAATATATGGTGTATAATTAAGTTACGGTGGTGAAAAGTGCAAAAAAGTGGTGACTAATCCCTGAAATGCATGAGCCGCTGAAACAAAAACCGTGTATTAAGGAGGCGAACAACTTGCTGACAAGTATGCTTAAGGGCACCTATAATCAGTCTATGGACGTTAAGGGCAGAATGGCTTTTCCTGCAAAGCTTAGGGAAATCATTGGCGAGAGGTTCGTCGTTACAAAAGGTCTTGATGGATGTCTTTTCGTTTATTCACTTGAAGAATTTGAGGTAAGAGCCGAGAAAATTAAGGCCTTGCCTATGGCAAAAGCGAGAAATCTTCAGAGAACTTTTATGGCTAATGCCGTAGAGGTGGAAGCGGATAAACAGGGAAGAATACTTATTCCTCAAACCTTGAGAGAAATTGCAGGACTTGAAAAGGAAATTGTTGTTGCCGGAGTTTCGGATAGGTGCGAAATTTGGGATAAGCAAAAATGGGACGAGCTTAATAACAGCGTTGATGATGAAATGATGATGAGCGCTCTGGAGGAGCTGGATTTTTAAGTGGAATTTAAACATATATCAGTGCTTCCTGAAGAGTCGATAAATGGGCTGAATATAAAGCCTGACGGAATTTATGTGGATGGTACTGCCGGCGGGGCAGGGCATTCAAAATTGATTGCCCAAAAGCTGGACGCTGAATCAGGCGGAAAGCTTATTGCTTTGGATAGAGATCCGGAGGCTGTGGAAGTCGCAGCTGAAAGATTATCAGGTCTTCCTGCGGAAGTTGTTCAGGCGAATTATTCTGAGATGGATTCGGTTCTTGAATCTATGGGAATTGATAAGGTTGATGGAATATTTCTTGATTTGGGAGTTTCATCTTATCAGCTTGATAACGGGGACAGAGGTTTTTCTTATCATCAGGATGCACCGCTTGATATGCGCATGAGCAGCGAGGGAATTTCCGCTAAGGATGTAGTAAACTCGTGGAGCTATGAAGAGCTGAGAAAGATTTTGTTTGAATACGGCGAAGAAAAGTTTGCTCCGTCAATTGCAAAGAGAATAGTCAGCAGGCGCGAGGACAAGCCTATTGAAACTACTATGGAGCTTGCTGAAATTATTAAGGAATCAGTTCCGCAGAGGGTGAGACGGGAAAAGAACCCTTGCAAAAAGACATTTCAGGCAATTAGAATTGCAGTAAATGACGAATTCGGTCATTTGGATGCCGCACTTGATAAAGCCTTTGGGCTGTTGAAAAAAGGCGGACGTCTTGCGGTTATAACTTTCCATTCTCTTGAGGATAGAATGGTTAAGCAAAGATTTGTTTCTTATACAAAGGGATGTATTTGTCCTCCGGATTTTCCGCAATGTGTGTGCGGAAGAACAGCGTCGGGGAAGCTGGTTACAAGAAAACCTGTGGAGCCTTCGGAAAAGGAGCTTGCGGAAAACAGCCGCAGCCGCAGCGCAAAGCTGAGGATTATTGAGAAGATTAAGGATTAAAAATATAAAGCGAAAGCTTTTGGACCGCATAGTTTTCTATGCATAATGAGGTGTGAAAATAATGGCAAAATCACATAACCTGGCGTATGATTATTCCGCCTATGACGAGCAGGAGCTTGTCACCCACAGAAAGATAAAACATCGCCGTAACACGGCGGTTGTACATAAAAGAAATACAACGCTGAGAATAATAGGACTTGCTGCTGCTGCTCTTGCACTGATGTGTTCTATGATTTATGGACGAGTGGAGCTTTCAAGCCTTTATACGCAGCAGGCAAATATGCAGACAGAACTGGCACAGCTTACAAATGAGAATATAAGCCTTGAATCAGAGCTGGCATCAAAAACAGGTCTGACAAAGGTTGAGGAGTATGCTGAAAAAGAACTGGGGCTTCAAAAGCTGGACAAGTCTCAGATAGAATATGTGGAAGTTGAAAAGGAAACGGTTGCGGAGGTTGTAGATTCAGACGACGCAAATATGTTTGTGAAAATAAAAAGATGGTTCTCCGGTGTTTTGGAATATATCGGGATTTGATGAAATAGAATAACTATGAAGAAAGTTAGGGACAAAATTGTGCTTAGCTTTCTTGTTATATTATTTTGTGTGCGGAAAAACATCTTATGATGTAGAAAAGTGAATTTCCGGTGTGTTTCTGTTAAGCGAAAGGAGTTCTTATGACAGATAAACCGACGACTTTAATGAAACGAAGATTAAATCTTTGGATAAATCTGCTGATAATTATTTTAATTATATATATTGTTTTCAGCATTTTTAAGACTTCTGTCACTGAGTCGGATAAGTGGCGTGAGCTGGCTGATTCACAGCAGCTTAAAAGCACAGTCGTTCAGGCATCAAGAGGTACGATTTATGACAGTACTGATCAGGTGCTTGCACAAAGCGCTACAATGTATACTGTTTATTGTGATCAGGTTATGCTGTGGGACGACTATGTTTCCAAAAAAGATGAGAAAATTGAAGAATATAAACAGCTTATCAAAGACACCAATGACGCTGAAAAGGTAATTGGATATGAAGAATCCTTAGCGAAGCTTAAAACCTCTCAGCAGTGTTTTGACGATTTGGTTGCTTTTCTTGCACAGACTTTGGAAATGGATTCCGAAGACATCAGGAAGAAAATCGGTGATGAGAATTCTCAGTATGTTATCCTTAAAAAAGACATTGAAAAAACTGTTGCGGATAAAATTGAGGATTATCTTACTGAAGAAGAGCTTGACGGTGTGAGATGTGACCCGACAACAAGAAGAATTTACCCTCAGAATGAACTTGCATCAAATGTGATCGGTCATCTTAATTATGACGGCGACGGAATTTACGGTCTTGAAGCATATTATGATGATTATCTTGCAGGTGTTGATGGACGTGTGGTAACGGCTAAGGCTCGGAACGGCACTGAAATACCATATAGATATAAGCAGAGCTATGAGGCTCAGGACGGAGATTCGCTGCATCTTAATATTGATGTTAATATTCAGTATCACCTCGAAACGGCATTGGAAAAGGCTGTTGATCTTCATAAGCCGAGTGAGAGAGCATGCGGAATCATTATGAATCCAAAAACCGGTCAGGTTTATGCTATGGCAACAAACTACAGTTATAACCCGAATAGTCCGGCGGAGGTAACGGATAAGTCAATTGCCTCTGAGCTTGCGAAAATGGACAAAGATTCAAAGGAATATTCCGAAAAACGACTTAACGCATGGTCGGTTCAATGGAAAAACAAAGCCATTTCAGAGCTTTATTTCCCTGGTTCTGTATTTAAGGTAATTACGGGTTCTTCTGCTCTTGAGGAAAAGGCGATTTCACTCAGTGACAGTTTTTCCTGCAACACTTATATACAGGTTGCCGACCACAAAATTCATTGCTGGTCAACTCGTGACCATGGCTCTCAGAATCTTGCGCTGTCTATGCTTAACTCATGCAACCCTGCTTTTGTGCAGATCGGACAAAGGCTTGGCGCTGAAAAGTTTTCAGAATATTTTGAAGCTTATGGACTTACTGAAAAAACAGGAATTGACTTACCAAGTGAAGTAAGCAGTATTTATATGCCGCTTTCAAGAATGGGAACTGTTGAGCTGGCTTCTTCATCTTTCGGACAGACAAATAAGATTACTCCTATTCAGATGATCACCGCATATTCCGCAGTGGTAAACGGAGGATATCTTGTAACTCCTCAGGTAGTGGATAAGATAACAGATTCCAACGGAAATGTTGTAAAAGATTTTGACACAGAGATAAAACGTCAGGTTATTTCAGAAGAAACCTCTAAGGAAATGAGAGAGATACTTGAAGGGGTAGTAAACGGACAGCCCGGTTCTAACTGTTATATCAAAGGCTATCGTATCGGCGGAAAGTCGGGTACATCTCAGAAGCTGGATACTGATAACGGTGAAACCTATGTTTCTTCATATTGTGCATTTGCACCTGCGGATGATCCGGAGGTTATAATGCTTGTAATGGTGGACCACCCAACAGGAGGAGAATTTTACGGAAGCCAGGTTGCAGCACCGATATGCGTAGAAGTTTTTAATGACATTCTGCCATATTTGGGATTGTTCCCTGAATATACTGAAGAAGAGCTTGAAAAACTTCAGGTTTCAGTGCCTAATGTAGAATTTGCAACTATTGAGAGCGCAACCAAGACATTGGAAAATCTTGATCTTGAGGTTAAGGTTAAGGGTGACGGAGGCTCTGTTGTAAAACAGATTCCTACAGGTGTTTCTGTTGAAAGAGGAAGCTCGGTTGTTCTTTATACCGATGAATCATATAAAACTAACAATGTAAGCGTGCCGAATCTTCAGGGCCTTACAAGAGAACAGGCGAAGGCGGTTCTGGAATCTGTGGGACTGAATCTTTCTGTTGAAGGCTCAGGTGCGGATGAGGACGGAGCGATAGCTTCATCTGATCAGAATTATGCCGAGGGTGCAAGCGTTCCTGAAGGAACAGCGGTAACGGTTACGTTTGTTGAGAGCAGTGTAGGCTCACAGTAATTAGGGTTAAGGGACTGATAATTAATGAAACTTTACGACTTAATAAATGGGATAGCGAAAACAGAACTTCCGGATATGGAAATTACTGCGCTCACTTCTGACAACAGAGTGGAGATACCGAAAGGCGCAATGTTTGTCTGTATTAAAGGAAAAACCTTTGACGGACATTCCGCAGCCCGGCAGATGACAGACAAAGGTGCAGCGGTTGTAATTGTTGAACGGGATTTGGGGCTTGAAAATCAGATTATTGTGTCTGATACAAGAAGCGTTTATCCGAAGCTCTGTGCTGCATGGTTCGGGAATCCCGAAAAGGAATTAAAGCTTATCGGGGTTACGGGGACAAACGGAAAGACCACTATCACAACTGTGCTGAAAAAGGTTCTAACTGACTTTGGCTGTAAAACAGGTCTTATCGGTACATGTCAGAATGAGATTGGTGAGGAGATTATTCCGACATCAAGGACGACACCTGAGCCTTATGACTTATTTGAGCTGTTTAGAAAAATGGCGGACGCTAAGTGTGAATATGTTGTAATGGAGGTTTCATCTCAGGGTCTGGAGCAGAAGCGTGTTGAGGGATGCCGTTTTAAAGTAGGCGTATTTACAAACCTGACACAGGATCATCTTGATGTTCACGGCACAATGGAGAATTATTATCAGGCTAAAAAGATGCTTTTTGATATTTCAGACAATGCCATAATTAATATTGACGATGAGGCAGGAAGACGTTATCTTAATGAAATAACATGTCCGGCAAAGACCTTTTCTGATGAAACAAAAGCGGATTTTTATGCGGAGGAGATTTGTCTTTATGCTGACGGCGTGGGATATGTTTTTTCAGATAAAAACAGTAAGCATAATGTTGCTTTTAAAATGCCGGGACTGTTTAATGTGTCAAATTCACTGGCTGTTATTGCATGCTGTGAAACCTTGGGATTTAACGTTGAGGAAACGATCAGGTCTATTAATTCCATGCAGGGGGTAAGAGGGAGAGCCGAGGTCGTTCCGACAGGAAGAGATTTTACGGTAATATGCGACTATGCACACACACCTGACGCTATTGTAAATGTGCTTAAAGCCATAAAAGGCTCGGCAAAGGGAAAGGTAAAATGCTTGTTCGGCTGCGGCGGAAACAGAGATGCAAAAAAAAGACCTCTCATGGCAAAGGCTGCTGCGGACAATGCTGATTTTCTTATTGTAACTTCTGATAATCCGAGAAATGAAGATCCTGAGGCAATTATAAAAGACGTTCTGAAGGGTCTTGAGGGAAAGGATACGCCTTATATTACGATCTGTGACAGGCGGGAGGCTATTCACTGGGCAGTGAAGAATGCTGAAAAGGATGATGTTATTGTGCTTGCAGGAAAGGGACATGAGGACTATCAGATTCTTGCAGGAGGAGTAAAAATCCACTTTGATGAAAGAGAAGTTGTGGCAGAAGCTTTAAAAGAAATAGATTAGATATATATTACACTGATTGGGAGCATAAGTATGGAGAGAATGACATTGGCTGAAATCATTCAGGCTGTGGACGGAAGCTATGGCTTTCCGTCTGACGCTTTTGTTAATGATATTTCAACCGATACAAGGACATTAAAGAAAGGCTCTGTGTTTGTAGCATTGAAAGGCGATAATTTTGACGGACACAATTATGGAGCAAAGGCCATGGAGCTTGGCGCTGAGGCAGTTATTGCTGAAAGAGCTATTGACGGAGCAAGATGCATTATTGTAGATTCGACGCACAAGTCGCTTCTTGATCTTGCGGCATATTACAGACGCAAGTTTGATATACCTCTTGTGGGAGTAACGGGAAGTGTAGGAAAGACTACTACGAAGGAAATGATAGCTCTTGTTGTCGCAGAGAAATATGAAACATTGAAAACAGAGGGGAATCACAATAATGAAATAGGTCTTCCTTTGACTGTTTTAGGACTGGAGAAAAAACATACTGCGGCAGTAATAGAAATGGGAATGTCTCATTTAGGGGAGATTTCAAGGCTTTCTATGTGCGCTCAGCCGACTTTGGCGGTTATAACAAATATAGGTTTTTCTCATATTGAAAATCTGGGCACGCAGGAGAATATCCTTAAAGCGAAAATGGAGATTCTTGACGGTGCGGATTATGACGCCCCGATTATACTTTGCCGTGATGATAAATTGCTGAGTAATGCTGAAATTCACGGAGAAAGAAAGGTTATATATTATTCCGTCAGAAAAAAAGACTGTGATGTTTATGCGGCATCTGTTAAAAGCGACGGAAATGGCATAAGCTTTGTTATAAATTATCCTGAGGGTAAGATCAATGCAGTTATAAACTGTATGGGCGAGCACAATGTTAAAAACGCACTTGCTGCTTTTTGTGTTGGTCGGGAATTAGGCATAGAACCTGAGAAGATCGTTGCAGGGATCGCAAAGTACAGACCGGACGGACTTAGGCAAAATGTAAAAAAGGTTGATGGAAAGACATTTATAATTGACTGCTATAACGCTTCTCCTGATTCTATGAAAGCGGCAATAAGCGTGCTTTCAAATACCGGCAATGCGGGAAAGAAATATTGTGTTCTTGCAGATATGCTGGAACTGGGAAAGATGTCAAAGATGCTTCACAGGACAGTCGGGGAATATGCTGCTGAATCTGATGCAGATATGCTTCTTTGCTTTGGCGATGATTCAAAGTATTATATTGACGGAGCTGTAAAAAAAGGCTTTGACAGCGGAAAGTGTGTGCATTTTGACAGCAGAGAACAGCTTGCGGATTATCTTAAGGAAAATCTTGAAACTGGCGACGCTGTTTTATTCAAAGGCAGCCGTGGAATGAAGCTTGAAGAGGTTATAAATGCCTTGGAGTAGTGCTCTTGTCATAATAGCTGTTGAGATTATTTTAAGTCTTGTCTGCGGAAAGATGCTGATTCCTTGTTTCAGAAAACTGAAAACAGGAAGATATGATATATATCTTGGCAGCAGATTTGAAAAGGACGGCTCTGAACCTAAATTTGGTGGAGTAATTATTGCACTTTCGCTTATAGTGGGAACTGTTTTAAGCTCCGTTTTAATAAGCTGGGATTTGGAAATAGGTTCGGGCAAGGACAGTTTAAAGATAATTGCTGTTGTTATATTCAGCCTCATGTTTATGCTGATTGGAATAGCAGATGATTGGCTTAAGGATGTAAGAAAAAAAGCATTGGGCTTACGTCTTGGAACAAAGCTTATCATTGAATTTATAATTTGCTTTTGTTTTCTGTTGTGGCATAACATTATTTGCGGTGAGCATGATACGGCTTTACTTTTGCCTTTCAGATTGGGATATCTGGATTTCGGGCTGTTTTATTATCCGCTTATTGCTTTGGGCATGACAGCTGTGATCAATGCCATAAAGCTTCACGACTGTTTCGGCGGTGATACGGCAAACGGAGTTGACGGTCTTTGCGCAGTAACGGCAGTAATCTTTTCGCTCATGTTTGCTGTTTACGGAAACATAGCGGACAAAGTTTTTTTAAGCGCCTTAGGTTACATTTTTGCCGCAGCGGTCATGGGATTTTTGATTTGGGGACTTTCACCGGCTAAGGTATATTTGGGCGAGTCCGGGGCTTTGATGTTAGGCGGATTTATGAGTGCCGTCATAGTAGCTTCTAAGCTGCATTTATTGATTTTTCTGACAGGGTTGGGCTTGTTAATTGACAGCATTTGTACTCTTATTCAATATGCTGTTTATAAAAAAAGCAAAAGGCTTATATTTAAAGGCTCGAGCCTTCATTCACATTGGAAAGAAAAAGGATTCAGTGATTATAAAATAATATTGATTTTTTCCTGCATAACCTTAACAGGCGGAATTGCAGGTATGATTTTTGTAATATACAGCACAAAGTTTTAGTGTAAAAAGGGAGGTTTTATTTTGGCAGATAAGGGTTCAAGACGTCAGCGTGACGGGAGCATTGTTCACAGCCGTCCACAGCGAACTCAGCCTGTGGCTCAGGCAAGAAAATCCCTTAATTTCAGATTTATCTTGAGCGAAATAGACAAACCTTTTTTAATACTTGTTCTTGTGCTTTTGGTATTCGGAATAACAATGATGTTTTCTGCGAGCTATGCGACAAGCATATATGAAAAGGGCGACGGATATTTTTATCTGAAAAGACAGGCGCTTTTCGGCGGAGTAGGCGTAATCGCAATGCTCGTTATTTCAACGATCGACTATCATTTCTTTCAGAATACTAAAGTAGCATATATTTCGTTTTTCGCTACATTTGGCATAACGCTTTACACGGCACTTTTCGGAATATCCACGGCAGACGCAAACCGTTGGCTTGAAATCGGCCCGATTCAGTTTCAGCCTTCTGAGCTTTTGAAAATTACGTTTATTATAATTTTTGCATACATAATGGCGGTTAATTTCCCGAAATATAAGAAAATGAAATATTGTATTGTGCCATTTGCGGCAATTTTGATACTTGTTTGCGGAGTCTTGGCGCTTCAAAGACATATTTCAGCAGTTATGCTTGTAGTTTTAATCGGTATTACAATGATGTTTGTAAGCGGAATTCCGAGAAAGTCATTTTGGATTTTTATAGGCTGCGGAGCAGCGGCGGCGCTGCTTTTAGTGCTTGTAATTATTATTTCGGGAAGCGATAAGTTTTCATATATTACTACAAGATTTCAAAGCTGGCAGGATCCGCTGTCTGACATTAGAGGTGATACGGCTCAGACCTATCAGGGGCTTCTTGCCATAGGCTCCGGTGGGTTGTTCGGACTTGGATTCGGTGAGTCAAGACAAAAATATCTTTATCTTCCTGAATCACAGAACGATTTTATATTCTCAGTTATCTGCGAAGAGCTGGGATTTGTGGGAGCATTGGTAGTAATCTTTCTGTTTTTGATGTTTATTATAAGAGGATTCTATATTGCGTCAAGGGCTAAGGACAGATTCGGAATGCTTATTGCTGTCGGAATCGTTATGCAAATCGGGTCGCAGGCTTTGCTGAATATTGCTGTTGCCTGCAATGCGTTTCCTAATACGGGTATTTCGCTTCCGTTTTTCAGCTATGGAGGTACAGCGCTTATGCTTCAGCTTGCTGAAGTAGGAATCTTACTTAATATATCAAGACAGAGCAATATACCGAGATAAATTTTTAATTAATCCTGATATGAGAGGACAATTTTAAATGCTTAGAGTTTTACTTGCAGGCGGAGGAACGGCAGGTCATGTAAATCCTGCTCTTGCAATCGCTGAAATTATAAAATTACATCATCCTGACGCAGAGTTTTGCTTTGCGGGAAATCCCAACAAGCTGGAAGCTAAGCTTATACCTCAAAACGGTTATCGCTTTGAACCTATTATGGTTGAGGGGTTTCAGCGAAAGCTTAATGCACAGAATATAAAAAGAAATGTAAAGGCACTTTATTATCTTTGCAGTACAGGGAAACAGGCTAAGAAAATCATAAAGGATTTTAAGCCTGATTTAGTTATTGGTACGGGTGGATATGTTTCGGGGCCCATTGTCAGAAAAGCGGCACAGATGGGCATAAAAACTGCAATCCATGAGGCGAATGCTTTTGCAGGAGTAACAACAAAGCTTCTTTCAAAAAAAGTGAATAAAATAATGCTTACTGTAAAGGAAACAAAAAATCTTGAGGCGTCTGTGATGTCAAAAACTGTGGTTACGGGGCTTCCTGTAAGAAAAGCGTTTGAGCTTAAATCAAAAGCAGAGGCTAAAAGCGAGCTTGGCTTTGCTGAAAATGAGATTTGTATTCTTTCGTCAGGCGGTAGCTTGGGTGCAAGAGTGCTTAATGAAAATATAGCAAGGCTTCTTAAGTGGTATCAGGATAATAATGTGAAAGTAAATCACATTCATTCATATGGTACTTATGCAGGCTATTCAAACTATGTTGAAAGCCTTGAAGAACAGGGTGTAAATATAAAGGCAAACAAAAGGCTTATTATTAAGGATTATATAAATATGCCGCTTTGTATGGCGGCAGCAGATCTTGTTATTACAAGGTGCGGCGCAAGTACTTTGGCAGAGCTTGAAGCAGTGGGAAGGGGAGCAATTCTAATCCCGTCGCCTATGGTTGCTGAAAATCATCAGTATCACAACGGCATGGTATTGCAGAACGCAGGGGCAGGATTTGTTTTTGAAGAAAAGGATTTGAAAGAAAACACTATTATTGATAAAGTGAGTGAGCTGATAAGCGAGCCTGAAAAGCTGGAGAGATTATCTGAGAATGCGGCGGCTCTTAATATCAGAGATACTGACGACAGAATTTACAATGCAATTAAACCATTAATATATACGGCTTAAGAAGCTGCGAGGTCAATTATTTAAGTTGTATCATTGCTAAATTATAAGGTTTTTCACCTATATGTAAGGAAATGCATAATATAGTTTATGAATTTCTTTGTAAGGGAGAGAAGCTTTATGCAAAGGCTTAGAATAGAAGGCGAAAAGCGAATTAACGGTGAGATCTCAGTGCAGGGAGCAAAGAACAGCGCACTGCCGCTGCTTTCGGCCTGTGTGCTTTCAAAGGGCGAAGTGACATTACATAATTGTCCGAGGCTTTCAGATGTTTTTGCGGCTTGCAGAATTCTAAGCTGTCTGGGCTGTTCATGCAGCTTTGAGGGAAACACTGTAGTAGTCAATTCCTCAGATATATCAAAAAGTTATGTGCCTGATGGATTAATGCGTGAAATGAGATCATCCATTGTATTTTTGGGTGCAATTTTGGGCAGATTGGGAAGATGTTCGCTTTCTTTTCCGGGAGGTTGTGAGCTTGGACCACGTCCCATTGATATGCACATATCAGCACTTAGGCAAATGGGCGTTGTTATAAAAGAAGAATATGGTGTTCTTGACTGCACATGTCCTAAGGGGCTGAAGGGTGCAAAGATAAATTTGTCTTTCCCTTCTGTTGGGGCAACTGAAAATATAATGCTTGCGGCATGTCTTGCCAAAGGCGACACGGTAATATATAATGCTGCAAGAGAGCCGGAAATATCAGATTTAGCGGGCTTTCTTAATGCTTGCGGAGCAAGAATAAGCGGACAGGGCGGAAGTGTTATTTATATAACAGGAGTAAAAGAGCTTCATGGCTGTGAGTATAGTGTTATGCCTGACAGAATCGTTGCCTGCACGCTTTTAGGAGCGGCGGCAATTACCGGCGGCGAAATTACACTGAAAAACAGCAGACCTCAGGATATTGACGCTGTGCTTCCTGTTTTTGAACAAATGGGATGCGGTGTTTTCGCATATGAAGATAATATTTATCTTAACGGAAAGAAAAGCCTAAAGGCTGTTAAAACCATAAGGACAATGCCTTATCCGGGATTTCCTACAGATGCTCAGGCTATTGTAATGGCGGCTCTGACTAAGGCGCAAGGAACAAGCGTTATTGTGGAAAATATCTTTGAAAACAGATATAGACACGTTGATGAGCTTGTTAGAATGGGTGCAGACATCAAAGTTGAGGGCAAGGTTGCTGTTGTTGAGGGCGTCAAAAAGCTTTTTGGAGCAAATGTGATCGCTACTGATCTGAGGGGTGGAGCAGCATTGGTTATTGCGGCTCTTGCGGCTGACGGAGAAACTATATTGTCAAATATAAAGCTGATTGACAGAGGATATGAAGATATTGAAAATCAGCTTAATTCAGTAGGTGCAAAAATCAGCAGATTCTGAATTTAAGCATTACTATAGAAGGAACGATATAAATGAAAGATGTTGTAAAATCATATAATGACACGGGAGAATATAAAACGATAAACGGTCAGCGTGTTAAAGTCAACAGAAAAAAACGCAGAAATAATTTAAGAGCTTACTATGCTATTGCAGTGGTTGTGGCTTTTGTTATTTTGCTAATACTTTGTATGACCGTGTTTTTCAGATACGGACCTGAAAATGTTGAGATCAAGGGAGTAACACTTTATACTAACGAGCAGATCCTTGTTGTCGGCGGCGTATCAGGCGAGGGGAATCTTATGAGAACTGATACGGATGTGATTGCTGAAAGATTAAAAAAATATCTTGTTTATGTTGAGGATGTCAGCGTAAAGAAAAAATATCCCTCTAAACTGATTGTGAGCGTTACTGAGGCACAAAAGGCGGCTGATGTTGAATTTAACGGAAAATATTATGTAGTTTCAAAATCAGGAAAGCTGCTTGAATGTGCAAATGATGTCAAAACAAAGGGGATTCCTCTTGTTAAAGGATTGGAGCTGAACAGTCTTAATCCTGGCAGCAAGCTTGAAACAAAAGACACATTGAAAACAAAGATTTTTAATGATCTTATAAAGCAGGCTGATGAGCTTGGTTTAAAAAAGATAACGAGCATTGATCTTAGTGACAGAACAGATATTATTTTAAATTACAACGGAAAAATTAAAATTTATATCGGAAGCTCTGTAGACATGGATTATAAGCTGAAATATATAAAGGCTGTAATTGATGAAAAGCTTTCTGACAACTTTAAGGGAACACTCAGGTATAACGGTGTGAACAGCGGTATTTCTGCAATTCCCGATAACAATTCGTCAAAGGCGTCTAAAGATGATTCTAAGTCAGAAAAGACAGCAAATGAAGAGGAAAATACAGATGAAAGCTCAGCTGAAGTAAGTGATTTAGGATATACTGAGACTGAACAGTCAGTTGATGAAAACGGTGATTATAACGGCTGGCAGTGAACATAATAATTATATTAAAAAGCAAAGTGATTTAATTTTTAAAATAAAAATATCATCAAATTAAATAAATCCTGAATAAAATGTGGATTAGTGTATTATTAACAATTATATTATCATAAATTCGGCATTTATATAATATTAATATAATATTAAGAGATAGTTTATAAAATTACTTTACATTTAGTCGTATTTGTGATAATATATTAATATGTCTATTTCTATATGAATTTAAAGGCTTTTTGCCGAGAATATATATGAAATAATGGAGAAAGCTAAAATAGGAGGATGTCAAATGTCATATGAATATGTAGAAGCTCCAATGGAAGGAGCAAAAATCAAGGTTATCGGCGTCGGCGGCGGCGGCGGAAACGCACTTAACTGTATCGCTTGCGCAGGCATTGAGGGTAATGTTGATTATATTGCTATTAATACTGATATTCAGGCTTTGAAGAATTCAAGAGCTACTGAAAAAATACAGATCGGCGCAAAGCTTACACATGGATTGGGTGCAGGTGCAAAGCCTGAAATCGGCGAGGCTTCCGCTCAGGAAAGCAAGGAAGAAATTGCTGAGGTTATTAAGGATGCTGACATGGTATTCGTTACTGCCGGTATGGGCGGCGGAACAGGTACAGGAGCTGCTCCTGTTGTTGCACAGATTGCACAGGAGATGGAAAAGCTTACTGTTGCAGTTGTTACCAAGCCTTTTAAATTTGAAGGTCCTAAGAAAATGGAAAAGGCAGAAAAGGGTATTGAACAGCTTCTTGAGCATGTTGACGCTCTCATTGTAATTCCTAACCAGAATCTTCTTACAGGAGATCAGAAGTTGACAATGCGTCAGTCATATACTCTTGCTGATGAGGTACTTAAGACAGACGTTATTTCAATTGCTGAAATTATCACAAGACATGATGATATCAACGTTGACTTTGCTGATATCACTACAATTATAAAGAATGCAGGCTTTGCTCATATGGCTATCGGTCATGGAACAGGCAAGGATAAGGTTCAGGATGTTGTTTCACAGGTTATTGCCAGCGATCTTCTCGAAACTTCTATCAAGGGAGCAAAGAGATTGCTTGTTAACATTACAATGTCAGAAGATATTGTTGTTGATGAAATTGACGCATTGACAAATGCAATTACTGAGGCTGTTGATCCTGATGCTGAAATTATCTTTGGTAACGGCTATGATTCTAACGCTAATGACGAGGTATATGTAACTGTTATTGCTGCTGATTTTGACGGTAACGGCGGAAAGCCTATGGCTGCTAATAGAGCGTCACTTTCAGCAAACTATACACAGAATGCACAGGCAGATGCAGAAGCTATGCATAAGGCAGGAGTTAAGGCTGCTGATAATCCAAATTATTACGATGATATTTTTAATATCTTCAAGAATAAATAATTATTTGCATTTCAAAAGCGAACCGCTTTTAGGTTCGCTTTTTTGTTTAAAACGGAGGTTGTCGCTTTATGGCGGAAGTATATAAAGTAAATGCACAGGAGCTGAAAAAACGTGCCGGTGAGTTCAGGTGCGGTGATAAAATTTTTCTCACAGGGACTGTATATACATCCCGTGACGCAGCACACAAGAGAATAAATGAATTGCTTGATAATAACGGAGAGCTGCCTTATGATTTGACTGATGCAGTAATTTATTATGCTGGTCCGACTCCTGCGCCGGAAGGGAAGGCTATCGGTTCATGCGGGCCTACTACTTCAGGCAGAATGGACAGGTTTGCTCCGAGATTTCTTGATTTGGGTCTTGGAGGAATGATAGGCAAAGGCGAGCGCTCAAAAGAAGTGAGAGATGCCATTATGAGAAATAAGGCGATTTATCTTTGTGCTGTCGGCGGCTGCGGAGCTTTGGCAAGCAACTGTATTAAATCATGTGAAGTTATAGCTTTTGAAGATCTGGGATGTGAGTCTGTGAAAAAGTTATATGTTGAAGATTTTCCGCTTGTTGTTGCTAATGATTGCTTTGGCGGAGATATATTTGAATCAGGAAGAAAAGAATATTGCAAGATTTAAGTCGATTTAAGATGATTTGTTGACGCCGTTATTATGCAATATTACCATAAGAGCTAGCATCAAAATGTAGATTGTTACAAAAATAATGACGGGCGACGATTTTGCTTGACAATCTTTGGCGGTTGTGATATTATATAAAATATGTAAATGCATTCGGACGGTGAGTTAAAAGCTGTGGAAAAGGAAAACTTATTTGCTTTTTCAGATTATTCTGATGAGCTTTTGGCTGTAACAGCCAAGAACAATAAAAACGCAGCGGCAGAATTGATTTCAAGATATATTTGTTCAATTGAAGCAAGAGCGAAAAAATATGCTCCTGAAATGTGCGAGGATCTGGCACAGGAGGGGTTTGTGGGTTTGCTGTGTGCTGTTGACTCTTATGATAAAAGCCGTGACGTTAAGTTTTCAACCTATGCTAACGTTTGCATAAGAAATAAAATGCTTTCAGCTTTAAATAAAAGAACTTCTATCACCAAAGGGGAGATCGGAGAAATGCCCGGGGAGGATATTCATGACCCTTCGGATATTCCCGAAAATATTGTGGTTGAAAAAGAACGGCTGGAAGAAATTTATGATAAAATTATTTCTGCACTTTCAGAGCAGGAATGGCGGGTATTTCAATTGTTTTTAACAGGTTTGGCTTATAACCAGATAGCATTAGATTTAAATGTGCCGCTTAAGACAGTGGACAATGCAATGCAGAGGGTAAGACGAAAATTAAAATCAGTTTTGAGATCGGGTCGTGAATAAAAGCATTGTATGGCCATGTAGCTTAATAGCAGAGCGTTGCTGAAAACAGGCAAAGGTGTTGGTGCAAATCCAGCTGGGCACAATTTATTTTTAGTGAGGTAAAAAACATGTACGAAGACAAGACATTAGTGTGCAAAGAATGCGGAAACGAGTTCGTATTTACAGCAGGCGAGCAAGAATTCTATGCAGAAAAAGGCTTTGAGAATGAGCCTCAGAGATGCAAGGCTTGCCGTGACGCAAGAAAGAATGCGTCAAAGGCTGAAAGACAGACATATACAGCAACTTGTGCAGCTTGCGGCGGCGAAGCAGTAATTCCTTTCAAGCCAAGAGAGGACAGACCTGTTTATTGCAGCGAGTGCTTTGCAAAGATGAAAGAAGAAGGCTAATTAATTGAAAGCTGTTCATTTTCCGGACAGCTTTCTTTTTTGCTTTTTTTAGAAAAGCTATTGCAATTTTAATGATAATTGGTTATAATATAACTAATAGCAAATTAAAATTTGATGGTTTGTAAGAAAAAGGAGTGTTATAAATGGCATTTAAAGTAACAAAGGATACAATTATCGGAGATATTATGGATCACGATCCTTCAACAGCAGAGTATTTTATGGAGATGGGAATGCATTGTCTTCATTGCCCGTCATCAAGAGGAGAGTCATTGGAACAGGCTTGTATGGTTCATGGCGTTGACGTAAACGATCTTGTTGAAAAACTGAATGCTCATATTGGTGAGTAATTTGGTGAGATTTAAAGAGATAAGACGCTGTTCGGATTCGGACAGCGTTTGTTTTTAGTTGATTAAATCAGCATATTTGAAATAATAAAAAGGAGATGATTTCTGTGACAGATAACAGATTGATGACCTGTGCTCAATTAGTCAAGGGGATAAAGGCTGTTGATGTAGGAACAGATCATGGTTATCTTGCAGTTCATCTGATTTCTCAGGGAATATGCTCTGAGGTAATTGCCTGTGACATCAATGAAAAGCCTTTGAATGCAGCTTTGAAAACTGTGGAAAAGGCTGGTCTTCAAGAGAATATAAAAATTGTTCTATCAGATGGTTTGGATGAAATTCAAAGCGATGGGATAACGGATGTAATTATGGCAGGAATGGGCGGAGAGCTTATTGTAAGGCTGATTGAAAAATGTCCGTGGCTGAAGGACAGGAATAACCCTGTGAATCTCGTTTTACAGCCGATGACCAAAAGTCAAACGTTAAGAAAATGGCTTTATGATAATGGATTTTATGTTACAAAAGAACTTGCCTGTGAAGACGGAGATTTTGTTTATTCGGTTATGCAGGCTTCATTTATAGGAGGCAAGCCTGATTATCACTGTGATGACAGGTATTTATACGGCGGACGTGTAAGCGATGAAGATGAAAGCGGGAGAGCATATCTTAAAATGCAGGCGAATCGTTTGAAAACAGCAGGTATAGGCATGTTAAAATCTTTGGATAAAAAAGAGCAGGGTGAAGTAATGCTTAAAGCGGCAGAAGTCCTGCTGAGGGGTGTTTGAAATGGTGACAGTTAAGGATATATATTACGAAATAGATAAAATCGCTCCGTTTTCCTTACAGGAAGGCTATGATAACAGCGGGATTATTGTGGGAAGCGGAGAAAAGGCGGTCATAAAGATTTTGTTTGCACTTGATATAACTAAAAGCGTTGCAAGGGAAGCGGCGGAAAAAGGCTGTGATTTGGTTATTTCTCATCATCCTGTTATATTTACGGGACTTAAAAAGTTGAAACCGGATAATCCTGCCGTGATTCTTGCTAAAAATGATATCAGTGCGATTTGCATGCATACCAATTTTGACGTTGCCAAAGACGGAATGAATGATATTCTCTGCGAGAGGCTGGGGCTTGAACCGGTAGAACCGCTTGCGGAAGAAAACGGCAGTTCAATCGGATATGTATGTGAATGTGAGGGCGAGCTAATGCCTAATGCTCTTGCAAAAAGAATAAAACAGAGGCTGGGGAACAGCGTTGTTCGGTATGTGGATACTGATAAGCCTATAAAGAGTATTGCAGTATGCTCAGGAAGCGGAGGCAGCTTCCTGCCTTTTGTTATAAGCAAAAATATTGACGCATATATTACAGGCGATATTAAGCATGATGTTTTTATAGAAGCATATAACAATGATATTTGTCTTGTGGACGCCGGGCACTTTTATACTGAGAATATTTTTTTTGATTTTATTAAAAACAAACTGACGGAGAAATATCCCACATTGGATATTTCCACAGCACAGTCAAACAAGGACGTTACATCATACGAAATTTGATCATTATTACCGAAAGGAATACACATAAATGGCTTTGGACGGAGTTTTTTTAGGCTTGGTAAAAGAGCGTCTTTTTTCTCTTGTGGGAGGACGTGTTGAAAAAATACATCAGCCATCAAGAGAAGAAATACTTTTTACCATAAGAACCCGTGAGGGTGCACACAAGCTGCTGTTTAATACAGGAGCCGGAACGGCGAGAGTTCACATTACAAAAGCCGAAATTGAAAATCCTAAAACGCCGCCGATGTTCTGTATGTTTATGAGAAAGCATCTTTCTTCGGGAAAGCTCATTGACATAAGACAGGACGGCTTTGAGCGTATACTTTATTTTGATTTTGACTCAGCAAATGAAATGGGAGATATATGCCGATTCACTCTTGCAATGGAGATTATGGGCAGGCATTCTAATCTTATTTTAATAAATTCTGACGGTAAAATCGTTGACAGCATAAAGCGTGTGGGACAGGATATGTCGGCGGTCAGAATGGTTCTTCCCGGTATGACATATACATTGCCGCCGAGAGATGAGCGTTTGTCGCTTCTTGATGATGACAGCAGGGTGATTTGCGAAGCAGTAAAAGACTATCCTAAACAAAGTCTGCCTAAAGCCCTAATGAAAACGATTGAAGGTATATCGCCCGTTTTCGCTCGTGAAGCTGAGTTTTATACAGCAAGGGGACAGGAATTGTCAGTTGAAGATATGACAGAAGAGCATTTTGACAGACTTGCATTCTACTTGAAAAAGACGGCAATGGATATTAAGTCGGGCAGTAATAGATATACAGTTCTTAAAAGCAAGGAGGGGCTTCTTAAAGATTTTTGCTTTACTGATATAACTCAGTATGGTAATCTTATGGTTACGAAACAATTTGATTCACCTTGTGAGGTGCTTGATTATTTCTATTCCGAAAGGGATAATATTGCAAGAATGAAGCAGAAGGCACAGGATTTATTTAAGCTGCTTATCAATACATCAGACCGTATTTCAAGGCGTACGGCTAACCAGCGTGAGGAGTTAAAAGACTGCGCTCAGAGAGATAAGCTGAAAAAATACGGTGATCTTCTTATGGCAAATCTTTATCAATTGGAAAAGGGGCAGGGAGAAGCTTGTGTTCAGGACTATTACGATCCGAATTTGCCGACAGTTAATATTCCAATGGATAAGAGACTGACGCCGTCTCAGAATGCTCAGAAGTATTATAGGGAATACAGAAAGGCAGATACGGCTGAAAAGAAGCTTACAGGGCTGATAAAAGAGGGCGAGCAGGAGCTTGAATATATTGATTCGGTATTTGATTCTCTTACAAGGGCGTCAACTGAGGGTGATATTGCTGAGCTTCGTTCTGAACTGGCAGAACAGGGTTATATAAAGCGCTCGAAAATAAAAGGTAAGCCTCCTAAGGGACTTCCGCCGATAAGGTTTTTGTCATCTGATGGATTTGAAATAAGGGTAGGCAGAAATAATAAGCAGAATGATAAGCTGACTTGTAAGGATTCAGAAAAAACGGATATTTGGTTTCATACTAAAAATATTACGGGTTCTCATACTGTAATCTCGTGTAAAGGAGAACAGCCGCCTGAAACAACTATTATTGAAGCAGCTGTGATTGCAGCATATCATTCAAAGGCAAAGAATTCATCTCAGGTTCCTGTGGATTATGCATTTATAAAAAATGTGAAGAAGCCGGTTGGTGCAAAGCCGGGAATGGTTATTTTCACAAATAATAAAACTTTGTTTGTTACTCCTGATGATGAGCTGATTGAAAGGCTGAGGGTAAAAAAATAGGACTGAAAATTTATTCGGCGGTAAATATAATTAAAGGCTTTCCAAAATAGGAAAGCTTTTTTTATTGAAAAAATACACAAATTATTGTATAATAGAAATATATTTATAATTAGGATGTGAGAAGATGAAAAGGCTGGGCGAAGAATTTTTTCATAGAGATGTTCTGGATGTTGCTCCTGATTTAGTTGGAAAAATCATTGTTTCAAATATAAAAGGACAGGAAATAAGAATCAGAATTACTGAAACGGAAGCTTACCGAGGTGAAGAGGATACTGCCTGCCATGCTCATAAAGGAAGAACAAAACGTACTGAGGTTCTATATGGAAAAAGCGGTGTGATTTATGTATATCTTTGCTATGGAATGCACTGGCTTATGAATGTTGTTACAGGCGATGAGGAAACGCCTCAAGCTGTGCTTTTCCGTGCAGGGGAGAATTTTAACGGACCTGCAAAATTAACTAAGGCATTAGGAGTAACAGGAGAACAGAATTTAAAATCGCTTATAGAAAATTCACAGATTTGGATCGAGGATGATGAAAAAGAGCATTCATATCATACTGATACCAGAGTAGGAATAGCATATGCGACGGAAGAATTCAGAGATAAAAAGTGGCGTTTTATCCTGGACAACAGCAATTGACAAATATAGTGCATGGGTGTATAATAAAATTAAATTCAACAAAACGACATTGTGTGAAAATCAGAAAGGATAGATTCTGAATGAAACAGATAAAGAAAATATTCCCGTTTTTTATGTGTATTGTTTTTGTAATGGGACTTGTTTCGGCATGTGGAAAAGAAGTTGACGATAAGGATGTATCTTCATCTGGTTTAAACTCTTATCAGAATAAAGATGAATCGGACTTGTCGGATAATAAGGATAACAGCGGTTTTGGCGGAGATGCAATAAATTCTGACAGTAAAAATTCCGGTGATAAGAATTCATCTGATAACGATTCGGCTAATGCGAATTCTGAACAGGGCGGCAGCAATGCTTCTTCAAATAACGGAAACAGTAATTCAGCATTAAATGAGATTTTAGTGCAGATTTTTGAGATGAGCAGCGGAGTTAAGGTTGATAAAGATTTATTAGGTAACTCTAATAATGGCGGCAATAACGGCGGAGCAGCTTCAGACAATCAAAGCGGAAACGGTTCTTCTGACAGCAGTTCAAGCGGAAACAATGAAAACGGCGGAAGTAATGGGAATAACAATAGTTCTGCTAATAGCGAAAATCCCGGAAGTGATTCCAGCGTTACAATAACAGAAAATGAAAAAGCTTTCGTTATTACGACCTATCCTAATCATGCACCATTAACCTGCAAGAACTTTGAAAAGCTTGTTAATGACGGCTTTTATAACGGCTTGCAGTTTTATCGTGTTATAAAAAATTTCCTTGCTGAAACGGGCGATCCTAACAACGACGGTACAGGCGGCTCGTCAAATACAATAAAAGGCGAATTTATGCAAAACGGAATAGATAACAGGCTGTCTCATACTAAGGGTACGGTTTCTATGGACAGACTTCCCAACGATCCTAACAGCGCAAGCAGTAAATTTTTTATTTGTTATGACGACAACTGTAAGTTCATGGACGGTCAGTATGCCGCATTCGGTAAGGTTACACAGGGTATGGTAGTTATTGATGACTTTTTGAAAATTGAACGTGATCATGGCTCGGACGGCAGCCTTTCTTCGCCTGAAAGACCTATTACAATTAAAAGGGCCGAAGCAATCGGAAAGGACTCTGACGGAAATCCCAGATTTAAATTCTATGTGGAGTATTAATTATTTGATTTATTGACTTCTAAGACAATTAACTTATTATTCATGAAAAAGGTGATATGATGATAAAGGACGTTCAGGAAAAAATACTTAAGCTGAAAAAGGAAAAGGATATTTGTATTCTTGCACATAGCTATCAGGCAAGAGAAATAGTTGAAATTGCCGATTTTGTAGGTGATTCTTTTCAGCTAAGCCGTGTAGCACAAACAGCGCCTAATGCGAATATATTGTTTTGCGGGGTTCATTTTATGGCGGAAACGGCTAAAATGCTTTCACCTGAAAAGAATGTTTATCTTGCCAATTCTGAAGCAGGCTGTCCTATGGCAGAACAAATGGAGCCTGAAATGATTGAAGCAATAAAGAAGCAGGATCCTGAGCGTAAAGTCGTTGCTTACATAAATACAACTGCAAAGCTGAAAAGAGTATGTGACGTATGTGTGACTTCTTCATCAGCTGTAAAAATAGTAAAAGCAATGAAAGATGAAAAAATTTTGTTTATTCCCGATTGTAATTTGGGAAGCTTTGTTCAGAAGGAAGTTCCTGAAAAGGATATAAAACTGCTTCAGGGAGGATGTCCTGTTCATGCGGCTGTAACCCTTGAGGACTTAATGGCTGCAAAGGCTAAGCATCCGAATGCGTTGGTTTTAGTTCATCCGGAATGTGTTCCGGCTGTTGCGGAAAAAGCTGATTATGTTGGTTCAACTTCCGGCATTATGGAGTTTGCTAAGGGATCTGACGCTGAGGAATTCATAATTGGCACTGAAATAAGCATAGCCGAACATCTTCAGTATGACTTACCTAATAAGAAGTTCTATATTTTATCTAAAAAAATTATATGTCCTAATATGAAGATGACCACATTGATGGATGTATTCAACAGCTGTCAGGGAATAGAATGCGGCGGCGCCTTTGAAATAAAAATGACTGATGAGGAAATAAAATCAGCAAGAGTTTGCATTGATGAAATGCTTTGTCTTGGATAACCTCTTTAATTGTGCAAGCTGTCATTTTATATGCGCTTTTATTGAAATAAATTGTCGTAAATGTAGAACAGCAAAAAAACTTGAAAAAGTTCTTGACAAATGCAGATAAATAGAGTATAATAATTTATGTTGCTGAACGCAATGAATTAGTGGGAGCATAGCTCAGCTGGGAGAGCATCTGCCTTACAAGCAGAGGGTCACAGGTTCGAGCCCTGTTGTTCCCACCAATTTTTGGCCTGGTAGTTCAGTTGGTTAGAACGCTAGCCTGTCACGCTAGAGGTCGTGGGTTCGAGCCCCATTCAGGTCGCCAATTGTTGCCTCTGTAGCTCAGTAGGTAGAGCAGGGGACTGAAAATCCCCGTGTCGATGGTTCGATTCCGTCCGGAGGCACCAATTATTGCGGATTTAGCTCATCTGGTAGAGCGCCACCTTGCCAAGGTGGAGGTAGCGAGTTCGAGCCTCGTAATCCGCTCCATTATTAACACCCGTTATCATTTATGATAACGGGTGCTTTTTTATTTATTTGTAAAGTTAATTGAAAATATTGAAGGGGTATAAAAAAATCGGGAATTTTTTATACCCGATTTTTTATCATATAATAATATTAACAATCAATCCTGAAAGTACTCCGGTGAAGTAAAGTATCCACAAAATCAATAGGTTTTGTTTAACATGCTTGTTCATTTTAAAAAGCACGACAAGTCCAACACCGGCACTGGTCGTAAGTCCTGCAATGATTGAACCAAAAGAAAGAATACCCTCAATATAAAGCTGAGTTAAAACCACCGACGCTGCACAGTTTGGTATAAACCCTACAAGTCCGGCGATAAGCGGTTGAAAAACTGAGTTGGTCATTAGAATCTTTGATACCGTTTCTGTACCTGCAAATTCCATAAATCCGTTAAGAAGTAAATTAACTATGAGTATAAAAATAATTATTTCAATAGTGTGTGACAATGCTGCATGAAAAATGCCGTGATGTTCACAATCACAGTGAGAGCATATTTCCTTGAAAGGTTCTTCCTGCTTATCCATATGCAGTACTTTAATTACAATATCAACAACTATTCCTGCAATAATAGCAATAACGGTTTTTATAAGTATAAACTTCCAAAGCTCTCCTATGCTTTGTGGATTGGATATTAGCATGGGAATTGCTTCATCGCTCGTTGATATGAATACAGCTACAAGGGTGCCCATTGAAATAAGCCGTCCCGCAAAAAGATTAGAAGCTACAACAGAAAATCCGCATTGCGGTATTGCACCCAGGACGGCACCGCCCACAGATCCGAAAGGACCCATTTTGCGAAGCGCATTTCCTAATTTTTCGGAAGAACGGTGTTCTATGTATTCTATTAATATATATACGCCCAACAAGAAAGGCAATACTTTTAAAGTGTCTAACAGTGCATCAATAAAAATATCCAGTAAAATTTCCGCCATTTTTCTCTCCCATTTTATCTTTAGTAATAATTTATTATACAATAAATATGAAAAAAGTCAAGTTGCTTTTTGTAAATATCTAAAACAATTTAATTTTTATGCGGTTTAAATAGATTGAAAACCAGTAAAAAAACAGGAGAGTTCATGTTAAACAGTCCTGTATCTACTAATATATATGTATTTAGTTCAAACTAATCTATATTTATTTAGAATGGTGCTTAATATTTAAAATATCATCCAGACTGACATCATATAAGTTTGCTATTTCAACTAAATTGGTGATATCAGGCATTGTTTTACCTCGTTCCCAGTAGCTGACAGCCTGAAAGCTGATGCCTAATTTTTCAGCGACTTCCATCTGTGTCATATTTGCATTACGTCGGAACTTAGCTAACCTTTTTCCCGTTTCGACCATGTCAATCATTAATACCGCTCCTTTATATTATACTCCAAAAAAATTATAAATTATTTAATATCATATTAATGTAAAAAAATAAAAAACAATGTCGCCTTCTAATAATTATAACATATTATTATTTAATAAACAATTGTATTTTTTAATAAATTAAGCCTTAATATTTTTAGCAGTATAACAAATAATTGAGGAGATTTATAACAAAACATAATTTTTTATTGCAAAAGCTTGAAAATATATCATTTTAGCTTAGCTTTAAAAATAAAAAACGGTAACCTCAAGTGGGTTACCGTTTTTATTTAACTAACAGATTAGAGAATGTCTCCCCAACCGCCGCTTGGATCCGGATCAACCGGGCTGGTTTCCATCATAACTGCATCTTCAATTTCAAATTTTGAAATTTCTGCCGATGGCTTTAAATATTTCTTCATGTTATTCTACCTCCTTAAATTGTGTATCCGATTAACTATTTAGATGTATAAGTAATTTCAGTAACTACAGCGCCTGTACCCTTAAGGAAGATTGCTTTTGAAGTTGCAAGCTGTTCAGCCTGTGTTGCTGTAAGCTTAATTTGAAGCTTTCCGCCCTGTGTGTCGAAATATTCGTTTCCTTCAGCTGTTTCCATCGGAGTCCATGTCCATGCATCGCCGAGCTTGTTAACAACCTGAATTTGAGCTGCACCTTCAGCTTCATAAATAATCGTAAGAATTCCGCCTTCTTCAGCAAGAGGAATACCTGCTACTTTAAGGTCAACGTCTGTACCCCAATCGCCGAGGTCTTCTGAACCTGTCCAGATTGTCTCTGTTGTGCCAGAGGAGCTTCCTGGTGCTGTATATGTGATCTTAGTTACTATTGCACCAGTTCCCTTAAGATGCATTTCCTTACCAGCTGCAAGCTCTGCTGCCTGTTGTGCTGTAAGCTTAATCTGAAGCTTTCCGCCTGTTGTATCAAAGTAATCATTTCCGGCTGCTGTTTCCATTGGAGTCCATGTCCAATTATCGCCGAGTTTGTTGATTACCTGAATCTGAGCTGCGCCTGCTGCTGTATACTCAATTGTAAGAATACCGTTTTCTTCAGCAAGAGGAATACCTGCTACACCGAGATTAATATCAGCCTTCCAAGCGTTAAGGTCTTCTTCGCCTTCCCAAATTGTTTCTGCAGCTGCTGGCCCCGGATTATTTCCTTTGTTTGGTGCTGTATATGTAATCTTAGTTACTATTGCACCAGTTCCCTTAAGATGCATTTCCTTACCAGCTGCAAGCTCTGCTGCCTGTTTTTCTGTAAGTTTAATCTGAAGCTTTCCGCCTGTTGTATCAAAGTAATCATTTCCGGCTGCTGTTTCCATCGGAGTCCATGTCCAATTATCGCCGAGTTTGTTGATTACCTGAATCTGAGCTGCGCCTGCTGCTGTATACTCAATTGTAAGAATACCGTTTTCTTCAGCAAGAGGAATACCTGCTACACCGAGATTAATATCAGCCTTCCAAGCGTTAAGGTCTTCTTCACCTTCCCAAATTGTTTCTGTAACAACTGGTCCAACATTTGCTCCCTTATATGTGATCTTTGTAACTACAGCGCCTGTACCCTTAAGGAACATTGCCTTTGAAGCTGCAAGTGCTTCAGCCTGTGCTGCTGTAAGCTTAATCTGAAGCTTTCCGCCAACTGTATCAAAATATTCATTTCCGTCAGCTGTCTCCATTGGAGTCCATGTCCAGTTTTCGCCAAGCTTGTTAACGATCTGAATCTGAGCTGCGCCGGTTGCTGTGTATTCAACTGTAAGAATTCCGCCTTCTTCAGCGAGAGGAATACCTGCTACGCCAAGTTCAATGTCATCTTTCCAGTTGTTAAGGTCTTCTGAACCTTCCCAGATTACCTCTTCTTCTGAAGGCTCTGCTGTACTTGATGAATCTTCAGTCTTGCTGCTTGATTCATCAGCTTTTGAGCTGCTGTCTTCTACAGGTTTCTTACCTGGAGATGTATAAGTAATTTCAGTAACTACAGCGCCTGTACCCTTAAGGAAGATTCCCTTTGAAGCTGCAAGCTGTGCTGCCTGAGTTTCGTTAAGTACAATCTGAAGTGTTCCGCCCTGTGTATCGAAGAATTCATCGCCTGAATCTGATACCATCGGAGTCCATGTCCAGTTTTCGCCAAGCTTGTTAACGATCTGAATCTGAGCTGCACCGTTTCCGTCATACTTAACTGTAAGAATTCCGTCTTTTTCAGCAAGAGGAATACCTGCTACTTTAAGGTCAACGTCTGTACCCCAATCGCCGAGGTCTTCTGAACCTGTCCAAATAACTTCAGTTTCTCCGCCGAGTTGGTCTGGTCCTTTATAAGTAATCTTTGTAACTATTACTTGCTGACCCTTAAGGAGGAGTTCATTTGATGAAGCAAGGAGTGCTGCTTGATCTGCTGTAAGCTTGAGCTGAAGCTTTCCGTTTGCACCCATAGTGAAAGCATCTGTGCCTTCAGCACTTTCAAGTGTTGTCCATACCCAGTCTTCACCCTGCTTTGTTGCGATCTGTACCTGTGGTGTTGAACCTAAAGGTGTTCCTTCAATAGTAAGGAGACCGCCTTCTTTAGCATTAGGAATATTTGCTACACCAAGACTAAATTCCTTAGTGCTCCATTTTTCAAGGGCTGCTTCGCCTTCCCAAATTACACCATCATCTGAAGGCTCAGTCTTGCTTGATGAATCTTCAGCTTCTGAACTGCTTTCCGGATCTACGGATGATTTGCCAAATGTTACGATACGATTCAAACCTGTGCCGAAATTGAGAACTTCGATGTTACCATCAACTATATCGCCGTCTGTAAAACTACCAATAGCCTTTGAAAGTATGAAACAATACTCTGTGTCTGCTGACCAGTTCCAAATTTCTTTAGCTACATCGTTTGCACTAACCTTAGCGCCGTTAGCAACTACACTTTGATAAGCTGTATAGGTTAGAGGCTGGATTTCTATTTCCTGAAAATTATCAGGATCGTTTTCGTTAGCAGCGCTGATAGTCCATTCAGCTGAAGCTCCGTACTCTACGTCTGACTGCTTAACAACTGCCAAGAAACGAATATCCTTTCCTGTTTCATCAGCGCTGTCTCTGAGCTGATATTTTATCAGACCGTTTAACGAAGGAAGAGTTGGAGTCTCAGGATCTGAATCTGCTGCTGCTCCAAATGAAGAGACACTAGCCAAAGTTGAAATGGCAAGTGCTCCGGCAACCATACCGGATAAGACCTTTTTGATTTTCAAAATAAACACCCTTTCATTTTTTTATTTTTGAATCGTAGCTATTAGCGCATAATAATAATACCATACATTATTATATAATTACAACAAGCGCTACTTGAAAAATAACAGTTATTTCCGAAACTACGGTGTTTTTTGTTGCAACTTTAATGAAAATAATTGAGATAATGTTGTAAAATTATTTGATTTGCAGTATAATATAATTGAAACAAAATTGATGAATAAAATTGAACAATAATGTTTTTAATAATAAATTTTTTTAATGAAAACCTGCGTATTTATGTAAATGCAACCATTGGTTGCGCTGAGGTAAAGTGAAGTTTATTGTGCAACTGAATTAAAATTTGTTAAAATATATTCATGAAGTAAACAATTTCAGTTGGAAAGGAAAGTTTTAAATGACTATTGAGGTAGCAAACAGATTACTTGAATTAAGAAAGAAAAGCGGCATGAGCCAGGAGGAGCTTGCTGATAAGCTGGGAATTTCCCGGCAGTCAGTTTCAAAGTGGGAAAGAGCCGAGTCATCTCCCGATACCGACAATTTTATTGCTTTGGCTAAAATCTATAATGTGTCACTTGATGAGCTTTTGCTTGGGAAAGAATCTGCTGTTGAAGAGGAATCCTCTAATAATGGGTTCCAAGAGGATATACCAGATATGGGAAAAGAGTTTATTCATGTGAATGATAATAATTCTACCGTAAGAATCGGTACAAAAGGAATATATGTAAACGAGCGCAATGAAAATAATGAAGTTCGCATTGATAAAAACGGAATCTATGTTAACGGAGAACCTAAAAATCATGTGTTTACCCGAGGAAAAGACGGTAAGAATAAGATCCATGACCTGTCTGTTCTAAAAGCAATTCCATATCCTGTCGTTACAGCTATATTGTACATAGTCTTTGGCTTCACAGGAATCTGCGGCAGTTGGTCATGTGGCTGGATCGTGTTTCTTACCATACCGCTTTATTATACCTTGATAGATGCAATAGAATATCACGATCCGGAGCATTTTTGTTATCCGGTTTTCGCATTGATACTGTTTTTCCTTTTGGGCAACGCAGAGTGGTTTGGTATTGGCTATCGGATTTCGTGGGTAGTCTTTCTGACTATACCGATATATTATTCTATTTGCAGTGCTTTTAAAAACGAAGCAAAGAAAAGGCAAATAGAAATAGATGATCCATAAATTTTACTGCGGCTATTGAAAAAAGGAAACAGATGTGTTATAATAATGTCATGTTTAGGGCAATACCCCAAGATTTTTGCGGGCATTGCCTTATTTGAGATTAAGGCGGTTTTGGTATGAATGGATTAAAAAAGGTTGCGGCAATACATGATATCTCAGGTGTGGGAAGATGTTCTCTTACTGTTATTATTCCTGTGCTGTCAGCTATGGGAGTTCAGGTCTGTCCTGTGCCAACTGCTGTGCTTTCTGCTCATACAGGCTACGGTGAGTTTGTTATGCGTGATTTGACAGATTACATGTCTCCCACATTGGAGCATTATAAGAAAATGGGTACTAAGTTTGATTGTGTGTATAGCGGTTTTTTAGCGTCCGAGGAACAGATAGACCATTGTCTTGATTTCTTTTCAAGCTATCCCAATGCCCTTAAAGTAGTGGACCCCGTTATGGGTGACGGCGGAAAAGCCTATGCAACCTATACTAAAGAAATGTGCTCAAGAATGAGTGAGCTTGTTGCAGTAGCGGATATTATAACTCCGAACCTAACTGAAGCTGCTATCTTGTTGAAAGAGGATTATCCAACTGCACCGTTAAGAAATTCAGAAGCTAAATCATGGCTTGTCAGACTTGCCGAGCAAGGAGCAAAAATTGTAGTAATAACAAGCTGTCCGCTTGCTGACGGTGGTATGTCAACGATTGGATATGATAAGGAAAACAGCAGCTTTTGGAAAATTAAAAACGATTATGTGCCTATTAGCTATTCGGGAAGCGGCGATATGTTTGCCAGCGTTCTTACCGGCGGTATCTTAAACGGCGACAGCCTGCCTATAGCCATGAACAGAGCAACCTCTTTTACTGAGCTTGCCGTAAAAACTACCTATAGCTATGGTACTCCATGGACAGACGGCATAATGCTCGAAGCTCAGCTTCCATGGCTTACAAGCTATCAGGAACTGTCTGATTTTACAGATCTGTAATTCCCTTAAAGAAAGGAAATCAAAGTGCAAAAATTAAATATAGTTCTTGTGGAACCTCAAATTCCGCAGAATACAGGCAATATATCCCGAACCTGTGCCGTTACCGGAGCGTCACTCCATCTTGTAAAGCCTTATGGTTTTGTAATATCCGATAAGCATCTAAAACGAGCAGGTTTGGATTATTGGGATAAACTCGATATTTATGAATATGATAATCTTGACAGCTTTTTTGAGAAGAATAAGGGGAGGTTTTATTTTTTCACTACTAAAGGAAGAAAAACTCACAGCGAGGAAAGCTACCTGGAAAACGAAAATATATATCTTATCTTCGGAAGAGAAGATAAGGGGCTGCCTGAAAAATTGCTCTATGATAATCCCGATAATTGCGTGAGAATACCTATGCGAAATGACCTTAGAAGCCTAAACCTGTCCAATTCGGTTGCCATAGCCTGCTATGAGGTGTTAAGACAGTGGGATTATCCCGATTTGGGACGAGAAGGAAAGCTTACGAAGTATATTTGGTAATAAAACAGAAAGGAAGAAAACTTATGGCAAAAATTAAATTTATGACCGATTCTGCAAGCGATATAACAGCGGAATATGAAAAAGAATATGACATTCTGGTTGTTCCCTTTAAAGTCGCAATGGGAGATAAAAGCTATGTCAGCCGAGTGGATTTTGATAACGAAAAGTTTTATGAAATGATCGATAACTTTGACGGAATTCCCGTTACTTCGCAGATTACTGCATTTGAGTATAAGGAGATTTTTGAAAAGCTTTATAATGAAGGATATACAGATGTTATTAATACAACAATAAATTCTAACGGCTCGGCAACCTATAATAATTCTATAATGGCAGCAGAGCAGTTTATAGAGGAGCATCCCGAAGCAAAGGGAAAGTTTAATATATATAATCTCGACAGCAGAAGCTATACAGGCGGCTACGGTTATCCGATTATCGAGGGGGCAAAGAAAGCACGTAAAGGTCAGTCACCTCAGGAAATAGTGAATTATATGCAGGATTGGTTTGACCATCTTGTTATATTCTTCGCACCGTATACCCTTAAATATGCTAAAAAATCAGGAAGAATACCCTCAGCCGCAGCCTTTGTTGGCGAGGTTATGGGACTCCGCCCTATTATGAGAATACAGGATTGGAATATTACTACTGAGTGTAAGGTTAGAGGCGATAAAGCAATAGTTCCCAAGATTCTTGATTGCTGTGCAAATGAAATCATCCCTCAAACACCCTATTGCGTAGTTTATGGAAATGATACAGAAGTGAGAGATGAAATGATTCAGGCAATGACAAAGAAAATGGGCTATCCTCCTGCTGAAATGTTCCAGATAGGCGCAGCTATAACTATAAATGCAGGCCCAAAAGTAGCCGGAGTAATTTTTAAATCTCAGAAAGCTAAATAAGACGGAGATGACATTTCAGTATGAAAAATAAAATCACAGCTGTTCTTAAAATTCTCGGAGTCCTGCTCGTGCTGGGTGCCGTTGCTTATGACTTGCTTTATACAAATGCTCGTTCTTCGGTTTATTGGATAATGCTCGTCATAGGAATAATTTCAATCTTTGCGGGAAGAATTATGGAAAGAATTACTTTGAACAGTGGAGAAGAGGACGAATAACATTAAGAATATGTTGGATAAAAGATTGAAAAATGCTGTAAAAAAGTAATGAAAAGCACTTGATTTTTATTTCGATATATTATATAATGTATTTGAAGTTGTTAAATCTTTAACAGCGTAAATTGTGAATATTCGGTAACCCCGAAAATATTTAATGAGAGGATGTCAATATTTATGGCAGGTTTAAACAAGGTCACAGTTGACGACATTAACGTAAAAGGTAAAAAAGTCCTCGTAAGAGTTGACTTTAACGTACCTCTTAAAGACGGTAAAATTACAAACGACAACAGAATTACAGCCGCTCTTCCTACAATCAAGAAATTGGTTGCTGACGGCGGAAAGGTAGTTCTCTGTTCACATTTAGGCAAGCCTAAGAACGGTCCTGAGGATAAGTTCTCATTAGCTCCTGCTGCTGAAAGACTTGCAGAACTCGTTGATACAAACGTTATTTTTGCTAAGGATGATACAGTTGTAGGCGAGAATGCTAAAAAAGCAGTTGCTGAAATGAAGGACGGAGAAATCGTAGTTCTTGAAAATACAAGATTCAGAGGCGCAGAAGAAACAAAGAACGGCGAAGAGTTCGCTAAAGAGCTTTCAGAGCTTGTTGATAACGAAGTTTTCGTAATGGACGCTTTCGGTTCTGCACATAGAGCTCATGCTTCAACAGCAGGGGTGACAAAGTTTGTTAAGGAAACTGCTGTAGGCTACCTTATGCAGAAGGAAATCAACTTCCTCGGAAATGCAGTTGAAGATCCTGTCAGACCTTTCGTTGCTATTCTCGGCGGTGCAAAGGTTGCTGATAAGCTTAACGTTATTAATAACCTTATCGAAAAGTGTGATACTCTTATTATCGGCGGCGGAATGGCTTATACATTCCTTAAAGCTCAGGGTAAGGAAGTTGGTACTTCACTTGTTGACGATACAAAAGTTGACTATTGCAAGGAAATGATTGAAAAGGCTGAAAAAGCAGGAAAGAAGCTTCTTCTCCCTGTTGATACAACAATCGCAGCTTCATTCCCTGACCCAATCGACGCTGAAATTGACGTTGAGGTTGTATCTTCAGATGAAATTCCTGCTGATAAAATGGGTCTTGATATCGGAACAAAAACTGCTGAACTCTATGCAGAAGCTGTTAAGTCTGCAAAAACAGTTGTTTGGAACGGACCAATGGGAGTATTTGAAAACCCTGTCCTTGCAAAAGGTACAATTGCGGTTGCTAAATCTTTGGCTGAAACTGACGCTACAACAATTATCGGCGGCGGTGACTCCGCAGCTGCTGTAATCCAGCTTGGCTTTGCTGATAAGATGAGTCATATCTCAACAGGCGGCGGTGCTTCTCTTGAATATCTCGAGGGTAAGGTTCTTCCTGGTATTGACGTTATCGCAGATAAATAATTACAGGTTTTAATGCCTGCAAAAAACGGGGCAGGTCATTGCCCCGTTTTTAATGTACATCAAATATAAATTTAAAGGAGTTTTTATAATGAAAAAGAGTGTTAGAAAGGCTATTATCGCCGGAAACTGGAAAATGAACAAAACAAGACCTGAAGCTAAGGAGCTTCTTGAGGCAATTAAGCCTTTGGTTGCTAACGCAGAGGGTAATGTAGAAGTTATCGCTTGTGTTCCTTTTACAAACCTTGAAACAGCTATTGCTGCAACTGAGGGTTCAAATGTAAAAATCGGTGCAGAAAACGTTCACTTTGAAAAGAGCGGTGCATTCACAGGTGAAATTTCAGCAGATATGCTCGTTGAACTTGGCGTTGAGTATGTAGTTATCGGTCATAGCGAGAGAAGACAGTATTTCGCTGAAACAGATGAAACAGTAAACAAGAGAACTAAGGCAGCTTTGGCAGCAGGCTTGAAGCCAATCGTTTGTGTTGGAGAGCTTCTCTGGGAGCGTGAGTGCAATATTACTGAAGAAGTTATCGCTCGTCAGATCAAGCTTGACTTGTATGACGTTTCTGCTGAGGACGTTAAGAAAACAGTTATCGCTTATGAGCCTGTATGGGCAATCGGTACAGGAAAGACAGCTACAGCTGAACAGGCTGAAGAGGTTTGTGCATTTATCCGTGCAACACTTGCAAAAATCTATGATGAAGAAACAGCAGAGGCTGTTACAATCCAGTATGGCGGCTCAATGAATGCAGCTAACTGTGCAGAGCTTCTTTCAAAGGAAAATGTAGACGGCGGTCTTATCGGCGGCGCTTCATTGAAGGCAGCAGACTTCAATACAATCGTTCAGGCTGCTGTTGAGGGATAAGCTCATTGCATAATTCTCTCTGATACGGGGAATTCTTTAAATCGAAACTCCCTTATAGCAGAGTTAAATCTAAGATAATCGAAAGGAATAGAAACTATGGCAAAAAAACCGGTTGTTCTTGTTGTAATGGACGGAGTTGGTTTTTCAAAAACAGGTCTTGGCGACGCTGTAACAGAAGCTAACACTCCTACACTTGATATGTTATTGAAAGAATATCCTCATACATCCCTGAAAGCTCACGGTGACGCTGTGGGACTTCCGTCAGATGACGATATGGGTAACTCCGAAGTAGGTCATAATGCACTCGGCTGTGGACAGATTTATTCTCAGGGCGCTAAGCTTGTAAATGAATCTATCGAAAGCGGAAAAATGTTCGGTTCTGATACATGGAAAGAGCTTATCGCAAATTGTGTGACAAAAGGAACAGCATTGCACTTTATAGGCCTGCTTTCAGACGGAAATGTTCATTCAAATATTTCACATCTTAAAATCATGATTGCTAAGGCTAAAGATGAGGGAGTAAAAACAGTAAGATGTCATATCCTTCTTGACGGACGTGACGTACCTGCAACATCAGGTATGACTTATATCGACGATTTGGAAAATACAATGGCTGCTCTCAATGATGACAGCTTTGATGCAAAAATCGCTTCCGGCGGCGGAAGAATGAAGATCACAATGGATAGATATCAGGCTGACTGGAATATGGTTAAGCTTGGCTGGGATACCCATGTTAAGGGCGAGGGAAGAATGTTCGCTTCCGCAGGTGAAGCATATACAGTCCTCCGTGAGGAAACAGGTGCGATCGACCAGGATCTCCCTCCGTTTGTTATCGCTAAGGACGATAAGCCGGTGGGAAAAATCTGTGACGGCGACAGTGTTATCCTTTTCAACTTCCGTGGTGACAGAGCTATCGAAATGTCAATGGCATTTGATATCGAGGGATTTGATAAGTTTGATAAGGGCGGTTATGACCCTGATGTCCTTTATGCAGGAATGCTCCAGTATGACGGCGACTTGAACCTTCCTAAAAAATATCTTGTTAATCCACCTGAAATAACAAATACTCTTTCTGAGGTTCTCGTTAATGCAGGACTTAATTCTTATGCAGTTTCTGAAACTCAGAAGTATGGTCATGTAACTTATTTCTGGAACGGAAATAAGTCAGAGAAGTTCTCTGATGAGCTTGAAACATGGAAAGAGATTCCGTCCGATAAGGTGTCATTTGACGAAAGACCTTGGATGAAATCCGCTGAAGTAACTGACGATGTTATTGAAGCTATTAAGTCACAGAAATATGATTTCATCAGATGTAACTATCCTAACGGCGATATGGTTGGACATACAGGTTCTATGGAAGCAACAATCGTTGCAGTTGAGTCCGTTGACTTGGGACTTGCAAGACTTCTTAAAGCGGCAGACCAGTATGATTGTACAGTTCTTATAACAGCAGACCACGGCAATGCCGATGAAATGCTTGAAAAGAATAAAAAAGGCGAAGTTGCAGTAAGAACTGCTCATTCGCTTAATAGAGTTCCTTTCATCATCTATGATAAAAATGAAACTCATGTAATCAAGGACGCTGAAAGCACGAAGTATGGACTTGCAAACGTCGCACCAACAGTAGCTTCACTTCTCGGAGTTAAAGCACCTGATTGCTGGGAAGAATCAATGATTTAATCATATAAAACAATCATTATAATAAAAAAGGCGGTCATATTGACCGCCTTTAAATTTATAATATTATATCAATAACATCTTATGAGCATTTTTCAATAAGGGGTTTGCCCAGTCATTCATCTTTGTATACAGTGGCGGTTGAAATTTGTTATCGGATATCCATTTTTTATGTAAACGCTGTCTTTGATATAATTAGATTTTGCTTGGTACTTTTTGATTTTTTAAATTAGAGGGTTCAAACTCGAAAAATGTAAAATCGGCAAGGTAGAAATATTCATAATTTTGTGGTATTATGTATTCAGCAAATCGGAGTTTGCGAAGGAGGATATTATGTCACTTAATATAGCAGAAACATTTGAATTATTGTTCGACAAAAATAATAATGTTGCATACAAGGCATTGCAGGAATTGCAAAAAGAAAGCATGGAAACAGATTGTGTTTATCCTTATATGGATAGATTAAGCGAAATGCTTTACAGTGATAATTCTTATATCCGCACAAGAGGACTTACACTGATTGCCTATAATGCAAAATGGGATAAAAATTATAAAATTGATGAAATCATTGATAACTATTTAAAGCACATAACAGATGTTAAACCTATTACAGCAAGACAATGTATTAAGCTATTGCCGATTATTGCAAGGGATAAACCAGAATTGAGGAATGATATTCTTTCTGCACTTCGTAAAGCTGATATATGTATTTATGATGATAGTATGCAACCATTAGTTTATAAGGATATCCAAAAAACATTGAAAGAAATAGAAAAATTATAAAAATGCAAATTCCAGTTTGTTCAGCGGCAAGAAAACCCATGCGGCCACATCGGCTGCATGGGAGTTTTTTATCCTATTCGATTTTATTTTATTTGGTTTCCTATTTATCGTTATGACTATCAGCTTTTGTTGAACGGTTTTTCTTTTTATACGCTGTACAAAGCTCCGTCAGCGGACAGATCTCGCACTTTTCTCCCCTTGCCTTGCAAACCTCACGTCCGAATAAAACAAGTCTGTGACAAAAGTCTGAGGACTTTTCAGGAGGAATGATTTTGATCAAATCCAGTTCAACCTTGTGAGGCTCTGTGTTTTTCGTCAAACCTAATCTGCCGCAGATTCTTATGCAGTGTGTGTCAGTTACAATAGCAGGCTTGTGAAAAACATCGCCCATAATAAGATTGGCTGTCTTTCTGCCAATGCCCGAAAGCGTTGTAAGTTCTTCAATGGTCTGCGGTATTTCACCGCCAAAGTCAGTCATGATCTTCTGGCACATCTCAACTATGGATTTAGCCTTGGTTTTGTATAAACCACATGGCTTAACTATTTCTTCAATGTCGCTGATATCAGCATTAGCAAAGTCTTCTATTGATTTGTATTTCTCAAATAAATCCTTAGTTACTATGTTTACCCTTGCGTCAGTGCATTGTGCCGAAAGACGTCCTGCAATCATTAGCTCGTGAGGAGCAGAATATGTAAGGGAACATAATGCGTCAGGATATTTTTCCTCTAATAAACGGCATATTTCAACAGCCTTTTCTTTTTTAGTCAGAATAATCACCTCTATAATATATGTATCAAGGGACAAGCTTTTCTGTGTCCCAATTCAATATTCAATACAAATTAATCATTCCTCCGTGAAAATCTGAATATAAGTTCCAAGACCCTGAGATAAAGATAAATAATGCTTATCATTAATCCATAGGAAGCCGTCCATTCGTATTTTTTAGAAAGTCCGTAATTTACAGTAGTTACAATGTGATCAAAATCATCAATTATGAGCAAACAAGCAAGTGCAACTCCAAGAAATGCAAATACTATTCCTAAAGGCCCGTATTGAATAGCAATAAGAGATTTCACAATTGAGCTTGATGGGAAGATCCATCTTAACAGCATGAATATAACGCTGGCAATAAGAGTCGCCGTTAATGCAGTGTAAACAACAGTCCTGAAACGTCTGCCCACCGTTACAATGCCTGTGAAATAAAGTATTGCCATAACTGCAATCAGCAAAATCGTGAGAAGCAAAGCCTCAATAACAATGCCCTTGACCTGTGCCGCATATGTGTATGAGATAAATGTTACCGCATATCCCATTCCTGCACAATAAATAGAACCTGCAACCGGAGTGGTACGAGGCGAAAATGCCGCAATTAACCCTGCAATAAGTGTAGCTATCGTTGCACCTGTGAAAATCATCATTTCATTTGCGTAAATCGTGTAATTCTCTGTAATTTCCACTGCGTCATAACCTTGAGTTCCAAAATAATTATGCATATATAAGAATGCGGCAATTCCAAGTATTATTAATGCCAGAAAATAAAATGATTTTGCAGCGATTCCTTTGAAAGACGCCCTTTCACCAACAGTGGAATCTTCATATCTGTTCATTCTCGCAAGAACAGGATTTCCCTTTTTACCAAAGCTTTTTTCCATAGTTTGAATTCCTCCCGATTATATTTAGTATCTATTTGTTTTTCGTAAATATTCAAAAGTCTTTCGTTCACCCTCGTTACAAAGCATTATAAGTAATTTTTCAAGAAATTCCGAGGTTTCAGGGTGAATCATTCGCTTTCCCTTTGAGCGTAAAAAATATTCCAAAGGGTGAGAGTCTGTGTAGTTTTTGCCGTTGTAAGTTTTGCTTGCGGCAACACGGTCACAGAACATTTCCTTGACATATTTCATCGGCATTTTCACAGGAGCCATCTTCTTGGTAACAATGTCATAATCAGTCCAGTATTCAAAATGATGTTTGTTTCTTCCCTTGTGATGCATCCACGCCTTAGAATAACCGTAAGAGCTTCGCTCACCCTCGTTTGGTGAACGGTCTCCGAGATAAAACTTTGCGCCCGAAATAAATTCAGTGGGGGAGTATTTTGAAAGATCATGAAATAACCCCTGCCACAAGATTCCCGCACGGGCACAGTGGCGTATAACCATGTGACGGTGTCTGTTGATTGTCTTAAAATGTTCCCATGCTTTTATCATAAAATCCGTTCCTTAAATGTAATATGTAAATATTATACCATATAGCATTTCTGAAATCAAGAAGATAACATAAAAACCGTTTCATGCTTGAAACGGTTTTTGTCAGCTTATGTAAGACTAAATCAATAAATATCCTAATCCCAATAATAATTTTACATCTGCCCCGTTTTTGTATAAAATATAAATCATAAGTGCAATAAGAGCTTTCTCTTCGTCAATTTTTATTCCGCCAAGGTTAAAAAGCTCGTTATTCCCTTGTCCGCCCTTTGAAGAATTTCCTCCAAGTATTCCGCCGAGAAGCCCGTTAAGCGGATTGGGGTTCATTGGCTTGCGATGATTTTGATTTACAGTTTTGCTTTGTGCATCATTATTTCCCTCAGACGGTGATTCTTCCTGAATTGGTGCTCCGTTTACTAAATTCTGCGAGCGCTGCTGCATTTCGTGAACACGGCGGATCGCCTCCTCCTGCATGGAGTTGAAATCCTTTGAATTATAGTAATCCAAATAAATCACCTCCCAGCAAGCCGCTTTCCTTCAAAGCCGGATATATGGCAAATATCTTAAATATTTTAATAAGCCTGTCAATTTTAATTTGATTTTCTTCTTTTAGCATAGGACGTAATGCGAGAAGCAAATCAACATTTTTGTCAGACTTTTTTGCCTGTGCCATAACCGTGGAAAGCTGAGCAATTTTGCCCATATCAATGTTTCCGAATGGATTGGCGTCTGACTGCGGAGCAGAGTTTCCCTGCTGCGGAGCGGAATTTCCAAGCATCCCCCCAAGGCTTGAGAGAATCTGTGAAAAGTCCGGAGCCTGATTGTTGGACGGCGGTGCAGGAGCCGACGGCGGAGCTTCAGCAACATCATTTTGTCCGCTAAGCTCACCCCCAAGCATTCCTGCAAGCTCTTTGATTTGTTTCATGCTTTCTTCGTCATTTAGTACGTTTTGAAGCTTGTTCATTAAATCGTCCATGAAATCACCGCCCACCTTTAGAATCTATGTATAATTCAGCCGCATCAGCCGTCAGCGGCTGAATGTAAAATCAGCCTTGCTGAAGCTTTTTGTATATAGCCTTTGCCTGAGGAGATGAAAGGATCTTCTCAGCAGTTTTTGGATTTGCAAGAGCCTGCTTGAGCTTTGCAGCATCATTTCCGGGCATGTTTCCTAAAGCCTTTTCAAATGTACCGTCCTGTAACTGCTTTTGAAGCACCTCAGGAGTAGTACCTAATTTTTTAGATGCAATGCCAAGAAGCGCCTGAAGAGCCTGAGGATTCATCTGATTTAAATTGCTCATAAAATGTTCTCCTTTTCTCAATATTATTTATAAATATTTATGTTATAATAACAAATATTATTCATTTCGATTTTTCTTTGCCGAAAGGGGGACAGGCCTTTGAGAATTATCGTCTATTCCGATACCCACGGCAGCTTTGCCGCCCATGCTGAAATATTTAAGCGGAATGAAAATGCCAATGCATTTATATTTCTGGGTGACGGTGAAAGAGAGCTTGATAAAATCAAAGCGCTTTATCCCGATAAAACCATAGTTAATGCGGCTGGGAACTGTGATTATTGTTCAATGGCACCTCAGTCTGACTTGTTTATGGCAAAGGGCGTAAAAATTCTGTTTACCCATGGACATACCTTCGGAGTTAAATATTCAGTAAACCGTCTTTATTATAAAGCCAAGGAAATTGATGCAAAAATTGCTTTATTCGGTCATACCCATTGCCGTTATTATTCTTATGAGGACGGGATTCATATCCTTAATCCGGGAAGTGCTTCTTGCCCCAGGGACGGAAAGCCTAAAAGCTATGCTTTTATTGATGTTACCGATTCAGGAATTATGTGCAGTCATGTTGACTTGTGATATTAATATATGCTGAATAAATTATTTGGTGATTAATACAAGGATGTATATGCGTTCTTGTATTATTTTTTTGCTTAATTGTTGATAATAGTCAAATATTTTTTTGAGACTGCTTGACAATAATCGCTTTTTAGTGTAAAATAATATAATACCCTCGGTAAATATTGTTGTGTTTTTGTAGTTTAATAATAAAAAATGCTGCTGTCAGACAGCGTTTTACATAGTTTGAATGATAAATGTTAATGCACTGTATTTCGTTGTATTGTTAAAAAAGTAAGCCGTTGTATAAGTTTAAATTTCAGAAAGAAAGAGAGATGATAATCATGATAAATGATTCAGCAAGACACCTTCTGTGTGAGCAGTTTGTAAACAATAATACTATCAATCCTAAATTATATGATAAATATACAGTAAAAAGAGGGTTGAGAAATGCGGACGGAACCGGCGTTACAGCAGGTCTTACAAATATCTGTAACGTTCATGGATATGTTGTCAATGAGGGAGAGAAATCACCGATCCCCGGTCAGCTTATTTATCGTGGTTATAATATCAACGATTTGGTTTCTAATGCAGTTAAGGAAAATAGATTTGCATATGAAGAAACAGTATATCTGCTCTTGATGGGCGAGCTTCCTAATGCTCAGGAGCTTGAAGCGTTTAAAGCAATCATGTCTGAGAACAGAGCCCTTCCTATGAACTTCTTTGAGGATATGATACTTAAAGCACCTTCAAGAAATATAATGAATAAAATGGGACGTTCTGTGCTTGCTCTCTATTCTTATGACGATAATCCTGAAAACCGCAGTCCCGAATATGAAATGGCAACAGCTATTTCAATAATCTCAAAGCTTCCTAATATAATGGTTTCAGCATATCAGGTTAAAAAGCGTATTTTTGACGGTGAAAGTATGGTTATGCATCCTCTGATTCCTGAGCATTCCACCGCTGAAATGATTTTGTCAGCACTTAGAAATGACAGACAATTTACCGATGAAGAAGCTAAGCTACTTGACCTTATGCTTGTTCTTCATGCTGAGCATGGCGGCGGAAATAACTCTACTTTTTCTTGCAGAGTGCTTACATCCTCCGGCACAGATCCTTATTCGGCTTATACCGCAGCAATCGGCTCGCTTAAAGGCCCAAGACACGGAGGAGCTAACCTTAAGGTTGCAGGAATGCACGATTGTATTAAAGAAAATGTGTCTAACTGGAACGACGAGGGCGAGGTCGCTGATTACCTCAGAAAAATACTTAGAAAAGAAGCTTATGATAAAACCGGACTTATTTACGGTATGGGTCATGCAGTATATACGCTTTCCGATCCCCGTGCAGTTATACTTAAAGATAATGCTAAGAAATTGGCAAAGGGTACAGAGTTTGAGGCTGAATTTAATTTGCTTGAAACTGTTGAGCGCCTTACTCCTGAGCTTTTCGCCGAGGTTAAGGGCGATAATAAGGTCATGTGCGCTAATGTGGATATGTATTCCGGCTTGGTTTATAGAATGCTGGGAATTCCCGATGACTTGTTCACTCCGCTTTTTGCTGTTTCAAGAATGGCGGGCTGGTGTGCCCATCGTTTTGAGGAGCTTGTTACAGGGAAACGTATTATCCGTCCTGCATATAAAGCCGTGAGCCGTGAAAGGGATTATACTCCAATTAATAATAGATAAATAGTTATATCAGCATACCATAGCTTTTGCTTTGGTATGCTTTTTGTTTAATTAACTTTTTTTGTGTAGCTGTTGAAAAAAATATTAAAATATGATATAATATTTCTATGATTATTTAAATGATTTTAATGTGTTTTACAGACTGATATATTATTAATATGCTGTATGTTGAAAGGAGGAGTAGGCAAATGCTTCGGCTGAGAAAATTTATCCCCGTTGTCTTGACAATAACTATGACGGGCTGTTCCGCAGTTAATTTCGGAGTCGAGGGATTATTCAGCGCTCCAAAGCTTACAAAACAGCAAAGCGAGATCCACGAGGCCCTCATACAATCCGTGGGAAGTGATATTACCTTGAAATATCCCCAAAACGGAGATAACCGTTCAGCTTATGTTATTGATAATATCGACAATGAACCCGGCGAGGAAGCCCTGGTGTTTTATGAATATAACGGCGCAGGAAAAAAAGAAGGACTCTGGGTAAATATTCTTGATAAAAACGAGGAGGACGAGTGGGTTTCTGTTTCGGAAATATCAGGAGCAGGGTCAGAGATTTCTAAAGTAATTATTTCTCCCATGGGCAATACCAATGAAAATAACGTTATTGTCGTTTATCAGAATATCGCCAGTGCCGAAAAATCCCTTGAGATTTATCGCTATGTAAACGGCGAGTTTAAAAATGTCGGCTCGGATAATTGCTCAATACTTGAAACCGTTGATATTAATGACGACGGCGCAAACGAGCTTGTTATTATTCAAAAGAAAGCCGCTGATAAAGATAAGAACGAAAGATATGAAGCGTCGCTTTTAAAAATGGTAAATAATCAGATCGTTAAAAAAGAAAGCGTTAATATGTGTCAAAACGTTACTTCATATGTTAATTCAAAAGTGGGGCTTCTTGAGGATAATTCACAGGCAATTTATATAGATTGCCTGACAAATGAAAACCAGCTTCAGACTGAAATCGTGCTCTGTGAGAACGGAAAGCTTAAAAATCCTGTGGAAAGCGAAAATGAAAAATTTATGCCGTTTTGGTCCCGTCCATCCGGTTATTATTCAATGGATATTGATAGAGATAATAAAATCGAAATACCGTCTGTTAAACCTATGCTCGGCTATGAGAATGCAGTTCAAAAGGACTTGGAATATATGACCTCATGGTGCGTATATGATAAGGAATTAGGTTTTTCAGTGAAATTTTCCGGTTATTATTCCGTTTCCGACGGATATGTCATGATATATCCTAACCGTTGGAACGACCAGGTAACAGTGAAAAAGGATACTCAGAGCGGAGATATGGTATTCTATAAATATAACGGCGATATAAACGGAGAAATGACAGAGCTTATGCGAATTGCCGTCGTAAGCAACTCGGATATGGCTGAATATTCCTATGACGGATACCAGCTTATCAGCCTGAAGGGACAGCTCGATTATATGGTCAAGCTGTCTGATGATAGTGACGAGCCGTTGGTTTTAACTATTGACGAGGTCCAGAACAGTTTCTATATTGTGGAGTAGTAAAAAGATTAATTGCGGAGGTAAATATAATGATGAGAAGAGTTTTGGTTTGTGAAGACGAGGATTCTATCAGAGAGTTTGTGGTCATTAACCTTAGAAGAAGCGGTTATGACGTAGTTGACGTAAATTGCGGAGAGGATGCGCTTAAAGCGTATGAGGAATCCGGCGGAGCCTTTGACGTGGCATTGCTTGATATAATGATGCCGGGTATAAACGGAATGGATGTCTGTAAGAAATTAAGAGCACAGTCTCCGGCATTGGGAATAATCATGCTTTCTGCAAAATCACAGGAAATGGATAAGATATCATCGCTTATGATAGGCGCAGACGACTATATCACAAAGCCTTTTTCGATTTCTGAGCTGATAGCAAGAGTTGACGCTGTTTGCAGACGTGTTGATATGTCCTATTCAAAACCGGAAGAGGTTACTTCCATTACATCAGGACCTTTTACCCTTAATTTGAAAAGCAGGATAGTCTATAAAAATGACGTTCCTTTGGAGCTTACTCAGGTGGAATATCAGATTATGGAGTATTTTCTGAAAAATCAGAATACAGCGCTTGATAGAAATACTATCCTTAACCATATCTGGGGCGACGGCTATTACGGCGACGATAAAATTGTTGATGTAAATATCAGACGAATCAGAATGAAAATTGAGGACGAGCCATCAAATCCTAAATATCTTCTGACTATATGGGGATTCGGATATAAGTGGACTTCAGGACAGAAAAACGGACAGAATAAATAATTGCAAAGGGGCTTTCAGGTGAGCAAATATAATAAATTCGGTAAGCATAGCATTACTAAGCATTGGCTCTGGAGCAGCTTAAGCGTCATTTCTGTGGTGCTTGTCATTATAGAGATTTTGCTTATCGCCGTAATAAGAAATTATTATTACAGCTCCGCCAAACAGTATGTAACATCGAAAATGAACGTTATTACAAGCTCGGTCATGAAAACCTCCGACGACGGCGAAGCAAATCATAATACAGAAATCCGTGCATTGGTTGAGGGTTATGCCGAAAAGGATAAAATTGAGCTTATGGCGATAAAAACCAACGGAAGAATTGATATTACATCTTCCGGATTTTCTCCCGACAGAGAATCTGATCTCTCGGATTATATTGAAGCGAAAAAAACAAGCAATGGAACTGCATCACAGATTTTTGACCTCCCGACAGGAGAAAAGGTCATTGCTGTTACTTCAGTTATATCCCTGAATGGCAGTGAATATGACGCCCTCAGAATGGTAACGTCAATGAAAAATATTGATAAACAAATATGGATCATGACAATCATAATTACGGCGGTTGTAATTTGTATAATCATGATAATATTTTTCTCAGGCAGATTTTTTATAAGATCAATCGTATATCCGATTATCCGAATCGGACAGATCACAAGAAAATTTGCTAAGGGCGATTTTACCGAGCGTATAGAGAAAACCAGTGACGACGAGCTTGGCGAGCTTTGCGATTCAATAAACTATATGGCTGAGGAGCTTTCAAATACCGAGTCAATTAAAAATGAGTTTATATCTTCAATTTCTCACGAGCTGAGAACGCCTTTGACCGCAATAAAGGGATGGAGCGAAACTCTTACCACAATTGATGATAGAGAAACCTTTATCAAGGGTATGAGAGTTATTACTTCTGAAACTGAAAGATTGTCACAAATGGTTGAGGAGCTTCTTGATTTCTCAAGAATACAGGATAACCGCCTGACCCTCACTATGGATATCATTGATATATTGGCAGAATTGACTGAAACTGTCCTGATTTATCAGGAACGTGCGAGAGCATTGGGAATTACCCTTAATTATTATGAACCGGTAATGCTGCCGTTTGTTAACGGAGATAAAAACAGACTCAGACAGGTTTTTATTAATATCGTGGATAATGCAATTAAATATTCTGATAAAGGCGATACCGTATCTGTGGAAGCCTATGAGCAGAATAACGAGATATGTATTTCTGTTTCAGATACGGGAATCGGTATTTCTAAAGATGACCTGCCAAAGGTTAAAACAAAGTTTTTTAAAGCAAATCAAACAAGACGAGGCTCAGGAATCGGACTTGCCGTTGCTGATGAGATCATTTCACGACATAACGGAACTCTCGTTGTGAATAGTGAAGAGGGCATAGGCACAACAGTTTTGATTACCTTGCCGTGTATAGAACAGAAGAAAGAACCGGACAATCACGAAACTGTGAATGTTGAGCTGATTTCCTCCGATTCACTTGAGGAAAGGACTAATATCGATGAGCAGTAAAAATTGCGGCGAAAGCTGTGAACAGTTTAAATCAAAAATAGGCGGACAGGCAGTTATTGAAGGCGTTATGATGAGAGGTATCGATAAAGCGGCAATGGCTTGCAGACTTCCTGACGGCGAAATTGATATGGAAATATGGCCGATAAAAGGCGGAAAAAACGTACCGTGGTATAGAAAAATTCCTTTTGTAAGAGGCGTGTTTAATTTTATCGTTTCTATGATCGACGGATATAAATGTATCTCAAGATCGGCTGAAAAACAGATCATAGACGATGATGACGAGGAGCTGACAAGGTTCGAGAAGTGGCTTGATGAAAAACTCGGCGATAAAATTATGCCTATTATTTCGGGAATTTCAATTGTTATCGGAGTAGCTCTCGCAGTTGTTCTGTTTATGATGGTCCCGTCTTGGATATCAAAGGGTATAAATTATTTTATCCCGCTGAACGGTTTTGCAAGAAATGTTATTGAGGGATTGCTGAAAATCGCTATTTTTATTGGATATACAGCCCTGACGGCTTTAATGAAGGATATAAGAAGAACCTATGAATATCACGGTGCTGAGCATAAAACCATAACCTGTTATGAGCATGGCGAGGAGCTGACTGTGGAAAATGTAAAGAAGCACTCACGCTTTCATCCAAGATGCGGAACAAGCTTTATCTTTCTTGTGCTTTTTATCAGTATCTTTGTGAATACTGTCCTCCATTTGCCTTGGAGCAGCGTTTTTATAAGAATGCTTTGCAAAATTGCAGTTTTGCCTTTAATTATGGGAATTGCCTATGAGCTTATAAGACTTGCAGGAAAATATGATAATGCCGTAACAAGAATTATTTCGGCTCCGGGACTTGCTATTCAGCGCATTACAACAAGAGAACCGGACGGCGAAGAAATAGAATGTGCGATTGCTGCTCTTAAAGCAGTAATTCCTGAAAATAAGGAAGATGACCGTTGGTAAGCTTTACATATAAAGAACTGAAAAATTTATGGCTTGAAAAACTTCAATTCTCAAAAATAGAAAATGCAGAGTTTGAAATTAATGAAATGTTGGGTAAAGCGTTGTGCATAGATTGCCGTAATCCTGTATATGCAGACAAGCTGAAAAGCGTCGCAGATGTCGAAATTAAGAAAGCCTTTGAAAAGCTATGCGAAAAACGTCTTAATGGAGAGCCGTTGCAGTATATTCTCGGAGAGTGGGAGTTTTACGGTCTGCCCTTTAAAGTGGGCGAGGGAGTTTTGATTCCAAGACAAGATACCGAAACTTTGGTGGATGTCGCTGTAAAAAAGCTTGGCAAATCAGAAAACTTGATTGTTACTGATTTGTGTTCGGGAAGCGGCTGTATTGGAATTGCCCTTGAAAAGAATCTGAGCTGTGATAAAGTCGTCTGCGTTGAAAAGTCTGACAAAGCCCTATGTTACTTGAAGCAAAATGTTCAGTTGAATAATTCAATGGCTGATGTTATACACGGTGATGTGTTTGATGCCAAAGTTATAAATGCTGTGCCTATGTCAGATTTAATTGTCTGTAATCCGCCGTATGTTACAGCAGATGAAATGAAAACTCTACAGCGTGAGGTGACTTTTGAACCTGAGAGCGCTTTGTTTGGCGGCGAGGACGGCCTTGACTATTACCGTGATATTACAAGAATCTATAAAGATAAAATCAAAGACGGCGGAATGCTTTTGTTTGAAATCGGTATAAATCAAGAGGACGAGGTTATGCGGATCCTTATTCAGCATGGCTTTAAAAATGTCAGAACAAGACCGGATTTAATGGGTGTTAACCGCTGTGTATTCGGACAGAAATTGGAAAATACAAAACTGTGTACAGACGTAATGAGCGTTTAACAGTACAGACTTTTGGATAGAAAGTGTGTTAGTATGTATATGAAGATGAAATCTTTGTATTTTTAAATTAGGAGGATAAGCGTTATGGCTATCGACAAAAAGAAGAAAGAAACTAAAACAGTTGTAAGAATCGTAGATAAGGACGAGAAGAAAAAGGCTCTTGAAACTGCAATAGGCGTTATTGAAAAACAGTTCGGAGCAGGAGCTATCATGCGTCTTGGTCAGTCTAAAACTATGGATGTTGCCGCTATTCCGACAGGCTCAATGACTTTGGATCTGGCATTGGGAATAGGCGGAATTCCAAGAGGACGTATTATTGAAATTTATGGACCTGAGTCATCAGGTAAAACTACCGTTGCCCTTCATTGTATTGCAGAAACACAGAAAATGGGCGGCGAGGTTGCGTTTATCGACGTTGAGCATGCCCTTGACCCTGTGTATGCCGAAAAATTAGGCGTTGATATTGAAAGCCTTCTGGTGTCACAGCCGGACAGCGGCGAACAGGCTCTGGAAATTGCCGAGGCTTTGGCAAGATCGGGAGCTATCGACTGTATCGTAATAGACTCCGTTGCCGCTATGGTAACAAAGGCTGAAATTGACGGCGTAATGGGCGATACTCATGTGGGACAGCTTGCAAGACTTATGTCACAGGCTATGAGAAAGCTGACATCGGTTATTTCAAAATCAAATTGTGCTGCAATATTTATCAATCAGGTCCGTGAGAAAATCGGTGTTATCTATGGAAATCCTGAGACAACTCCGGGTGGACGTGCTTTGAAATTCTACAGTACAGTGAGAATTGAGGTAAGAAGAGGCGAACAGATTAAGAACGGTTCTGAGGTTATCGGTAACAGAACAAAATGTAAGGTCGTAAAGAATAAGGTCGCACCTCCGTTTAAAGAGTGTGAATTTGATATTATGTACGGTCAGGGTATATCAAGAACAGGAGAGGTGCTTGATCTTGCAGCAGAGCTTAATATCGTTAAAAAGGGCGGAGCATGGTATAGCTATAACGAAATGAAGCTGGGTCAGGGCCGTGACAATTCTAAGGAATTCCTTAAAAATAATCCTGAGATCATGGCTGAAATTGAACAGCTTATTAAGGATAAAGAAAAAGACCTTGTCATGACCTCGAAGAAAAATAAAAAGGACGCTAAGCTTGAAGAAAAGGCTGCGAAGTCTGCCGAAAAGAAGCCGGAGGTTCAGGAAAGTGAAGCTGTTATGCCTGACGTAACAGTGTCGGCTGATGATGACTTTGAGGAATTCGCTCCTGTTGATATCAATAGCCTTGGTGATTAATAAATGCTTAATATAATTTCAGTAGAGAAATTTAAGGGCAGCACATATCAGGTGAATTTTGACGAGGGCGAGCCTGCGTTTATAAATTCTGAAATCATCGCTCAGTATAATATAAAAGGCGGAGTGAGCATCCCCGAATCAGCTTGGAATCAGGTTGTCTATGCAAACGAGTTTCGACGTGCAAGAGAACGGGCTTTGTATCTCATGGACTATCGTGACCATTCTTATATTGAGCTTTTTAAAAAGCTGGAAAAGAATTATGACGAGGATATTTGTTATGATGTCATCGATTCCTTGGTTGAGGTGGGCATTGTTGACGATAGACGTTATGCCGAAAACCTTGCCCAAAGGCTTATGGAAGTAAAACGGTGCGGATATTATAAAGCTGTTCAGGAAATGCGTCAGAAAGGTATTTCCAAAGAACTCGCCAATGAGATTCTTACGGAATATGAGGATACAACTCAGGAACGGCTGAAAGACCTGATCGAAAGTAAATATGCAAGACGTCTTGAAGACGAGGACGGCATTAAAAAGGTTAAAAATGCTCTTGTCCGAAACGGATATAGCTATAAGGACGTTAATGCCGCCTTGGAGGATTATCTGAACGAAGAGGAATATTGATCGTTAGTGGCTGCTTTAAAGGTTTTGAAGCAGCCTTTTTTATTGATTGACAGTAATATTTATAAAACACTTGACAATTCATTGTAAACATGAGATAATAAATCTATATTTTAGTTGCTTTGATTGGAGTTATTTATAAATGTCTACAAGAGTGGGAATGGTGTCGTTAGGCTGCCCGAAGAATCAGGTCGACGCTGAGCATATGCTGTTTGATTTGAAAAAACAAGGCTTTGAAATAGTGGCTGACGCAGGACTGTCAGATGTGGTTGTCGTTAATACCTGCGGATTTATTGAATCTGCAAAGCAGGAAGCTATTGATACGATTCTTGAGTTTTGTACTTTGAAAAAAGAGGGAAGAATAAAGGCTGTTATATGCACAGGCTGTCTTGCCGAGCGTTATAAGGACGAGGTTCTTAAAGAAATTCCCGAGCTTGACGCCGTTATCGGAATCGGCTCTAATGAAAAATTGTGCGATATTATAAGAGATGTGCTTTGCGACGGAAAGAGCGTCTGTGATTTTGATGAAAAGAATAAGCTGTCTCTTGAGGGCGGAAGAATTATTTCAACACAGCCTTTTTATGCATATCTTAAAATCGCCGAGGGTTGTGATAACTGTTGTACATATTGCGCTATTCCGTCCATAAGAGGAAAATTCAGAAGCCGTAAAATAGAGGATATATTAACCGAAGCAAAGTGGCTTGCAGACAATGGCGTTACCGAAATTGTTGTAATTGCACAGGATACTACAAGATACGGCGAGGACTTGTATGGCAAGTCTATGCTTCCGAAGCTGCTGCGTGAGCTTTGTAAAATAGACGGACTTAAATGGATAAGAACTCTTTATGCTTATCCTGAAAGAATTACCGATGAGCTTATTGAAACTATCAGAGATGAAGAAAAGCTTGTGAAATATCTGGATATACCTTTGCAGCATTGCAGTGGACAGGTGCTTAAAAGAATGAACCGCCACGGCGACAGAAAAATACTTACCGACTTGATCGCTAAAATACGCAGGGAAATTCCCGATATAATTATAAGAACAACTTTAATTGCGGGCTTTCCGGGAGAAACGGAAGAGCAGTTTGAAGAGCTTGTTGACTTTGTTAAGGAAGTTAAGTTTGAACGCTTGGGCTGTTTTGCATATTCAGCAGAAGAGGGAACTCCTGCGGCTAAGCTTGACGGTCAGCTTGATGAAGATGTGAAAGAGCATAGAGCTGATATTATCATGCAGGAGCAGATGTTTATTTCCGACAGATTTAATGAAAAGCTTTTGGGAAAAGATATAGAGGTCGTTGCTGAGGGCTTTGACAGATATGCCGAGTGCTATTACGGAAGAAGTGCAATGGATGCCCCTGAAATTGACGGAAAAATATTTTTCACCAGTGAAAAACGTCCCACCGAGGGCGATTATATCACGGTGCATATAGACGACACGCTTGACTACGATTTAATTGGAACAAGAGTGGATTAAGGAGATTGACTATGAATTTACCAAATAAGCTTACTGTTTTAAGAGTTGCCCTGATTCCGTTTTTTCTCATCACATTATTGTGTTTTCAAATTCCATATCATATAGTTTGGGCTTTGATAATATTTGCAGCAGCTTCTGTTACTGACTGGTTTGACGGAAAAATAGCAAGGAGAAATAATCTTGTTACTACATTCGGAAAATTTCTCGATCCCCTTGCGGATAAGCTTCTTGTCATGACTGCGCTTATATGCTTTGCCTTTGAAAGATGGATCGACCCGATAGCAGTTGTGCTTATTCTCGGACGTGAGTTTATGGTTACAGGGTTAAGACTTGTGGTTGCTAATGAAGGAGTTGTAGTTGCGGCAGGCATTTGGGGAAAGCTTAAAACTGCTTTTACTATGATCGCACTTGTGGCAATTATGCTTTTGCAGATTATTTTCCCTGACGCAAAGGGTAGTCCGAACCTTAATTGGAATACACCGATATTCCTTATAAATGAGGCTTTAATATGGATATCAGTTTTTCTTACGCTGATTTCCGGCGGAGTTTACCTTAAAGGGTATTGGAAATATATTGACTCAAGCAAATAATTTTTTCAACCTTTAGGTTGAAAATGCATATAATAAGTGATAAAATAAAAATCTTAAATGCTTAACAGCAAGAGTAACATTTTCTTAGTCTTTTCAGAGAGAAGCTGATTGGTGAGAGGCTTTAAGGCGGAAAATGAGAAGTGCGGCTGCCAGCAGGGCATTAGGAAAGTCCGGTAATTAAGGATGAGTATTTTTGTCCCGACTAACCTGCGTTAAAGGTAATGAGCCGAGCAAACAGTTCGGAAAATCGGAGTGGAACCGTAGTGAAATACTGCCTCCTGAAGCCCTTTAAGGCTTTGGGAGGTTTTGTTTTTTTATAGGTAAAAACTATTGAAAGAGGGATAAAAATGTCATTTATTGATAACATTAAACATGATATTGAATCGATTAAAGAGCGTGACCCCGCCGCTCATAGTACAGTAGAAATAATTCTGACCTATTCGGGAGTGCATGCAGTTATTATGCATAGAATTGCACACTGGTTTTATGAACAGAATCATAAAATTATTGCAAGAGCTATTTCGCAATTTTCAAGGTGTATAACAGGAATTGAAATTCATCCGGGTGCAAAAATCGGAAAGGGCTTGTTAATCGACCACGGAAGCGGAGTCGTAATCGGAGAAACCGCTGAAATCGGTGACTATTGCCTTATTTATCAAGGATGTACTTTGGGCGGAACGGGTAAAGAGCATGGAAAACGTCATCCGACCCTTGGCAATAATGTAATGGTGGGAAGCGGTGCAAAAATTCTCGGACCTTTTAAAGTGGGCGACGGAGCAAAAGTTGCCGCAAATGCAGTGGTGCTTGAAGAGGTACCGCCTAACTGTACAGCAGTGGGCGTTCCGGCGAGAATTGTGAAACAGAACGGAAGAAAGGTATGCGATCTTGACCAGGTTCATATTCCTGACCCTGTTGCACAGGAGCTTTGCTTATACAGAATAAGGCTGGAAAAGCTTGAAAAACAGGTTGATGAGCTTAACAAAGAGAAAAAATAAAGAGAGGAGCAAGTAAAAATGGATATATACAACACTCTTACAAGAAAAAAAGAGGAATTTATACCCAATGAAGCAGGAAAGGTGGCAATGTATACCTGCGGCCCGACAGTTTATCACTACGCTCATATAGGAAACCTCAGAAGCTATATTATGGAGGATGTTCTTGAGAAGTATCTGCGTTTTTCGGGATATGACGTTAAGCGTGTAATGAATATTACTGACGTGGGACATCTGACAAGCGACGGCGATACGGGCGATGATAAGATGCTCAAGGGCGCTAAGCGTGAGCACAAGACGGTTATGGAAATTGCAAAGTTTTATACTGACGCATTCTTTGATGACTGCAAAAAGCTTAATATCAAAACTCCTGATGTTGTTGAACCAGCTACAGGATGTATTGATGATTTCATAAACGTAATTTCAAGTCTGCTTGAAAAAGGATTTGCCTATGAGGCAGGGGGAAATATTTATTTTGATACCTCAAAGTTAGAGCAATATTATGTTTTCAACGACTTTAAGGAAGAGGATTTGGCAGTCGGAGTTCGTGAGGGTGTTGAAGAGGACAGCAACAAGAAAAACAAGGCGGACTTTGTGCTTTGGTTTACAAAATCCAAATTTGATGATCAGGAGCTTAAATGGGACAGCCCTTGGGGTATAGGATATCCGGGCTGGCACATTGAATGCTCCTGCATAAGCATGAAGCATTTGGGTGAATATCTTGACATTCACTGCGGCGGAATCGATAATGCTTTTCCGCATCATACAAATGAGATAGCTCAGAGCGAGGCTTATATCGGGCACAAGTGGTGCAACTATTGGTTCCATGTGCTTCATCTTAATACAAACAGCGGAAAAATGAGCAAATCAAAGGGCGAGTTTTTAACGGTATCACTTTTGGAATCAAAGGGCTATAATCCGCTTGTATACAGATTTTTCTGCTTGCTTTCGCATTATCGCAAATCGTTGGTATTTACCTATGAAAACCTTGATAATGCACAGGTTTCATACAACAAGCTTTTAAATAAGATCGCCTTGATTTTAGATGAAAGCAACGGTGATATCGATAAGGCTGAGTTCGACAGGCTTAGAAAAGAATTCACTGACGCAATGGACAATGACTTGAATACTTCTATGGCGATCACTGCGCTTTATAATGTTCTCAAGTCTGATGTAAACGCAAAGACAAAGCTTGCGCTTATTGCCGATTTTGATAAGGTTTTATCTCTTGATCTTATTGCACAGGCTGAAAAGCTTAAGGACAGCTCAGCGGTTGAAGAAATTCCTGCGGAAATTCTTGAGCTTGCCGAGCAGCGCAAGGAAGCCAGAAAAGCTAAGGATTTTGCTGCTGCTGACGCACTGAGAGATAAAATATCACAAATGGGATATCTTATTGAAGAAACACGTCAGGGAACAAAGATTTCTAAGAAATAGTGAGGATTAAAATGAAAAATTACGGATATACAGGACCTAAGGAAAATAACAATAAAAGATTCAGAACTTATTTTAAGCTTTCTCTTATAGCGGTTATTCTTGTTTTAGTTTTTGCTTTGTTCTATGCTTGTCAGGGAAAACAAAAAACTCCTTTGGATTTTGATAATGTGAATCTGGTTCAATTAAAAGTGCCTGATGATGATGCGCCGGTCGTAGTATTTGAAACCTCTTTGGGAACATTCAAGTCTGTACTTTATCCTGACGAATCGCCTGAATACTGCAAATATTTCACTGACCTTGTTGAAAAGGGCTATTACGACGGAACTCATATATGCATGGTTAATGATGCATATTTTATCGGAGGAACAAAGCAGGCTGACGGAGTTACCACTTCAGACACGGATAAAACAGAGATAAGTGCAGAAGAGCTGTCAAAAAATCTTTGGCCGTTTAAGGGCGCATTGTGTGCATACACTTATGAAAACGGTTTTCTTCTTTGGAAAGACAAGGTTTCAAATTCATTTTTACTGTTTGTAAATGATTATAAGCTTACCGATAAAGAGCAGTCTGAGCTGGATGAATGCGTTGAAGAGGGAAGCGTTAACAGAGAGATCACAAATGCTTATATGGAGCAGGGTGGTGTGTTGAACTTTTCACAGCAATATACGGTTTTTGGTCAGACCTATGATGGAATGGATGTTTATGAAAAAATCTGCGGTTATGATGTGAAAAATGCAGAAAAGGACGATTTTCAGCCGGTGGATGATATAACATTTACAAAGGTTTATATGTCCACATACGGAGAAAATAAAAATGATAAGGCTTTTGCCAACAATGCTGTTTCATCTGACGCTGATTCTAAATAAATGCTGAGTTCTTGAGCATACCACACCAATTTTGCAAACTTACCTCAGCGGGGGCAAAGCTTTAGTTCTTCACGAGTCGATATCGTGAATTGCGCCGTGCGCCCGAGCACACGGGTCGACGTAAAGCCGACCCCTACGTTTATTTTGGAAACCTACCACAGCGGGGGCAAAGCCGTAATTTTTCACAAAACGATATCGTGAATTGCACTATATGCGTTAGGTCGGGACGTCGAGGACAAACTCAGCTGCGCTGAGTGGCGGGCTGTCGAGGACGCCAGCCCCTACACAAATTTACCACAGTATGCGTTAAGGTTAGGACGGGACGTCTGAGTTGCGCCCCTACACAAGTTTTGCAAACTTGCCTTAGCGGGGGCAAACTATAAATTATCACGAACTGATATCGTGAATTGCGCCGTCTGCAACGGCAACACCCAGTTTGTCTATAACTAAGTTTGTTTCGTTGCCGTGCAAATTTGCTAACGCAAATTTCCGAGATAGCATTAAATATACTTCACTCGTTTCTCGGGAACAAAACTTAAAATCCTCACAAACTGGTCCGTATTGCCCCGTGCGGCCGAGCACCCCTTCACTTATAGCCTCATTTGGGGCTTTTTTGCACGCAAACGTGCAACTATGAACAAAATATGAAAAAAGTTTGGAGATTTGCACAAAACGGACATTACAAAATTATGCAAAATGCACATTCCGAAATTATAAATCGGAGTGTGCATTTTTTATAATTTATAGAACAGTGGTTGGCTGTAATTTTATTATTAACTATCCTTCAGGGCGGTTTCGGGAAAGTAATGGCTAAGTATTTCGGTGTAAGTTTTTCCGTCCTTTGCCATGTAATTTGCGCCGTATTGGCTCATTCCAACCAGATGACCGCAGCCCCTGGTTTTTATTGTATAAGTATCGTTTTTATAGTCAACAGTAAAGCAAGGGGAGGGAAGCGAAAGGGCATTGGCAAATTCAGTTCCGGTCAAGGTTTGGTCATTGATTTTTATGGATAATACAGAACCGCAGTCGGAGGTTTTTTCAACTTTTAAGCTGTTTTCTTTTAATTCTGAAAATTCATTATCAGGAAAAGCTGATTGAAGTCTTGCTAATAATTCATCGGCGGTGAAAGAGGTTGTTTTTTCAAAGCTGTCGTTTTTCTTATCCCGACTGCTGTCTACAGAAATCAGATATGGGATTTTTTCTCCCCACATATTTTCGGCTGATTCGGTTGAACCGCTTGAAATAGCATGAAAAGCAACGATTATCGGTTCGCTGTCATATGTAAGGATCTTATTTATAACTGCTTTTACTGCGGAGGCTGCTTTTTTATAGGCATTTTCATAGTCATCACCGTAGAATTTTTTTGCCTGATCTTTTGTGAAATAGCTTTGATAAAGAGAGTTGTCGTCGCTGATGTCAGCGCCTTTCAGCTTCTTATCGGGGTTGGCTTGTTCAGTCAATTGACGCCTGAGGATATATGTATGAGTCAGTACAGCTTGGCATTTTAATGCTTCCTCTTCAAAATCAGCAGGCATTTGTGCGAGAACTGCACCGATCATGTAGTCTTGCATAGATATTTCCTCAACCTTATCCTTTTCGGTAAACAGTATTTTAACTGTTCCGCTTTCAGCATAGCCGGCGGATTGCGTTTCATTTTTGTTTAGAAAAGATATACAGGGAATCAGCATCAGAAATATACTGAATACTATCATTATTTCTATTTGTTTTCTCATTTGACTTGTCCTTTCTTTTTAAACTTTAGTAATAAAATCATATGCGTTTTTTACTTTATTTAGAAGCAAAAATAATATTTGATTTTAGTCAGGTTTCGCATTTTTGTTAATACGCAGTTAATAAATGAGGAGTATAATTACTGAAAAATATATACATTGGGGGAAAACTCATATTTTGAAAGGAAGACAATATGCTTAAACTCAACAATATCGTTAAGGATTATGTTTCCGGTGATTCTGTTGTTAACGCTTTAAAGGGAATCGACATTCAATTCCGTGAAAGTGAGTTTGTTTCAATTCTCGGTCCATCAGGCTGCGGAAAGACTACTTTGCTTAACATCATAGGCGGACTTGACAGATATACAAGCGGAGATCTGATTATTAACGGAAAATCCACCAAAGACTTCAAGGACAAAGACTGGGACACATACCGAAATCATTCAATAGGATTTGTTTTTCAAAATTATAACCTTATTCCTCACCAGACTGTTTTGTCAAATGTAGAGCTTGCTTTGACTTTATCGGGTGTATCTAAATCCGAAAGGCGTCAGAGAGCGATTGATGTACTGAATCAGGTAGGTTTAGGAGATCAGCTTCATAAGAAGCCTAATCAGATGTCGGGCGGACAGATGCAGAGGGTTGCTATTGCAAGAGCGCTTATTAATGATCCTGACATTCTTTTAGCTGATGAGCCTACGGGTGCGCTTGATTCTGAAACCAGTGTTCAGATTATGGAGATTCTAAAAAATATTTCGCAGAATAAGCTTATCATAATGGTTACGCACAATCCTGAGCTTGCGGATAAATATTCAAGCCGAATCATAAGACTTTTAGACGGTAAGATTACTGATGACAGCAAGCCGTTTGAGGAGGATATAAAAAAGGCTGACAAAGCTGAAAGGGATAAGAAAAAGGGCAAAAAGCTTTCCATGTCGTTTTTAACTGCGCTTTCACTTAGCCGAAACAATCTTATGACCAAAAAGGGAAGGACCTTTTTGACTTCCTTTGCCGGCTCTATCGGTATTATAGGCATTGCGCTGATTTTATCTTTATCCCACGGAGTACAGAATTATATTGACCAGGTACAGGAGGATACGCTTTCAAGCTATCCTTTACAGATAACAAAAACTAATACCAACTTTGGCGAAATAATGATGTCGATGTCTGATGAGGGAGTAAGTCACGATCATGATATGAACAAGGTTTATTCCAGAAATCTATTGGGAAAACAGCTTGAAACTTTGTTAAAAGAAACTAAGGTAAATAACCTTGAAAAGTTCAAGACTTTTATTGACAAGAATGATGAGCTGAAAGAGCTTACGACAGATATTCAATATAGTTACGCAGCACCTTTAACGGTATATAAGGCTGATGTTTCAGATGAGGTTTTTCAGGTCAATCCATCAACTTTATTGACAGACACCGGATTTTATTCTGAGGAACAGATAAGTTCTATGTCGTCAATGGGAATGGCAAATGCAGATGTCTGGTCAGAGATGATAGACAACGAGGAGCTTATAAAAAATCAGTATGATGTGCTTGCCGGAAAGCTGCCGGAGAAATATAACGAGATAGTTTTGGTTGTTGACGAATACAATGAAATTAACGATTATGTGCTTTATACTTTGGGAATGCTGGATTCATCAGAGTTGAATGGAATTATGAAGAAGGCGGTTGCAGGGGATAAGATAGAAATTGATTCCGAACAGACCATCTATACTTATGATGAGCTTCTTGATTTGAAATTCAAGCTGATTTCTCCAACCGATAAGTTTGTAAAAGAAAATGGTCTTTGGGTTGACAAAAGTGAAGATGAGGACTATATGAGATCTGTTGTTGACAAGGGAACTGAGCTTAAGGTTGTGGGTGTTGTAAAGCCTTCTGAAGACGCTTCTGCTTCATCAATCAGCGGTGCTATAGGTTATCGTCATGATCTTACCACATATCTTCTTGACAAGGTAAGCAGCAGTGAAATTGTAAAGGATCAGATGAACGATCCTGAAACTGATATTTTTACCGGTTTAAAATTTGCAAGTGATGAGGACAGGAAAAATAAGAATGTAAAAGTCATTGGTTCGGACACATACGGCGAAATGAAATCAGAATCTGAATCTATGCAGATAACTGACATGAGTCAGCTTGATCAGTCAAAGCTAACTGATGCACAGAAAAAATATTTACAGTCACTGACAGACGAACAGATGGCATTATTGCAGGAAATGGCGAAGGAACAGGCAGAGGGAATCAAGGCACAGCAAAATAGTTCTTCTGTAGTTTCATCGGCGACTTATGATGAAAACTTAGAGATTTTAGGATATGCGACAGAAGAAAAGCCATCGGGAATAAACATATATCCGAAAGACTTTGAGGCTAAGGAACGCATAGTAGAGATTATTGACAGCTACAACGCTAAAGGTGACGAAGCTGACAAAATCGAATATACTGACATGGTAGGACTTATGATGTCGTCTGTGACAACGATCATAAATTCAATTAGCTATGTACTCATAGCATTTGTTGCGATTTCACTTGTTGTTTCATCAATTATGATTGGAATAATCACTTATATTTCTGTTCTTGAGAGAACAAAGGAGATTGGTATTCTCAGAAGTATCGGAGCTTCAAAGAGAGATATTTCAAGAGTATTTAATGCAGAAACACTTATTGTAGGATTTGCGGCAGGAGTTATCGGAATAGTAATTTCATATCTTTTGACCATACCGATAAACGCTGTTATAAGGCTGATTACAGAAGTTCCTATGAAGGCTTCTATACCTGTTGGCGGTGCTGTTATTCTTGTAATTATAAGCATGGTGCTTACGCTTATTGCGGGATTATTCCCATCAAGAATTGCGGCTAAGAAAGATCCGGTCGTTGCATTAAGGACAGAATAGTCGGAGGGTGATATTATGTGCAAATTGTCAGATGAACAGAAAGATAAGCTGTTAGGCTTCACCAGTTGTCTTATAGCAGGTATTGCTTTATTAGGACTGATAAGCTTAAGCTTTGCATAATAATGAAAGCTGTCTTGATTTTTCAAGGCAGCTTTTTTATAAATTTTTGCGGAAATATTGAAAAGCCTGACGAAATATGATATACTTATTTTATCAAACTTTCTTTGAAAAAATAAGTAGGGGGAATTTTAAAATGGCAGAAAAGAAACCGGGTTTTTTGAAGCGATTCGTTGGTGAATTCAAAACATTCATTTCAAGAGGAAGCGTTATTGATTTAGCAGTCGGCGTTGTAGTCGGCGGTGCGTTCACAGCGATTGTAAACGCTTTAGTTGACAGCATTCTTATGCCGATAATCGGAATGATTTTAGCAGGAGTCAATTTTGCGGAGCTTACGGTTAGAATTCCGTGGGGAAATAATCCTGTAATCAATTTCGGAGCATTTATTTCTGCGGTAATTACATTTTTAATTACTGCGTTCTGTGTATTCCTCATTGTTAAACTGGTGAATGCATTACAGAATATCAAGAAGAAAGAAGAGGCTGTTGAAGAAGAGGAAAAAGAAGAAGCTGTTGCGGCTGACATTGCACTTCTCACAGAAATCCGTGATTTGCTAAAGGCACAGGAAGAAAACAAGGCTGAATAAATTAAGTATTAAATAAAACGGCTGTATCTTATTAAGAGATACAGCCTTAATTTTTTTATTCTTCAATTTGTTTACCGAGAAACATGGCAGCCGCCTGAGCAAGCATTTTATGCTGTTCGTCGGCTTTTGCATTGTCTGAATTAGAAACAAAAGCCACAGCACCCGTTACGTCGCCTGAAGAAATAATAGGGAATACAGCGAGAGCAGGTTTGTCAATACCCTCCACAGGCATAAGCGGATGAACGGATTCATCAGTGAATGCAAAGGATTTTCTGCTTTCAAGAAGCTCTTCCAAAGCGGGAGAGATTCTGCGCTCTGAATATTCTTTCTTCTGAACTCCTGCAACTGCAACCACATGGTCACGGTCAAACACAATAGCAGGCGCTCCGCCAAGCTTTGAGATAACCTCGGCCGCTTGTGCTGCGCCCTCAGACAGTTCATTTATAGGCGAATATTTCTTGAAAATCACTTCACCCTCGTTACTTGTATAAATTTCAAGGGGGTCGCCCTCACGAATACGCATAGTCCTTCTGATTTCCTTAGGAATTACAACTCTTCCCAAGTCATCAATACGTCTAACAATACCTGTTGCTTTCATATATAAACATTCCTTTCAAATCAAATTTTTCATTGAGAAATTACAAGTATTAAGTCGATTTTGTAACCATATTATTTGCAGATATAAAATTTTTATTCTTAATTAGAAACAAAAAATATAGTAATAAAAGTCAATTAAATTTTTAAAAAATATAAGTGAAGGAATGCAAAAAAATAACGCCGGAAATATCCGACGTTATTAATAGTTAAATTTTAAATTTACTCATCGTTTTTCTTTTTAACTACAACTAAAGCAGTAGCAGTAATTGCAAGTGCTGATAAACTCAAAGCAATTCCGGTGTTAGGACTGCGGTCTGAGCTTGAAGTGCTTGTTGCCTTGCTTGAATTTGCTGAAACTGAGCTTGACGAGTTCGTTGCAGCTTGACTTGAAGTATTAATGTTATCGATCTTACTGCTGTCTTCAGTGCTGTTAATTTCAGAACTGTCTTGACTGTTGTCAATTTCTGAACTTGATTCAATGTATGAATCAGATTCAGATGAACTGCTTGAATCATTGTCACTGCTGCTTTCTGATGAACTGTTTTCATCCTCTTTGCCGTTATAAGTTGCAAAGTCAGGAAGCTCATCAAGTGTAGTAATAAGTTCGTCGTTGTATAAATTGTTTAGATTTGTTTTGTTGTTATTTGTAATATGACTTGTGTGCCATACCATGAACCATGACCACATACAGCCATCGTTTTTCAAAGCTTCAACTGTCGGAAGATTTCCGCATTCATGAAATGCAGCAGGCTTTCCGGTATTCATATTATTTAGCTTATTCCATGAATTCTTATTGGTAAGGCTTGAATTTCTGTAAGTGTCAGAACCGATAATGTCACAGTATTCATCACCCGGATACCAACCGTTCTTTACATCATCTGCATATCCCAGAACCCAGATAAGATTATCCAAACCGTGTACGTCAGTGAAGTAATCATACATCATCTGCCAAAGCTTAACAAAGTTGCTTGAACCGCCTTTGCCCCACCAGAACCATTGTCCGTCAAATTCGTGGAAAGGACGCCATAAAACAGGAATGCCTGCGTCACGAAGCTCTTTGAGTGCTTCGGCTGCCTTATCCCAGTTAGCAATCATCGCATTATATTCAGATGTACCCTTTGTCAGAAGCTTGCTGAAATTAGGGCTGTCGTTGAGAGAGTCGTTATATGAGCCTCCGTTCACACCGGTGTGCCAGCAAATCGTAACGATTCCGCCTTTTTCCCACCAGTCCTTGGAACGTTTAACAACACCGTCGAAATCTCCGCCCATAAAATCAAGACCTCTCACAGCGGGAAGCTTGCCTGTGTTCTTTTGAATATAATTCATCTCATAATCTACAGAATCCATCCATGTTGACTCCTGCTGACCTGCTAAAATGGTATTTCCAAAGCTGTCGCATATGTAGTCATAAACTCTTGATGTTATTTCATCAGCGTCAGGGTTTGATAAAGTGTGTTTGCTTTCATAAGCAGCGTATGAACTGATATCAGAAACGAATGTTCCAAGATATCCTGCACAAGCAGCGGAAATCGTCATAGCCGCTGTAAGTATTACAACTCCAGCCTTTTTCATAATTTCTACAACCTTTCAAAGTTTAATACGTTATTAATAATTTTATTATAACTTAATTTTTTCCATAAGTCAATACTTTTTTAATTTACCTATTGACTCTCACGCTGCGTTATGGTTTATAATAAAATTACACGGGAGGAATGAATATGAAAACAGTGAAACAAGTTAGTAAACTAACAGGTATAAGTGTGCGCACACTTCATCATTATGATGCAATTGGACTTTTGAAGCCTGCAAAGGTCACAGAGGCTGGTTATCGGCTGTATGACGATAAAGCCCTTAAACGCCTGCAAAATATTTTATTGTTTCGTGAATTGCAATTTCCTTTAAAAGAAATAAAAGCGATTCTTGACAGTCCTGACTTTGATCCGTCAGAAGCGATCCAACAGCAGATAAAATTGCTTGAGTTGCAAAGAAATCATATAGAGAGGCTTATTTCTTTTGCCCGTGAAATTCAGCAAAAAGGAGTGAATAAAATGAATTTTAATGTCTTTTACAAAACTGAAATAGAAAAATATTCAGCTGAAGTAAAAAGCAAATGGGGTTCTGCTAAAGCCTATGAAGAATATGAGAAAAGAAATAGTGAAAAAAGCAGCAGTGAACTTGCTGAAACGGCAAATTGGTTTATGTCTGTTTTCGCAGCTATCGGTTCTCTTAAACATCTTTCACCCCATGATAAAGAAGTTCAAGAGAAAATCAGTGAGTTACAAAGATTTATCACGAATAATTATTATAATTGCACTGATGAGATACTAAAAGGCTTAGGTCAGATGTATGTCAATGATGAACGATTTAAGCGAAATATTGATGAAGCCGGAGGGGAAGGGACTGCCGAATTTGTCAGACAAGCGATTTTAGTATATTGTCCGTAACAGAATCCTATATTTTCAGAAGGAATTTTTATTAAATTCCTTCTTTTTTCTTGACAAAATAATAATGCAGTGCGATAATATATAACACAAGTTATATAACATTAGCTATTTAAGAGGATATGATTATGCCGCCAAAAGTAAAAATCGATAAGGATAATATAATAAAAGCCGCAGTACAGATAGTCAGAGAACGTGGTATTGATGCTTTAAACGCCAGAGCGGTTGCACAAAAACTAAATTGCTCAACTCAGCCGATATTCTCTAATTATGATTCAATGAATGAGCTGAAAAAAGATGTCATGAATTATGCTGAGAAAATTTATCTTGATTATGTCTATAAAGGAATTAAAAGCAATGAGTTTCCGCCTTATAAAGGAAGCGGAATGGCTTATATACGCTTTGCTGAAGAGGAAAAAGAGTTTTTTAAGTTTTTGTTTATGAGAGATCGTTCTAATGAAAAAATAAAGGGAACTGCCGAGGGCGAAGAAATTATCTCTTTGATACAAAAGAATACGGGACTTGACAGAGAACAGGCATTTATGTTTCATCTGGAAATGTGGGTTTATGTTCATGGCATAGCCGTTATGATTGCTACGTCATATCTTGACTGGAATTGGGATATGATAAGCCAGATGCTGACCGATGCCTATGAGGGTATGAAAATGAATTATCTTAAAAAGGGTGATAATTAAAATGTATGCTATAGAAACATGTGAGCTGACCAAGAAATATGGAGATTTGACAGCTGTGGATAAACTTAATTTAAAAATTGAGCGGGGAGAGCTTTACTCTTTGCTTGGAATAAACGGAGCAGGTAAAACTACAGCTATAAAAATGCTGTCATGCCTTACGAAGCCTACAAGCGGAGAGGCTTTTGTGTACGGAGAAAGCGTCATAAAAGTGCCTTCAAAAGTTAAATCCTTTATTGCCGTTTCGCCGCAGGAAACCGCCGTTGCACCCAATTTGACTGCAAAGGAAAACCTTGAGCTTATGGCAGGAATACACGGCTTTTCTAAAAATAAAACCATTCAGAAAATTTCAGAGCTTTCTGAACAGTTTGACCTTGATAAGATAATGTCCAAAAAAGCGGGAAAGCTTTCAGGCGGTTATCAAAGACGTCTGAGTATTGCCATGGCTCTTATTTCAGAACCGTCAGTACTGTTTTTAGATGAACCGACATTGGGTCTTGATGTTTTAGCGAGAAGCGATCTTTGGGATATAATACGTTCATTAAAAGGAAAAATTACAATTATTCTTACTACTCATTATATGGAAGAAGCAGAAGCCTTGTCAGATAAAATTGCAATTATGAAAGAGGGTAAATTGCTTTTTAACGGCACAGCCGGTGAAATAAAGGCTAAATTGGGAGCAGACAGACTTGAGGATGCTTTTGTCCAACTTGTAAAGGAGGATAAATAAAAATGCGTATGCTTACTTTCTCAAAACGAACAGCGAAAGAAATTCTTCGTGACCCGTTGACGCTTATTTTCGGATTGGGCTTTCCGATAGTTCTTTTGCTGCTTATGAGCGCTATTCAGGCGAATATTCCTGTGGAACTGTTTGAAATACAAACGCTTACACCGGCCATAACCGTGTTCGGACTGTCTTTTATGACCTTATTTTCTGCCACACTTATCTCCAAAGATCGTTCCACAGCTCTGCTTCAAAGGCTCTACACGACACCTCTTACTGCTAAGGACTATATTATAGGCTATATGCTGCCGATTCTGCCCATAGCAATAGCACAGTGTATAATCTGCTATGCAGTCGCTTTGGCACTGGGACTTGATCTTACTGTTAATCTTTTATGGGCAGTGCTGTTTATAATTCCTGTGTCTTTGTTTTTCATATTTTTAGGACTCTTGTGCGGAAGTGTGTTTACAGATAAACAGGTCGGCGGAATTTGCGGAGCATTGCTTACAAACCTTACTGCATGGCTGTCAGGAGCATGGTTTGATTTGGAGCTTGTGGGCGGTGCATTTAAAAAGGCAGCTAATGTCTTGCCTTATGTACATGCCGTCAATCTTGAAAGGGCAGTACTAAACGGTAATTTCAGTGACATAATACCCGACCTGCTTTGGGTATTGGGATATATGATAGTTATAATGATCGCCGCAGTTCTTTTATTTCTAAGGCAAATGAAAAAACAGTAATTTACTTATCTCATTCATAATTTGCACACAGTATTTGCTGTGTGCTTTTTCTATTGACTAAAACGTTAAACTCCGCATTAATATTGCAATGCGGAGCTTGTTGCTATTTCTTTTCAACCGTTACCCAAATTTCACAGTAATAATCATCAGCAGGCATATTCTTTGTGTCAGTATATGCCTCAATGTCCATTTCGTATGTGGGCTGATATCCTGAGGTCGGGAAAAACTCTGTGCATATCTTGTGCCATGTTGTCTGTATTGCAGAAGGAAGAGGTCCTTTGCATTCAAAAACTGCCCATGTGCGTGCAGGAATTTCTTTTATGCGGAATTCCTCAGGAACTATGCCTCCTCCATATAAAGCGGCAATGCCGTAATCAAAAGCCTTGGTGTCTTTTGGTATATTGCCGTAGCAAATACCGAAAATAAATTGTTTGTCATTGGTTTGTTCCAGAAGCGTTTTCACCGTGCCGTCTGTGTGTGAACGCATCCAGAATTCAGGAATAGTGTTCTTGTTTTGTGCGTCGTCAATACTGTGTTTTTCTACTTTTTCGAGTACTTTAAATGAATCCTTCTCTACAATTTTATAGTTCATAATACTACCGCCTTTCATTGTTATAGCTATTGACAGCTTGGCAAAAGATTTAAGACCGCCGGAGCGTTTTCTTGCAGACATAGGGGTAATTCCGTGAAATCGTGTAAATGCACGGGTGAATCCTTCGGGAGTGTCATAACCGTATTTAAATGCAATGTCAATTATTTTGTTGTCAGTGGAGATAAGTTCACTGCCGGCAAGCGTTAATCTCCTGCTGCGTATATATTCTCCTAAGGAAAACCCGCATATTATAGTAAATATCTTTTGAAAATAAAAACCTGATATATTCATTTCCTGTGCAATGCGATTAAAATCCAAAGGCTCGGTTATGTGATCTTCAATGTAGTCTATCGCTTTCTGAAAACTTCTGATCCAGTCCATCTTAATTCCTCCTGTCATATTGATAATATCATGATTTTAAGCTGAAATCTTGATTTAATATGTCCGGTTTTGTTCGTGTGGTTTTAGATTAGCATATAATAATTTAAATATCAAGCTGTTATTTGCCAATTTCACCCTTTGTCCTTGCTTTTCGTTGACAAACGACGAAAAATGTGGTATCTTGAAATGGTCAGGCTTTTTGCCTTGACCGTTTCATTTGTTATATGGGGAGTATGTTTGTCATGAAAAGAAAATTTTCTGCAATTTTAATAACTATCGTAATGACTTTAAATTTTGTATTTTCAGCAGGGCTAAGTGCTTTTGGTGCATCCCAAACTCTTTCAGCGCCTAAACTTACATTGAAATCTTATGCCACAAAAGCAGTTCTTTCATGGGATAAGAATACCAAAGCCGACGGCTATCAGATTTATTGGTGCGGCGGTGATACAAGCTCTGTTCCCCATAATAATCAGTCGGGTGATTGCTGGAATGAACGCACGAAGCTTAAAACCATTTCAAGCAATACCACAACAACATACACTAAAACAGACTTGTCATATAAAAAAAATTATCACTTTAAGGTGAGAGCTTATAAAAAATCCGGCAGTACAACTATTTACAGCGGCTGGTCTAATGATGAGTGTACTATCGACACAGTCAACCGACTCAATGCCGCTTCATTGAAAACAAGAAACTCATATAAAACCATAAATACTCAGGGCAGTAAGAATACAACCTTTGCTGATCACACTTTGACAGACAAAGAAAAAAGCATTCTTAAAAGCTTCGCAGATAAGCACTTTAAGGATAATTGGACGCCCGGCGAAAAAGTTGTCTATACCGCCGAGTGGATAAGAAATAATATGACTTATCTTCAAGATTACAGCCAGATAAAAACCTATTCTTATACAGAAAATATTTTTAAATATAAGGAAGGTCAGTGTTCTGATTATAACGGTGCATTAGTTGAAATGATGATATATCTCGGATTTGACGCAAGGCTTATAATGGGATATAGATCAGGCGGCTGGCAGCACTTTTGGGGTGAGGTAATAATTGACGGAAGCGTCTTTTTGATGGAAGTCGGCGAAAAAGCAAGCGACAGCCCCCAGTGGGGATATAAGTGGGAGTTTCTTTGCAATACCTATTCCGAATCCGACGGAGGATATACTAAAAACGGTCAGGCTGTTAAAGATTCTATCGCATCTTATCCAGCTGTAGTAACAGGCTTAAAAGCATTGTCAAAAACTATTGATACCGTAAATCTTTCGTGGACAAAGGTCAGCGGCGCAGCAGGATATTATATTTATCAGTATAATAATTCACAGAAAAAATGGATTAGAATTGCCAGAACAACTACAACAGCAAATACATATAAAATCTCAAAATTAAGTGCAGGAACAGAATATAAGTTTGCCGTGAAAGCACATAAAACCGCAAACGGACAGGAAATATCCAGCGTTTCTTATCCAACGCTAAC
>UQDR01000003.1 GCA_900539835.1 uncultured Ruminococcus sp. | reverse complement strand
AGGTTCTTCGCGTTGCTTCGAATTAAACCACATACTCCACTGCTTGTGCGGGCCCCCGTCAATTCCTTTGAGTTTCAGCCTTGCGGCCGTACTCCCCAGGTGGATTACTTATTGTGTTAACTGCGGCACGGAAGGGGTCAGTCCCCCCACACCTAGTAATCATCGTTTACAGCGTGGACTACCAGGGTATCTAATCCTGTTTGCTCCCCACGCTTTCGAGCCTCAGCGTCAGTAAAAGCCCAGTAAGCCGCCTTCGCCACTGATGTTCCTCCTAATATCTACGCATTTCACCGCTACACTAGGAATTCCGCTTACCTCTACTTCACTCAAGATCCACAGTTTCAAATGCAGTTTAGGGGTTAAGCCCCTAAATTTCACATCTGACTTGCAGTCCCGCCTACACTCCCTTTACACCCAGTAATTCCGGACAACGCTCGCTCCCTACGTATTACCGCGGCTGCTGGCACGTAGTTAGCCGGAGCTTCCTCCTCAGGTACCGTCATTATCGTCCCTGAAGACAGAGGTTTACAATCCTAAAACCTTCTTCCCTCACGCGGCATCGCTGCATCAGGCTTTCGCCCATTGTGCAATATTCCCCACTGCTGCCTCCCGTAGGAGTCTGGGCCGTGTCTCAGTCCCAATGTGGCCGTTCAACCTCTCAGTCCGGCTACTGATCGTCGACTTGGTGAGCCGTTACCTCACCAACTATCTAATCAGACGCGAGCTCATCTTTCAGCGATATTTCTTTGATAATCAAACCATGCGGTTTAACTATGTTATGCGGTATTAACTGTCGTTTCCAACAGGTATCCCCCTCTGAAAGGCAGATTGCTCACGTGTTACTCACCCGTCCGCCACTAAAAAGCTTCGGTGCAGCAAGCTGCGGTGAAGCTTCTTCGTTCGACTTGCATGTGTTAAGCGTGCCGCCAGCGTTCGTCCTGAGCCAGGATCAAACTCTTAATCAAATTTGTATATCAAAATACCTTCCGGTACTCTGCTATCCTGTTCAGTCTTTACTGACTATCTTTTTCAATTTTTCAGTCTTTTCTTGACCTTCTCGTTTTCTCCAAGTTTCTTATACTCTTCGAAATTTCCAAGGGTTTTTAGTATTCGTTGTTATTCAATTTTCAAGATACCTTTTTTCACTCTCTTGTGATTCCTATTCTCGCTCTCCCTCAAGAGTGCTCATCTATTATATCACACCAGCTCGCCTTTGTCAATACCTTTTTCCCAAAAAAATATTTCCTGAGGCTTGCTTCTCTTGCCGCCGCTCTTTTCGGCGACTTGTTTATTCTATCACCTTTTTGCGGGTTTGTCAACTGTTTTTTAAGACTTTGTAGACTTGCACAATTTTATACATTAGTGATTGTAGATTTTATATTAATTGCACCTATAAAACAAAAAATGTGGTAACGCTCACGCTGTTACCACATAAAAATCAGCTTATTCTTCTTGATCAGATTCTGCCGGAGCAGGTTCACCAGTCGGTTCCGTGTTCCATACTGGCGGATCATTACTTACCGGAGGATCAATCGAAACAACCGGTTTAGACGGCTTTGTTATTTTAGGCGTATTGACCGTCGTTTTTTTAGTAGTTACCGTCTTCTTGGTAGAAGCCGTTGTTTTTTTAGAAGTCGTAGCCTTAGCGCTCTGTGTTGTCGGTGGCCTCCAAGTCTGAGCCGTTGTCGTGCTATAATCATTAACATAATAATATTCCGAAGAATCTTCATCCTCTGATGATTCTTCGTCTTTTTCCTTTTTTGAGTCATCCTTCTGAGATTCATCCTCAGAATCCTCATCTTCTGAGCTTTCAGCTTCAGATGATTCATCACTTTCAAAAATCGAAGACTCCTCCGCCGAGGTCGTCACAGATTTCTTAACAACAGTCACAGGCTTTCTGAAAACATCACATCCGCAAAGCAAAAGCATTGATACTATAAAAGCCGCTAATATTTTCTTTTTCATAATTATGTATATACTTCCCGAAGAGGAAGAAACACTCCTTTCACATATCTTCGCAATCCAATTATCATTTTACAATACATTTTTAATTATAATATGCCAATGGTTAAATTGCAATAGCTATAACGAAATAAATGCCTTAATTTTCAGCCAATTCAGAAATTATCTGAATAAACGAGTCAACATCATTGAAGTCCTTGTAAACCGAGGCAAATCTTACATAAGCAACATGATCCAGATCCTTCAGACCCTTGAGAACCATATCGCCGATTTCACTTGTCGTCGTCTCAGTCTGCATTGCGTTAGCATAGGAATTCTCAATGTTATCCACAAGCTCATTCATTTGGTCAACGCTTACAGGACGTTTTTTTATAGCATTCTGTAATCCCTTAAAAAGCTTCGCCCTGTCAAAAGGCTCAAAGCTTCCGTCTTTTTTATATACCATGAGAGACGGCTTTTCAACTACTTCGTATGTTGTAAAACGTCTTCCGCAGTTTGAACATTCACGGCGGCGGCGCTTTTTCCCTTCGCTTGGCCGAGAATCTATTACTTTTGTATCCTCATAGTTGCAAAACGGACATTTCATTGACTTTTCTTCCTTTCATTGCAAAAACGCATCGTTCCATTCATAAAATATACTATTATATATAGTGTATTAATCTTTTTTATTATACCACGTATTGTATATGATTTCAAGAGATTTGACGAAACTTTTTCTATAATTGCAAAAAAGCCGAAACTGTAAAATAAACAGCTCCGGCATTTTATCCTATAATGTTATTTAGTCTCCTCCCGGTCCGTCACGTCTTTCACGCTTGTCCGGTTTGCTTTTGAGATGAGCGCTTGTCCATTGGTTATTACCGGCATTTTTCTTGCATTTCTTATCTTTCATAAATACCGCCCTTTCAACGTTTATCACATACCGTTTTCGGTACAATTTTAATTTTCCCAAAAATCAAAATACTTATTCATTGCCGCTTTTTAATATTTTACCATAATTTATTTTTTCGCCCTTGACAAAATTAAATATGAGTGATATACTTTATTAGATAAAAGCATTAAAGTGAAATTGTTTGTAACTATTGTGAAAGGAAAATTTTTATGAAAATTGGTATAGTAGGATTAGGACTTATCGGCGGCTCACTTGCAAAAGCAATAAAGAAAAATACTTCTGATATTTGCTATGGTCTTGATATAAATAAAGCTACAATTGCCGGAGCCTTTGCACAGGAAGCTATTGATGATGAGATCACAGTTGACCGGCTCGACCGCTGCGATGTAGTTATCGTTTGTTTATATCCTCAGGAAACTATTGATTTTATTCTTGAAAATAAAAATAAATTTAAAAAAGGCGGAATCGTAATCGATTCCTGCGGCGTAAAAGAAAGAATCGTGTCCTCGGTAGAAAACGAGCTGAACCAGTGCGGAGTAAAATTTTTAGGCTGCCATCCAATGGCAGGACGTGAGTTCTCAGGCTTTGCATATTCAGTTGACAATCTTTTTGATAAAGCAAGCTTCATCATGACCCCAACTGACAGCACCCCCATTTCAGTAGTTAAAGAAATTTCAAATCTGGCATATAATATTGGTTTTGCCAAGTGCGTTGTTTCATCTCCCGAAGAGCATGACCAGATAATCGCTTTTACTTCTCAGCTTGCACATGTAGTTTCAAGCGCATATATAAAAAGCCCAAGTCTTTTGAAGCAATCCGGGTTTTCAGCCGGAAGCTTCAAAGACTTAACAAGAGTCGCTAAGCTTAACGAAGATATGTGGACTACTCTGTTTATGATGAATAAGGAATCCCTGCTGTTGGAAATAAATCATATTATCAAAAGCCTCGAAGATTATCGTGACGCTATTTCTGAAGATGATTATTCAAAGCTCCACGATCTTTTAAAAGAAGGCCGTGAACTTAAAGAAATAAGCAACAATCAGCATAAATAAAAAAGCCGGCAGATCACTGCCGGTTTTTATTTTCTAATTTATCACCATAGAAAGCGCAGCCTTATCAGACTCAAGAACAAGAGAAACCTTGTCATAAATATATGTATATTTAGTCTTTTTACCGTCACTGTCCTCTATTGTTACCTTGTCCTTATCCTGTTTAAACTTAAATTCTCTTGTTTCTGTTTTCTCATGACTCAGGTCAACAATCATGCCTGTTCCGTCTTCATTAAAAGTCCAAAGCTCACTTCCGCTTTCATTTGGCTTAGTACAGTTAAATGTGCCCGAAATTGAAAAGAAACCTACCTTTTTCCATTCAACCTTTTGTCCGTCGCTTTCATATTTAAGCGTTTTTCCATCAAAGCTGTATGGATTAAATAAATCTACCGGCGGTCTTGATATGCGATATACCATAAGACCGTCCTTTGAGGTTTCAATTCCCAAAGGCTTTACCAAATTGCTTTCCTTTTCAACATAAACCGCACCATCATCGTTTATTGATATATATCCTGTTTCCTTACCGTCAATGGTTTCAACGAAATATCCTTTAAGCTTGCTTAAATCATCGTTGCCTTTTATTTCAGCAATTTCGCTTTTCATCCTGTACCCGTTTGTTTCAGGGGTCTTGTGTGCCGTAGCCGTAGATTTCACTACTGAGCTGTCAGGCTTTTCAGGTCTTCCGCAAGAAGCAAATGACAACAGCGCCGCAATAGCAAGCGCAGATAAAATTATCCCTTTTTTCATAGCTATTCTCCTAATTGATTAATTAAAAAATCCCGTAAACTAATCGCCTGTTTACGGGACTAATTATATCACATACTTTTGTTCCTGTCAATTAAAAAAGCTAAAAAATCACGAAACAGCGAAGTTATTGCCATCATAATCCACTTTTATTATGCTCTCAGGCTCAACCTCTCCGGCTATGATTTTCTTAGCGACAAGAGTCTCTACCTTCCGCTGAATAAACCGTTTAAGAGGTCTTGCTCCATAGCTCGGGTCAAAGCCTTGGTCAATAATAGCTTGCTTTGCCCGGTCACTAACCTCAATGCCAACCTGTTTGTCAGCCAATCTCTTTCTAAGCTCATCAAGCATAAGATCAACAATTTTCAGAATCTCCGTTTTCTGTAACGGCTTGTAATAAATAATCTCATCAAGTCGGTTAAGAAACTCCGGTCTGAACTGACTTTTCAGAAGTTTGTCAACTTCGTTCCGTGCGTTCTGAGAAATCTCACCGTTTTCTTCTATTCCCTCAAGAATATAAGGTGATCCAAGATTTGATGTCAGTATGATAATAGTATTTTTAAAGTCTACCGTCCTGCCCTGTGAATCGGTGATTCTTCCATCATCAAGCACCTGTAAAAGTATATTGAATACATCAGGATGAGCTTTTTCAATCTCGTCCAAAAGCACAACTGAATACGGCTTTCTTCTTACCGCTTCAGTGAGCTGACCTCCCTCTTCATAGCCAACATATCCCGGAGGCGCTCCAATAAGACGGCTTACGCTGAACTTTTCCATATATTCTGACATATCAATTCTGACAATGTTCTTTTCATCATCAAACAATGCCTCTGCCAAAGCCTTTGCAAGCTCTGTTTTACCAACACCTGTCGGTCCGAGGAACAGGAATGAACCTATAGGCTGATTAGGATTTGCAATACCCGCTCTTGAACGAAGAATCGCTTCAGATACCTTTTCAACCGCCTCATTCTGACCGATAACACGCTTGTGAAGAATTCCCTCAAGCCCCAACAGCTTCTCTCTTTCGCCCTCCATAAGCTTTGCCACGGGAATTCCTGTCCAGCGGCAGATTATCTTGGCTATTTCCTCTTCCGTTACCTTATCTCTCAGCAGCGTATTTTCAGTATACGCCTGCTCTGCAATATGCTCCTCTTCTTCAAGCTGTTTTTGCAAACTCGGAAGCCTGCCGTATTTCAGCTCAGCGGCTTTGTTTAAATCATAAGTCCTCTCAGCCTTGTCTATATCAGCGTTTACCTGTTCGATTTCTTCACGAAGCTTTTGTACTTTTGAGATCGCAGACTTTTCATTTTCCCATTTTGCTTTCATTTCGTTAAACTGCTCCCGCATTTCCGAAAGCTCCTTCTGAACTTCCTTTAAATGCTCTTCAGCCAAACGGTCGGTCTCTTTCTTTAAAGCTGCCTCCTCAATCTCATGCTGCATGATCTTGCGCTGAATTTCGTCAAGCTCAGTAGGCATAGAGTCCATTTCAGTTCGGATAAGCGCACAGGCTTCGTCCACAAGATCAATAGCCTTGTCAGGCAAAAACCTGTCAGAAATATATCTGTTTGACAAAGTTGCCGCAGCAATAAGAGCCTGATCCTGAATTTTTACTCCATGGAAAACCTCATAGCGCTCTTTAAGCCCACGAAGTATCGAAATAGTATCCTCGACTGTCGGCTCATCAACAAGTACAGTCTGAAAACGTCTTTCAAGAGCGGCGTCCTTTTCAATATACTGACGGTATTCATTCAAAGTTGTTGCACCAATACAGTGAAGTTCTCCTCTTGCGAGCATGGGTTTGAGCAGATTTCCTGCGTCCATTGCACCGTCGGTTTTTCCCGCTCCCACAATAGTATGAAGCTCGTCGATAAACAGAATGATCTGCCCCTCGCTCTTTTTTACTTCCTGCAAAACAGCTTTCAAACGCTCCTCAAATTCACCTCTGTATTTTGCACCCGCAACCAATGAACCCATATCCAAAGAGAAAATTTTTCTGTCCTTCAGACTGTCAGGAACGTCGCCCCTTACAATTCTCAGTGCAAGGCCCTCGGCGATAGCAGTTTTTCCTACACCCGGCTCGCCGATAAGCACAGGGTTATTTTTTGTCTTTCTTGAAAGAATTCTGATTACATTTCTTATTTCACTGTCCCTGCCGATAACAGGATCAAGCTTGTTGTTTCTTGCCAGCTCAACAAGCTCCTGACCATACTTTTTCAACACATCATAGGTTTCTTCAGGATTTTGGCTTGTAACCTGTGCATTTCCTCTGACTTGCTGAAGCGCTTTTAAAAATTCAGACTTTGTAATTCCAAGGCTCTTGAAAATTTCTTTAACAGACTTATTCTGATTTTCAAGTATTCCTAAGAAAATATGCTCTACCGAAACATATTCGTCCTTCATTCGATCAGCACTCTGTTCTGCCTCCGCCAAAGCCTTATTAAGCTCCTGAGAAACATAAAGCGAGTCCGCCTGCTGACCACCTATCTGCACCTTTGGAACAGCATTAACTGCCTGCTCCATTTTATCAGCAGCAGTCTTTGGGTCAACATTCATTTTGACAAGAAGCTGCGGAATAAGCCCTGACTCCTGCAATAGCAGCGCCAGAAGCAAATGCTCCTCGTCCACTGCCTGATTTGAATTTCTCACAGCAATAGACTGAGCCTCTCCTATAGCTTCTAACGATTTCTGTGTGAATTTCTGTGCATTCATAATGATCATACTCCTTTCCAAAATGATAGAAAAAATTTTTATTGCTACCGTTTATTTAAATTATTTGTTCTATACAATAACAAGCCCTTTTTTCAGATGCTCCCGATATTTATCTTCTATTATTCTCTTTGCACTTTCAATGTTATTTATTCTTTCAAAGAAAATTTTTATACATTCATCCAGCAAGACGATATATGAGCCGATAGCTTTCGCAATATCATCATCGGTAAGCTTTTCAGGCTCAGGGGCATAAAAATCTCTTGTAAAATTAATATCACGAAGCTCCCAAGGCACTCCGTCCCTGTAAACGCTTTCAAGATATTCATTTTCAAGAACATGCCACAGAATAAAAAACTGATTTAAAATATCAATAAAATGTCGGCTTTGTGTTCTGAACGAAACCTTAAGTCTGCCTACGCCGCCCTCAAAGGAACGGAAAAGCTCCACGCTGTATTTTATAGTAGGCTTATATTTATATTTCAGCGGACTTTTCACTGACATCATAGCTTCAGACGGCTGTTCCAGCAGCTGAAAGCGGCTGTCCATCAGCTGTTCTATCCTTGAAAAAATATCTCTCATTCTCATTTCGGGAGTAACAAAGCTGACTCTTTCAGCAAGTATCTGATTAATAAGATTTGACCGGCTTGTATTCATGGAATATGCCATTCTGTCAATCGCCTCGACAACATCGTCCATAAGCACAAGGCTATAAACGCTTTTTTTCATCCTCATCTTCCCCCGTTTCTTTTTCCTCTATATAACATTCTAACACAGTTTATATAACCTGTCAATAGAATTATATAATTTTATTTACGAATTATATAACCATACAAATCTTATATTTTTTAAACTGCTATTTTCAGCATATTAAACAACAATTGAAATTTTAATTTTGCTGTGATATAATAAAATCAAGGGGCGTGATTGCATTGACTGTTTTACATGGAGAGGGAATATTCAAAGGAAAGTCAGCAGGAAAATTAGTATTTTATACACCTGCTGAAAAGCATATCGAAAAGCGCCTTATCACCGATGTTCAAAGTGAAATCAAAAGATTAGAAAAGGCAAAGCAAAGCTCTTTAAAAGAGCTTCAAAAAATATATGAGAAGGCTTTAAAAATCATGTCCAAAAAGAATGCGGATATTTTCAAAGCACACATTTTGCTTTTAGACAGCCCGGATTTTTTTGAAGATATAGTTAGCAAGATAACTACGGACTGTGTTTGTGCTGAATATGCAGTTGATACTACGGCACAGAAGCTTATGAAAAAGCTTGAAGCCAATGAAATGAAAAGTCCGATAAACGACATTGAGGACGTTTCTCAGAATCTTATAAGAAATCTTGCAAACGAAAAATTCAATGATATAATAGGACACGAAAAAGTAATAATCTGTGCAAAGGACTTGGTTCCTTCACAAATTCTTGAGTTTAATAAGACTAATGTTACCGGGTTTTGCCTTATAAACGCTGATAAAAATTCACACACGGCTATTGTAGCAAAATCAATGAACATTCCTGCAATAGTCTGCATTGACGATACAGTCGAAAGGTATACTGGAAAGAGCGCTGTAATTGATGGAGAAAAAGGATTGCTTTATATTGACCCTGATGATAATTTATAAGAAAAAATATCGCAGTGTTTAGAATTACACTGCGAATTAAAATTTATTAACACTTTAGCATAATGGTTGACTAAAGAAGTTAACTATAGTATAATAATTAAAACGTTAAATTAAAGGACTAAAACGGGGTGCTGACTTTTGAATTTTGAAGATATAAAAAATGTGGCGGGGATTCTTCTCGAATATCTGCCTAACACATTAAAGCTTTTTGCATGGACGCTTGTGTTATCAATTCCTGTCGGAGTAATTGTAACCTGGCTGAAAAAATGCAGATTCAAGCCGATTTCATGGCTGACCAATCTTTACATACTTATCATGAGAGGAACACCGCTCATGCTACAGATAATCGCAGTTTATTACGCTATACCCATGCTTATGGCAGGGGCGAGAAAGTCCGGGGCTGACAACTGGTTTTACACTCTCTTAGGAAAAATAAACACCCGTGATGAAAACTATATGTTTATTGCACTTGTGGTTGCATTTGTGCTCAATTATGCGGCATATTTTGCAGAAATTTTCAGGGGAGGAATTGAATCAATCCCTGTCGGACAATATGAAGCATCTTCCATGCTTGGCATGACGAAAATGCAGACTTTTTTCAGAATAATTCTGCCGCAGGTAGTAAAAAGAGTTATCCCCGCTACATCAAACGAGGTTATTGTACTGGTAAAGGATACTTCTCTTGCCAACGTTATTGCTTTTGCAGAAATCACTTTGAAATCAAAGCAGATGATGAATACATACAGTTCTATTGTACCTCTGTTTGTGGCGGGTGTATTTTATTTTGTAATGAACGCAATAGTTACAGTCGCTTTTGCGTATATCGAAAAGAAATTCAACTATTATAAATAACGGAGGTAAAAGAAAGCTATGGCAATTCTTGAAGTAAAAAATCTTTCAAAAACCTTCGGTGACTTAAAGGTTTTAAAGGATATTTCATTTAATGTTGAACAGGGACAGGTTGTGGCAATAATCGGTCCGTCAGGAAGCGGAAAATCCACTCTTTTAAGATGCATCAACATGCTTGAACGTGCTGACGGCGGAGAGATCACCGTTTCGGGACTAAAGATGATGACGACTGAAAAAAATAAAGCTGTTTTTGCACCGTCAAAGATTTTAAGACAAATAAGACTTAAAATCGGTCTTGTTTTTCAGAACTTTAATTTATTCCCCCACATGTCGGTAATGCAGAATATAATTGAAGCGCCCACACATGTTCTAAAGCAATCCAAAAAAGAAGCAAAAGCAAATGCTGAAAAGCTGCTTAAAAAAATGGGACTTGAGGAAAAGGCAAAGTCCTATCCCTGTGAGCTTTCAGGCGGACAGCAGCAGCGTGTTTCAATTGCAAGAGCCTTGGCTCTGAATCCTGAAATACTGTTTTTCGACGAGCCTACATCTGCTCTTGACCCTGAGCTTACGGGTGAGATTCTGAAAGTAATCAAAGAGCTTGCAAAAGAAAAAATGACCATGGTAATTGTCACCCATGAAATGGCGTTTGCAAGAGAGGTTGCCAATCATGTTATTTTTATGGACGGCGGATATATCGTTGAAGAGGGCGACCCTGAAGAGCTTTTCGGCAACACTCAAAACGAGCGTACAAAACAATTTTTGCAGAGGTATAATAATTAATATACAAGAACCGACCTTGGGGCAATTCCAAGGTCGGTTTTCTATGTCCTGTTATTCTATAAATGATTTCATGCCTCTTGAACGTCTGAATTCAAGGAATTCCTCATAAGTTCCCTGTCTGTCAATGCAACCGTCAGGAGTGATCTCAATTATTCTGTTCGCAACAGTTTCCATAATTTCATGGTCGTGAGAAGCAAACAGCACAACACCCTTAAAGTCACGCAAACCGTTATTGACCGCAGTAATACTTTCAAGGTCAAGGTGGTTTGTAGGTCTGTCAAGAAGAAGCACGTTTGAGCCGAAAAGCATCATTCGTGAGAACATACATCTTACCTTTTCTCCACCTGAAAGAACTTCAACCTTTTTATAAATATCATCTCCTGAGAAAAGCATTTTTCCTAAAAATCCTCTCAGGAATGTATCAGTTTCTTCAGTTGTTGAATATTGTCTTATCCAATCCACAATGGTCATGTCACAGCCGTCAAAGAACGAAGAGTTATCCACAGGGAAATAAGAGCGTGAAGTTGTCGAGCCCCACTTGAACGTACCCTCGTCAGGCTCTTCCTCTTCCATGAGTATTTTAAACAGCATGGTTATAGCTTGTTCCGACTCGCCTATAAAAGCAACCTTATCAGTTCTTCCCAGAGTGAAAGTAACATTATTGAGCAGCTTTTCTCCGTCAACAGTTTTTGAAATACCGTCCACCCTAAGAATTTCTTTGCCCGGTTCTCTGTCCATGTTAAATCCGATGTATGGATATTTTCTTGATGACGCAGGCATTTCCTCAACAGTCAGCTTATCAATAAGCTTTCGTCTTGAAGTTGCCTGTTTTGACTTGGATTTGTTTGCCGAGAACCTTGCAATAAAGTCCTGAAGCTCCTTAATTTTTTCCTCAGCCTTTTTATTCTGCTGTTTTATCATTCTCTGCATAAGCTGTGATGATTCATACCAGAACTCATAGTTACCTACATACATTTTAATCTTTGTATAGTCAATATCCACAATATGAGTGCAGACATTATTTAAAAAATGTCTGTCATGAGATACCACAAGAACAGTACCGAAATATTCGGCAAGAAAATCCTCAAGCCAGCGTATAGCATCAATATCAAGGTGGTTTGTCGGCTCGTCAAGAAGAATAATATCAGGATTGCCGAACAAAGCCTGCGCAAGAAGCACCTTCACCTTTTCATTACCTGAAAGCGCCGACATCTGCATATAAAGCAGATCCTCAGAAAGTCCAAGACCCTGAATAAGCCTTGATGCATCCGATTCAGCCTCCCAGCCGTTAAGCTCAGCAAATTCGCCCTCTAAAAGCGCAGCTTTCTCACCGTCTTCCTCAGTGAAATCTTCCTTAGCATAAAGCGCGTCCTTTTCCTGAATTATATCATACAGGCGCTGATTTCCCATTATAACCGTATCAAGAACGTTATATTCGTCATAGGCAAAGTGATCCTGTTTCAGAACAGACAATCTTGTTTCTTTTGGAATAGATACTTCTCCCGTTGTAGGCTCAAGCTCTCCGCATAAAATTCTCAGAAAGGTTGATTTACCCGCACCGTTTGCTCCGATAATGCCATAGCAATTTCCGTTTGTGAATTTTAAATCTACGTCTTTAAAAAGCGTCTGCCCTCCGAATGAAAGGCTTACATTAGAAACTGTAATCATCTGTTTTCTCCTTTAGTTTTAATATTACATAATTAATTATTATATCATATTTTTTTAAGCTTGTCTACTAAACGCATATGATTATAAGGCAATAAGAAAACCGCCCTGCATTTCAGGGCGGTAAAAACTTCGGTCATATTATAATTTATCGATAATATCCTGAAAAAACTGCTCAAATCTGGTGTCGGTAACCTGTTCAATCAAACCGTTGTCACAAGCTGAGGCAAGCTCAGGATCTATAGGGATTTGCACTGTTGCATCAATTCCGTGATTCTGTGCAATGTTTTCAACATGGCTTTCACCGAACACTGAGATTTTCTTTCCGCAGTCCTCGCAAACAACATAGCTCATATTTTCAGCTATCGCCAACACAGGAATATACATCATATCCGCCATATTCAATGCTTTTTCAACGATCATGCCAACAAGCTCCTGCGGAGAAGTAACAATTACAATGCCGTCTACCGGAATCGACTGAAATACGGTTAAAGGCACATCACCTGTTCCCGGCGGCATGTCAATAAACATATAATCCACATCGTCCCAAATAACATCTGTCCAAAATTGCTGAACAGCGCCGGCAATAACAGGGCCTCTCCACACAACAGGATCAGTTTCGTTTTCTGTCAGTAAATTAAGCGACATAATAGAAATTCCTGTTTTTGACTTGACAGGCAGCAATCCGTCTTCCACACTTTTAGCATGGGTATGAATACCAAAGGCTTTTGGTATAGACGGCCCGGTAATATCGGCATCAAGAATTGCGGTTTTATATCCGCTTCTCTGTGACGCAGCAGCTAACATAGAAGTTACAAGGCTTTTTCCCACGCCGCCTTTTCCGCTTACAACACCGATAACCTTTTTAATATTTGACTTTGAATGGGGTTTTACGAGAAAGCTTTGGGACTCGTTTCTCTCAGCACAATCGCTTCCGCATTCACTGCAATTATGTGAACAGGTTTCTCTCTCACTCATGACAGCTTCCCCCGTTTCCTGAACATCCATTCTTATGCTCTCCGCAGGAATGTCCTTCGCTGTGTTCATGGTGACTGCATTGAACATTGGCATTAAAAGCAAGGTTTCCTGACAACAGATCATTTACAGCTTGGTCAGCATTACCCACAACGCCGCCGTAAAGCTTAATTCCGGCTTGTGCAAGGGCATTCTTTGCTCCTGCGCCTATTCCTCCGCAGATAAGGGTATCAACCTTGAGAGCAGACAGCATACCTGACAGTGCACCGTGACCGCTTCCCATTGTGTTGATTATCTGAGATGCTAATATTTTTCCATCCTCTGCATCATAAATCTTAAACTGCCGGGAATGTCCGAAATGCTGAAACACATTTCCGTTTTCATAAGTTACTGCAATTTTCACAATATTTACTTCCTTCCTATATAAATTGTAAGCCGCATTTCAGCAGCCAATTTTCTGCTTAAACCGATATTTGCAATTAATCCACATCATAAATATTTTTATATAAATATTTTTTGTTCTTATCAAAATCAATTCCCAGAACCGACATGCTTCTTACAGTCATATATTCATAAGTGTCATCCATAGGAACTCTGCATTGTTTCAAATCATAACTGAAATATGCAGGAGATTTGATTATCATAGAAAACAATTCGCTTTCTGTAAGATTTGTTGTGATATTAGGGAAAAGCTCGTCAACAAGCTCGTCCAAATCTCCAAGGCTTAAATCCGCTGCCTTTTGAATAAGCTTTTCAAGGACAGTTCTCTGACGTTCTGATCTTCCAAAGTCGGTTCCTATATAACGAATTCTTGAATAAGCCAAGGCTTGTTTTCCGTTGAGGAGCTGCTTTCCTGATGATTTAAGCGTTCCGTCGCCCTGGGGATCTCCCTCAAGTCTGTTAATTTCAGCAAGATATTTTGTTATATACGGAAGCTCTTCGTCGGTCACATTTATCTCAACTCCGCCGACTGCGTCAACAACAGTTATAAACGATGAAAAATCAACCTGTGCATATTTATCGATCTTTATTTTAAAGTTTTGCTCTAAAGTATCAATTACCAAATCAGCACCGCCGTATGCATAGGCATGGTTCAGACGTGTTGACTCAATGTCCGGAATTGCAAGATAAATATCTCTTAAAAACGAAGTCATTACAATTTCTTTTGTAGCCTTGTTTATTGAAACAAGAATCATACTGTCTGAACGTCCACGCTCATTTTTGCTTCTTGCGTCCGTGCCGAGGAGGAGAATGTTCATGACATCATCAGACTGCATAAGTCCGTCTTTATTAAGATTTGCCTTGATTTTATCCTCGAGAGAATCGATCTTATCTTTAGGTGAATCAGGTCCGCTTACCAGATCATCAATATCAATAGAATCGACGATTTCTGCTTTTTGGGCAGGATCAACAAGATTCAGCTTTGAAATATAGTGGTGGATCACAATTCCGGCTGTAATCAAGAATGCAAGCAAAATTCCTAAGATGATAAAAATAACGATCATAGCTTTTTTCTTAGCAGATGACTTTTTCTTGATCTTTACATGCTTGCCGCTTTGCTCTTGCAGTTTCTCATCGCCGTCATAATATTTAAATTTCAAATCATTTTTATGTAAATCGTCAGAGAATTTTTCTTCTGTCGTATTTTCTCCCTTATCAGAAGCATTTTTGTTTTTCATTGCCTGAGCAATAATATCTTCCAAAGACTTTTCGTTTTCATCAGCCATTTTAATCAATACCGCCTTTCTCTTTTTATTATCCTTTTTAATTTTAACTCTACACTTATTTTCATATAATTATAACACACTTATGATTCATTTTCAAGCCAAACTTGTACAAAAGAAAAATCCGAAGATTTCTCTTCAGATTTTTTCTAATTATTATTTGATATCTTTAAAGCCCTCATTGCATTAAGTATAGCTATCACCGAAACACCCACATCTGCGAAAACTGCCGCCCACATATTTGCAATGCCCAATGCTCCAAGCACAAGCACCGCCGCCTTAACCGCAAGAGCAAACACAATATTCTGATGTACAATTCTAAGTGTTTTCTTTGCAATGTCAATAGCTATCAATATCTTTTCAGGATTATCATCCATAAGTACAATATCTGCTGCTTCTATGGCAGCGTCTGAACCCATGGCTCCCATTGCAACTCCAATATCTGCCCTTGAAAGCACAGGAGCATCATTTATTCCATCACCTGCAAAAACAAGTCTGCCCTTTTCAGATTTTTCTTCTAAAAGCTGTTCAACCTTTTCAACCTTGTCAGACGGCAGAAGCTGTGTGTATACCATATCCATTCCAAGCTGTTTTCCAATGCTTTCGCCAACTTCCATTGAATCGCCGGTAAGCATTACGCACTTTTCAACTCCATGCTTTTTCAGTTCCTCAATCGCCTTTACAGAGCCCTCTTTTATCTCATCTGAGATTACAATATGTCCTGCATATACCCCATCGACAGCAACATGAACAATCGTACCGATATGGTGACAGCTATGCCATTGGGCACCGGCTTCATCCATAAGCTTTGAGTTTCCTGCACAAATGATTTTGCCGTCAATTTCAGCAAGAACTCCACGTCCTGAAAGCTCTTCGGTCTTGCTTATTCTGCTGTTATCTATCGTCTTTCCGTATGCCCTTTTCAGCGAGCGTGAAATCGGATGATCAGAATAGCTTTCAGCCATTGCCGCAAACCTCAGCAGATCAGCCTCAGAATACTTTTCAGGATGAACAGCCGTTACATTAAATACACCCTTTGTGAGCGTTCCTGTCTTGTCAAAAACCATGATCTCTGTCTTTGCCAAAGCCTCAAGATAGTTTCCGCCTTTGACAAGAATACCGCACTTGGAAGCGCCGCCGATTCCTCCGAAGAAACTAAGCGGCACCGAAATAACCAGTGCGCATGGACATGAAATTACAAGAAAGATCAATGCTCTATGAATCCATTCAGCCCAACCGCCGCCAAGTATTAGCGGAGGTGCAACACCGAGTAAAACCGCTCCGATTACAACACATGGTGTGTAATACTTAGCAAATCTCGTAATAAAGTTCTCTGCTTTTGCTTTTTTGCTGCTGGAGTTTTCAACTAAGTCTAAAATTTTTGCAACCGTTGATTCTCCGAATTCCTTTGAAACTTTGATTTTAAGTAAACCGCTTTGATTTATACATCCGCTTATTACTTCACTTCCTGCCTCTGCCTCACGGGGAAGCGACTCTCCGGTCAGCGCCGCAGTATCTATAGTTGACGTTCCCTCAATAACAACACCGTCCAAGGGAATTTTCTCACCCGGCTTTACAAAGATAATATCTCCGATTTTAACTTCGTCAGGATCAACCTGAACAAGCTGTCCGTCTTTTTCTATATTGGCATAATCGGGACGAATATCCATAAGAGATGAAATTGACTTTCTTGACTTTCCCACAGCATAGCTCTGAAAAAGCTCACCCACCTGATAAAACAGCATTACCGCTACGCCTTCGGCACACTCGCCTGTAAAAAACGCCCCAACAGTAGCAATAGCCATGAGAAAATTCTCGTCAAAAACCTGACCATGACATATGTTTCTTATTGCTCTCCACAAAACATCCCAACCGATTACCGCATATGGAACTAAAAACAACAAATAGTTCTGCCATCCCTCAAGACCAATCAGCTTTGCCTCAACCAGCAAAACAAAGCTGATAATAATCCTGACAAGCATTTTTTTCTGTTTGCGTGACATAACGTTCGCCCCTTGTTATTTAACAATTATCCTGCAATCAGGCTCAACCTTTTTGCAAATCTTGACTGCCTGCTTGACAATATCGTCAAATTTATCGTCATCGGCAGTCAGTGTCAGCTTCTGTGACATAAAGCTTACCGATACTTCTTCAACACCGTCTATTTTCTTTATGGCATTTTCCATTTTTGCCGCACAGTTTGCGCAGTCCAAGTCTTCCATTTTAAATACTTTTTTCATATTAAAAAACCTCCCTTTAATCATATCTCAGATAATCAATATCATTATTCAGTTCAAGTGCGTGCACCTAACATACTTTAGTAACGGGACGTCTGAGGACGCCAGCCCCTACGTTGATTTTGCAAACTTACCACAGCGAGGTCAAACTATAAATATCATCACAAACTGATATCGTGATATGCGCCGTCTGCGCTAAGACCCCGTGCGGCCGAGCACTTATTCTTCAACGTGTTCCATACCCTGATTTATTATACGCCTTACATGATCATCTGACAGCGAATAGAAAACATTTTTGCCGTCCTTTCTAAAACGTACAAGCTTGTTTGTTTTAAGCACCCTAAGCTGATGTGATACCGCCGTTTGGGTGAGCCCCAAAAGCTGTGCAATATCGCAAACGCAAAGCTCCGATTCAAATAATGCATATAAAATTTTAATTCTCGTTGAGTCACCGAATACCTTAAAAAGCTCGGCAAGATCATATAATATTTCATCAGGCGGCATATTATCGTTAAGCTTTTTTACAACATCCTCATGCACGCATAAAAACTCACACTGCTCAATCTTTTGTTCATCCTTTTTTTCTGCCATAATATTTTCCCCTTTCATATAAATTTTACTATTATTCAAATTAACATATGCTTATCTGTTCATATGTTATCATATTATATGCATGAAGTCAATAGTGTGTGATGAATTTAACATTTTGTTTACAAATATAATGTTAACTCCCTTAAAATAAAATTACTCCAAACCAACCGTGACTGAAACAGCAGCATTTATTCTTTACTTTTATTTTGGATTATGCTATAATATAATTAAGTGTAATTAATTTAAATCAATAAAGTGAATAAGACTGAGGATATATTATGCGACTGTTATTTAAGGAAAAACTGTTCTCATGGTTTGACAACTACGATATTTATGACGAAAACGGTAATGTCGTCTTTACAGTAGAGGGTAAGCTCGCTTGGGGGCATTGCTTTAAAATTTATGACCGATATGGAAACGAACTTGGAATGCTTAAAGAAAAAGTGTTCAGTTTTCTTCCGGTTTTTCAAATCTACATAAACGGAATGCTCGTCGGCAGCATAAAAAAGGAATTCACATTTTTTAAGCCCAAATTCTCACTTAACTTCAATAACTGGACTGTGGACGGAAATCTTTTTGAATGGGATTATACCGTTTATGACGGAAACCGTGAAATAATGACAGTATCAAAAGAACTTATGCACCTAAGCGATACATATATTCTGGACATATATAATGAGGAAAATGTCTTGGCAGGACTGCTTATAGCCCTCGCCATAGACGCTGAAAAGTGCTCAAGAGGAGACTAAGAAAGGCTGATAATTATGAAATTCTGTTGTGAATTAAAAAAAGTCGTGGACGATTCTTATGATATCGAAATCGGACATAACTTGTATGATACATTAATTGCAGACCTGCAAAACAGGCTTTGCGGAAAAGTCAAAAAGTTTGCCGTTATTACCGATTCAACAGTCGTTGATTTATACGGCGCTAAAATATGCGAAATGATAAAAGCTGCCGGCTTTATTGCTGACTTGTTTGTTATCCCTGCCGGAGAAAAATCCAAAACAAGACAAATGAAAGAGTTTGTAGAGGATTCAATGCTTGAAAAAGGCTACCGCCGTGACTGTGCAGTAATTGCAATTGGAGGAGGTGTCGTCACCGACCTTGCAGGCTTTGTTGCAGGTACTTTCGGAAGAGGAGTGCCTTTTGTCAATTATGCCACAACCCTGCTTTCTGCCGCAGACGCATCTGTGGGCGGAAAAACCGCAGTGGATACCCCCCTCGCCACAAATCTTATCGGTATGTTCAACCAGCCTAAAAAGGTTTATATTGATATAGATACATGGAAAACCCTGCCCCAAAGACAGCTTTCAAGCGGACTTTCCGAAACAATAAAGCATGCCTGCTTGGGAGATGAAGAGCTTTTTAAGTATCTTGAGAAGAATATCGAAAAAATCCTTGAAAACGACCATGATGCCTGTGAATATATATCCGAGCATAACTGCGCCGTTAAGTATAAAGTGGTAATGCAGGATGAAAGAGAATCAGGCCTGCGTGAAATATTGAATCTGGGGCATACAGTGGGACGTGCGATCGAAACCGTATCAGATTATGAGCTTCTCCACGGCGAAGCTCTTGCAATAGGCATGACCGCACAAGTGAAGCTGGGGGAAAAACTTGGTTTTATAACAAGCGAAAATGCCCAGCGTGTCATTGATTTGTATAATCGTGCAAAGCTTCCAACCGAAATACCCGATTATATAGACAAAGCATCCCTCATCAAAAAACTGTATACCGATAAAAAAGTCCGTGACGGAAAACTGAGATTCGTTTTCCAGAAAGAAATCGGAAACGTAATGCAGTTCGGCGAAAACAATTTTGCAAAAGAAATTGCAGAAAACGAAATTGCGGATATTATCAGAAAAATGTGATTAAGATGTATTTACCTAAGGAGGATCATTGTAATGAGTCAATATAAAATTATTGATATAGATAATTGGGACAGAAAACTTCACTGTTCCATTTTTCAAAACTCAATGCAGCCCAATTATTGTGTAACGGTTGATGTAGATGTCACAAATTTTTATGATAATATAAAAAAGAATAATCATTCATTTACATTGGCTTTTATATATGCCGTTTCAAAATGCGCCAATGAAATAGAAAACTTCCGCTATCGCTTTTTAGACGGAAAGGTAGTGCTTTATGATAAATGCAATACAGAATTTACATATCTGAAAAACAACGATGAACTGTTTTATTACGTTTGTGCCCCATATAAGAATACTTTAAACGAGTACGTTAATTCCGCAGAAGCGATTATTTCAGAACAGAAAACCTACTGTGCCGCACTTCCTGCAAATGATGCTTTTCAGTTTTCTCCTATGCCGTGGTTTTCATATACATCTGTTTCACACACCATTTCAGGTGATAATACTAAAGCAAACCCAATGTTTGATTGGGGTAAATTCTATGAAAAAGAAGGAAGAAAATATATGTCTTTTTCCGTACAGGTCCATCACTCGTTTGCTGACGGAATACATGTTGCAAAGCTTGTACAAAAATTGCAGGATTATTTAAATAACATAGGCACTTCCCAGAAAGGATAATTAAAATGGACATAAAAATAACCCCGTCGAAGCTGTCGGGAACGGTGAATATCCCACCGTCAAAAAGCGTTGCCCATAGACTTATAATATCAGCCGCATTGGCAAAGGGTACATCAAAAATATCAAATATCTATCCCTCAAAGGATATAATCGCAACCATAGAAGCTATGAAATCACTGGGTGCTGAAATCTCTCTTGAAGGAAGCATCGCAACCGTCAAAGGAATCGAGAACCCTCCGAAGAAAGCAACTATAGACTGCTGTGAATCAGGTTCAACCATGCGTTTTCTTATCCCCGTAGCCTGCGCATTGGGCATAGAGTGTACCTTTGTCGGCAAAGGCAAGCTCCCCCAGCGTCCCATTACCCCCTACCTTGAGGAGTTTCCAAAACACGGTATTGAATTTGACTTCAGCAATGCACCGCAGGGATGTATTCTCCCCTGTACCGTTAAAGGCAAACTCACCCCTGGTAAGTTTGAAATTGACGGCGGAATTTCCTCTCAGTTTATAACAGGACTTATATTCGCTCTGACTCTGCTTGATGAGGATAGTGAGATTATACTTACTTCTCACCTTGAATCACGTCCATATGTTGATATAACCATAGACTGCATCAAAAAATTCGGCGGAATGATAACCGAAACAGAATCAGGATATCTCGTTAAAGGAAATCAAACACTCCATGCTTCCAACGAGGAAACCGAGGGCGACTATTCTCAAGCAGCATTTTTCAAAGTTGCAAATTCATTGGGCAGTAATATAAATATTGAAGGTCTGAGTTCAAAATCTTCTCAGGGCGACAAAAAAATCATTGAAATATGTGATAAAATAGTTTATAATGAAAATGATATGTTAAATCCGTTTACATTGGATTGTTCGGATATACCCGATTTAGTGCCTGTCTTAACAGTACTTGCTTCATTCTGTGCAGGTAAATCAGAGATAATTAACGTCGCAAGACTCCGTATTAAAGAAAGCGACCGCCTTGAAGCTATTTCAGCCTGCCTTAATAAAATCGGCGGAAAAGTTACAGCCTATCCCGATAAGCTCGTTATTGAAGGCTTAGAAAGCCTAAACGGCGGCGAAATTGAGTCTTTTAACGACCACCGCATACCAATGGCTATGGCTATGGCAGCCACAAGATGTGAGAACCCCCTTGTTATAAAGGGAGCACAGTGCGTAGAAAAATCTTATCCGAACTTCTGGGAGGATTATAGATCTTTAGGAGGAAAAATAGATGTCATCAACATGGAATAATAATATTACCTTTTCGGTTTTCGGCGAAAGCCACGGTCCTGCCATCGGGGTTTGTATGGATAACGTCCCGCCGGGAGAAACCCTCGATATGGATAAACTAATGCAGTTTATGGCAAGACGTGCCCCGAAAAAGGATAAAACCTCGACTCAAAGACGTGAAAAGGATATGCCCCAGATAATGTCGGGTTTTTTCAACGGAAAAACTACAGGTACACCTCTCTGTGCCTTGATTCAGAATACAGACCAGCATTCACAGGATTATTCCAATCTGTCAAAGCTGGCACGCCCCGGTCATGCAGATTATACAGGTGCATTAAGATACCGTGGCTTTAACGACCAAAGAGGCGGCGGACACTTTTCAGGCAGATTAACAGCACCACTCTGCTTTGCAGGTGCTGTGGCAGGTCAGATTCTTGAAAAACGAGGAATTTATGTAGGCGCTCATATCGCCGAGATTCATAAAATAAAAGACGACCCCCTCGATCCGATCAGAACTTTAAGAGAAGATATTATCTCACTCAGAGAAAAAGAGTTCCCTACAGTTTCTGAAGCTAAAGGCAAAAAAATGATTGCCGACATTGATAAAGCAAGAATGAGTCAGGACAGCGTCGGCGGAATTGTTGAATGCGTGGCAATTAACGTACCCGCAGGTATAGGTTCACCGATTTTTGACGGACTTGAAAATTCTATAGCACAGCTTATTTTCGGTATTCCCGCAGTTAAAGGACTTGAGTTCGGCGCAGGCTTCAATGCCTCTAAAATGCTCGGCTCTGAAAATAATGACGAGTTTTATGTGAATGAAAACGGACATGTGGTTACAAGAACAAATTTCCACGGCGGAATTTTGGGCGGCATATCTTCAGGAATGCCGATAACCCTGAGAGTAGCATTTAAACCAACTCCATCTATTTCACAACCCCAGCAGACAATTGACTATTCAGCAATGAAAAATGAAACCTTGGTTATAAAAGGACGTCACGACCCATGCGTTGTGCCAAGAGCTGTGCCCTGCGTTGAGGCCGCAGTGAATATCGCTTTGCTTAACCATATGCTTGAATACCCAAATTTTTAGCGCCGGCATCGGAAAACGAATCTGACAATTAAAAGTCTGCACCATAGGACTTCCGGTGCCGAATAAAAAAACGAGGTAAAAAAACTTGATAGAAAACAGTTATATAAACAGCGTAACCCCGGATATATTAAATCCTACCGACCAGTATGAGGTTAAAATTTTACTTGCATATTTTCTTCATCAGATCGACCGTCCGGTTACACCCAATCAGCTTACTGAAATTGCCACAGGTGACGGAATAGTAAATTACTTTCTGTTTTCCGAAGCAGTAAATGAAATGCTCAGAAGTGAAACTATTGAGCTTAAGGAAATTGACGGAACAAATTATTATGTCCTCACTGAAAAAGGAAAAGAGGGTGCACTCAGCTTTAAAAAGCTGGTTAGCAAAAGTGTAAGGGATAGAATATATGCCGCCGGACTGAGATTTTTTGCAAAGCTTAAAAATCAAAGGGATGTTACCTTTGAAATAACCGAGCTTGAAAAAGGCTATTCTGTGCATTGCAAATGTATGGATAACGACCTGACACTAATGGATCTTACAATGTTTGCCCCCGACTTGGGACAAGCTGAGTATGTCAAATCAAAAATCATGATGAATCCAACGGACTTTTATTGTAAGGTCATGGACTATATCATTGAAAATGAAGAATATGTACCCAGCATAAGCGAACAGGACGAAAATATATAAAAAAATACAACTAAAAGTGTGACAGTCACATAGAAGTATAAATAGTAGCTTATTGCGGGAAACCCTTTTGAAAAAGGGTTATCCCTCAAACTCCCTTCCTAAAACTTTTAACGCAAAAATCCCAATAGGGCTTATAGCCCTATTGGGATTTTTGAATCAGAAGTCTTTGGAAAGGGGTACGGGGAAGAGCCTTTCTTCAGAAAGGTTTGCCCCGATAAATTGCTGTATATGTTTCTGTATGACCATCACGCCTTTAGCTGTTTTTTCCATACATTGTTGTAGAAAAACATCAGCACAGCCATAGCAATAATTATGACATATCCTAAAATGCTGTAACCATCAGGAATGTCCCCGAAAAGGAAAAATCCTAGCATAGCCGCAAATATTATCTGTGAATAATCATAAACCGAAATCTCTTTTGCCGGCGCCTTTGTATATGCCGCAGTTATGGAAAATTGTCCGCCTGCAGCCGCAAGACCTGCTCCTAAAAGCGATAAAAGCTGATTTAGCGTCATAGGGTGAAAATCAAATATTAAAAACGGCAGCGTAACAACGCACGAAAATCCTGAAAAAAATGCAACAATAAACGGATTCTTTTCACCGTGCTGTCCTAAATATCTTACCGCTGTGTATGCCGCTCCTGCTGAAATTCCTCCCAACAGCCCTAAAAACGCAGGAATTATATCAACATTTGAAAACGTAGGCTTTATTATGAATAAGCTTCCTATAAATGCCGTAAATACCGCTGCCCCCTGAAAAAACGTCAGCCTTTCCTTTAAAAATAAGAAAGAAAATATGATAACAAAAAAAGGCGACATCTTGTTCAGCATTGATGCATCAGCCAATACAAGATGATCAATCGCATAGAAATTGCATAGTATACCTAACGTGCCTATTCCCGCCCTGACTAATAATGCAGGGATGTTAGACCTTCTTTGGCATTTAAACGGTATCCCGTTTTTTGCAAGTATTATGCCGGCAAAAATAAGCGCCACAAGGTTTCTGAAAAAGCTTTTCTGAGTCGACGGAAGACCTCCTGCAAGCCTTACAAATGCATTCATAAATGCAAAGCAGAATGCAGATAATATAATATAAATTATTCCTAAATATTTTTTCTGTCCGGTCATTTTCTATGCCTGTCCCCTCGTCATCATCTTATGTTCTTTTTCAAGCTCGTCAATTAAATCCTTTAAAGCCCAGCTCTGATTTGAAGGCGTCACCATAGCCTTTAACGGAATGTTAAGGCTGCTGGCTCTCAGCTCACTTAAAAGCCTGTCAATACTCTTTCTCTGAATTCCCGAAAATATAAGACATTGCTTTTCAGGAGGATTCCCGCAATCTCCCCCTGTCTTTGAAAAGCCCTTAAAACCACATAAATAACCAACCTTTTCATTTGCCTTTTCCTTAGCTATAACCTTGTGTTCAATCCCAACACCTTTCACTATAGCATCAAGTATCATACATTGTGTTTCATCTAATCCATAGCTTAAAACCTGCTGAGGTGCAGCAATAATACGAGATTTCATTTTTCCATTCCTTTCATTACCCATTAATAACTATATTATTATACTATTTTTATCACCTATATTCAAGTCCATAAAATTTTAATATCCATTTTCATCTGTAAAATCTGAATATTTATGACATTGACTTTTAAATATCAGAGTGATATACTATTTTAAATTTAACAAATTCATCAATCTTCCCATTTAGAAATAAGGTGAAAAAATGAAAATTATCAAACGACTTTTCAGAATTTTAAATACCCGTCTGCCCTATTGGAACCTAAAGCTTCTGATTTTATTTTTAATTTTGTCAGTCCCTATTTTTTTGTTGCTGAAAAAATCCAAGTATAAGTTCAGCCAAAAAATTATCGCCATAATTTTATATATTTATTCATATAACGTTATTGTGTCAACATTGCTAATGAGAACACCTCAGCAAACAAGAATATATAACCTTATACCCCTAAGCAGTTTTTTTATGCCGCAGGACTCAAGTATCGCTGAATTTGTATTTAATATGGCTTTGTTTTTACCATTGGGAGTTCTTATCCCATGTCTGTTAAAAAGGAAGAACAAAGAAAAAACAACTATGCTTATTGGCTTTTCATCATCTATGCTTATTGAAATAATACAGCTAATTGGGAAATTAGGCGAGCTTGAAACCGATGATATAATCGCCAATACCCTCGGTGTTTTGATTGGTATATTAATTTATAAAATTATTGTTAAAAGACATCAAGAAAGAACAAAAATAAAATCTAACCTCTGACAGTAACATGATCCATGCTTTCAACATATAATAAAACAACCCTGCACTAAGCGTACAGAAATTTTATTGCCTCTGATTATTTTTTTCAGTATGGGTAATAATAGGTGTAAGAAAAACTTAGATAGGAGTGTTCAGGGTGACAGTACACAGAGGTGAAATATATTACGCAGACCTAAGTCCTGTGGTCGGCTCGGAACAAGGCGGAATGCGGCCTGTGCTCATAGTCCAGAACGACGTTGGCAATAAGCATTCCCCAACAGTAATAGCCGCCGCAATAACAAGCCAAAGAGAAAAAGCCAAGCTACCTACACATATTGAGGTCGGCGGCGGAAGCTGCGGACTTGCTAAGGACTCCATCGTCCTGTTGGAACAAATTCGTACATTGGACAAAAAACGCCTTAAAGAACGCATGGGCGAACTTGACACAGGATCCATGAATGCCGTAGATTCAGCTCTCTCAATTTCATTCGGCTTAAATAATAATCTATAAAAAAAGACTGCAAACCGCAGTCTTTTTTATTTTATAATTAAATCATTAAAATATTCTGAAGCCTTTAATGCCGCAGCAAGAATAAAGCTTTCATTTAAAAATTCAGGAGTTTCACTGATCATCTTATCCCTTTCATATCCGCCGATAATATAATCCCTGTATCTCTCCATAAGTTCAGCAGATACCCCTGCCATACCATAGCATATCGCATCCGTAAGCTTTAATATGACTTCGCCGTACCAATCCTGTTTTGACAGCATATAATTCAGCCGAAAAAGCTCCCGCCATTTCTGTTCCTTAAATTGCTCTTGGGAATACCCCTGACTTTTTAAAAAATCAAATAAAAACGGCTGAACCGCCTCATCCCATGCAATGTCTGTGTATAGATGAAAAATATATCCCTTAAGAAAATCATCGTCCCCTGAAAAATTGTATTTTATATCATTATAAAAATTTCTGATATTCTCTTTCCATCTGCCATAATCCTTTGAACGAATGTGAGCTGAATATCTTTCTTGCTCTGAAGCATATCCCTCCAGGTTTACTGCGTCAGGAGCAATAGCACCCATTAGAAACTCAGCTTCGTTTTTTATGCCCAGCTCGCCCTTCATCATATATGCAATTTTCAAATGTACAGTTGCCGACGGCATAAAACCCCTCCGAAAAATTCATATATCATATTATTAACCCTAACCCAGCTAATACAAACTTACTATTGTCATAAAACCTGTATGCGTGAATTGCACCCACCGAGGACTACTTGTCTTCAAGTCCTTTTAAAGCCTTGATTTCATCCTTGTCAACTCTGATAACAGCGTCTTTTATAACCTCAACATCACCCTTGTCAAGAGTTGCAACAGCGTCAGTCTTGTCCATTTTTACCCTGAGCTTGCCGGTAAGCAGATTTACATCTTCTACAATTCCCCTGCCGTCCGCAGTCTTAACAACAGCCCCAACCTTGGGAGTAACCTTTAAAAGCTCCTCATAGCTTTCCTGTTCATATTTTAAACAGCACATAAGCCTTCCGCAGGTTCCCGAAATCTTTGTCGGATTAAGCGAAAGTGATTGTTCCTTAGCCATTTTAATAGAAACAGGCTGAAATTCACCCAAAAATCGTGAACAGCAAAACGGCTGACCGCATATTCCAAGACCGCCTAACTTCTTAGCCTCATCCCTTACACCGATCTGCCTCAGTTCAATTCTCGTGCGGAAAACTGCCGCCAGATCCTTGACAAGTTCCCTGAAATCAACCCTGTTTTCAGCAGTGAAATAAAAAAGCATCTTGTTGTTGTCAAATGTGCATTCAACATCAATAAGATTCATCTTAAGACCATGCTTTTCAATCTTTTCTTCACAGATTTTAAAAGCGTCCTGCTCTTTTTTCTTGTTTTTTTCAATAACATCAAAATCCTGAGCTGTAGCTATCCTTATAACAGGCTTTATGGGCGACGTAAATTCGTTTTCATCAATCTCCCTGTCATCAATAACCACCTCTCCGCATTCAATGCCTCTGGCAGTTTCAACAATTACGCTGTCACCAAGCTTAATGTCAAGCCCGTTTGGATCAAAGTAATATATCTTTCCTATGCTTTTAAATCTTACTCCTATTATTTTAACCATAAATATGTTTTCCTTTCATTAAAACCGAAAATTTATTTAAAAAATCTTGCCGCAAGACTGTTCATCGCCAGCGTAAGATTTGCATTTGCATCAATTCTGTTAATGTAATCTCCCAAAAGCTCATATATCTCCCGACAGCTGTCAATGCTGAACCGCCCGGCAAGCCTCGCCGATATCTCCGGCATACATCCCACAGTTTTGTTAAGACCAAGCCTTAAAACACAAGCGTCCCTGAACGCCTCTTCAAGCAATTCAAGCGCCCTGCGGAATATCGCCTTCTTTCCGTCAGCTATAAAAAAAGCCTTCAAAAGATCATATTCACTTCCGTTATAAACAGCCTCAGCGCTAAGCTTTGCAATATCCATCGCCGAAGCCGCAGATTTGTCCTCAAGAAATTCAATGCTTCTTCCAATGTTTCCGCCGCCGAAAGCCGCAGCGTTTTTTATGTCCTCAAAAGTATATCCACCGTTTTGCCCATACTTTTCTTCAAGATAAGTCCTGCATTCCTCATCATTGCATGGCAAAGCATTCAAGCATAAAACCCTTGAAATAACCGTTTCAAGAAAAATTTCCTTTGCCGCTGCCGTCAAAATTATAATACAGTGTTCAGGCGGTTCTTCTATCAGCTTTAAAAGTATGTTCTGAACCTGAACTGATGTGTTTGAGGACCTGTCTAAATCGGCAATCAGATATACCTTAAATTTTCCCTCATTTGGCTTTATAACAGCGTCTGAAACCAGCTCTCTTATTACATCCACCTGATAGTTTCCGTTATCATTGGGCTTAGCAGCGATAAAATCCGGGTGTCCGCCCCTTTCAAGCATTCTGCAAGACTTGCATTCACCGCAAGGCTCACCCTGTCCGGTTTCGCATAAAAGCGATGCCGCAATATATTTCGCCAAAGCCTTTTTTCCCTGACCCCGCTCTCCTGTTATCACAATGGAATGCGGTTCCCGTTCCTTGGAAATCATGGACTTTATAAGCCTTTTCACCGGTTCGTTTGAATATAACTTCACGCTCATTATATTAACTATAACTCCTTTGTTTTTAATGCCGATTTATCAACAGCCAAATTCTATATAGATTCGGTGCAATGTCATATCTTGCCTAAGCCAATCATACGGGTCGATGTAAAGCCGTCCCCTACATCGGTTTTATAAACCTACCACACTATGCATTAAAGTCGGGCTGTCGAGGACAAACTCAGCTGCGCTGAGGTGCGTTCCTACAATATAAAATTAAAGTTTATATTATAGGGGCAGCCCTCTATCAGCAGGGAAATTTTGCTTTGCAAAATTGGAAGTTTCCTTCGGAAACATTCTCATGCCCCGTTTAAAAATAGTCCGAAAGGACTATTTTTTCGCCTCACCAAAGGTGAGGCTATTCACACCTATGCCGAGCTCTTGACGTTAAAGGGAATTCCGCTGTCTGCGGACAGCGGCAAGGGACTCTGTCCCCTTGACCCCTGCAACCCTTTAAAAAGGGTTGACCTAAATTTTAATTTTATGTAAATAAAGTCTGCCCCTACATCAATTTTGCAAACTCACCACAGCGGGGTCGAACTATAAATCACCACGAACTGATATCGTGATATGCGCCGTCTGCGCTAAGACCCCGTGCGCCGAGCACCTATACCTTTTCAAAGCGTTCAATGTCCGTAACAAAAATCGTTGCACCGCCAATAGTGACCTCAACAGGATATGACGCACCCACTTCCTGTTCCATAACAGAAGAAGACGGCACAAACTGCTTCCTCTTTCGTGAATGCTTTTTGCATACTTCTATAACATCGTCTACCTGTTTGTCCTCACAGCAAATCATAAAAGTCGTGTTTCCCGACATAAGAAATCCGCCGGTTGACGAAAGCTTTGTGGCTCTGATACCGTTTTTCAGAAGCCCCTTAGATACAGCATAAGTATCATCATTATTCACTATGGCATATACAAGTTTCATTGGTTGACCTCCTGTTGATTGACAATCACAAAATATCTCTTTCTTGTAATATTAAATTGATAAAGAAGAATTATTGTTAATATTAAATTTGCTATTGCTGCAAATAAAGCCAGCGACGAAACAAAAATCAGGCAAACATAGGTTATAATAACTGCCGCTGAAATTGCTTTCCATATAAAAATAAGCTTTTCATAATTCAGATTATACAAAAACCGATGTTCAATATCCTCAATTCCTTTTACTATGTTATAAAGAACCTTCAGGGATATTATGCTGATTATAATCTCACATAATAATAAAACACCGAATTTAAGGTCTATTTCTTCCCCTACTGCCGACAGCCCCGTCAGGTCAAGACTATATAATATCCCGCTGAAAACCGCCGCAGGAATACAAATCTTTTTATTGTCAGCCAAATGACCGCTCAGACCCTCAAGCTCTCTCATGCCCAAGAATATTAATATATAACCTATGAAATCAGGTGCCAGTCCGATTCTCACTGAGCCGATATCAAGATGAAAATTAATAGAAACGAAAAAAAGACCTATAAAGATTTTATTCATTTAAAACTCCTAAATTCAATAATGGGCTTGCCCCGTCATTCATCGTGGCAAGCGCATTGCTTTGCAATGCGGTCATCAAGCAGGAGATTGTATCTCCTGCTGATAACAATATGGAACCCGCCGCCTAAAGAGGCAGGTGACATCCTTGCCTAAGTTATAATGTCTGTTATTTATTCTGCTAAATCTGATTTGCTTATATTATATCACATCAACATAAAAAATGCTATACCTTTTCAGAATTTTCATAATATCCCCTGTTATTTCCTCGCCGGGAACAACTATAGGAATTGACGGCTGACATGATACCGCCGCCCTTGCGCAAATTCTCCCCGCTGCCTGCTCTGTAGGAATTCGCTTATGGCTTGAAAAATAAGCTTCTCTGATAGGCATTCTAACCTTTGCTTCAGGTATGTCCTCTTCCGTTAAAATATCCTTTGCATTTAATATTGGTATCTCACCAAACGCACTTTCCAGACGCTTAAAATCCACTTCATCATTATAAGGAGAACACATCAGCACAACACAGCTTGGGTCGCTGTATTCGCATTCAATTTTATATTTTCTCAAAAGCTCAGCTAATTCATCTCCGCTGTAACCGCTTTTCTCTGAAAATATTGTCAGCTTTAACGGCTCATTATTGCAAATATCCCAACCGAAAGATGCTATTACATCTGCCGATTTCCTTACCCTGACCGCACAGCTTCTGATTTTGTCAGGAAGCTCCTCCTGAAGCTCCCCGCAGCATTTATCAAGAGAACCCATTATTAAATAAGACGGACTGGTAGAGGCAAAAATGGACATTATTTCTTTTGCAGATGAGAACCATTCCTTCGGCGCATTCTTTGAAATGTGAAGATATCCGCCCCCTGTGTATACAGGCAGAGTCTTATGTGCCGAATCAGCGCACATATCCGCACCCAAATCCAACGGATGCAAAGACCTGTCAAGAAACTTGAGATAAGCCCCGTGAGCATTATCCACCAAAAACGGAATTCCATATTCTCCGCAAACCTCAGAAATTCCGCTTATATCAGCCATGTTTCCCAAATAATCAGGCGATGTAATATATACTGCGTCAGGAATCCTGTCCGTTTTTTCTATAGTCCGCCTGATATCCTCCGCAGTAATACTGCTTGAACAAAGCTGTGCCGATAACTGCTTTGGATAAACCCAAGCCACATCAATATCCAGCAGACAGCATCCGTCAATAAATGCCTTGTGGACATTTCTCGGTGCGGCAACAGTCATTCTTTCTTCTCTGTTTTTGCGGCACAATCTAATTATTCCCAGCATGGTCTTTATAGAAAGACTTGAACCTTCAGTAGAATAAAGGGTCTTTCCGGAGCCGAAAAGTTCAGCCGTCAGTCTCTCGCTTTCAGCAATGATCCCCTCAGCTTCATATAAATAATCCGCACCCTTTATTTCAGTAATATCCCTGTTTTCCAAGCCATGCAGAAATTTCCCCTTATGTCCGGGCATATGAAACCTTGAAAAACCGCTTTTTTCATATTCACTTATATAATCATTTACAGGGGTTTTAACTGCCATTTTCATAATGCCTCAAAAAGAAGCATATCCTCTCTTTCAACTTTTCTTCAATTAAAATAAAACATTGCTTATTGCCGTTTAGGCGAAAATCTTGTAAACAGCTCCTGGCCGGTAACAGCAATATATAAATTCTTTCTTGCCCTGTTTATCGTGCGTGAAACCGTAGAGGGCAAAACACCGAACATCCGTGCAATTTCGCTTATTTTTTTATTATCTTTATAATATAGCATTATATAACATTTTTGCTTTTTCGTCAAATTATCATTTAAAACCGAGCGCAAAAGCCTTAGCCTTAAGTTTTTTTCATATTCAGACATATCATCTTCTTCCGAATATTGATTTGACAATGTCCATTCCACATCTTCAAAATATATGCGCCTGCTCATTAATTGCCACCGCTTACCGCTCTGAAAAGAAGACTGGGATGAATAGGCTTAGGCTGAAAATGCCTTCTTATCTCCGACGCAGTCTGAATAAGCTCCCTGCGCTCAATAATAAGCAGCTCTATCCGCCTTTCAAGGCTATGTACCTTTTCAATGCTTCGTTCTCGTTCCAATTCCAATTTTAGCGTTTTTATACGCTCTTCAATTTTTTCAATAGTCTTTTCGTATGATTTTAACATTTCTTTCATTGCATTTCCCTTTCTTTTACATTTGATTAGAGACATTACCCTATAATTCTTTAAGCAACGTTTTAGAACGAATGTTCGATTAACCTCTGATTTAATGATACCACATTTTTCAAAAAAGTCAAGAGTTTAATAAAAAATAAATTTTTTTGTACAATATGAGGGAATTTTAACGGACAGTTTGTGCAAAATGCCGTTGAAAAAAAGAAAAAAGTATGCTATAATAATCCTTGCCGTCAATTCAGAACGATAGAGAGAATGAAAAATTTCGTTGTCTTTTATTATTGTAAAAATTGAAAACGGTAAATCAGTCCCGTAAATAAAAAGAGATGTCGGGATAAAGGAGTAAAAATTTATGGAGAAAGCCAAACTTGAAAGATTGTCAGAGCTGACGAGAATATCCCGTGAAAGAGAGCTTACCGATAAAGAAAAAGAAGAACGAGTAAAGCTCAGAAACGAATACCGCCAAAGTGTTATAGGAAATCTGACGAGCCAGCTTGAAAATATGACAATTATTGAGCCGGACGGCACAAAAATAAAAGTTTCGGATAGAAAACTGAGCGGGGAGGATAATTAAGTGGCAGGACTATCTAAACAAAAACAAAAGCTGTTGATAATGGAACAGCTTTTTAACAAACGGACCGATGAAAACCATGCCTTGACCGGCAATCAGCTAATTGATATTTTAGCCCATCAGGATATTAAGGCAGAAAGAAAAACAATTTATGATGATATTGCCACTCTTTGCGACAGCGGAATAAAGCTTGAGGTCACTAAGATCGGCCATTCTAATGCATATTTTCTGTCAGAAAGACTTTTTCAGGACGAAGAGCTTTTTCTTCTTGCAGACGCAGTTGCTTCTTCAAAGTTCCTGACCATAAAGAAATCCAATGAGCTTATAAAAAAGCTTCAATCGCTTACTTCCGATCATAAAGCTAAACAGCTCAGACGTTCAATTTATGTGGATAACCGTACTAAAGCCTTTAATGAAAATATTTATTATACAATAAATACCGTGCAGGAGGGTATTTTCAGCGACAGGAATATTACCTTCAATTATTTTGAATATAGTCTTGAAAAAAGAAAACAACTAAAGCACGGCGGCGAGCTTTATACCGTTTCGCCTTTTCAGCTTATATGGGAAAACGATAATTATTATCTTGCCTGTTATTGCTTTAAGCATAAAAAAATCTGCCGTTACAGAGTCGACAGAATGACAAACGTCTCTGTTTCTGACGAAAAAAGATGTAAGCTTACTGAAGAAGAGGCTGAAGAGATGAAAAATCAGCGCTCTCTTTACAGCATGTACGGCGGTGAGGAAGAAACTGTGCAGATTCAGTTTGACAACAGCCTGATAAATGTTGTAATAGACAGATTCGGCGAAAGAGTGATTTGCCACCAGAATTCTGAGAATACGTTCTACATAAACGCCGATGTTCAGATTTCTCCTACCTTCTGGGGCTGGCTGTTCCAGTTCGGAGATAAAGCAAAAATTCTCGGACCGTCACAGGTCACAGTCATGGCTCAAAGAAAAATAAAAGAGCTTGCAGATATGTATAAACAATAAAAATTACCAAACCGATTGAGAGGTTAAGCCCCTCAATCGGTTTTTTTGTTTCTTGCTTCGGACTGCTTATGCAGTCCTTTTTATTGTTATTTTGCACAAACAAGCGTTCTGAAATTTGTGCAATCATCCAATCTTTGTTCATATTTCATTCAAAGTTGCACGTTTGCGTGCAAAAAATGCCCAAATGAGGCTATAAGTGAAAGGCCTTTTAAAAAACATGGAAAGGAGAAACAAAAAACTGACCTGCCGTTTTGATAAAAATAACGACGAAAATCAGTTTTAAAAATCAACATGAAAAAAATTAACCTTCGGGATTTTGCACTTCACTTTTGCTTTTCCCGAAACCCAACCGAATCCGCTTTAGCCGCAGGGGTCACTCCCCTTAAAGCTAAAATTGAAGGACTGAAACTTCTTTCAAGAAAATCAGTTCAAAATGCTGTGGAAAAAGCGGACAGCGAAAAAAGCTTCTCTGAAAAAGCAGTAATTTCAGGACTTGAGCGCTTAGCCTTCGGCAGTACAAACGACGCCGTATCACTGATTTTTGCAGAAGATGTGACCCCTGCGAAAATTCGTCAGGCAGATTTATATAACGTGTCTGAAATCAAAAAAATTAAAGGAGGAGGCGTTGAAATTAAGTTTTTCGACCGTCAAAAGGCAATGGAAAAGCTTGCTGAATACAGCGAAAAGCTTAACGCCCAAAGCAATGCCAAAAACCTTGTGGAAACTATTTATGGCAGCGTTTCAGAAAAAAGCGTAACCTCCGACTGCCCTTTTGAGGAGGCGGAATAATGGCTTCACTAAACCTTAAAAGCTTCTCAAAAAAACAGAGAATAGTCCTTACTTGGTGGAAAAATAACGCCCCCAACTTTGACGGCATTATCTGCGACGGCGCTATCCGTTCCGGAAAAACAAGCTGTATGGCTTTGTCATTTGTCATCTGGGCAAGCATAAATTTTCAGCTTCGCTCTTTTGCATTCTGCGGAAAAACCATAAGCTCACTGAAAAGAAATATGCTCGAAGAGCTTATACCCCGACTGGAACTCTTGGGATTTAAAGTGAAAAACTATCCCTCAAAAAACTACCTTGACATATCTCTCGGATTAAAAACCAATAGATTCTATATCTTCGGCGGAAAAGACGAGGGTTCGTCCTCTCTCATTCAAGGTATAACCCTTGCCGGCGTCCTGTTGGACGAGGTCGCACTTATGCCCAGAACCTTTGTGGAGCAAGCCGCTGCAAGGTGTTCGGTAAAAGGCTCAAAGCTATGGTTTAACTGCAATCCCGACAACAGCTATCATTGGTTCAAAAAAGAGTGGATCGACAAGCGGAAGGAAAAACGTCTTCTTTATGTCCATTTCAGCCTTAAAGATAATCCATCTCTTTCAAAAGCTGTGATAGAGCGATATAAAAGACTCTATTCAGGTGCGTTTTATAAGCGTTTTGTCCTGGGTCAGTGGAGCAATACCGCAGGGGCGGTCTATCCCATGTTCAGCTATGAAAGAAACACTTTTTCAAGACCGCCCAAGCATTTTAACCGCTATGCCGTAAGCTGCGATTACGGTACGGTAAACCCGGCCAGCTTCGGATTATGGGGCGAATATAATGGCTGCTGGTACAGAATTGATGAGTATTATTACAACTCTCGTGAAAATGGATTCCAACGTACTGATGAAGAACATTATGCAGCCCTTGAAAAGCTTTGTGAGGGCAAGGAAATTGAGATGATAGTCTGTGATCCGTCAGCAGCGTCTTTTATCGAATGTGTTAAAAGACACGGCAAATTTAAAATAACACAAGGGAAAAATGACGTAATTTCGGGAATAAGAAAGGTCAGCGATGCGATTAAGTCAGAAAAAATAAAAATATCTGTCGGCTGTGAAGATACTCTAAGGGAATTTTCTCTATACCGCTGGGATGAGCGTGCAGGCTCGGACTGTCCGGTAAAGGAAAATGACCATGCCATGGACGACATCAGGTATTTTGTTACACACTTTTTCAGTCAAAACAACGGAACGTTTTTTGTATCATCAATAGAAAGATAAGAAAGGAATCAGCTAATGAAAATTATAAGCAGAAAAAAATCTGCTCAAAAAATCACAGCAAATGCTGAAAGACAGTTGGACGGTTCACTTTTCAGACTGGCGCCGTCAGCCGAAATCTTTGAGCATGAATTATATGACGCTCTAAGATCGGAAATACCCATTCTTGACGCCTGTATCGGTAAAATCGTGCGCTTAACGGGAGATTTTAAGCTAAAGGCGGAAAATCAAAGCGTTCAGCCCCTACTCGACCGATTTTCCCTTGAAGTTCCTGTGGGAATTTCGGGAGTTTCAATCAACACCTTTGCGGATATGTATCTGGACTCTCTTTTAACCTACGGAAAGGCAGTCGGCGAGATCATTACCGATAAAAATCAGCGCACCGTCAGCGGTTTATGGGTTGGCGACAGCACCATTTTCCGAGTACGTCAAGGAAGCGGCAGGACTGATATGTGCATTACACAGATTTACGGCGATGAAGAAAGCCCTGTCATCAATCCTGAACGCATGGTTTACACTGCTTTGAATCCGTCGCCTAAACATCCTGAGGGAGTTTCAATACTTCGTGGACTTCCCTCACTGAGCAGAATCCTGATGAGAATTTATGAATGCATAGGTCAGAATTTCGACAGGGTAGGCAACGTCCGCTATGCAGTTACATATAATCCCTCTGACGAAGGTGACAAGGCATTTGCCAAGGAACGGGCAATGGAAATTGCAAAGGAATGGTCAAACGGAATGAATGCTGCAAAATACGGTTCAGTAAAGGATTTTGTTGCTGCCGGAGATGTTCAGATAAAGGTCATAGGCGCTGAAAATCAGCTTATTGACACTGAAATTCCCGTTCGTCAGCTTTTGGAGCAAATGATTTCAAAGCTGTCTATTCCGCCGTTTCTCTTAGGCTTGAACTGGTCAAGCACTGAGCGAATGTCCTCACAGCAGGCGGACATTCTCACCAGTGAGCTGGAATATTATCGCCGTCTTATGACGCCGATTCTAAGGCGAATAGGCTTAACATTCTTAAGGTTAAACGGTATTGACAGCGACATTTCCGTTGAATGGGCAAACATCAATCTTCAGGACGAAGAGGCACTTGCAAAGGCCAGGCTTTACAATGCACAGGCAAAACAGCTTGAGCTTATCAATCAAAAAACAGAAGGAGGTAAAAATTAATGGAATCCAATGATTTCATACTCACCGACGAGCTTTTGGAAAAGGTAAACAAGTTTTCAAGAGCAAGGCTTACTGCTGATGAGATTTACACTTTTCCCGTGATTTTATGCGACAATGAGGTAGACAGGGATTATGAAAGATTCTCTATTGACTCGCTTCACAAGCTCGCTCAGCTTTTTATCGGCAAGACGGGAATTTTTGATCACAATCCCAAGGGTGAAAATCAGACAGCAAGAATCTTTGACACAGAAGTCAAGGTTTCAGCCGATAAGACCACTTCATCAGGAGAACCTTATGCTTATCTTTCAGCAAAGGCTTATATGATACGCACGGCAAAATCCGCAGATCTTATTGCAGAAATTGACGGAGGAATAAAAAAGGAAGTTTCGGTAAGCTGTTCTGTCAAGTCGCATATTTGCTCGATTTGCGGGGCAGACATGAAAAGATCGCCCTGCACCCACATAAAGGGAGCGGAATACGGCGGAAAGATATGCAGTTATATTCTTGACGAGCCTTATGACGCTTATGAATGGTCATTTGTGGCGGTTCCTGCACAGAAAAACGCAGGAGTTACCAAGACCTTTGGCGGAACAATCGAAAATGACTATGAGGATTTAAAATCACAGCTTTCAGAGGCAAAAAAGGAAAACCTTCAGGCAAGGGAGATGCTTAAAAAGGAAATTCTTCGCCTTAGCTTTTTATACAATCCGCTCATAACGGTCAAGACTGTAGGTTTTCTCACAAGCTCCCTTTCGTTCGGTCAGCTTTTAGAACTTAAAGAAAATCTTGAACAGGATTTGAAAGAAAAAGAAAACGCCCTTAAAGGCAAAACAAAAACATCAGACAAAAACATAAATGAATTTAAAATTACTAAAAAGGAGAACTAAATATGTATAACACAATCAAACTCGAAAAAGGACTTTATTCAATCACAGACAAAAACTTTACACAGGCTCTTGAGGCGCTTGATCCTGACAGCAATTATAAGGGTACTGAGCTTGAGGGCTTAGACGCATTTGAACGTCAGCTCAAGAGATTTGACATTAAAGTTGCGGGGAAGAATTCTGACAAGGTGGAAAAGTTCTTTCTGTCAACAGAATCGGCAGTTTTATTCCCTGAATATGTACGAAGGACTATCAAGCAGGGAATGGATGAGATTTCAATTCTGGGTCACATTTCAGCTGCTGTTTCTTATGTTCACGATCTTGATTTCAAGAGTATTACCATGGGCAGAAACACTACTCCATCCAAGTCATATCAGCTTGGGGAGCTTCCTTTTCACTCGGTAAAGCTGAATGCTGTTCCAAACAGTATTCAGAAATTCGGAAGAGGTTTGAATTTCTCATATGAATCAATTTTCAAACAAAAAATTGATACGCTCGGAGTTATTCTCAGACGTCTGGGCAAACAAATTTCTAAAGAAGTAAATGAGTATGCAATTACAACACTGACTACAGGTCTGACGCCTGCGGCAATTAAGGGCACGGAGATCACATATAATGAGCTTGCAGCTTTCTTCTCCTCAATGAATGACTGCAATATGACTTCTCTTATCTGTTCACCGGCGGTTCTTGCGAAAATTGTTTCGATGGATGAGATGAAAAACAGCCAGTATGATTATATGTCAAACGGAATTGTCAAGACACCTTTCGGCATTGAACTGATTAAATGCAGCGGAGTTTCCGATGAGATTGCTGTCGGAATCGACAAATCCTGTGCTGTGGAAACCGTATTCGGAAGTGATGTGATCGTGGATTATGACAAGCTTATTTCAAATCAGTGCACAGCAATTTTTGCAACAGTTTCAGTTGGCTTCTCAAAGATAATTGACGGCTCTATTCTCACAACTAAAATAACAAGCAAATAAATCATGCCGGAGTTCGGACAGAGCTTTCTGTCCGAACGCTTTCGGCAGAAGGAGGTATTTAAATATGCCGGAATTAAACGCTCAGAACATAAAAACTGAATTCCTTAAAATCGTCAGGCTTTCTGAAGATGAATTCTGCTTTCAAAACATTATTGACAATGCACAGAGATATGTTGAGGCAAGGATAATTCCTGACAAGCTCACTTCCGAAGAAGCGGCGAGCTGTGAATATGCTGCATGCGCTCATGCAGTTTATGATTATATTCTTCAGAATCTGCTTTCAGATAAAATCATTGTAACTCAGCTGGGAAAGGCTTCAAGCAATTATCGTGAAAACAGTATTATTCAGGCGGCCTCGGCTTTTCGCAAATCTGTTTTTGACTCAATGAAGGATCTGATTAGGGACGACAGTTTTATTTTTCAGGCTATGGGGGGGCTAGGGGATGCTTAATTTTTTTGACAGCATTATAACATCCTCCCTTAGCTTGGCGGGATTCACACCATACACTGATTTTTCACAGGTTGACACGCTTAAATTAAAGGAAAACTGTCTTAGCTTTTATTCGATAAAGGACATAAAGTATTCTGACCATATCTATTCGCTTGACAGCAGCGAATTCGGAATGGAGGTTTCGGGACATGTTGAAGTCAAGATTTTAGGAAACAGAAATGATTATAAGGATTTTTCTGAATTAGACAACAGAAGCTTTTTATTTATTAATTCTTTGATTTCTTCAGATAAAATCATTATAACGGATCTTTCCCGAAGTCAGATTGAAGCAGATTTTCAATCCGGACGTCTTAAAAGCAAAGTTACCTTTAATTTTAAAATGCTTGTTACTCAAAGCGTAAAGGGAGGGTAAGGAATGGTTTATTCTTTTAACAATCAAAGATATATTTATACTCACGACAGCACAGTTTTAAGCTTTGAACAGGTTGAGTTCAAGCGTGAAACAAAGATTTCGGAATATCCTGTTATAGGCTCAAGAATTGACGTTGCGATCGAGGGGTCTACTCCCAGGCAGCTTACGCTTAAAGGAAGATTCTTGGTCAAGGACTTTGACACCATTAATTCATACATAAAATCAAACACGGGACAGGTTATTTCTTCATTCAAGCTCAATGACACGGTTTACAGCGGTATGATACTTACTGAAGGGCGGACAAAGCTGGACGCTTGTGAGGTTTTCGGAGAAATGATTTTTATCTTCAAATCGGTTGGTTAACAAGTGAAAGGACAATTCAAATGGACACAGCATCAATTACATTTATTTATACTGACGGCACCACCGCTTCTTATACTCCCATAGATTTTAAATTTACACGGGAACGGTACACGCCTTACACCACTCTTGAGGGGCATCTTCTTACGGCACATGACATAACAGATATCAACACTGTTTATTTATATATAAACAACAAACCGGTTCACTGCGGAATGGCGGATTTTATTCAGCGTAAAAATTTCAAGGGACGAAATATTATTACATTTTTATCAAGGGGCTTCACCCTTCTTTTAGGTCAGAACGAACCTGTTCCCGGAATTATTTCAAACGTTGATCTGAAAGGAATTGTCACGGGCAATTCCGATATTCCTTATGTAAAATGCCAAGAATCCACAAAGACGGTGAATTATATTTATGTGAAAGAAAAAACAAGCATATGGGACGCTGTCTGCGCTTACAGCTACAAGGCATACAAGACATATCCATATATTACGGGAACGAACACTGTGAACGCAGCTTCAAACAATATTGCACATCACTCATATTTTGCTGAAACTGTCACATATTTCGGAGAAAGGCTTTCCACCTCCGGGCTTCTTTCACAGGTCTTTATGGCGGATTCAGACGGAAAATACACCTATACAAAGCAAAACGCTTTTTCTGAAAAACGTAAAATCGTTAAAAAGAAATATTATCCTTTAGACAGGCAATGGTATTCAAGCCCTGAGGATGGTTTACAGTCAAAGCTTGACTATTCAAACAAGGGATACATTTCCGCTGAATTTCAATACAAGGGACATCAATTTGAAGATATAATGGACAGGGCTGTATATAAAAACGGTGATTTTGCCATAAACTCTGAACGCATAGCTTCTGTTCAAGTCACAGGAAACAAGAGAGGTATTTTCACCAAGATAGCTGTATACAGAGACAGCTATGCATAAAAAACAGGAAGCACATGGCTTCCTGTATGCTTTTATTTTATTATTTATTCAAATCCAAAACCGACTCGCCCTCAAGCAAAGTTCCATCTACTGTTATTGTATCTGAGAATGCCATTCGTGGATGCTCAATCAGCGCAATAAGCTTTTCTGCTGCGATCTTTCCGATAGTTTCGGTATCCTGAAGGTAAGTTGTAAGCTTAGGATGCATAAGTTGGGAATAGGATATTCCGTCAAAGCCCACTATCGACACATCGTCAGGCACGGAAAGCCCCATATCTCTCAGAGCATTAAATCCGCCTATCGCCGAATAGTCATCGGGCATAAAGATACAGGTAGGAACCTCATCTCTTGACATAAGCTCTTTTGTCACCACATAGGCAAGTCCCGGATTATGATAATCAGCGCTCAGCATCCATGACGGGTTAATTTTTATTCCACGGCTTTTACAGGCTTTATAAAATCCGGCGAGACGCCTTTCGGTAACTGCAGCTTTACTTCCCTTTATATAAGCAATTTGAGTATGTCCTTTTTTTAAAACAAAATCAACCAGCTTTTCAACGCCGATTTCGTTGCTTGACATAATTGCGGTTGTACTGTCGAAGATATGGTCAATTGTTACTACGGGAATATCGCCGTTTATGACCTCATAGACATCGGGAGTTGTAAAATCTCCGCTTGTTAGCATAATTCCGTCCACATTTCTATATTTACAATGCTCATATGTAGACATTTTTTGTTTTCCGAAGCCTTTATTGACAAAGGTTATATCATATCCTGATTTTTCACAGGCACTTTTGAAGGTACTTATTATTTTTGCGAAAAACTCCTGCGACAGACCTTTTCCGGGTTCCTCGTTAAACATAACTCCCAGGTTATAGGTTCTGTTTGTTTTAAGCGCTCTTGCCTGAGAATTAGGGAAATAGCCCATTTCTCTCGCAGTTCTCACTAATCTTTCTTTTGTCGCAACGCTGACGTCTTTATGGTCGTTCAACGCTTTACTCACTGTTGCCACAGACACACCGCATCTGAGAGCAATATCTTTCAGGGATACCATAATATCCGCCTTTCTGATTTTATTTTTTGACGGTTATATCTCGTTTTTACGTTAATATTATACAATAATCTTAATAATAAGTCAAGAGTTTTGTGCAATTTCATTAAAAGCTTTGAACATTTTAACGCAAAATTTATATAATGTCTTGACAAAAGCTCCTAAAAAGACATACTTTGATTTTTAAATTGCAACAAAGTTACCAAAATTTCAGAAACCCATTTACTTTAGTTTAAAAGTGTGCTAATATAGTAAAGTGAACAGTTCGTTTTTTGGACTAATTGGGGTAAGCCGTTTTCCGCTTTATCGGTTTACTCTCATTTTTCAGGCGGAGAAAAGGAGTAAAATTATGAGAAAATCAATTTTCGGCGCAATTGCAAGCACATCTTTAGCAGCTATGCTTTTACTTACGGCATGCGGAACTGCTGATGAAAACTCTTCAAAGGAAGAAACCACAGGCGCAGCAGCAACCGAGTCTAAAGCTGACGAATCATATAACAAGATTATTGAAGCAGGAAAGCTTGTTCTCGGACTTGACGAACATTTAAGCCGATGGGTTACACTGACGAAAATGACAACATTGTAGGATTTGACATTGATCTTGCGACTGAGGTTTGCAATCGTCTTGGAGTAAAACTTGAAACTTACGGTGTAAACTGGGACACAAAAGAAATTGATCTTGACGCAGGAACGATCGACTGCATTTGGAACGGACTTTCAGTTAGCCCAGCAAGAAAAGAACAGATGCTCATGTCTGATCCTTACATGAAAAACGAAATGATATTCACAGTAAATTCAGACAGTGAATTAAAGACTCTTGATGACCTAAAGGGCAAGACTATTGCTGTACAGAACGGTTCGACTGCTCAAGAAATTCTTGCTAAATCTGATCTTGCTGCTGATATTACAGTGAACGAGCTTGCAACCAATGTTGAGGCACTTAACCAGCTTGAAATGGGAATGTGCGACGCAGTTTTCCTTGACTCAGTAGTTGCTAAATATGAAATCAACACAAGCAAAAAAGCTTTCACTATTATGGAAGAAGGACTTGAAGAAGAGGAATACGCTATTGGTTTCAGAAAGGGCGATCAGGCACTTTGCGACAAGGTTGAAGAAGTTCTCAGCGAAATGAAGGCTGACGGCACGGTTGAAAAGATCTCAACAAAATGGTTCGGCAGCGACATCACAACAATTAAATAAAATCAAAAACACGCCGTCTCATGCTTAAAAGCACGAGGCGGCTTTTTTTATTAATTATTTCGCAAAGACGGTAGTTTATCGCCAGACTTGAAATCCGAAAATATTGTGTTATAATATATTTATGTCGGTTTTTGTGAGCTTTTTTGGAAATAATAATTACAGCGAAAACAGTATGAAAATAAAAACAGCTGAAAATCTCAGGTATGCTTTCTGAATGCTGAATAACAGGCGGAAGATATTTTAATTGAATATATAAAAAACGGAGGACTTTAAAATGAACGAAATAATTAAGGCAGTGTTTTTTCTTATAGCCGGATTTATTCTGCTTATAAAGGGTGCAGATTTTTTTGTAGACGGAAGTTCATCAGTGGCTAAGAGGTTTCGGATTCCATCTATGATAATAGGGCTTACCATTGTAGCAATGGGCACGAGTCTGCCGGAATGTGCTGTCAGCATAACAGCCTCTATCAGCAACAATAACACTCTTGCAGTCAGCAATGCTGTAGGTTCCAACATATTTAATCTAATGGTAGTATGCGGGGCATGTGCATTATTTGCTCCACTTTCAGTAAATATAAAAACCTTAAAAAAGGAGTTCCCTTTTTCGGTAGCATGTGCGCTGATTTTATTGGTCATGGGGTATATAGGGACTGCTCTCGGACGGATTGACGGAATAATTCTCATAGCAATATTTTCGGCATATCTTATATGGATGATCATGTCTGCAAAAAAAGCGAGGCAGAACTCTTTAGATAATGATGAAGACTATGAAATATTACCTATCTGGAAGTGTCTTTTATTTATAATCGGAGGTGCGGCGGCAATAAAATTCGGCGGAGATTTTGTTGTTGACGGTGCGACCGTTGTTGCCAAAAGCCTTGGACTTAGTCAAACGCTTATTGGGCTGACAGTTGTTGCACTGGGAACAAGTCTTCCTGAACTTGTAACATCAATAGTTGCAGCCCGAAAAAATGAAGTTGACATGGCTGTTGGAAACGTAATAGGCTCAAATATTTTTAACATTTTATTAGTTTTGGGAATTGCGTCGGCTATAAGTCCTATTGCTTTCATTACCGAAAACATGATAGACATAATTATTCTCATTGTATTCAGTATTCTTGTATGGTTATTTGCATGGACTAAAAAAGAGATAAGGAGGACGGAAGGCATTATAATGCTTCTGGCTTACCTTGGATTTATGATATACATTTGCTTGAGATAGGGCAAACAATAAGACGGGGCAATATTTTACTTGAAGATATTAAAAAAATGTAAACTTTAATATTGTTGATAAGCCGCTATTGACTTAAATTGGTCTCTGTGATATAATATTAAAGTTGAATGCGCTGCTAGCTCAGCTGGATAGAGTGACTGGCTACGAACCAGTAGGTCAGGGGTTCGAGTCCCTTGCAGCGCGCCACCAGGTGCATAGCACCTGGACCATATCCCGTTATCATTTTGTGGTAACGGGATTTTTTGTACCCGCTGTTTAAAGCTTTCGAAGCTGAAATATAATTTTTTTTGAAAGATTTGACTTGAGCCGAATCAAATTTTCCGTTGTATTAAACTTTAAAAAAGCACTTTGCAGGTTTGCAAGGTGCTTTTTTATTTGCTATAAAAAGTGGATTTGTCCCACTATTTCAAAAAAACATTAAAAATAGCAGGCCTTGAACGTTTTCAAACCTGCTTTGTTATTTTATTCACTTTCAATAATACCGATATAACGTTCAAGCTTCTGTTGCTCGTAATCAGCAACAAAGTCCTTAAGCATATCCGCAGTACCGTTTTTCTATAATTGTCAAATCAATCATAATATTCTGCTCTGTAGGTAAACTTTATACTAATAGTCAGGAAGCCATTTTTCATAAGCTCAAAGTTTAGCAACAGCCTGCCTGTTCTTCCGTTGCCGCCAACAAATGGGTGAATACTTTCAAATTTAAGATGAAGCAAAGCATAAAAAAACAAATTCGGAGTTATACAGCCTATATGCTAGACTGCCAAATACAAATAATTTATCGTTGCATAAAAAAGAACCTTTAAAATTTCAAGTATTACTTGTTTTCAAGCATTACTTGTTTTATAGCAATTTCAAAAAATATATAATATAGTTACAAGGAAAATCGCTATTAATCAAATGCAAATTTTAAAAGGAACGGTGAATTTATGAAAGTTAAAAGAATTGTGTCTTTGATAAGTGCATTGGCTCTGTCATTGACAAGCGTGACTGTCAGCGCTTCGGCTGTAGATGAAAATACGCTTGAGGAAACAGTCATTTTCTCAGGTGAAAGCACCATTGCAAAATCATGGACGCTTGGTCCTCAGGTTCAGACCGCAAATGGCAGTGGTGATTTTGACCCATCAGACGTAACTCCTGGTGGCTATTTCACAATTGATTATACCGGAACAGAGGGAAAGGTTTATTTGGCTCTTGCCGAGTGGACAACCAATGCTTGGATTTCAATCGATGAACCAACATCAACAACGGTAACCGAAACAGGCTATCAATCAATTTTTAGTTATGATGATTGTATGAAGGCTTATCAAGCAAAGTTGCCAGGTTCAACAGATATGTCAGATGCTGATGCAATATGTGCAGGCACAACAAATTCAACTGATACAACAACAATTACAAAAATCAGCTGGCACGGATATCCTACATCAGTAGATTTAGGCGAAAAGGCAACAGTTTTATTTAAAGGCTGTCCTTCTGCACAAGAGAAATCTGCAAACCTTAAGTTCTTTTTCACTAAGCATGTAGGCGGCGAATGGGACGCTTCTCAGATTAACGAGGGAAGTTATTTCTACACAGAATATCTCGGTGCTAAAGACGGTGTAAGCCTTGCTCTCCAAAGTTCTTCAGGAACTACTCGTTGGGCAGAACTTACACCTGATGAAACAGGCAAGTTGGCAGACGGCAGATGGTATTCCATTTACAAATACGAGACATTTTCTAAAAAGTTTGGTACCAACTTCGCAAGACTTGATCAGATTCAGGCTCGTACATTGACAAGTGAAAAAGTAACTCTCAAGAGAATTGCTTATTTCGCAGGTGAAGGAGCCCCTGTAGATACATCAGACGGAACATGGGACAGACCTGACTCAGGTATTGCATTTATTGGTGACAGTATTGTTGAAAACCCGCACGTAGATACTGCTCATCTTAAGGCTATCGACTGGAACGGCATCCTTGGAAGAACCGACTGTGTAAACTACGGAATCGGCGGTCAGACAACTCAGGAATGTGTTGCAAGAATTGATGAGATTGCAAAGAAAAACTACGATAAGGTCGTTATGCTTTGCGGTATCAACGATATTGGACGAGGCTTGACAAACGAGCAGATCGTTGCAAACTATAAGACTATGTATTCAGCTCTCAAAGAAAAGAATCCTGATATCGAAATTTTTATCATGAGCGTTCTTCCTACAACACCTGTATTCTATACTGATGCACAGGGCAGAATTCGTGAACTTAACTCAGAGCTTAAAAAGTTTGCAGACAGCACAGAAGATGTTACATTCGTAAACATTCATTCTGAATTCTACGATGAATCAACCGGCTACTGCAAAACAGGTCTTACATTTGACGGGCTTCATCCAAATCTTACCGGATATTCATTAATTGCTAATGTACTTAACCCATATCTAAATGGATTAAATATGACAATATATTATCAGACACGATATGATAATAGTGAAATTCGATTTGTAGCAGAGGTTAATAAAGAAGCCGCACAGGCAGCAGTTGAAGCAATTGAGGAAACTTTGATTGCAAAGAGCGATAATATTAATGTTTTTGATTCAGCTTATGGACAGAAGATTATAAAAAAAGCATACAAATCATTGATTGCCAATGGAAAAACAATCACAGCTCCTGAAGGCAAATGTTATTTGATTTCAACTCCTGTTTCCGGTATTGAAGAAGGCGATAAGGTTAAGGGCTTGTTCACTTTGGATGGAACAAGTACTTTTAGAGAAGTCAGCTTCGGTTCAAGCAAACCTGCAGACGGTGTACTTTGGGAAGGCTCTGCAGATACAGGAAGTTGGGAAAACAATATTGATCTTGGTATAACAAACATTCCAAATGCAGAAGAAGGCGGAGTACTCACAATTGAATATATAAGTACTTCATCACGTGGAAGATCAAAGCTTCAGGTTGTCACTTCCACATCTCCTTGGACAACATTGTCAGTAAGCGGTGCAGATACATTCAGTACAAGCGGCGGAAAGCTTGACATAGTTCTTACCGCAGACGCAGCAAAGCAGTTGGTTAATGCGACTTCAATACTTGTTGGAGGCCAGGCAGCTATAATAACAAGAGTATCATATACAGCACCCGGCGATGTTGTAAAACCTGAATTGCCTGAGCTTGATCCATTGCCTGAAGGTGCAGTAGAGCTTTGGACAGGAGCCGGAGATGTTGGCGTCTGGGGAACTGCTGTTAAACTAAATGGTTTTGAAAATATCCCTACAGCTAAGGCTGGAGATAAGCTTGTTGTTGAATATTTAGCTACAGGTGCTGAAACTCAGCTTTCATTAGCCGGGCAACTCGGTGAAGAGTGGACATGGACACAAATGAACTCAGCAGAAGGCAATTCCTGGTTTGATACAGCCGGCGGAAAGCTTGAAATAGTTCTTAACGCTGAACAGGCTGAACTTCTTAAAAACTCAAAGCAGATGCACGCAGGCGGTAAGAATGCTATAATAATGAGATTCTCTTACATTCCTTCAACAGGCGACACAAATCCTGACGACAGCTCATCAAAGCCTGACGATTCTTCAAAACCGGAAGTACCAGAAGGTGCAGTTGTAGTCTGGGAAGGAAGTGCAACTGTCAGCAAATGGGGTACTGTTGATATTGGATTGACAAATATACCATATGCACAGGCAGGCGGTGTATTTACATTTGAATACACTACAGAGGCAGATGCTCAGTTTAACTTGTCTGTAAATAATAAGGCTGTTGGTGGATATTTGCAGGCTAAAGCAAACAAAACAACAATTTCATTCACTCTTACAGAAGAAACAGCAAACATACTTGTTAATGCTACAAGCGTAAAACTTAAAGGTAATAAGGGTACCGTAACAAGAATTATCTACACTCCCCCTAAAGTATAATAATTGTAAATTTAAAGGAGGTAAGCTCAATGAATAAATACGAAAAACCATCAGTTTTAATTTCAAAGTTTGAAATCGAAGATACAGTAATGATGGACACAAGCTCCGTTAATATTGACACGGACTGGGGAGATTTACAGTAGTATTATCTAACTTCAATTGATAATCCCCAAATAACAGTAATTTTTCTCCTATATAATATTGCGTTTAGATAAACAAATCTTCTTAAAAACTGCGTTTGCATTAATTACGAAATGTTGCGAACGCAGTTTTACCTTGCATGAAAAAATATAATATGATATAATTAATATATAAAGATACGGTAGGGTATATTGTAAATTATAAGAAAAGGGTGTTTCTAAAATGTTTGATATGTGTGCTATTGGAAAAAGATTGTCCCAGCTTCGTCGTAATGCTAATATGACACAGATGGAAGTAGCTGAAAGGTTGGGAATAAGTTTTCAGGCAGTTAGTTATTGGGAACGAGGAAAAACCATGCCGGATATCTCCAAATTGGTGGAAATATCAAAAATATATGATGTCACAATAGATGAAATACTCGATAATGAGCGACAATCAAAAGCAGTTGAGCATCTTTATAAAAACGGAAGATCCTCTCACTTGTTGGAAGTTATATCAATTATGAAACCTAAGGAAATTTCTGAAGCAGTCAAGAACTCAAAGATAAATGTTGAAAACTTTCAGAATTTATTTAACTGTAGGTCATATTTATCCATGGAGGATTTAAGTATGCTTGCAATGCAGAACTGCGGACTCATAAAAAACTTTTCAGAGATTTGTGAAATTGCCTCGTTGGTGACACAGGAAGCACTTGAATTTATTGCACTTGCTCACAGTGATAAAGTTGAATCGTTTGAGCAGATTTGTGAAATAGCTTCACGAATGAGTAAGCCTTGTATATCAAAGCTTGTTTCTGAACATCTGGATTTGGCAAATTCTTTTAAAAGGATTTGTGATTTGGCATGCTTTATTGAAAATGATACGTTATGTGATTTGGTTAATTTACATAGTGATAAATTAATAAACTTTGAACAGATATTTGGGGTTGCATGTTACATTGACAAGAATTCTATCAGTAAGCTTGTTAAGATGCATAGTAAAAAGGTGGAAAGCTTTAGCCAGATAAGTCAGTTAGCATTTTGTCTTACACCTGAAAGTCTTGCTGATGTCGTTTTTGATAATATTGATAAACCCATTAATTCCCAACAGCTTGATAATATATGTTATTATTTATATGACGAAGATGAAGAGAGAATGAGAAATTCAAAACTCAATTTGATTTAATAACAAAACTTTTCATTGCATATATCATTATTTTCATAAAGCACATGTATCAGAATCGGAAACCGTATTTCAAAACATGCTTATAACGCACTCTCAAGCAGAACAGCCGAAAGTAAAGCAGGCGTGAAATAAATAACAGCAGGAAAGAGTAAAAATAGACTCAATCCTGCTGTTTTTATTTCAATAATGAGCAAACGTCATTTGACAGTTCACATAAGAAAAGCCCGACAATGCGAAAACAACGCAGAATCGGACTTTTTCATGGTCGGAGTGACGGGACATTGAACAGCGGCTTCAAGTCTGCGTTTCAGCCCAATAATAAAAAACGCAACACTTTTCGTTTCACTCAAAGCATTGCGTTTTTCATGGTCGGAGTGACGGGACTTGAACCCACGGCCTCTACCACCCCAAGGTAGCGCGCTACCAATCTGCGCCACACCCCGACAATCAATTCCAATAATGAATTATACACTAATTGAAACCAATTGTCAAGTGCGATTATTATATTTTTAGTTCTTTTTCTGACGAAACTATTCAAATTTTTTAGGCAAAGCCACTATAATCTCTGTTCCCTTGTTAAGCTCGCTTTTTATATTTATACTTCCGTGATGATATGATACAATATGCTTGACTATTGACAAACCTAATCCAGTGCCTCCGGTTTCCTTTGAACGGCTTTTATCAACACGATAGAAACGTTCAAATATTCTGCTCTGATCTGCTGCCCCAATTCCTATTCCGTTGTCTTTTACAGAAATAACAACCTCATTTTCTCTATCATATACCTTGACCCAAACATTTCCACCGTCATTATTATATTTTACGGCATTGTCTGTCAGATTAATCAGAAGCTCAGTAATATAACTGCGATTCCCTTCTATCTCTGCTGAATCTCCGTTCACCTCTAAGGTGATTTTGTGTGCATCCGCTTTGTTTTGTACAATTTCCTCAACATCCTTTGCAGCATGAAGAACATTAACTTTTTCAACCTCAGCGGTAACCTGTTCTTCTATTTCGGATAAACGAATAATATCATTAATAAGCTGAAGCAGACGTTCGCTTTCACGATATATTGTTCCGCCATATTTCTTTATGTCATCAGTATTTGTAATTATTCCATTGTCAAGCATTTCTCCGAATCCTTTTATGGTAGTAAGCGGAGTTTTAAGCTCATGTGACACATTTGCGGAAAAATCACGCCTTATCTCTTCACTTTGTATGCTTTCGGTAACGTCCACCAAAAGAATTATTATTCCATATTCACCATCGTGATTTGACTTATTTATAAATACTCTGTAATGGCGGTTTCTGATATCTATAAGACCTCTTGCCGAATCCTTTTGGTCAAGAGATTGCAGCAGCTCTAAAAGTTTTGGGTTAGATGTCAGCTTTGTTATATTTTCATGAGTTGACTGGTCAAAAGAGGAATTTAAAAGGTCAGCCGCACTTCTATTGACAGATAAAACCGAATAATCCGAATCAAGAAGAATCATTCCCTCAACCATATTTTCCGTAATAAGCGTGATTTTTTCTTTTTCCCTTGTAAGTTTATTAATGTTTTTGCTGATTCTTTTTAAAAGTGCCTGAACATTTTCCGCAATCGGCACAAGCTCTTCATATTCCGGCACATAGCCCTCTAAGCTCTGGTCGTCTGTATCAATTTTTCTGACAAGCTTGTTTATAGGTTTGATTATGCTTTCAGAAAGCTTTACGGAAACAACAGTCGAAATTACAATTAAAACGCCTGTCAAACAAATAAGTATGGGCAAGAGCATGAGAAAATAGGAAATCAAGCTATTCCCTTCCCTTGCAAATCTGAGTACTCCGTCGCCGTATTTTACTGCATAATAATATGTTCTCTTATCAATAGTATTTGAAAAACGGGTTGCTTCGCCGGTGTTTTTTTCAAATGCCTGCTTGATCTCTTCTCTGTCAAGATGGTTTTCAGAATCTTCGGCATTGGCAGTATTATCATAAAGCACATCTCCGTTTTCTGCTATATAAGTTAATCTTACGTCATACTGCAAAGCATTTTTTAAATACTCATCAATCTGTTCCATTTCAAGCTTCTGCTGAGCTATTATTTTTGCAACAGATTTAAGTTCACTTTGAGCAACATTTTTATTGGATATATAGCCTATTCTTCCGATAATTACAGCAAAAAATACCAAAACCGCCGCAGTTGTCAAAGTCATTGCTTTAAATATTTTCTTTTGCAAAAACATCCCTTTCCTTTCACTTTTAAACCTTATAGCCTATTCCTCTAACAGTTTTTATAAAGTCCTCACAGCCTGCCGATTCTAATTTATGGCGCAAGGTCTTGATATGCATATCGACAGTTCTTGTTTCCCCTGCAAATTCGTATCCCCAGACTGCTTCCATCAATTTATCTCTGCTTACTGCGATAGATTTATGCTTCATCAAATACATGAGAAGTTCAAACTCTTTATATGTGAGCACAACTTCCTTATCATTAAATAAAACAATCCGTTTTGACGCATCTAAATAAACTCCGTCAATTGCAAAAGACTCAGACTGCTCGTCCGGTTTTGAGCTTCGCCGCAAGACTGCTTTTATTCTTGAAAGCAGCTCCATGACCCCAAACGGCTTGGAAATATAATCATCCGCACCCGATTCAAGACCCGCAACCTTATCAAGCTCGCTTGTTTTCGCTGTAAGCATTATAACAGGTATGTTCTTAAAATTCACATCGGCTTTCAGCTTTCCGAGTATAGTCATGCCATCCTCATCCGGAAGCATTATATCTAAAAGTATAAGCGACGGCTCCTTTGATTTTAAAGCATCGTAAAAAGGTTTTGCTTTTGGAAAAGCCCTGACCTCATAACCGCCTGCTTTCAGAGCGCATGAAACAAGCTCACGAATTCCGTCGTCATCTTCTATGCAATATATCAGTGACATTTTAAGCCCTCTTTCTGTTTATCAGCTTTCCTTTGCAGGAAGCATATATTTATTCAAATAAAATTCAACCCGGCTGTCAAAAGCCTTTCCGCTGTTTTTCATGGTATTTATATATTCATGAGTATCAAAGCTTTCGTCCTCAGCCTGAATCAAAGTTACCGCAATATTAGAGCAATGGTCAGACACTCTTTCCAGATTTGTAAGCAGATCTGAAAATATAAATCCAAGCTCAATGGTACAATTGCCTTGCTGCAAGCGCTTGATATGCCTGTTTTTAAGGCGTGTTCTAAGTCTGTCAACTACCTCTTCCAGCGGTTCAACCGACAAGGCTTCCTCCATATTCTGAGTTTTAAAGGCGTTTACTGCCAAGTCCAGAACTTCCTTAACCGCATCGGTAATAACCTTTATTTCTTTTCTCGCGCCCTCAGAAAACACTATTTGCTTGCTTTTCATTTCCTTTGCATTATCCGTCAGATTTCTGGCGTGGTCAGTAATTCGTTCAAAATCTCCTATAATATGAAGCAATGCCGCTACTGACTGAGAATCTCTTGACGAAAGGTCGGATCCCGAAAGCTTAACAAGATATGTTCCGAGCTTATCCTCATACATATCTGCCAAGGCTTCATTATCTTTAACAAGCTGTGCCTTTTCCTCGTCATAGCTCCACAAAAGCTCCACAGCCTGTTCTAAGGCTTTTCTTGAGATATCGGCCATGTCCATAACAACGCTTCGGCATTGCTCAATAGCAAATGTCGGAGACTGAATAAATCTTTCATCAAGAAGTCTGAAATGATCCTGACCGTTCTTCGGCTCGCTGTTATCCCTGATTGTCAAATAAGCCAGCTTTTCAAGCTGTTTTATAAAAGGCAAAAGGACAAATGTTGTAGAGAAATTAAATATAGTATGGACTATGGCAATATTCGCCGCACCAACCGTGTCGTCAATAAACGAAAACCCTATTAATGCATTTAATCCATAAAAGACACCTAAAAACAAAAATGTTCCTATCACATTAAAATAAAGATGCACAACTGCAACCCTTTTTGCCGATTTGCTTGTACCGATAGATGAAAGAAGTGCAGTAACACAGGTTCCTATATTCTGTCCCAAAATAATCGGAATAGCCGCACCGAATTTGATTGCACCGGTTACGGAAAGCGCCTGTAATATACCGACAGAGGCAGATGACGATTGTATAACAGCAGTTAACAATGCTCCCGCAAGGACACCCAATATAGGATTTGAAAACAACGTCAGTATATTTACGAATTCAGGAACATCCTTTAACGGTTCAACTGCTCCGGACATCATATCCATTCCGAACATAAGAACAGCAAATCCAACAAGTATTGATGCAACATCACGCTTTTTGTCGTTTTTTGAAAAAGTAAGAAGGCATACTCCTATTATTGCAAGAATAGGAGAAAAAGAAGTTGGTTTAAGCATTTGAATAAAAAAGCTGTCGCCCTCAACTCCGGATAAAGACAAAAGCCAAGATGTGATGGTAGTGCCGATATTTGCCCCCATAATTACACCGATAACCTGGTGAAGCTTCATTATTCCGGCATTAACAAATCCGACCATCATAACAGTTGTAGCAGAAGATGACTGAATGACTGCCGTGACAATCATTCCCAGCAGCACAGATTTTATCGGATTTGACGTAAGCCTTTCAAAAATCTGCTCAAGTCTTCCGCCGGCAAGCTTTTCAAGCCCCGAGCCCATAACGTTCATACCATAAAGAAACAGCGCCAGTCCTCCGATTAAAGCTAATACCATAAAAAAGTCCATAAACATTCACTCCTGATTTTACAAAAATCATTATTTAACTTAGTTTTTACATTGTTTTTCTAATTATAATCAAACAATGTAAAATCCCAAATCTTTTAATGTAAAATCTGAGTAAAACTAAAATAAAAAGAAAGACCTTCTGTTAATTATATTTTACATTATTTTTTTCCTTTTGTGAAGACCTGTGGTATAAAAACAGCAATCATTTTGAAATATATTATTATGACGCAAGAATTCATTCACGAGCTTATCCGAATCTTCCTGTGATATATTCCAATGTTTTCTGTTTTTTCGGAGAAGAAAACATCTTCTCTGTGCGGTCAAATTCAACGATTTCTCCATGCAGGAAAAAAGCAGTTTTATCAGAAATACGAGTTGCCTGCTGCATATTATGTGTTACAATAATAATTGTATAATCATTTTTCAACTGCCGACAAAGCTCTTCTATCTTTAGTGTGGAAATAGGATCAAGAGCTGAGGTCGGTTCATCCATTAATATAACCTCGGGCTTTACTGCCAGTGCTCTGGCAATACAAAGTCTTTGCTGCTGACCTCCCGACATTCCAAGAGCCGATTTTTTCAGCCTGTCCTTGCATTCATCCCACACAGAAGCCTGCTTCAGGCTTGTTTCCACGATTTCATCAAGAGCAGTTTTTTTCTTTATTCCATGGGTTCTCGGCCCATAGGCAATATTATCATAAATAGACATTGGAAAAAGATTTGACTTCTGAAACACCATTCCCACACGTTTTCTTAGCGCTGTAACCTCGACGTCCTTATAAATATCTTCTCCGTCAAGGAGAAATTTACCGGTTATTTTACAGCCCTCAATTAAATCATTCATTCTGTTAAGCGACTTGAGCAAAGTGGACTTTCCGCAGCCTGAAGGTCCTATAAATGCAGTTATCTCCTTTTCCTCAATCGCAAGATCTATATTTTTAAGCGCTTGAAAATCCCCGTAGAAAAGGTCTGCGCCTTTTATATCAAATTTTACGGACATTTATATATCTCCTTTTGAAAGTCTTTTAGCAATAAGCGAAGCAGTACCGTTGAGAAAAAGTACTGTTAAAAGCAGCACCACTGCCGTTGCGCTTGCCTGATTCATATAAAGCCCTTCGTTTGAAAGCTGATACATATGAAGAGCCAGCGTTCTTCCCGAATCAAAAAGCCCCGGTATTTTTGCTATCGTTCCTGCGGTATAGATCAACGCCGCAGTTTCGCCCACGATCCGCCCTACTGCAAGAATCATTCCGGAAAGAATGCCGCTTATGGCAGGCGGCAGAACTATAACAAAAATTGTTCTCAGCTTGCCTGCTCCCAGACCATAGCTTCCCTCACGATAGCTGTCGTCTACTGATTTAAGAGCTTCTTCTGTAGAACGTATAATCAAAGGCAAAATCATTATTGATAATGTACAGGCTCCTGCCATTAATGAAAGCTTCCATTTTAATGCTGTTACAAAAAACATATTTCCGAAAAGACCATATATTATTGACGGAATTCCCGAAAGCGTTTCCGTGGTTAACCTTATCAGCTTAACAAACCTGTTTCCTTTTCTGGCGTATTCAACAAGATAAACTGCACAGAATATTCCCAGCGGCGCCGCAATGGAAAGAGATATAACCACCATTTTCAGCGTCGTGATTATTGCAGGCATCATAGATTGATTCTCACTGGTATATGTCCAGCTGAACAAGCTGCCCGTTAAATAAGGCACTCCTTTTATAATCACATAGCCCGCTATCATAACAAATATTCCAATGGTGACTGCAACTGCTGCCTTTACAATAACCGAGAAAGCCAAGGACAACGGATGAGCCTTATAAGTCCTCATTTTTTCACTCATATCAGCGTTCCCTCTTTGTTGTTATTACATTAAATATTACATTCAGCAAAAGAATAAATACAAACAGAACAACTCCCGTGGCAATAAGCGCATCGTAATGCAGATCAGCCGCATAGCTCATTTCAATAACTATATTTGCCGTAAGCGTTCGCACTCCCTGCAAAACACTCTTAGGCATTCTCGGCTGATTTCCTGCAATCATAATTACTGCCATAGTTTCACCCACAGCACGTCCGACGGCAAGAATGACCGACGCCAAAATTCCTGATTTAGCCGCAGGGACTACTACTGAACAAACCGCCCTTTCATGAGTTGCTCCCAATGCTAAGGCCCCCTCATAATACTGTTTTGGCACAGCCTTCAATGCGCTTTCACTCATTCCCACTACCATAGGCAGTATCATTATACCTAAAAGTATTGACGCTGTAAGAATGCTGTTTCCCGTTCCGCCGAATACAGTTCTTATAAACGGTACAATAACGACCATTCCAAAAAATCCGTATACTATTGAAGGTATCCCAGCCAAAAGATTTATGGGCGGCATTAAGAATTTATAAAGCCGTTTTGGACAAAACTCCGCCATGAATACAGCTGTCAGCAATCCTAAAGGCACTCCGATTATCATTGCTCCTGCTGTTACATATACCGACCCGGCTATCATGGGCAGAATTCCGAAGCTCGCAGGAGAGTCCTGTGGCTTCCAGCTTGTTCCCATAAGAAATTCTATAACTCCGATTTTTCCAATAGCCGGACAGCCCTTTATAAACATGAAAAAGCATATGAGAAATACCGCCAGAATAGATATGCAGGCAGACGTAAAAAACAAAATATGCATCAATGTTTCGGCTATTCTTCCTTTTTTTCTTTTTTTATGTTTCAACGGCTTTGCCAACGCCGACGTTAAGTACATAGTTCTCTGAATGTTAATATAAATCAGCCCCTATCAGAAACCTGAATTTTATCCTCTAATATCCGCCCAGCTTATAATGTCACCAGTATAAATCTGCTTGATTTGTTCAAGTGAAAGCTCATCAAACTCGTTGTTCTTGTGAACAATAACAGCGATAGCATCCTTTGCTATAGTTATTCCCTGAATGCCCTGAGTCGTTTCTGTATCCTTAAGCTCACGGGAAGCCATTCCGATATCAACGGTTTTGTTTATGGCATCCTTCACACCTGTGGAAGAATCTGATGTCTGCACCTCAACAACAGCACTATTATTGACCTTCTGAAAAGCTTCCGCCAGTTTTTCCATAACAGGACCAACTGATGTTGAACCGCCCACTATAACCTTTCCCGAAGCACCGTTTGATCTGAACGTATCTGCCGAATTATTTACAGCTATATATCCTGCGTCCTCAATAATTTTTTGTCCCTCTTTGCTCATTATAAAATTGTGAAGATCCTGTGCAGCTTCCGAAAGAGTGCCGTTTTCTATAATGTTAAAAGGTCTTACAATAGTATATTCTCCGCTTTCAACAGTTTCAATTTTCGGTAAGACGCCGTTAATTTTCACAGCTTTGACCGAATCGTTAAGTGAACCCAGCGAAACATATCCAATGGCATTCTCATCTCCTGCAACCTGGGTAAGCACAACGTCTGTAGATTTGAGAATCATTGCTTCTTCAGTGGTTTTATCAGTCTTTCTTCCCTGTTCGTCCTTTTCTTCTACTCCTGTAAGTTCTATAAAAGCGCCCCTCGTGCCGGAGCCGTCCTCACGGGAAATAACATTGATCGAATCTCCTGCCCCGCATGATGCAAGCATTGCTCCTGAAATAATCATGCCTGTGAATATTCCGATAAATTTTTTTGTTTTCATAAAAGCTACCATCCTTTTTATGCAGCCATCTGCATATTTTTTGTTGTTTAATTTTTATTCAGCTGATATAACAATAATAACTTTCTATTGTAAAATCAGCAATCCGGCTTTTGTAAAGCAAGTGAAATAAATTTCAGAAGTGTTTTTTGCCTCTGATTGATTAAATTAAATGAAACCAACCAATATTTCAGATATGCAAATACCTATCATAATTATCTTTTTAAACTCATTTTTTATCATAATAAATCATATTACCGATAAATGTGGGATTTTAACAGTTATACCAAAAAACTTAATTTGTTTTTTCTTTAAAATCTCTTGAAAAAAGTGCGATAATGTGTTATGATAATTATGATTAAAAAAGATATTTTGTGTAGAGAAAAGTGTTGATTATCCGCAGATCTGATTCAGCGATTCTCATTATTTAATCAGGCATCGCTTGGCTTTATTACCGGTTTGAGTTTAAAGCAATATGCACCTGAGCCTTCATCGTTGCATTTAAGCGGATTTTTTACTTTAAGAAAGGAATGGCAGTGAGATAAAAAATGAGAGAACAAAATAAAAAAACAGTTAGATTGAAACGAGCGAAATTACAACAGTTAGTTATCTCTTTGAGCTGTCTTTTTCTTTTGGTCTTTGTTTTCGGATGGATGGTTAACCTTGCGGTTAATACAAATAAAATTGACGTGGATGACAGTTCTTCACGTGCAGTCGGTGTTAATGTTAAATCAAATGAAAGCAAGGACGATGACAATAGTGATTCAATTGAAAATTCCGAAAGCAATGCAGACAGTGTTGAATCAACTCCCGAAATCGACAGCAGCAATTATATAAAGGATGACGACTTTGCTGATGCCGCATTTATCGGCGACTCCCGAACTGTGGGACTTCAAATGAATACGGACAAGCCTAAAGCAAGCTTTTATGCATCTATCGGGCTTAATATAGATTCAGCCCTGACCGACAGTGCCATTACACTCGACAATGGCGAAAAGGGTAAGGTTTTGGATGCAATGAAACAAAGACAGTTTGGCCGAATATATATAATGTTCGGAATAAACGAGCTTGGCTGGCCATATCCCGATATTTTTGAAGAAAAATATGAGGAGCTTATTAATCAAATCAGAAAAGTACAGCCGGACGCTAAAATTTATGTACAGTCCATTCTTCCTGTTTCATATCTTGCCGCAAATACAAACGCCGTATTTACCAATGAAAATATAAATAATTTTAATAAATATGTAAAGCAAGCCGCTGAAAATACAGACGCTGTTTATTTGGATGTAGGCTCTTATTTTAAGGACGAAAACGGCTCGCTTCCCGTTGAAGCCTCAACTGACGGAATTCATTTTATAAGAGAATATTGTCAGGAATGGATTAACTACCTTGCAAATAATTCATAAAATATAAAAACAAAAAAGAAAGGAAATAATATCATGAATTTTAAAAGAACTTTATGTCTTGCACTCACTCTGACAACTATCTGCTGCGCAGGTCTGACCTCCTGCGGAAACGGAGATAAGGATAACAGCAGCAAAACCGAAAACACTGCCGCTTCCGTTACTGTTGACGTAATTTCCGTTGCCGATAAGCTTGAAAGTGATATTGAATATAAAGATACACTAAACGAGCTTTCTTCAGATATGGTTCAGAAGCTGTTCGGACTTTCAGCTGACGCAGACTATGTTAAAGGCAAGGTTTTTGTAGGCTCAGGCGGAGCAACCGCTGAAGAGATCGCTTGCTTTGAAGCAAAGGATTCAGACAGTGCAGCAAAAATTAAAACTGCACTTGAAAACAGAATTGATTCACAGAAAAAAGCATTTGAAAATTATCAGCCTCAGGAAATGACAAAGCTCAACAGCCCCGTTCTCGTTGTTAAAGATAAATATGTAATGATGTGCATATCAGACGACAATTCAAAAGCAGAAGAAATCATAGGCTGATCATCTGTTAAACAGACCTAATTTTTTGACAGGAGAATAAAAATTCATGCTTTTCAGTAGTATCACATTTTTATTTGCATTTTTGGCATTAGTGTTAATACTGTATTTTATCGTCCCACGCAGAATGAAAAATCTTGTGCTGCTTGTCTTCAGCTTGGTTTTCTATGCTTGGGGCGAAGCTGTGTATATAGTCTTAATGCTCGCTTCAATAGCTGTTGCCTATGTGACAGGGATATTTGCGGACAAGCAAAGAGATAATGCCTCACCCACAACTGCACTTGTATCAGTTATTATGGCTGTGGTCTGGAATATCGGATTATTGCTATTCTTTAAATATACCGACTTCTTTATTTCAAATGCAAACAGTATGTTCGGTTTCAGTATAAAGCTGTTGGGACTATCTCTCCCTATCGGCATATCTTTTTACAGCTTTCAGGCGCTGTCTTATGTAATCGATGTCTATCGAGGTGAAATAAGAGCGCAGAAAAATATCATAACTCTCGCAACCTATGTTTCACTGTTTCCACAGCTTATTGCAGGCCCAATCGTCAGATATCAAACTATCGAGCATCAGCTTATGCATAGAAAAGAATCTGCCGAACAGTTTGCCGAAGGCGTAAAACGCTTTGCTGTCGGTCTTGGAAAAAAAGTTATCCTCGCCAATAATATCGGATTTTTATTTTCGGAAATATCAAATACACCTCAGTCCGAACTGAGCGTAACCGCAAGCTGGCTGGGAATTTTAGCATATACATTCCAAATTTATTTTGATTTCAGCGGCTATTCCGATATGGCAATCGGACTGGGAAAAATGTTTGGATTTGATTTTCTTGAAAACTTTAATTATCCATACATCTCAAAATCAATCACCGACTTTTGGCGCAGATGGCATATATCTCTCTCCACATGGTTCAGAGATTATGTCTATATCCCCCTTGGAGGCAACAGAAAAGGACTCCCCCGCCAGTGCCTGAACATTATGATAGTCTGGTTTTTAACAGGCTTTTGGCATGGTGCGAACTGGAACTTCATGCTGTGGGGCGTATATTTCGGAGTAATTCTCCTTATGGAAAAAACCTTTCTGGGAAAAGCACTGCAAAAAATACCTACCGTATTTCAGCATATCTATGCCCTTATATTTATAATAATTGGCTGGGGTATATTTGCCTTTGAGGATACAACAGCTCTTATAAATAACCTTAAAAATATGTTCTTTATAAATGACTTGCCTTTAATAAACAGTAAAGCTTTGCTGTGGATCGCTCAATATGCCGTAACATTTGTTATTTTGATTATTGCCTCCACACCATTGTTCAGAAAAATCGGAGAAAAGCTGTCAGTAAAAATCCCGGCAGTATACGGCTGTGTTATCCAGCCCATTGTTACCCTTGGACTGCTTGTGATTTCCACAGCTTATCTTGCAAGCAATTCTTTTAATCCATTCCTATATTTCAGATTTTAAATCATCCGCCTAAGCGAAAGGATCAGACCTTAACATGAAAAAATATGAAAAACTACACTGCCGTATAATGATTGCCGTGTTTTTGATTTTTATCTTTGGCTTTGCAGCAGCAGGCCTAATATGCAAAGACAGAGATTTTTCAGAAATGGAAAACAGAAATCTTGCTCAGTTCCCTGAGTTTTCCTTTGAGGAGCTTAAATCAGGGGACTTCACAAGCGGTATTGAAAGCTATATGTCCGACCAGGTATTTTTAAAAGACAAGCTTGTATCGCTGAAAACCGATTGTGAAAGAGCAGTGCTTAAAACCTGTCAGAACGGCGTATATTTCGGAAAAGACGGCTATTACCTACAGCAGTATACCGAAAACACCGCACAGATTGATAAAAATATAAGCTCAATAAACGACTGGGCAGGAAAAATTGATAATAACATTCCCATTGATTTTATCCTCGTACCAAATGCCGTCAGCGTTCTTGAAGATAAGCTTCCCAAATTCTCAGTAAATGATAATCAAATTGATTCCATAAAACATATTGAAAACACACTGTCAGACAGGGTTTCTCTGATCAGTGTCTATAAACCGCTGAAAAATAAAGCAGATAAAGGCGAACAGGTTTTCTATAAAACCGACCACCATTGGACAGATACAGGTGCAAAAACTGCCTTTGAAGCCTATTTGTCAGCTAAAAACGAAACAGTGTCAGACATCACCTTTGACAATACCATAGAACGTAACGACTTTTATGGAACGCTCTATTCAAAAGCACCCTCAGCCTTTTCAAAGCCTGATACAATGATACTGCCGAGCCATAGCGACAACCGCCATCATGTGGAGTATGTCAAAGAGAGCAAAACCGCAGATTCCCTGATAGACAAAAGCTTTTTGGATAAAAAAGATAAATACGCCGCATTTCTCGGCGGAAATTTTGCAAGAGTAAACATAAAATCCGATAATAGCGCCTCTAAGGAAAAAGTACTTATCCTTAAGGATTCCTATGCTAATGCAATGATGCCCTATCTCGCCGAACAGTATTCCGATTTAACAGTCGTAGATATGAGATATTATCATTTTGAAGAACAAACAGTTTCTGAGCTTGTCAAGAATGAAAATATCGACCGGGTTATTATGATATATAATATGGATTTTGTAAATTCAGATGATAACTTCATTTGGCTGAGCTAATCACCATTTCTTAATTGACTCGAATGTTCCTGATAGATGTTAAATAACGACTCACATTGCTTGAACAAATCAAAGCCTTTATCAACTACAATTTCAAAGACGCTGGCTGTTTTGGGGTTTGCATCCTGATTTTGTGCTTTATGTATAATATAAAACAAAGGATGTGTCTATATGCCTATAAAATATAATAAACTTATTGCACTTATGAAAGAAGCAGGAATAACGAGTTATACGGTAAAGCGTGATAAGATTATTGGTCAAGCAACATATAAAAAAATTATGGAGGGCGGCGATATAGATACCCGAACTATAGCTAAACTTTGTGAAGTTCTTAATTGCCAGCCCGGCGATATCTTAGAGTATGAACAAGAATAAAGAAAATAAACTTATAAAATAAATCAGCATATCATATAACCTTGTAATCTCAATACAAAGGTAGTGAAATTATGTATAATGAAAAAGCAAAAGACAGAACAATGAAATACCTGAAAGAAAAGCGTGATAAACTTACTTTAAATTTACCTTTAGGAAGTAAGCAAAGATATAAAGATCATGCTGAGAGCAAAGGCAAAAGCCTAACAGGATTAATAATAGAACTTATAGAAAATGACATAGAAAAGAACAACAAATCTAAATCAATTTAAGTTTATTTTTCATTAAGTGTATTGTGCTTAATCTTATAAATTGAACCCCTTTCGGATTTTTCCGAAAGGGGTTTGTGTTTGTTATTCTATTTTTTCAGAAGCAAATAAGCCTTTAAAATCGCCGCCTGCGTCTTAGCGTCAGGAATTTCATTGTTCATTATCATTTCATATGCCTGTTCCAACGGCATTTTTACAATATCAATGAACTCCCCCTCGTCAAGGTCCTGCTCTCCAAAGCTTAAGCCTTTCGCTAAATACATATGAATGACTTCTGTGTCATATGCAACCGTAGGATAAATAAACCCAAGATATTCAACCTGCTCAGCCTCAGCACCGATTTCTTCCTTAAGCTCTCTGATTCCGCATTCTCTGTGGTCTTCACCCTTTTCAAGCTTACCCGCAGGAACTTCAAGAAGCACATCCTTAAATGGATACCTGAATTGCTTGACCATATAAACATTGCCCTCATCGTCAATAGGAACAACGCATACTCCGCCATTGTGATGAATAAGCTCTCTCATCGCCTGCTGACCGTTTTCAAGTTCAACCTTTTCATGGGTCAGTTCAACAACCTTTCCCTTGAAAATTTCTTTGACCTCTAAAGTCTTTTCTTTCAGTACCATGTGAACTTAACCCTCCTGCTTACTTCTTGCGTGAAGCCTTTGGCTTTGCCTTGACCGCCTCAGCAGCCTTTTTCTTTCTGTTGTAATAATAGTTTCCGCCAACATATGCAACAAAGATTATAAATCCTGATAAAGTTATGATCTTACCTGCTGTCAGACCTGCCGTCTTATAATTGAAACGAATCTCATTTTCGCCCTCATGACAAAGCACAGCCATAAATCCATAGGAAACTCTCTCAATCTCTGCCTCTGCACCGTTTACCTCAGCCGTCCAGCCGTCTTCATATGGTACGCTGAAGAATACCAGCTTGTCGCTGTCAAGATTGATTTTTGCATCAAAACCATTTGTATCTTCCTTGAAATAATAGCATGAGTTCTGCTGTTTTTCCTTGCAAGCCTCTTTGTAGGTTTCTCTGTCCCTTACCTCGCTGTTCGGGTCATATCGGGTAATAACATTTGCATATTTAGACGCCTGTTGATTGTTAAGAACTAATGCCTCAAGGAGCAAATTAGTCTTGTCAACATCATTAGTACTCTTTATATCACTGTCACCGATATATTTGTCATAAGCAAATCCCATAGGGATCCAGTTTTCATTTTCATATATGTGGAAACCGTTTTGAGTGTCAACATATTTGAATCCCTCAAGATTATTCATATATTCCAAAGGAGTTCCGCCGCTTGAGCTGTCTTGGTTAAAATAATATCTTACCGAGAACAAGCCTCTTAACGGATAAAGAGTTGTCTCCATTCTCGAAGCAACGTCTCTCGTCTGACCGATTGACTGATAAAAATCTATAATTGATGTTGGAACAACACTGTGGAATGTCCTCATTGAAGAAAGTCCCCAGAACATGCACCAGTTGTCAACGTTAGGAGATGTGTCAATTCTATAGAAATTGTTGTCGCTGCCCTCATATTTTGCATCAAGCTTTTCCATGTCAAGGTCTTCTTTTCCGTAAATTGCATCGTCAATATATTGATAGTGAAGACTGCTTGCCTGAGCCGCACCATAACAAACCGAAGCAGTCATGCAAACCACACATGCAACCGATGTGGTAACCGCAACGATCTGATGATACTTTTTATGATCTGATGCAAAGTAAATGATTGCACCAAGCGCCAATGTCATAACAATAGTAACAATAGCCTGAATGTAATAAAGGTCAGGATATTCTGCCACCTTACCGAAAACAAGCTCTCCGTTTTCCTTCTTCGGAAGCATTCCAATCAACAAGAAAAATGCGCATACTACAACAACCGCCAAATATCCCTTTTTCAAATCATCCTTGTTGTCGCTTACAATCTTCGCAGTCATAAGACACATGATCAGAATAGGCATGTAAAACCATCTTGCATAATAGCTGCTGTTAAATAAAACAAATGCCGAATTGAGAATCGGAATGCATGCCATAATTCCGCAAACCGCAATAAGCTTTGTTGCCCAGTGCTTCTTTTTCGTCCTCATGAAAGCAATTACACCGCACATTGAGAACATCGGCAAATATCCTGCAAGTGATGCCCATTTGCCCTTGTCGGAAGTCAGAATGTTGATTCTCGCCGGCATATCCGACATCATAAAGAAAGCCTGAATTATTCTCGGAATTCTTACGTTTTCGCTGTAAATTACCATGTCCAAGCCATAAAGACGTCCGTCTAAACGTGGATTCGACAAAATATCTATACAAGCCGGAAGCAGTATTATTGCCGAAAGCATTACTCCCAGAACCGATTCAAATAAAAGCAGTCCAAAGGTCTTCATATCAATTTTGAATTCCTTATCTGTGCATCGGATAAAGAAGTAAATAACTAAGAATACAACCTCACAAACAAAGAAGAAATAGCTGATTGATGCGCAAATTCCCACTGCAATAGCAAATGCGCCTTTCTTTTTGTCCTGTACAAGCATTTCAAAACCCAAAAGCAAAAGTGGGAAAAATGCAGTAACATCATGAAAATGATTAAAGAATACATTATATGCCTGAAATCCTGAAAAAGCATAAAGCATAGCACCTGCAAAGCAAGCGTTTGTGTTTGACACGAACCTTCTTATAAAAGCATATGCCGTTATTGCCGCAACCGCTGTCTTTAGGCATAAAAGCCATGGTATCAGAAACGGTACAGCTTTTAACGGGAACAAAGTGCTTAGCCAGAAAAACGGACTTCCCAATAAGTAAAAAGAGTATGAGCCGATAAAGTTAGCACCAAGGTCAGTACCCCAGTCCCAAGCCATGTTTCCGTCCCTGACCATTTCATTTGCATGTTCATAGAACATCATCTGCTGTGAGTTGAAATCTCCGTAATAAAGAAAGATTCCGTCATTTGTAATCATCGTAGGGAGAAATGCAATAAGCATTCCCACAAAAGCAACGATAAAAAGCAAAAGATATTTTTCTTTTTCCTTTTTCTCACCGCTGCGTTTTAGAAAACCTGTTTTCTGAAACATAAAACAACCTCATTCTGTTCATTTTAAAATAACGATAAAATTTCGTCTCCACTGAAAAGACTAACATGTCCCCCACCTATGAGGTGGTGAGGGACATGAGTTATATTATACATATTAAATTATATCATAATAAAATCTGATTTTCAATAGCAACTTATCAATTTATACTGAAATACCGTAAAAAAATATCTTCTATTTGCAGACGGAATTTTGCTGTTCGATAAAAATAAGCCCCCGCTCTTCAAGTCGGGATTTATTGCATTCTGTCAGCTTTCTGTATATATCAACAATTCTTCTCTCATCAGCTGTCAGCCCTGCCGGTAAAGCACTTTCACCGTCAAATAAAAACCCTACCGTCACATTGAAATGATCTGCAATTGTTTTAAGAGTTTTGTATTTCGGAATTGACCCGTTCTTCCATGCCGTCACTTTTGATGAGCTTAGCTTTAAAATATCTATTGTAAATCTTGTAGGTGTAGTATTGTTAGCAAGACATAGTTTACTAAATTGTTCAAAAAACACAAAATCACCCTTTTATTATTGTAGCATCTTACAAAATTCCATAAACAAGAATTATTAGACAATTAATCTCTTGACAATTCCAAAAATAAGAATTATAATAAAGTAAATCCCAGTTAAATGCTTCCGATTTTTTCTCCCTCTGTTAAATGCAGTTAATCATTTTTATTATATCAAAGGCCTGTCGTGTCGTCAATGAAAAAGTGCGTAAATAGTGACTTTTTACACTATTTACATAGCTTGGTTGCTGCTTTTTAATAGTTGCTACATATTTCTGTTATATTGCTCGAAAATATAAATTTGGTGTGCCGAGCTTGAATTCTTATTTGCTTAATAAATTTCAGTATTTTTTATAATAATCAATCAATATTTACGATAAATTAATCTGAAAAAATTTGAAAACGTCTATATTTAATATAAAAAACAAAATTTCCTTATTTTTTGTTGATATAAAATTTACCCTCATGTCATAATGATAAAATTCATAAATGCTTTAACATAATAGAAACAGATAAATAAAGTTTTATTTAATGAAATAAAATATTTTTGTCAAAATCATGTGAAAAGGTATGAAATTGTCTGTATTTTAATATTCAGACATAAATCAGATAAACAATATTAAACAATTATCCGATTTTTAATCATAATGTTAGAATAATTAGTCATAAAAATAGAATTTAACCGTAAGAAGGGCAACAACCATGAACAATAAAAAGGATTATACATTTGAAGAAATCAACAGCCGTAAAGAGCTTGCTGCTTTCTATAAAGAATATATGAGTAAGAGAATAGCCCACCTGCGTAAAGAAATGAATGTTACTGCAAAAGAAATGAGCCTTAGCATAGGCCAAAGCAAGGGCTATATAAATCAAATTGAAAATAAAAGATTTTTGCCTTCTATAAAAATATTTTTCCGCATATGCAATTTTTTCAAGATAACTCCTAAAAATTTTTTTGATTTAGATAGAAAAATCTTTTTGCCAATACAGAAAAGTGATGATAAAAATAAGAAATAGTTTAAAAATCCCTTTTATCATATCCTGTTTGTCCAAAAAATAAAAACGCCGGTAAAAAACACTCTTTCCCGACGCTTTATTTATAAATTCTTTTGTTGTTAGTTCTTTCAAGTAAATAATCTATGCTAACCTCATGAAAATCTGCTATTTTTATTAATATGTCTAACGGAATGGTACTATCGCCCCTTTCATACCTTGAATAAGTACGTTGAGTGGTACGAAGTATTTCAGCCATATTGCTTTGAGTTAAATCTCTATCTTCTCGAAGATTTCTAATCCGTGAAAACATTCTCATACTTTACTCCTAATTTATTTTATACTTTTTATTATAAATAGTCGAATGCTGACTATTGACGTTTAGTCAAAAAACGACTATAATATATAATAGTAAGTATTTAACTGTTAAAATAGGTAAATAAGGGAGTAATATAAAATGTCTAAAATTGATGAGGATTTCGGAAAACGTGTAAAATTTTATCGTATATATAAAGGCTTCAGTCAGGAAAAACTGGCTGAATTAAGCGAGCTGCATCCAACACATTTAGGACGTATTGAGAGAGGACAAAAAATCTGCACCTTAAAAACGGCAGAAAGAATAGCAAAAGCATTAAAAGTTCCGATTGAAGACCTTTTAGAAAACACAGATCATTTTCCTCAAAAGGAATTTGAAGAGTTTTTAAATCTTTCTGCTCAAGATAAAAGGACAATTTTTAAAATCATGCGAAAAAACGTCAAAATTAAGCATGAATAAGTGTTTAAAATAATATTATCTTTAATTTACGGTAAATAATCTAATACCTCTTATAGGCATACCTATAGCCTATAAATTTAATCATTTAATAAAAAAAACGGCGAGCCATATTATGGTTCGCCGTTTTGTGTGTTTTATACAGATTTAAATCAATAAAATTGTGCAAAGCTCCAAATATTTTTCATATTTCATTCATAGTTGCACGTTTGCGTGCAAAAAAGCCTCAAATGAGGCTATAAGTGAAGGGGTGCTCGGCCGCACGGGGCAATACGGACCAGTTTGTGAGGACTTTAAGTTTTGTTCCCGCGAAACAGGTGAAGTATATTTCATGCTATCTCGGAAATTTGCGTTAGCAAATTTGCACGGCAACGAAACAAACTTAGTTATAGACAAACTGGGTGTTGCCGTTGCAGACGCCGCTTTTCATGATACAAGTTCGTGAAGAATTAAAGTTTCGACCTCGCTGTGGTAAATTTTCAAAATCAACGTAATGCTCGGCTACATAGCACATTTATCAGGACTTAGCGTCATACCAGCTTTGACCCTTGTTTACATCCACCGTCATGGGAACTGCAAGATTAACCGCCTTTTCCATTTCCTCTTTGAGGATAACTGCCGCCTTGTCAGCGTCAGCTTCACTTGCTTCAATAATAAGCTCATCGTGAACCTGCAAAATCAAGCGAGCGTCCAATTTTTCGGACTTGATTCTGTTGTATACCTTGACCATGGCAATCTTAATTATGTCAGCCGCCGCCCCTTGAATCGGTGCATTCATTGCCGCTCTTTTTCCGAAAGCCTGAATCATCTTGTTGCTGGCTGAAAGCTCCGGAATATATCTGCGTCTGCCGAAAAGCGTGGTCACAAAGCCATCTTTTATTCCATTTTCGACTGTAGAATCCATAAATTCCGTTACTTTCGGGAAATTGTCAAGATAATTCTGAATATATCTTTTCGCCTCCGCAACAGAAACGCCAATGTCTTTGGATAACGAGAATGCCCCGATTCCGTAAATTATGCCGAAGTTTACAGCCTTCGCTGCCGACCTCATTTCAGGAGTAACAAAATCTTCAGGCAAATCAAAAACCTGAGCGGCAGTGCTTCTATGAATATCCTTGCCCTCTTTGAATGAAGCCTGCATGTTCTCATCACCACAAACAGATGCAAGAACCCTCAGTTCAATTTGACTATAGTCAGCGTCAAGAAGAGTATAGCCCTCCTCAGAAATGAAGAATTTTCTCATGTTTCTTCCGATTTCTTTTCTTACGGGGATGTTCTGCATATTAGGCTCTGTGGAAGAAATTCTGCCCGTGCGAGTTTCAGTCTGTTTAAAAACCGAATGAACCCTGCCGTCAGGCTCGATCTCTTTCAGAAGCCCCTCAACATAAGTTGAATTCAGCTTTGTCAAAGTCCTGTATTCTATTATAAGCGGAACAATAGGGTGCTTTGAAATAAGCGATTCCAACACCTCGGCATTAGTTGAATAACCACTTTTGGTTTTCTTTTTCACCGGCAGCTTCAGGTCCTCAAAAAGCACCTGCCCTAACTGTTTCGGCGAGGATATATTAAATTCTTTTCCTGCATAGCCATAAATTTCATCGGTAATACGCTGAATATCAACTGAAAGCTGTTCACCGAATTCTCTGATGCCCTCAGCGTCCGCTCTGACGCCCCAAACCTCCATAGAAGCAAGTACCTCGCATAGCGGAAGCTCTACATCATAATAAAGTTCTTTCATATCAGTTAATTCAAGCTGCTTTTCAAGACACTGATAAAGTGCTTCAAGGCTTGAAATATCCGCAAATTCACCCATGTCACTGCGGTAAATCACATTGTATGCAAGGCAAAGATTTTCTACCGTATATTCGCTGGCTTGAGAATTAAGCAGATACCCTGCTAAATCGCAGGCAAAAGTGAGATTTTTAAGCTCTCTCCCGTGAGCAAAAGCAAATTTGTGCGCCTCTTTGCCTTCAAAGCATATTTTTTTACAATCAGATGCAAAAAACTCAAGTATTAAATTCTCATCATCTGTGCTGTAAATTATGTCGTTGCAAAATATTTGCACTGCCTTTCCGTTAAAGATAAAACAGCATTCCTCATTATTTGAAAAAGCGGTAAAATCATTGTCAGACAGGGCTTTATTCTCATACTTCGGCAGGTCCTTAAGCTTTGTCTTTGATTCAGTAATATCAGCATTTTCACTGATCTTTGCTCCTGTCAAGCCAAGCCTGTCCATAAGCTTGTTCATTTCAAGCCTTGCTAAAAGCTGTCGGGATTTTTCCTCATCACGTTCGCCCAATTTGTAGCTTTCAGGCGCTTTGTCAATTGGCACCTCAAGACAGATTTCTGCAAGAAAACGGCTGTCAACAGCGTCCTGATAACCGCTTTCAAGCTTCGCTCTTACGCTTTTAGTCAAAGTCATACTATCCAAGTTTTTATACAGGTTTTCTACGTTGCCCTGCTCTTTAATTAAGCTAAGTGCAGTTTTTTCGCCAATGCCCTTAACTCCTGAAATATTATCAGAACTATCCCCCATAAGAGCCTTAACTTCAATCATCTGACGAGGAGCGACACCATATTCTTCTCTGATTCGCTCGGGAGTATAAATCTTCGTTTCTTTAGTGCCTGCAAGATAAACAGTGACCTTATCGTCAACAAGCTGAAAGCTATCTCTGTCTCCGGTCAAAATGCAGCATTCGTTTCCCGTGTCGGCAAAGATTTTCGACAGTGTGCCCAAAATATCGTCCGCTTCATACCCCTCACACTCGACAATTTTAATACCCAAATCGGTGAGCAATTCTTTTATCAGCGGCATTTGCTGAGCCAATTCTTCGGGCATACCCTTTCGGTTCGCTTTATAGGAGGCATTTGCTTTATGCCTGAAGGTCGGCGCTTTAAGGTCAAAAGCTACAGCAACGCAGTCAGGCTTGACAGCTTCAAATTCCTTAAGGTAAATGTTCATAAATCCCGTCAATGCATTGGTATATTCGCCCTTTGACGAAGACAAGACTCTTATGCCATAAAAGGCTCTGTTCATAATGCTGTTGCCGTCGATTGCTAATAGTTTCATGTTTGCACCTCTAATTTATTATTTTGCGGATAATAACAATCCTGCTCCCATTTTTGCGGATTTTCACATATGTATTTTGATATTACCTGATATTCCTTTTCATTGCGGATTATGTGGTCGTGGTATCGATATTGCCATATTTTGCGACCCTTAACATTGTCTTTCTCATTTGCACGCTTGGTTGACATTGATTTTAATGCACAAATAAAATCACCGATTGTAGGGCAAGGGCTCTGCTCTTGCCGTGGCTTGCATTGTGATCTGTTTAAATTATTTTCATGTATATTATTAATCCAAATAATCATGTGAATATGATTAGGCATGATTATAAAATCCGTTATTGAAATATGTTTAAACCGCTTTTCCGTATTAATTATTTCTTTCTCAACTATCTGACCTATACTTGATAATTCACAAGCCGATTGTAAAGAGAAATTCTCTGATGTATAATCAATATTTTGATGTCGGCAAGAGCAGAGCCCTTGCCCTACGATTTTTCCAAATAAATGTTGTCTTTTATATGCACATATCGTCACGAAATATAATCCATTTTGGGAATAATCATATCCTTTTAATCTGATGTTTTTTCTTTTTGGAAGATTCATAACGTTATTCCGAAATCTTATCCAATGACAACGTTGCAATTCCATTCAAATCCTGTCCTGCACGTTTATTTGAAAGATAGTCATAATAGCCTTGACATCCTATCATTGCGGCATTATCTCCGCAATATTTAAACTCGGGCATGAAAAGCTTATATCCACGCTTATCACAGGCTTCCTGCAAGGCTGAACGCACTCCCGAATTTGCAGATACGCCGCCTGCAAGTCCTATTGTATTATACCCAAATTCTTCTGCGGCTTTCATTGTTTTCTCAACAAGAATTTCTGAGATAGTTTTTTGAAAAGATGCTGCCATATCCTCACGTTTTATCTCTTCTCCCTTTTGATTTGCATTATGCACAAGGTTTATTACCGCAGTTTTCAGACCCGAAAAGCTGAAGTCATACTCAGAGCCTTGAACTCTCGGTTTAGGCAGCTTATATGCTTCGGGATTTCCTAATTTCGCCGCTGAATCAATATATTTTCCGCCGGGATATTCATAACCCAAGGTTCTGGCGACCTTATCAAAGCATTCTCCTGCTGCATCGTCACGAGTTCTTCCGATAACATGATATTTTGTATAGTCCTTAACCTCAACAATATGGCTATGACCTCCCGATACCACAAGGCACAAATACGGTGGTTTCAAATCGGGATGAGAAATATAATTTGCTGCAATATGGCCTGCGATATGATGCACGGCAATCAACGGCTTATTTGCAGACATTGCAAGCCCTTTTGCATAGCTTATGCCAACAAGCAATGCGCCGATAAGTCCCGGAGCATATGTTACCGCAACTGCATCAATGTCGTCAATTGTACAGTTTGATTCTTTCAAAGCCTGTTCAACCACTACAGATATATTTTCACAGTGACGGCGTGAAGCTATTTCAGGGACTACTCCGCCGTAAAGCTTATGCTCGTCGATTTGTGTTGCTACTATATTTGAAAGAACTTTAACGCCGTCTTCCACAACCGCACAGGCGGTTTCGTCGCAGGAGCTTTCTATTGCAAGTATTTTCATTTTAATTCCTCCGAATGTTTGATTTTATGTGCTGTTATAATAGTAAAGCTGTTAGCGTTTACTGTGATTACACAATCATTTTCAGATATATACCAATTCTTACCCTTACGGCTGATTTGAGCTTTGGGTGACTTAATTTTCTCTCTGCACCAGTTCACTACGTCATCTGTAGTTAATGAAAGGTTCTTCTTTATTCTTTCTATGCCTGAATCGGTGGTATGAAGCTTATCTAAATTAGAAAAAAGCTGTTTATTATCAGGCTGGCTGTATAATTCTTTTAATTCATCAGAAAATCCGCCGTTCTCATTTTGTGTATAAAACTGAGGTTCGACCTGCAAAAACGGATTTCCGCCTTTTCTGCCTTCAACGAGGACAAGCCATGGGGCGGTCTTTGGATTTTTTGACACAAATCTTACCCGCTTTGGCTCAATACCCGAGCTTCTCATTGCAATCATTATATCGCAAAGCCTTTGAGGGCGGTTACATACGCAAAGCCGTCCGCCGAATTTAAGATTCTTTGCCGCTGACTTACACACATCATCAATAGTACACATCATTTCATGTCTTGCGATCGAAATGGCTTCAAGGTCGTTTTTTGCTCCTGTATTATCAATTTTATAAGGCGGGTTGCAGGTTATAAGGTCAAGCTCATTTTCTGCACGCCACTCCTTTAAATCTCCCAAAACAGGGGTAATGGTGACTATTTCTGAACGCTCCAGCGACATTTTCAGCTGGTCGTGGGCTTTTTCTTGAATTTCCAGTGCATAAATGTGCGCAGGCTGAAAATTTTTATACATAAGAAGTGCTACTATTCCGCTTCCTGTACAAAAATCGCACACTTTATCCTTATGCCTGGGTTTTGCAAAATCCGCAAGCAAAAAAGCGTCAGTTCCGAAACGATGCTCGGTGGAAATACAAATTTCAATATTATCTCCCAATTTTTCAAAGGTCAGATCATTATAATTCATTATATTGCTCCGTTTTCATGATTTTTGTCATTAATAAAGCATTTTCTATGGGGTTTTGGTAGTAATTTTTACGTTCTCCCACTTTTACAAAGTCATACTTTTCATATAATTTCTGTGCAGGGATATTGCTTTCTCTCACTTCAAGAAAAGCAGCATCCGCATTTGAAAATGCCTCTAAAGCAGCCTTTAAAAGCTTTTCGCCTATGCCTTGTTTTCTGAATTCTTTCAGCACAGCGATATTATTTACAGTAAGCTCTCCTGCAATGCACTGCACATTTACAAATCCCACAGGCTTATTTTCAACAAATGCGCCTATAATTTTATAGTTCGGATTTTTTATCTGATATTCAAAATCTGACAATCTCCATGGATCAGAAAAACACTGCTTATCAATTTCCCAAAAGTCATTACACTGCTGAAAGTCGATTTCTTCAACAACTAATTTACTCATTTTCTTTATCCTCAACGAGCAATGCATACAACTCGCCTTTTGAAAAGCCTGTGGATTTAGCGATCTCCTTACAGGCATCTGCACCACGCATACCCTTTGACACGAGGTTTTTTACCTGTTCATAGGCTTGTTCGATGGTTTCTGCTTTTAATATATCCTCAGCCTTTGCCCCCTCAATAACAAGGACAAATTCTCCTTTTGGCTTATTTACGGTATAATATTCAACTGCTTCGGAAAGTGTAGTACGGAAAGCTTCCTCATGGATTTTTGTAAGCTCACGGCAAAGTGAGATTTTTCTGTCGCCGAAATATTCAAGCATATCTTTTAATGTATAAATCAGTTTATGGGGCGCTTCATAAAAAATCATGGTTGAGGTACAGTTTTTAACCTGTGCAAGATGAGCATATCTTTGCTTTTTTGTAACAGACAAAAATCCCTCAAAGGCAAAACGTGAGGTATCAAGTCCGCTGACTGCCAAGGCTGATACTACGGCTGATGGTCCGGGCACTACATTTATTTCAATCCCCTGCTCTGCACAAAGCTTGACCAGATCCTCTCCCGGATCGGATATACAGGGCATTCCCGCATCGGTCACTATAGCGGCGTTTTCACCTGAAAGAATTCGGTTTACTACGGTTTGTCCTGCGGTTTTGGCATTATGCTCATGATAGCTTATGAGTGGTGTTTTTATATTAAAATAATTTAGTAATTTGGCAGTGACTCTTGTATCCTCTGCACAGATAAAGTCTACAGATTGGAGCGTTTCAACTGCTCTATAGGTCATATCGCCCAGATTTCCTATGGGTGTTCCGACTAAAAAAAGCTTTCCCATTATTACTCTCCTTTTTGAAGTATCTGCTCAACCAGTTTTTCCAAATCGCTGTATTGGTTTAAAAGTCCGCATTCTCCACGCATTTTGGCTGAGCCCGGCAGACCCTTGATATACCATGCCACATTCTTGCGCATTTCCTTCATGCCCTGTTTTTCGCCTTTATAGTTACATAACATTCTTCCATTCTTGAGCATTACTGCCATTTTTTCTTCAAGGGTTATTTCGGGAAGAAGTTCTCCTGTTTCAATATAATGTTTTACATCTCTGAAAATCCAAGGTTTTCCGTAAGAACCTCTTCCTATCATGACAAGGTCACAGCCTGTTTGGTCATACATTGCTTTACAATCTTCGGGAGTTTTCACATCTCCGTTTCCGATAACGGGAATGCTCACAGCTTCCTTAACCTGTTTTATGATACTCCAATCGGCATGACCTGAATACATTTGGTTTCTGGTTCTGCCATGGACGGCGATAGCTGAAACCCCTGCCTGTTCCATAATTTTAGCGAACTCTACGGCATTTATATTATCGCTATCCCAGCCTGCACGGATCTTCACTGTCACCGGACAAGCTGCATTCTTCACTGTTTCCTTTGCTATTTCAAAGGCAGTTTGCGGAGCTTTCATCAGTGCTGAGCCGCTTCCGTTACCGACGATTTTCGGCACCGGACAGCCCATATTAATATCTATTATATCGGGAGCATACTGATTAAGTATATACGCTGCTTTTCCCATATACACCGGTTCTTCGCCAAAAAGCTGTAAAGCCATTGGACGCTCTTCGCTCTCAATTTCACATAGTCTTGCAGTTTTTTTATCGCCGAAGCAAAGCCCCTTTGAGGATATCATTTCGCTGACTAAATAGCTTGCACCGAATTCTTTACACAGCATTCTATAAGATTTATCAGCCACAGACGCCATCGGGGCAAGGGCTGCTGATTTTTCTATTTCAACATTACCGATTTTAACTTTTTCCATTGCAAAGTCCTTTTTAACATAATATTTCATATTAAGTATAGCACAAAAGGCATTATATTTCAAGATTAAAGCTGAACAAGTATTACACTATTCTACTCTTGACAGGTGGTGGTTTCCCATTGACATTATACTTTTCAAATGATATAATAGCTTTAATTTCAAAGCAATTATTACTGATTGGTTGTTATTTAGATAAAAAAAGAGGTATGGCTATGCAGATTTCAAGCAGGTTTACTATAGCAGTTCATATATTTGACTGCATTGAAACCTTTCAAGGAAAATATAAATTGACCAGTGATTTTCTGGCTTCAAGTGTATGAGTTTGATTAATAAAAATGACCGTACTTTCTTTTGGAAGAGTACTGTTTTTTATGGCTTTTTAGCTCATAAAATGTTCGCAAATGCAATCAGTTGTAACTACAGATATTACAACAGTATATAATTATATAATATAAAATAAAGCGAGGTGCAGAAAATGATTTTACAGACGGGAATGAGAACGGATATACCCGCATTTTATTCAAGGTGGTTTGCTAACAGGCTAAAAGAGGGCTTTGTTTTAGTGCGGAATCCCTATAATCCAGAGAATATAACGAGATACAAGATATCACCTGATGTAGTTGATCTGATAGGCTTTTGCACAAAAAATCCTGCACCTATGTTTGAATACATGGATTTACTGAAAGCTTATGGTCAATACTGGTTTGTGACAATTACTTCATACGGCAGAGATGTTGAACCAAATGTTCCTCCCAAGGAGAAGGTAATGGAGGCTTTTCGCAAACTTTCTGACATTGTGGGCATTAACTCTATAAGTTGGCGGTATGACCCGATTTTTATTGATGGAAAATATACGTTGGAACGTCATATTGCCGATTTTGAAAAAGTGGCGAAATATCTTGCAGGGTACACAAAAGTTTGCGTTATTAGCTTTATTGATCTTTATAAAAAGGTACTTAGGAATTTTCCTCAGGTAAACGAGGTTGATCATGCTGATCGACTTTCCATAGGCAAGGCTTTTGTTGAAATCGGCAGAAAATATGGAATTACGATAAAGCCTTGTGCAGAGGGTAGGGAGCTTGAATGTTACGGTGCAGATTGCAGCGGATGTATGACTATTCAGACTTACGAAACTGCACTTGGAATGAAACTGAATGCACCTAAAAAGAAATCCCTGCGCAGTGAATGCAGTTGTTTACTTGGAAGTGATATTGGAGAATATGATACCTGCGGTCATTTATGCAGGTACTGCTATGCCAATAATGATGTACAGGCGGTACAAAGAAACATGAGAAATCACAACCCTGACTCTCCCCTTTTAATTGGTAATTTGCATGAAAGAGATAAAATTCACGATGCGAAGCAAGAAAGCTGGATAGACAATCAGCTAACACTGTTTTGATTAGGAAATTATCAAAACATTATTTTAGAATGTGGAGAATTGAATATATAAATACTTTAATTGATAAGTTATATTGTAAAATTGCACAAGTAAAAACGCATAAATTTGTATAATTTTTTTCTTTATTTTTGTATACAAAACACAAAAAGTGTGTTATAATATAAAAGCAGAAAAAAATAAATACATTTAACTAAATCGGATGGGAGGCTGTTTTATGAGATCAATTATTACAATTAGCCGTGAATTCGGAAGCGGCGGCCGTGAAATAGGCAAAATTCTTGCAGAACAGCTGGGTATTCCCTTTTACGATAAGGAGCTTTTAGAGCTTGCATCTAAAGAAAGCGGAATTTGCAAGGAGCTTTTTGTCACTCATGATGAAAGCTATACGAACAGCTTTCTTTATTCCCTTGTCATGGGTACTTATCCTGTAACGGCTGACGGAAGGATAAACCCTGAGATGCCGCTTAATCACAGAATATTTCTTGCTCAATTTGAAACAATAAAACGCATAGCTGAAAGTGATCCTTGTGTAATTGTAGGACGATGTGCTGACTATGTTTTAAAGGACAATGAAAATGTTATCAACTTCTTTGTAATGGGAAACATGACGGAGAAGAAAAAAAGAATTCTTGAGAGATATGACATTGAAAAGAACAAGGTTGAGGATTTTATAAAAAAGACTGACAAGCGCAGGGCTAATTATTATAACTATTATTCTGACATGAAGTGGGGAGCAGCTAAGAATTATGATCTTTGCATCAACTCCTCCAAAACGGGCATTCAGGGCGCTGTAAGCCTTATGAAAGCCTATATTGACATAAAAGAATCCGAAGGATAAAATCATATTTTCTTTTTCATTATCTTCCTTTATTATGAAAAAAGCTGCCATGATACAGGCAGCTTTTTTCATAAATACAAAAACAAAGTTGAAAGGACTTGATCAATATGTATATGGCAAACGAAAAAAGGTATGAAAAAATGATATACAACCGCTGTGGAAAAAGCGGTTTGAAGCTTCCGGCTGTTTCACTGGGATTATGGCAGAACTTTGGTTATCGTGACAGTTTCGCAAACATGGAGAAAATGTGTCACGCTGCTTTTGATTTGGGCATTACTCATTTTGATCTTGCTAACAATTACGGAAGTCCATACAACGGTTCGGCTGAAGAGAACTTCGGTTTGATTTTAGACAGAGGTATGCGCAATTACCGTGATGAGCTTTGCATATCAACCAAGGCAGGATATGATATGTGGCCGGGGCCTTATGGTGACAAAAACGGTTCAAGGAAATATCTTTTATCTTCCCTTGATCAATCGCTTAAACGCATGAAGCTTGATTATGTGGATATTTTCTATCATCATGTAAGAGATCCTGAAACGCCTATGGAGGAAACGGCACTTGCACTTGATTCCGCAGTAAGGCAAGGGAAAGCATTATATGTGGGTATTTCAAATTACAACAAGGCTGACACTGAAAAAATGATGGCATTATTCCGAGAGCTTAAAACGCCGTTTATTATAAATCAGCCTTCATATTCCATGCTGAATCGCTGGATAGAAGGTGACGGGCTTCGTGACTTTGCATTTGACGAAGGAATTGGTCTTGCGGTCTTTTCACCTTTATATCAGGGTTTTCTTACAGACAGATATTTAAACGGTGTTCCTGCTGACTCAAGAGTAGGCAAAGGCAACACATGGATTGGAAACGAACTTAATGACGATATGCTGAGAAAGCTTAATGCCTTAAACGAAATTGCTCGCAGCAGGGGACAAAAGCTTTCACAGCTTGCGCTTTCATGGGTATTGAGAGAGGGCAAGGTCACCACTGTTTTAATCGGTGCAAGCCGTTCGGAGCAGATAGAAGAAAATGTTGAGGCAGTTTATAAAACTGAATTTACTTCTGACGAAATTCAAGCTATTGAAAGTGTACTAAAGGATTAATCCCACTGTCTTGCGCCTAATATATGAATAAGACGTACTTTTTCATAGACATAGCTTGTGAGTGGTCGCATATAGGTATCAAAGGTATGAGCGGCGACATAAATAATATTATTTTTCACGGCAACGACGACAGGTGAATGATAATAAGAGCCCTCAGAGGTGCCAAGCTGAACTATATCTCCGATTTGGGCATCAGATAAGCTGCGTTCCTCTGCATAAGGACCGACGCCGTTATTATTAACGAGGAAGTTATATAAATATCCTACGCCTGTCCATGCCGGGGCTCGGTCGTTAGGAGAGTTATAATACCAGCCGAAGGTTTTGGTATAATTCATTACTCCGCATCCTGCGAAAATACACTGAGACGCAAAATTTGTACAATCACCGCCGATATTCTCAAAGTCGAGGTATCGGCGGTTTCGTTTATATGCCCATTTTTCAGCATAGTAGGCAGCTTTTTCACGGTCATAGCTTATATCTCTCATTAATGAAAATCCCTTTCATATAAAAATTTTTATGTCTATATTATTATATTCTGCTGTCATAAAATTGTCATATCTGTTTATAAATAGGGTTATCAAAATTGCTAAAAAATTAATTTCTGATTGTTTAGATTACGCAATTTTACACATAAAATATTAAAAAATTATTTAAAAATTTTTAAAGTGGTTGACAGTTATAAGAAATAAGAATATAATATCAAGTAGTTGACTTGATGTCGTTATGCAGAAAATTCACTTTAGTTTTGCAACGCAATAAGATATCTTGTCAAAAGGAGATATTATTATGGAATATGATTATATATTTTTTCTTGCAATAATTTTGTTTTCAACAAAGGTGCTTGGATTGCTTACTAAAAAGGCCAAGCTTCCACAAGTTGTCGGTGCGCTTTGTGCAGGATTAATTCTTGGGCCTGCTTGTTTGGGTATTGTTAAGGAAACGGATTTTTTTATCAGTCTTTCTGAACTGGGTGTAATTGTTCTTATGTTTACTGCCGGTCTTGAGGCGGATATAAAGGAACTGAAAAAAACCGGAAAGGCTTCATTTATTATTGCTCTTCTCGGAGTAATTGTTCCGCTTATCGGCGGTTATTTACTGGCTTGGGGATTCAACGTGGGACAGGGAGATAATCTTCCAACCTCCTCAACCTTACAGTATATTTTTATAGGTATTATTCTAACGGCAACTTCAGTGTCGATCACTGTTGAAACTCTTAAAGAAATGGGCAAGCTCTCGACCCGTGCAGGAAATGCTATTCTCGGCGCAGCGATTATTGATGATATTCTGGGCATAATTGCTCTCACTATAATAACTTCAATGGCAGGATCCGGAGTTAATGTAGGAATAGTTCTTCTTAAGATTCTGGGATTTTTCGTTTTTGCAATAGCTGCTTCTATAATTTTTCATATTGTATTTGTCAGATGGAGAAACCGGGACAACAGAGATCTTCGCAGACATGTTTTGCTTTCATTTGTATTCTGTCTGTTAATGTCTTATGTTGCCGAAGAATTTTTTGGTGTTGCAGACATAACCGGAGCATTTATGGCTGGTCTTGCGATTTCAAACAGCACAGGCGTTAAATATGTATCAAACAGATTTGAAACCTTATCATACATGCTTTTATCGCCGGTATTTTTTGCAAGCATAGGACTTAAGATGACGAAAATAAATATGTCAGGAATGATGATTGCATTCACAATAGTTTTGCTTGCTGTTGCAATCCTTGCAAAGATTGTGGGATGCGGTTTAGGTGCAAAGGTTTGCAAATATTCAAACAAAGAATCTTTACAGATCGCAACGGGCATGATATCACGAGGCGAAGTTGCTCTTATTGTAGCAACTAAGGGGCAGACGGCCGGACTTATGGGAAACGAAGTATTTACGCCTATTGTTATTATGGTAGTTGCAACGACAATACTTACACCGATTTTCCTAAAGTTCGTATTTAAAAACGCAGACCCTATTCCTGCGGAAAGCAATGAAGCACCTTTGGCAGATAACATTCATGAGAGGGACGCTTATGAAAGAAAAATGCAGGCGCTGTCGTTATCGGAATCGGATAAAAAAGAATAAAATAAAAAGGCGTCACTGATGTGGCGCCTTTTTTTACACTAATAAGCAAACAACCCATGATTACTGCAGCAAATATACAGCTTTCCTTCTGACAATTTAGGGAATCTGACTGAACAATCCTGTTCAGGATATAATTTTACAATATAATATCTATCCCATGAGACATATGCTGCAAAGCTGATATAATGCTTTTTAGTCATTTCATGATTAACAGTTATATAGACTTCATCATCTATTAGCTCAGATACTGCTGAATGGGCTTCATCGAATTTCTGAGGAATAAGAGCGCTCAGCTTTCTCCCGCAGCAGGAAACCTCTGAATTGCTTGTAGATATAATAATATTGCCGCAATCAGGGCACATATAGAATTTTAATTTTTTCATATTTCCTCCGTCCAGGTCTTTTTGATTTAATTCTCCGAGAAGTATTTTTTCAGTATTTACGCCTAATATATCTGCAAGTGACTGCAATGATGAAATATCGGGACATCCGAGTCCTCTTTCCCATTTAGAAATCGTTTTGTCACTAAGGTGAAGTTTATCTCCAAGTTGTTTTTGGGTCAATCCTTTCTCTTTTCGCAATTTACAAATTAGCGACCCAATCTTTTCATAATCCATACTATTCACCTCCCGGATAAAAGTATATATTACAATCATAAGATTGTCAATCGACTGAAAGTAGACTTCCTTTTATATATAATACGGCAAAATAAAAACGGCGGAAAAGTCCGCCGTTTTTTTGATAATGCCGAATTAAATTTTAATCTGTAGTAAGCAGAAGCTTTTTTGTCTGTGGAACAGTGAAGAGAACTACAGTAACAATGATAGTAAATACTATTTCAGGAAGCATATATGCTGCGTTATAGACGGAGCTATATAAAAATGAATTTTCAATATCAATGTCCCAGATAAGTCCGGCAGACTTAAATACAACAACTCCGCTTAAAATATGGCTTATGTATCTTAAAAGCATAGCGATTACCATTCCTGTGATATTTCCGCCAAGACTTTTGTTTTTAAACATTCCTGCAAGTCCTAAAACAGAAAATGCAATGATATAGTCAAATGCAAGGCATCCTATTAACATTACAGGGCTTAATCCCCAGCTCATTACTTCGCCTAAATCCATAAACATTTGGAAAAGAGCATAAATTACAGATGCAAACATTCCCCAACCGAGTCCATGACGTATGCTGAACAACATGATCGGAAGCATTGAAACGACTGTTATTGAACCTCCGAACGGCAGAAATTTAAACTTAATAAAGCTTAACACAATAGAAAGTGCAAGCATTATTGCTCCTTCAACCATAATTTTTGTTTTTGAATTACTCATAAACAACCCTTCTTTTAATTATATTAATGATAAAAATGCAAATAAAAACGCTGCAGATATTTAAACCTGTAGCGTTACAAATCTGAATATTTTCCTACGTCGGCATTATCCGAATCAGGTTATGGGTCGAAACTCAATTGTTTCCTCTCAGCCATTCAGCTCCCCTTTTTTATATGCAATTTTTACATCAAGAACAGTATATCACACTTTCTTTCAAAAGTCAACATGGATTTACAATTATTATTTATTCTATCTTGCTGGAATTTTTTCAGTTTACAAATATCCCATTTAATTTTAATTATTTTGGTGTCAGCTGCAAAAATAATACATTAGTTTAACAAACGAACTATTTATCAAACTTATATTAAATTGTACTTTTTGAAAATACCGCCCGCAGAATGCAGGCGGCATGAATTCATTTAATTTTCTTAATGGGGCGAAGAACCTGATAACCGATGACTTCGGGATAATGCCTTTGGTAATCCTGACAGTCGGTTTCATTCCATTCATAACCTAATGTCGAGGGATCAAAATTCCACGCCAGCTCTTCAACTCTCTTCATAATCTCGATATTCTCGGAAAGATACTCAAAGGGCGGATGATTAAACACGATATAGTAACTGCCGGGTATGATATCTGTAAGCACGAAACCTTCGGGAACAGAACCGTTGTAATCGGTATTTACACCGAGTCCATAAAAGTATTTTCTTTCGCCGTTTATCCATTTCCAGCCTGCTGTGTGATTAGTAACAACTGGGTGACAATCGGTGATACTTTGTACGATTCCGCAAAGAAGATCACAATCATGTCCGGGCCAGATAGGTCCTTCCGAAGTTTCCGAGGAATCATAAACGCCAAGATATCTGTGTGCTGGAATATACTCGATACGATAAGTTGGTACTGATAAATTGCTCATAGTAAAATCTCCTTGTTCAATATGATTTGAAGGCGTGATAACAATCTTTTTCATAGTAAGAGGTATTGGAACAGGATTTCTTCTGTATGCAGCCGGTGCGCATCCGTATGCATTTGTAAAAGCCCTCGTCAGAGTTTGCTGTGATGAAAAACCGTATTCAAACGCAATGTCTATTACTGGTATGTCTGTATCACGCAGAGCTAAAGCTACTAAACATAAGCGTCTTTTCGCCATATATTCCTTAATAGTCATTCCGACAACACGGTGGAATTGTTCGGAACAATACCATGGCGAATATCCCACCTGATCTGATATCTCGGATAATGACGGATTTTCAATCGCATGGTCGTCAACCCAGTCTATCAGCTTTTGCACTACATAAATCCATTCATACATAAGCGTTACCCTCCCTTCTGAAACAATTATATCATTTACGGGATTTTATTTCTTTTCATGAATTGTGATATTTTCTATGACTGACTTTTCCGTATGATTTTTTACATTGTATCACAGCAAAAAAACGACAATCTTCTGTTGAAAATTGTCGTTTTATTTGGTGGGAGAAGATGGATTCGAACCATCGAAGCTGAAAGCAACAGATTTACAGTCTGCCCCCTTTGGCCACTCGGGAATTCTCCCATATTAAATTAACTTAAAATAAAATGGAGCTGGCGGACGGACGACGCTACGCGCCTGCGTCTTGCTCCTAAAGTCGCTGCGACCAAAAAGCTAAAAACTTGCCACCGGCAACTTTTCTTAACGCTTTTCGCCCTTTCGGGTTCGAGTCCTTGTATAAAAAACAAAGACACATCAAACTCAAAAAACTCAAGAACTTTAACAATAAAATGGAGCTGGTGGACGGACTCGAACCCCCGACCTGCTGATTACAAATCAGCTGCTCTACCAACTGAGCTACACCAGCTTATTGCTTTTTTCTGCAACATTGATATTATATCATAATTTTAATTGCTTGTCAATGGTTTTTCATAATTATTTTTAATTGACAGCTTAATTATTATACACTGTAATATTCTAAAAGTCAATACTTTTTTTGCTTTTTGTATACTTGCACAATTTTTAGTGTGAAATTGTTGTTTTTTATTATATTTTAAGACAAAAGTATGACAAATACAAAATATTGATATTTTTCTAATAGTTTTTTGCATGCAAAAAGAGGAACGGGACCTCCCGTTCCTCTTTTATAAAACAATTTTATTTAGTGTGTTCCACGTTTCACATATGTTGTATGAAGAAGTTTATGAGCTCTTGCTTTTCCCGGAGCATCAAAATACTCATCATAAAGCATCTTCATTACCGGGCTTTCATGAGATTTTCTCAGCTTCATACTGCTGTCAGCATCATAAAGAGCCTTTGAACGCAAGGTCTTCAAATCCTTATAGTTTCTTACGCTATCGCTCTGAACAGGTTGACCGCCGCCGTTAATACAACCGCCCGGGCAAGCCATGATTTCCACCATATGATAGTTTTTCTCTCCCGACTTAACCTGTTCAACAATCTTTCTTGCATTTGAGAGTCCTGAAGCTACGGCTACATTGATTTCCATTCCTGCGATCTTATATGTAGCTTCCTTAATATTCTTTGTACCTCTGACTTCCTTAAACTCAATTTTCTTTGCGCTTCCGTCAAGCATGAATGCAGCAGTTCTTAATGCAGCTTCCATTACACCGCCTGTAGCGCCAAAGATTGCTCCTGCACCAGATGCAGTTTCAAACGGATCGTCGAACTTCTCATCTTTAAGGTCTACGAAGCTAACGCCTGCTCCCTTTATCATTTTTGCAAGCTCACGAGTTGTAAGAGCTACATCAACGTCATCAAAGTCAAATGTTCTAAGCTCTTCTCTTGAAACCTCAAATTTCTTTGCTGTACAAGGGATAATGCTGACAACAAATAAGTCTTTCGGATCAATTCCGTTCTTCTGACAATAATAGCTCTTTAAAACTGCGCCGAACATCTGCTGAGGGGATTTACATGTTGACAGGTGCGGCAGGAATTCAGGATAATAATGCTCACAGAATTTTATCCAGCCCGGACAGCATGATGTAAACATCGGCAATGTCTTTTTCTTTGTAATGCGCTCAATAAGCTCACTTGCTTCTTCCATGATAGTAAGGTCAGCAGTAACATCCATATTAAATATGTTATCAACGCCGAGTCTGCGGATTGCAGCTACCATTTTGCCTTCAACATTTGTACCTATTGGCATGCCAAAGCTTTCGCCGAGTGTAGCACGGATTGAAGGAGCGGTGAAGAAAATTACCTTCTTGTTTGGATTTGAAATAGCATCCCAAACCTCGTCGATATTACTCTTTTCATTAAGAGCGCCGACAGGACATGCAACGATACACTGACCGCAGCCTACACATGGTGAGTCATTAAGGCTCTTTTCAAAGGCACATCCAACGTGAACGTTAAATCCACGCTTGATAGGTCCGATAACGGAAACGCTCTGTACATTTTTGCAGGCAGCGACGCATCTCATACATTGGATACATTTGCTGTTATCTCTTACGATATATGGTGACTGGTCGTCGACATCATACACGATATCGTCGCCTTTAAATCTATCTTCGTCAACTCCATAGTCAAAGGAAAGCTTTTGAAGCTCGCAATTATTTCCTCTAACGCAAGATAGACATTTTTTATGATGGCTTGAAAGAATAAGCTCAATAGTTGTTTTTCTTGAAGCACGAACCTTTGGGGTATTCGTTAAAACTTCCATACCTTCCTCAACAGGATATACGCAGGAAGCAACCAATCCTTTTCTGCCTACGATTTCAACAACACATACACGGCAGGCGCCGATACAGTTAATTTCTTTTAAATAGCAAAGTGATGGAATTTCAATATTAGCAGCCTTAGCAGCCTGTAAAATTGTAGAGCCTTCGGGAACTTCAACCGGAATTCCATTTATTTTAAGATGAACCATCTTTGTTTTTTCCATTTAAATTATACCCTCCTCTACTTCTTTATAATAGCGTTAAATTTACAGTTCTTCATACAAAGACCGCACTTAATACACTTATCTTTATCAATAACATGTGGCTGTTTAACACTGCCTGAAATAGCGTCAACAGGACAATTTCTTGCACAAAGTGTACAGCCCTTGCAAAGTCCCGGATCAATTTCAAAGTGAAGCAGGCTTTTACATACGCCGGCAGGGCAATGCTTATCCACAATATGCTCAATATATTCATCCTTAAAGTACTTTATAGTTGAAAGTACTGGGTTAGGAGCTGACTGTCCCAATGCACATAATGATGATGATTTCATATGAAGTGCAAGCTCTTCAATCTTGTCTAAATCCTCCGGCTCGCCGTTTCCTGAAGTAATTTTTTCAAGGAACTGCAAAAGACGTCTTGTACCGATTCTGCATGGAGTACATTTGCCGCAGGACTCGTCAACGGTAAAGTTGAGGTAGAACTTTGAGATATCTACCATACAGGTATCTTCATCCATAATAATCAAACCGCCTGAGCCCATCATAGAACCTAAAGCTGTCAGGTGTTCATAGTCGATAGGGGTATCAATGTGGCAAGCAGGGATACATCCGCCTGAAGGACCACCTGTTTGTGCAGCCTTAAATTTCTTTCCGTTAGGAATACCGCCGCCGATTTCTTCAACGATTTCACGGAGGGTAGTACCCATAGGGATTTCAACAAGACCAACGTTAGTGATCTTTCCGCCCAGAGCGAATACTTTAGTACCCTTTGATGTTTCTGTACCCATTGATGAATACCATTTAGCGCCCTTACGGATAATTTGAGGAATATTTGAATATGTTTCAACGTTATTAAGTACGGTAGGCTTTCCGAAAAGTCCCTTTACAGCTGGGAACGGAGGACGAGGTCTTGGCTCACCTCTATGGCCTTCAATAGAAGTCATAAGGGCAGTTTCCTCACCGCAGACGAAAGCACCTGCGCCCAGACGTATTTCGATATCAAATGAGAAATCTGTACCTAATATTTTTTCGCCTAAGAGTCCATATTCTCTTGCTTGCTTAAGAGCAATTTCAAGACGCTGAACAGCGATAGGATATTCAGCACGAACATATATGTAACCTTGTGATGCACCGATCGTATAGCCGGCAATGGCCATAGCTTCAATTATAGCATGAGGGTCACCCTCAAGAATTGAACGGTCCATGAATGCACCCGGGTCACCTTCGTCGGCATTACAGCAGACATATTTTACATCACTTTTGGATGCCTTCGCAAAAGCCCACTTTCTGCCTGTAGGGAATCCGGCGCCGCCTCTTCCTCTGATACCTGAATCAAGAAGCTCTTGAATAACGTCGTCAGGTTTCATTTTTGTGAGGACCTTAGCAAGTGCCTGATATCCGTCGGTTGCAATATATTCTTCGATATCCTCAGGATTAATAACTCCGCAGTTACGAAGGGCAATTCTGAGCTGTTTTTTATAGAAATTTGTTTCTGAAAGTGAAATGATACTTCCGTCTGCATGTACAGTTTCTTTATACAGCAAGTCCTTTACGATATTGCCTTTTTTGATATGTTCATCGACGATTCTTATAACGCCCTCAGGGGTAGTCTGTGCATAAAATGCTCCCTCTGGATAAACAATAAGGATAGGACCCAATGCACAAAGTCCGAAGCAGCCTGTCTTAACAACAAGAACTTCCTTATCAAGGCCTTGTTTTACAAGCTCACTTTCTAACGCATCAATTACCTTTTTACTTCCTGAAGATGTACAGCCTGTACCTCCACAGACAAGAATCTGCTTACGATAGCCTGTTTTCTTAGCAAGCTTTTCGCCCTCTTCGGCAACAATTTTTCTGACTTTGACTAAATCTTCCTTAGCCTTTTTTATTTTATTCAGTTCTTCAATAGTCATTATTTATTGGCACCTCCTTTTTTAGTAAGGTAGGAATCTATAATTGCGTCTACCTGATCCGGAGTTACTTTTCCGTAAACATCTTCATCTACCATCATTACAGGAGCAAGTCCGCAAGCTCCTACGCAGCGACATGATTCGATAGAGAACAGACCATCGGGAGTACACTCACCGCTCTTGATGCCCAATCTCTTTTCTACTGCTTCAAGGATCTTGTCCGAGCCCTTTACATAGCAAGCTGTACCTAAGCACACGCTTACACGGTGTTCGCCCTTTGGAGTAAGTGAAAACTGTGAATAGAAAGTTGCTACGCCGTAAACCTCAGAAAGGGATATTCCCAGGCCATCGGCAATCATGGTTTGCACTTCAATTGGAAGATAACCGTAGATTTCCTGAGCCTCTTGTAAAATCGGCATAAGTCCTCCCGGCTGATCATGATGCTTGGCAATAACTTCTTTCAGTTCTCTCTCCTGAACAATTGTCCCTTTAAATGCATGAAGGGATTTTTCTGTCATAACATAACCTCCTCATAGTATGTGTTATTACATCATATTTTTAAAATATAACTGCAATGCTTGGCTTAATTAATTTTGCGGGTATTCGACAATATATTTTCCGACTCGACCAAGACCGGAAAAGAATATATACCAAACCGCATATGTCATGTATTTAATTATACATTATTTTATCTATAATTTCAAGTCGTTTTTTAAGTCTTTTTATACAAATTATTCAGTTGAATTATGGGTATTTTGCCTTTATATCTGAATTAATGCATAAAAATACCGTCTTTTCTGTTTTTACAAAAAAGACGGCAAAATACTGTTAATTATTTATTTTCTTTAAGAAACTTTTCCGTGTCAAGCGGATAGTTCTTTAAATCAGGCAATTCTTCAAGTGTAAGAACATGTTCACTGCTATAGACCTTCTTCCACAAGTCAAATGAAGTATACTGGTCTGAAAGCTGCATATCCTTCAAAGTAAACTCACCGTTCCATGTACAGAACCAAGCCCAGCGAGCACCGTCGTTGAAAGCGATATCAGGATCAAACATAGCACCGTTTTCTGTCAAAGCAACAATTTTCTTTGTTTCAGTTGTGGACTGAGTGAAATCATATTTGTCCTTTTGTGAAGAGCTGTCATGTTCTTCAGGATAGATGTCATATCCAAGGATATCAACATATTCATCGCCCGGATAATACTGCGGGTTCTGACCGTTCCACACCCAAATAAGGTTATTAATGTGGTGGTAGTTAGTCAGACGGTCATACATGAGCTTCCAAAGCTCTTTATATGCATCGGCTCCCGAAGCGCCCCACCAGAACCAAGGGTTATTCCACTGCGGATCTCCGCCGCCTTCATGGAGAGGTCTCCAAAGGATAGGCACATGGTTGTCGTCTAGCTGAATAAGATATTCTGCGATTGCGTCGATATCTCTTAAAAGATAATTATAGCCTTCTTTATCTTCGCCGTTAAGGGCTTTTGCAAGGCTGAATGATGTTGCCTCCTGATTAAAGCCTTGGAACCATGGTTTTCCGTTTGCCTCAAGGTATGGCTCGGGTGCATTCCAATGCCAGCAGATTGTGACAATTCCGCCCTCATTATTCCACCAGTCCATAGCCTGAGCAGCAATTATCTGACCGCTGGCTTCGCTGGAGCCTTTTGCAATACGGCTTGGTGAAGCTTCAATAAAGTCAAGGCCAAGAATTGCAGGTGTTGCGCCGAGCTCCTTTTTGATCTGTACGATTTCACGGCTGTCCTTACCCTGGCTGTTAGAAGCATACTGACCGGAAATTGTATATTTTCCATAAACGTCAGTAAGGAAGTTATACAGACGCTTTGTTTCTTCAGTAGCGTTTTTGTTTGACAATTCATTGCTTACTTTATACTGTTCAAGATCAACAGCCTTTGCAGAAGTAAAAGTAATAGAGTCTATATAGATTCCCTTCATATCGTCCTTAGGATTAAGGGTGATAGTATGTTTACCCTTCTTAAGAAGAACCTTTTCAGCAACATTGTCTGAAAGTTCAGTTGAATTAATTTTTGATGTTACAAGAGCAGCGCCGTCGATAGAAATCTGACAGCTTGAACCGGCCTGGTCTGCGGCACTGACAAGATTTACGTCATAGCTTCCGTCCTCAGGAATTTCAACATCCAAATCTATCTTATCTGTAGCATGGAAAAGTGAAACAAAACCTTTTCCCGTAAAGCCGCCGAGAAAGTTCTTGTCCGTTGAAACTGCATCTCCTGACAGCTTTCCGTCCTCAGCCTCCATAGTTTGCTTATAATCAGCCGGAGCTTTGTTTTCAATTACAACATCCGACAAATCGAAATCTCCGAGAGTTTCAACTACGGGTGCTGTAGTAATGTTGGCTCTTGTGGTTTCAGCTTTTGATGACTCGTCAGATGAAGACGAATCTGTTTTCTCACATCCTGTAATTGACAGAACGATTGCAACTGCCGAAATCAAGGATATAATCTTTTTTGTTTTTACAGACATCTCTCAATCAACCTTTCTTTTATTCTATATTCTATTTGCATCCGCAGGCTTAAAGCACTGTCGAAAGCAACAAAAAACAGAAAAAATTTTACATAATTATATAATAATTATATAACCTAAGTTCATTTTAAACTTTTAAATATACTTTGTCAATAGCTTTTCTAACTTTTACATTGTGTTAATAAATTTATTAAAAATTCTGACGTTCTATTGACGTTTTGAAGTAAAAGTAGTAAAATATTAATGTAAAAAAATTTGCTTTATTGAAAGGAATGTTTTAGATGTCAAAATTCATAGTTGAAACATCAGCACGTCATGTTCATGTAACTCAGGAAACTCTTGAAATCCTTTTTGGAAAGGGCGCAACGCTTACGCATAAAAAAGATCTTTCCCAGCCGGGACAATTTGCATGTGAAGAAAGAGTAACTATTGTCGGACCAAAAAAGGAACTGCCTAATGTTTCAATTCTCGGACCATGCCGCAATGCTAATCAGGTTGAGCTTTCGGCAACTGACGCACGTTCAATCGGTATTGCCGCTCCTGTAAGAGAATCAGGCGATATTGCCGGTTCAGGGGCTTGCAAAATTGTCGGACCATGCGGAGAGGTGGAAATCTCCGAGGGCGTAATCATAGCAAAAAGACACATTCATCTTACTCCTGCTGATGCTGAAGAGCTTGGGGTAACGGACAAGCAGGTAGTTTGCGTTAAAATTGAATCAGCTGACAGAACGGCTATCCTTTGTGATACAGTATGCCGAGTAAGTGAGAATTATGCAAGAGCAATGCACATTGACACAGACGAATCCAACGCTGTTGGAGCTTCAAGAGATCAGATGGGAGAAATCGTGACTTGCTGTTAATTTAAATTCAGATCAATTACAAAAGGGCGGCTATAGGCCGCCCTTACATTTTTAACAAGCTAAATATTGGAGTTTAAATAATAAGGGCGAACCCAATTCGGATTCGCCAACACTAATACAAAGGTTAACAATGTCAAATACTACTTGAGCTTTATTCTTTAATCAAACTAATTATATCCCAATATTCTTGGCCGTTATCATCTTCATTAAGCTCGCCGCCACTGATTGTTTGGAAATAAGCGTTATCACCCACTTTAAATAAATATGGGGTGCCGTCGATTTCCGCTCCTCCAACATATTTAATCTTAAAGCTATTATTTTCGTGGCTTTTATCAAAGCCTGATTTTGTAATTTTTAAAATCACAGTATTATCATCAATTACTTTAGTCACTGTACCATGAACATCAGCAAGTTCATCAGAAATTGTTATTCCCTCACTTGAAGATTCCTCTTGTGAAGAAGGCTTTTCAGACAAGCAGGAAGTTAACAGTGATAAGGAGAAAACTAAAGATATTATTAAAGTTATATTTCTAAATTTCATTATTGAAACTCCCTTATTTTTTAATTGTAAAGCTTTCTGCCTCACATGAAGTAAAATCAACATCTGTATAATTAAGGTGCTTAATACTATCATTCCAAGCATCATAAACCATTAAATAATTATAAGTTTTTCCGCTTGATAATTTTTTCGCTCTTTTGTATCCCAAAATAGAAATTCCATGTGAACTGGTATTTCCATTTTCAAGTTCAATTGTATATGCCATAAGTATTGGTTTATTACTTTTTAAATTAGTTTTTATCCATGCTACGGAAGGGTTAGTTTTTGTACTATAGTAAGAATTCTTATATCCTCGTTCTTTTGCATATTTCACTAATCCACTTGCGGCATTTCTTGAATTTGCTGAACCAATTGTAATGTATTTATCTAAAACAGGTTCATATTTCTTTTTAACGGTAGAAACATTAGCATATTTCCAAAGCTTATTATATGTGGCTTTTATAAAATCATTTTGGTTTTTAAAAGGATATAGATTCTTCATATACGCAATTTGAGAAATAACAGATACAGCACAACAATACTTACTTGTTACCTGTTCAACATTTTTCATTGATAAGAGTTTATATTTCCCTTGGTTATTTTTAGCACATGATAAAGTAATCGTTTGAGAATTATCTATCTTATATTTTTTTGAAGAGAAGTCTTTAATAAAAATTATAGTTTGGTTTTTGTATTTTGTTGAACTAATTTCTATGCCTTTTAGTTGTTTTCCATAACTATCATAAACTTCAGATTTATTATTTCTTTTATTTTTTACATTTATACAATATTGTAGAGGCGCAAGTTCAAAAATTTCAGAATTTATACTAAAATCTTTTGAACTATTTTCATCTTCTACATTATCAACAATTTCATTTAACAAACTTTCTGTTCCTTTAGAAAAATTAAATTCTTGCGGGATTAATTCATCATTTTCATTTTTTAAAACGATATAACCATAAGAATCTTTACCTTTTTGATATGAACAAGTGTAACTGACGATATTTCCATCAGTATTTCTTATTGGTTTAATATTTTTTACAATAAGATTTAAGTTAGGTTCAAAACTATCAGCTACTTCTTTTGCAAAATCGGATATGTAAATTTCCGCTTCATTCCCCACTAATTTTATTGTACCATTATTTCTTGCATTACCTGTTATATCCATACAGGTAAATCCTATTGATGTAAAACTAAGTGAAAAGATTAACAAAAATAATATTGATTTTTTCAATGACATACTTATTCTCCTATAATTATATTTGTCTTGCAAAACAAGTAAAATTATATCACATAAAGAATAAAATGTCAATACAGTAAATTAAATTTTAAATTGCCGTTTTTTATCCGCTCAAATTTACTAGAAACTAACCAATCTTTCTCACAATAAACAGACAAAAATTATATTTATTCTAAATCAAATAATTTCTGTTTGTTTTTGTTGTAGGGGCAGCCCTCTATCATCAGGGAAATTTTGCTTCGCAAAATTGGAGGTTTCCTTTGGAAACATTCCCATGTCCCGTTTAAAAATAGCCTATATGGCTATTTTTTTGCCTCATCAAAGGTGAGGCTATTCACACCTGTGCCGAGCTCTTGACGTTAAAGAGAATTTCGCCGACTGCAGATTCATTCTATAAATGAATCTAGCGACCAAGTCTCTGCCTTTGGAAACCGCAACCCTTTAAAAAGGGTTGACCTAAATTTTGATTTTATGTAAATAGATAAAGGCTTCCCATTGGGAAGCCTTTGTTATTCATACCTATACCATAAGTCCGCAGATAAGATTTGCAAATTCAACAGGGTTTTCTATTGACATACCCTCAATAAGCAATGCCTGTGAATAAAGTATCTTTGTGTATTCTGCAAGTTTGTCCTTATCAGATGTATAAAGAGATTTAAGCTTTTCAAATACAGGGTGTGACGGATTAAGCTCAAGACACTTTTCTGCTATTACCTTATTGCCGTCGTTCTGTGGCATAGAGTTAAGCACCTTTTCCATTTCAATGGTTATATTACCCTCAGCAGACAGGCACACAGGATGACTTTTCAGCTTGGTGGAAAGTCTAACTTCCTTAACCTTGCCGTCGAGAGTTTCCTGCATAAACTTGAACATATCCTGATTTTCTTCTGAGGTTTTCTTTGTTTCTTCCTTTTCCTCCTCAGTTTCAAGGTCAAGATCGCCGTCGGAAACAGACTTGAACTTCTTTCCCTTATATTCCATCATCATTTTAATTGCAAATTCATCAACATCCTGTGTGAAATAGAGAACTTCAAAGCCTTTGTCTTTTACAAGCTCAATCTGCGGAAGCATTTCGATTCTCGGAATGCTTTCGCCGCAAGCGTAGTAGATAACGTCCTGATCCTCTTTCATTCTTGAAACGTATTCGTCAAGAGTTACTTTGTTTCCGTCAAATGAAGACGGGAACATCAAGAGATCCTGCAATGTGTCCTTTGCTGCGCCATAGCTCTGATAAATGCCGAATTTAAACTGCAAACCAAATGTATCATAGAATTTAGCATACTTTTCTCTGTCATTTTTCAGAAGCTTTGAAAGCTCGTTTTTAATGGACTTCTCCACATTCTTTGCAATGATTTTAAGCTGTCTGTCATGCTGGAGCATTTCACGGGAAATGTTCAGCGACAAGTCCTCGGAATCCACAAGGCCCCTTACAAAGCTGAAATAGTCAGGCAGCAGGTCAGCGCATTTTTCCATAATCATTACTCCGCTTGAATAAAGCTGCAAGCCCTTTTCATAATCCTTTGAATAATAATCAAAAGGCGCTCTTGACGGAATATAGAGCAATGCATCATAGGTAGCTATACCCTCGTTCTTGGAATGAATGTGAGTGACAGGATCTTCAAAATCCATAAACTTTTCTTTATAGAAATTGTTATAATCCTCATCTTTAAGCTCTTTTTTGTTTTTCTTCCAGGTAGGAGTCATGCTGTTAAGGGTTTCGATTTCCTTATGAACTTCAGGATTCTCACCCTTTTCATCATAGTGAGTATGCTCAATCTCCATTTTAATAGGAAAGCGGATATAATCAGAATATTTCTTGACAAGGGACTGAATTTCATACTGTTCCAAATACTTATCATAGTTTTCATCTTCAGTATTATCTTTTAACTTGAGTACGATTTCAGTACCCGCCTGTTCCTTTTCACATTCTTCAACGGTATAGCCTTCAACTCCGTCTGACTGCCATTTATATGCCTTGTCAGAGCCATAGGCTTTTGTATATACGGTAACTTCCTTTGCTACCATAAATGTAGAGTAGAAGCCAACGCCAAACTGGCCGATGATGTCAACGTCTTCGCCTAAATCGTTATCTTTTTTGAATGCGAGAGAGCCGCTGTTTGCGATTGTACCAAGATTATTTTCAAGGTCCTCTTCGGTCATACCGATACCGTTATCTGAAACGGTTATTGTACGGTTTTCTTTGTCAAGCTTTAAATTAATTGCAAAATCATCACGCTTGATTCCTACAGACGAATCTGTAAGCGATTTGAAATAAAGCTTGTCGATAGCGTCGCTGGCATTGGAAATAAGCTCACGAAGGAAGATTTCCTTGTGTGTATAAATAGAATTAATCATCATATCCAAAAGTCTTTTGGATTCGGCTTTAAACTGTTTTGTTTCCATAATGTTACGTCCTTTCTTTTATTTACAATTTAGCACTCTCCAGTCAAGAGTGCTAATCTACGAATTATTATACACCTTATTTGACAAAATGCAATAGTTATAACAAAATATCTATTTTTTGTTTACTTATTATTAAAAAACAGCCTCTTCAAAATAATTTGCATTTTACATAAGTAATGTGTTATAATAGCTTAAAACGGCTATTAAATTTGGAAAGGAATGCAAGCTATGAAAATGTCAAAGCTTTTTGAAGTTAAAAAACCTATCTTTTCTCTTGAAGTTTTCCCACCTAAAAAAAATGCAGGTGGAATTGAAACAATATATGAAACTCTCGACGGATTAAAAGATTTAAAACCTGATTTTATAAGCGTTACATACGGAGCCGGAGGAAACCTTGCAGACAACTCAACTTGTGATATATGCTCAATAATAAAAAATAAATATAACATTCTTCCTATTGCGCATTTGACTTGTGTAAATAATTCTAAGTCAGACATAGATGTTATTCTTGAAAATCTAAAAGAAGCAGGAGTCAGCAATATCCTTGCTTTACGTGGTGACATAAATCCGGACGTTCCGCCGAAGAATGATTTTGCCCATGCCGATCAGCTTGTTGCTTATATAAAAAGCAAGGGCGAATTTGATATTTCAGGAGCATGCTATCCTGAAACACATCCTGACAGCGAAGATACTGTTTCAGACATACTTAATTTAAAGAATAAGGTTGACTGCGGAGCTGAGCACTTGATTTCACAGCTTTTCTTTAACAACGAGGATTTTTACAGTTTTCGTGAAAAGGCTCGCCTTGCAGGAATAAAAGTGCCTATTGAAGCAGGAATTATGCCTGTCACAAATAAAAGTCAGGTGCTTAGAATGGCAACAATGTGCGGAGCGTCAATACCAAGGAAAATGTCAAGGCTTTTAAATAGATTTGAGAATAATCCGAAAGCTCTTGAGGACGCAGGCATCGCTTATGCTATTGACCAAATAATCGACCTGATAGCAAACGGTGTTGACGGCATACACTTATATACAATGAATAAGCCTTATATTGCACAGCGTATTTTCGCAGCCATTGAATCAATGAGGTAGTAATTCACGGAGGTAATCTATTGCAGTTTTATAATTATAATAATATGAATAACGGCAGTTTCCAAAATCAATATGATTATGACCTTTTTGCGGCAAGAAAGAGTGAAAAAAGAGCGCTTTGGATCAATGCTTCAAAGCTCGGAGCGCTTCTTCTAATATACAGCATGCTCAATAACTTGATGATTTCTTTGTATTATTATATTGTCTATGCTTATGAAAATCACAGCGTTACACTAAGCTATGCAAAGGTGATAGCTTATCTTCAAGGTCAAAAGGAGCTTATATCGTCATCTCTGTTCATTATGCTGGGAAATCTGTTCTGCGTAGTTTTAAGTCTTTTAATAACGGTGCTTATAGCTTGTCTGGCAATGAAAGTTAATTTTTCGCAGATGCTGAAGCCTGAAAAAAAGCATATTAAACAGGCGGCAGTATGGTTTCCTGCTTGTATGGCCATTAACTCTGCTGTATCGGTGATCGTTTCATTTTTCACAGCATTTATGGGAGAAATGGGAATAACCGTTCCTGAATCTGATATGTCCTTATCCAAGCCCGGAGCTTTGGTTGTTACTGTGCAGGTTTTATATGTAATTATAATTGGCCCTATTGTTGAGGAATTTATTTATCGAGGGATAATCCTTACGCTTTTAAAGCCTTTTGGAAAATGGCTTGCTGTTTTTACTTCCGCTCTTATTTTCGGACTTATGCACGGAAATGTTCCTCAAGCGGTTTCGGCTTTTGCAGGAGCTATTGTTTTCGGCCTTATTGCAGTAAAATGCAATTCCATTATTCCCACTATCATTATTCATATAGCGAATAATTTCTTTGCAAGCTATCCTGATTTCAGTCAGGTTTATGATCTGCCCATGTGGATTTATTACGGAATAATGATTATTTTTATGCTTGCAGGAGTTTATGTTATTTTTACAAAAATAAGCGAGCTTAAAATCACTAAAGACACCCCCAGTGTTTTAACTTCAGGGCAGAGATACAGAATCGTTTTTACAAATGTGTTTATGATAATATATTTGGCATTGATTTTATTGACATTTGTGAGATCTTTCTATTATGCTAACATGTGATAAAAATCTTGACAGTTTTTTTGAAATGGTGTAAAATTTAATTGATAATTGAAAAAGAAAGGGTGAGAGAATTGAAGATTTCAACCAAGGGAAGATATGCTTTAAGATTAATGCTTGACCTTGCAATGCATGATACGGGCGGATATATCCCCATTAAAGAAATTGCAAAAAGACAGTCAATATCAGAAAAATATCTTGAACAGATAATTTCAATTCTCGGCAGAGCAGGTTTTGTCCTGAGCAGCAGAGGAGCCGGCGGCGGATATAAGCTGGCGCATCCTTTAAAAAGCTATACAGTTGGTATGATTTTAAGACTTACCGAAGGAAGTCTTGCACCTGTTGCTTGCCTTGACGGTAATGTGAACACCTGCGACAGAAGTTCACAGTGTGCAACACTTATGGTATGGGAGAAGCTGTATGATGCAATTAACGGTGTAGTGGATTCCATCACGCTTGAAGACTTAGTAGAATATGAGAAACAGCTTGGCACAGACTATGTGATTTAAACATTGATGTGTGGAAAAATTGCTTTACACTTAAAGCTAAATGTTGTATAATAGGGAGGAACAGTTTTCTTGCTGTTCCTCTTGATTTTTTGGTTATGTAAAATAAAAGTACAGTGTTAATATAATGGAGGTAATTCTATGAAATATACCGAGAGAGAAGTTTTACAGTTTGTTGAGGAAAATGATGTTAAATTCGTTAAGCTTATGTTCTGTGACATTTACGGTCAGCTTAAAACTGTATCTATAATATCAAGCGACCTAGCCAAAGTTTTTTCAAACGGATTTGCTTTGGATGCATCTAAGCTTGACGGCTTTGTAGACGTTACTGAAGGCGAACTGCGGCTTTTCCCTGATCCCGACACGCTTGCGTTGTTGCCTTGGCGTCCTCAGCAGGGCAGAGTCGTAAGATTTTTCTGCAACATAAAAAAACATGACGGTACACCATATGAAGGTGATGGACGTCAGTTTCTTATAGACGCTGTAAAATATGCAAGATCAAAAAATTATATTTTCATGATCGGTACTTCCTGTGAATTTTATGTTTTTGAAACTGACGATAACGGTATGCCTACAAGCGTGCCTCATGATTATGCAGGATATTGTGATGTGGCTCCTGCTGACAGGGGAGAGAATCTCAGACGAGATATATGCCTAACTCTTGAAAAAATGGACATCGCTCCGGAAAGCTCACGTCATGAGAGCGGTCCTGGACAAAACGAAATTGACTTCCAAAGTGCAGGGGCTCTTGCTGCTGCGGATAATCTTATAACTTTTAAAAACGTTGTAAAATCTGTGGCAAACAGAAATGGAATGTATGCAACATTTATGCCTAAGCCGCTGCCCGATAATTGCGGAAGCGGACTTCATATATATCTTTCCTGTATAAACAACGGTAAGAATATTTTCAGAAAAAAACTTGGAGATCCATCTCCTGAGGCAAAAAGTATGTTAGCAGGAATCCTAAATCGCATAAGTGAAATGACGCTGTTTTTTAACGGTACTACAAATTCATATTCCCGATTCGGAAAAGATCTTGCTCCCAAATATGTTTCATGGACAAATATGAATTACCCTCAGCTTATTAAGACACCTTTGGAGGACAGCGAGGACAGCGAAATTTTGCTGCGTTCTCCCGATAACACATGCAATCCGTATTTTGCATTGGGATTATTGATATATGCCTGCATGGAGGGAGTGGAATGCTCTGCAAAGCTTTGCGACAGTACAAATTTTGACTTGAGAAAGGCTGATGAAAAAGCATTAAAAAAGTTTGAAAAGCTTCCGTCCACTTTAGAAGAGGCAATCAATAAGGCTGAAAAAAGTGAATTTCTTAAGAAATATATCCCTGAGTCAGTTCTTGAATTTCTTTTGGAAGAAAAGCGCAGGACATGGAAAGAGCAATTAAATTCCGAGAATCCAGAGGTTTTTGACTATAATAAATACTTCTATTCCCTTTAATAAGACGAACAGAGTTTCAGATTACTAAGAGGGGGATTTGATTTGGATAGAATTTTGATTGTTTCCAGCAATGAAAAAGCCTCCGCCGCTATAGTTACACTTATCAAGGAGGTCTTTCCTGAATGCAGTCTGTCAATGGTTTCTTCGGGTCTTGAAGCAAGACGTATTGCAGGACAGAATAATTATGACGCTGTTATAATAAACTGTCCTCTTTCAGATGAATATGGATTTGAAGTTGCTGAGCTTGTCTGTGATTCTTCTATGGCAAACTGTATAATGATAGTCAAAAATGACAATGCTGATATTGTAAGCGAACGCATGGAGGATTTGGGCATTATGGTAATCCCAAAGCCCTTAAGCCGTAACCTATTCTTCAGAACCATGAAGTTTATTAATGCTTCAAGAAAACGTCTTTTAGGACTTCAGACAGAAAATTTGAAGCTGCATAAAAAGCTGGAGGAGATAAGAACAATAAACAGAGCTAAGCTGGCGCTTATGCAGTATCTTGGATTTACTGAACAGCAGGCTCACAGATATCTGGAAAAGCAAGCAATGGATTTAAGATGCACGAAAATTGAAGTTGCACTTAAAGTTATAAAGATGTATGAAAGCTAAATTAATGCGGGAAAATATGTATATAAATTGTGAAAAAATAATTTTGCAAATGTTAAATTAATTAAATACCATTGCAATTTAACAAAATAAAGAGTATAATAATTAAGGTTTATTTTTGTTAATTAAAAATATGGAGGGTGTTAAAATGTTAGTTTCTGCAAAGGAAATGCTGACTAAAGCTATTGAAGGAAAATATGCCGTAGGTCAGTTCAACATCAACAATTTGGAATGGACAAAAGCAATTCTTCTTACTGCTGAAGAATTGAAGTCACCTGTAATTCTCGGTGTTTCTGAGGGAGCAGGCAAATATATGACAGGATATAAGACTGTTGTTGGTATGGTTGAAGGAATGATCGAGGAACTCAATATTACTGTTCCTGTTGCTCTTCACCTTGACCACGGTTCATTTGAGGGCGCAAAGGCTTGCATCAATGCAGGTTTCTCATCAATCATGTTTGACGGTTCACATTATCCTATCGAAGAAAATATTGCTAAGACAACAGCACTTGTAAACGCTTGTGATGTTTTGGGAATTTCTCTTGAAGCTGAGGTTGGTTCAATCGGCGGAGAAGAAGACGGCGTTGTCGGCGCAGGTGAATGTGCTGATCCTGACGAGTGTAAGGCTATTGCTGATTTGGGAGTAACAATGCTTGCTGCCGGAATTGGTAATATCCATGGTAAATATCCTGAAAACTGGGCTGGTCTTTCATTTGAAACACTTGCTGCTGTAAAGGATAAGGTTGGAGATATGCCATTGGTTCTTCACGGTGGTACAGGAATTCCTGCTGATATGATCAAGAAAGCAATTTCACTTGGCGTTGCTAAGATTAATGTAAACACAGAGTGTCAGCTTTCATTTGCTGAGGCTACAAGAAAATATATCGAAGAAGGTAAGGACCTTCAGGGTAAGGGCTTTGACCCAAGAAAGCTTCTTGCTCCGGGATTTGAAGCTATCAAGGCTACAGTTAAGGAAAAGATGGAACTGTTCGGTTCAATTGGCAAGGCTTAAGTAATAACGAACTTAAGGGGAGAGATTTTCTCTCCTCTTAAAATAAATTGAATACGAGTGTAACCTAGCTTAACCACTCGCTAATAAAAACAAGGAGATATTGATATGTCTAAATTTAATGCACACAGAATTGCAACTATTGGTGTGGTTGCAGCAATTTATGTAGTAGTCACTATTGTTGGAGCTGATTTGTCCTATGGGCCTATCCAGTTTAGAGTTGCGGAAGCGCTCATGCTTTTGTGCTTTTTCAATAAAGATTACATATTCTCGTTGACTATTGGCTGTTTTATAGCCAATATATTCAGTACAGTCGGACTCATTGATACCGTTGTGGGGACATCTGCTACGCTTATTTCAGCGATAATGATTTATTTATTCCGAAAAGAAGATAATACTGTAAGACTGGTTATCTGTTCACTTTTCCCTGTAATAGCAAATGGATTGCTGGTGGGAGCGGAGTTAAATCTTGTACTGAAACTTCCTTTTTGGCTTTCAGTCGGTGAAGTGGCATTTGGAGAATTTGTGTGTGTAACTGTTTTAGGCGTAATTGTTTTCAGGCTTTTGTCAAAGAACAAAGGATTTATGAAGCTGATTATGGCAGAACAGACAATCAAAGTTTAAAAACAGTTTTACTGTTTTATATATGCGGAGCAACTTGAAAGCAGCATTTTATGTGATGAGTAAAGTCCGCCTCGGGTTTGGATATTCTCCCGTGTAAAAATCTGAATATTCTTATAAGCAGAAGTGGCGGAATGGCAGACGCGCTGGCTTCAGGTGCCAGTGGCAGCAATGTCGTGTGGGTTCAAGTCCCATCTTCTGCACCATGAAAATCTGTAATGCTTTGAGAGAAACGAAAAGCATTACGGATTTTTATTTTGGAGCAAAATGCAGACTTGAAGCCACTGTTCAATGTCCCATCTTCTGCACCAAATAAAACGGGAAGCGCAATGGCACTTCCCGTTTTATTTTATGATAGTAAGTAAGACGCAGAACCGAGAAATCTTTGATTTTGCAAAGCAAAACAGCGAGGGAAACGAGCTGAAAAGATTTCTCTTAGCCCACGCTTTACTTACTTTCAAATTTAAAGAATCTTTGGCGTGGGCTTGTTCAAAACGTCCCATATTCTAAATTAAATCCCGTTATCATTTTGTGGTAACGGGATTTTTTGTATCCGCTGTGTCAGGAATATTTTCATCTTTTCAGTTTCAATACAAAATGCTTGAAAACCAGACTGAGATGTGGTATGATTTAGTCAGTACACTGAATCAGGGTCTATCAGACTGATACAGAACATATATCTTGAAAGGACAATGAATGATTGTTTTAATTGCCGGGGCTTCCCATACAGGAAAAACTATATTAGCCCAAAGAATATTAGAGAAATATAAATTTCCTTATTTATCTATTGACCATTTGAAGATGGGACTTATTAGAAGCGGACATACTAAATTAACGCCTAATGACGATGGAGAATTAGCAGATTATCTTTGGCCTATAGTCAGGGAAATGATTAAAACCGCTATAGAAAACCACCAAAATCTTACGGTTGAAGGGTGTTATATTCCTTTTGACTGGGAAAAAGACTTTGATGAAATATATCTTAAAGAAATAAAGTATGTCTGTCTTATTATGACAAAGCAGTATATTGAACACTGTTTTTCGGATATAAAAAAATATGCAAATGAAATTGAAACTCGTTTAGACGATTCTGATTGTACAATAGAATTGTTGATTAGAGATAACCTTTATAATCTGGAAATGTGTCAAAAATACAATGTGCATTATATTTTGATTGATACTGATTACAATGTAGATATTGATTTGTGAATATCAATTTTCTCACCAACATAAAAACAGCCGCAAGTATTTCCTTGCGGCTGTTTTTATGTAAAATGCGATAGTTTTCTTTACTTTATTAATGCAAATTATAAATATTATGTTAACAGTTGAATATAACTATTGACATAGAGTTAACTCTAACTGTTATAATATAGCCACAGTCAAATTTATGTTAGGAGGATATCTATGTATTTGGAAAATATAAATGATCCGGTGGATTTGAAAACACTTGATGACAGCCAGCTTGAGGCGCTTGCCACAGAAATGAGAACTGCTCTTTTAGGAAAATTAAGCAAGCACGGCGGCCACTTTGGTCCTAATTTCGGTATGGTTGAAGCTACAATCGCTTTGCACTATGTCTTTAATTCCCCTGTTGATAAGTTTGTTTTTGATGTGTCACATCAAAGCTATTGCCACAAAATGCTTACCGGCAGAAAAGACGCTTTCTTGTATGAAGAGCATTACGACGATGTGTCAGGCTACACCAATCCTGATGAAAGCGAACATGACTTCTTTACAGTGGGTCATACTTCAACATCAATAAGCCTTGCCTGTGGCCTTGCTAAAGCAAGAGATTTAAAAGGCGGAAAAGAAAACATTATTGCAATTATCGGTGACGGTTCTCTCAGCGGCGGCGAAGCCCTTGAAGGACTTGATTTCGCTGGTGAACAAAACAGCAATTTCATTGTTGTCGTAAATGATAATGATATGTCTATTGCAGAAAATCACGGCGGACTTTATAAAAACCTTAAGCTTTTAAGAGAAACAGACGGAAAAGCTGAATGCAACCTTTTTAAGGCAATGGGTCTTGATTATTTATTTGTAAAAGACGGAAATGATATACCATCACTTATCAGCGCTTTTGAAAAAGTAAAGAATATAAATCACCCTGTGGCAGTGCATATTGTAACTCAAAAGGGTAAAGGCTATGCTCTTGCAGAGGAAAATAAAGAAACTTGGCATTGGTGCATGCCTTTTGACCCCGAAACAGGAAAACCTCTTTATTCTTCCGATAGTGAAAATTATTCAAGCATAACTGCTGATTACTTGCTGAGAAAAATGAAACAAGACAAATCTGTTTGTGCCATAACTTCAGCTACTCCTGCAATCATGGGATTTACTGAAGAAAAACGTAAGAAAGCAGGATCACAGTTTATTGATGTTGGTATCGCTGAAGAGCATGCCGTTGCAATGGCTTCTGGCATTGCCGCAAACGGCGGAAAACCTGTTTACGGAGTATACAGTACATTTATGCAGAGAACATATGACCAGCTTTCACAGGACTTGTGCGTAAATAACAATGCTGTTACGATCCCCGTTTTTTCAGCGTCCATTTATGGCATGAATGATGTTACACATTTAGGAATATATGATATACCTATGATTTCTAATATTCCTAATCTGGTGTATCTTGCTCCAACAACAAAAGAAGAATATCTTGCCATGCTCGATTGGTCTGTTGAGCAAAATGAATATCCTGTTGCTATTAGAGTTCCTGAGGGCGAATATATTTCAGACGGAAAGGTTGTTGACAAGGACTTTTCTAAGCTTAACAAATATGAGGTTATGCAAAAGGGTCAAAAGATAGCAATTATCGGTCTTGGTTCGTTCTATAATCTTGGAGTTAAGGCAGCTGAAAGAATTCAGCAAGCGACGGGAGTTCAGCCAACAGTTATAAATCCTTATTATATAAGCGGAACTGATGACGAGCTTTTGGAACAGCTTAAAGCTGAACATAATATAGTTATCACCCTTGAGGACGGTATACTTGACGGCGGCTTCGGAGAGAAAATTTCACGTTTCTATGGAAGTTCACAAATGAAAGTGCTTAACTTCGGTTTCAAAAAGCAATTTCTTGACAGATATAATGTAAGTGATATATTAAAAGAAAATCATCTCACCGCAGACTTGATAGCAGAAGATGTAATAAAATTAATATAGGTTTGTCTTGTAATAAAAAAACCGTTCATAGATTAAAAACTGTGAACGGTTTTTATGTGTAATTTATTTTTCCGGTATTATATCAGGCTCAAAGTTAGGATTACATGAATGCCCTTCATGAATCTTCTCGGTGCCAGCCTCAATAGCTTTTTCATAATACCAAATCTTATATTCAAGCTGTTTCATATTAAATTCAAGAAACTTAATTTGATCTTCAATGGATTTCTTTTGGTCAAGCATAAGCTGAAGTCGATCTTCAAGGCTGTCGTCACCAAGCTTGCAAAGATCTAAATACCTCTGAATTTCTTTTAAAGGCATACCGGTATTTTTCAGACAGTTAAGCACTCTGAGCCAAGCAAAATCTTCATCTTTGAAAACCCTTCTGCCATTTACTCTGTCAACATTCGGCAGAAGTCCTTCTTTGTCATAAAATCTCAATGTATGGGCGGAAACTCCCATTTTTTCAGCAACCTCTGAAATTGTATATGTCATAAAAACATCTCCTGATATATTCAATAAGGGGCTTGCCCCGTCATTCAACGTGGCAAGTGCATTGCTTTGCAATGGGGTTAACAGTAGGAGATTGTATCTCCTACTGTTAACAATATGGAACCCGCCGCCTAAAGAGGCGGGGGACATCCTTGCCTAAGTTATATTAAAAAGAGATAACCCTATTTATTATATATCTTAAACTTGACTCTAAGTCAATGCAATTTACTGCACTTCATAAAAGTTTTACAAATTAAAAAGCAGGCAAGAAGCCTGCTTTTAGATTTAATAATTGTTCGCCTTAACTTGGAAGTATGATTGAGGATGAGCACAAACAGGGCATACATCGGGAGCTTTTTTGCCGATTACAATATGTCCGCAGTTTCTGCATTCCCAAATAACATCTCCGTCCTTTGAGAATACCAAATCGCCTTCAATGTTAGCAAGAAGCTTTCTGTAACGTTCTTCATGCTCTTTTTCAATAGCAGCAACGCCCTCGAAAAGATCAGCAATTTCGTCAAAGCCCTCTTCCCTTGCTGTTTTAGCGAATCCTGCATACATATCTGTCCACTCGTAGTTTTCTCCTTCAGCGGCATCCTTTAAGTTCTCAACAGTTGAAGGCATACCGCCATGAAGCAGTTTGAACCAAATCTTTGCATGTTCTTTTTCATTGTTTGCTGTTTCTTCAAAAAGTGCGGCAATCTGAACATATCCGTCTTTTTTAGCCTTGCTTGCATAATATGTATATTTGTTTCTTGCCTGTGATTCACCTGCAAATGCAGCCATGAGATTTGCCTCAGTTTTTGTACCTTTTAAATTTGCCATATTAAACACCTGTCCTTTCTAATAAAAACGGCAGAGAGCCAACGCTCTCTGCCGAAAAAATTTTTAAGCATTAGCCAAAATATCTGTCATAAAGACCTTTGAAGCCACAGCCATGTCTTGCTTCGTCCTTAGCCATTTCATGAACTGTATCATGAACAGCGTCATAACCAAGCTCCTTAGCTTTCTTAGCCAAAGCAAGCTTTCCTTCACAAGCGCCGTTTTCAGCCATAAATCTAAGCTCAAGGTTTTTCTTTGTTGATGGTGTAACAACTTCACCGAGAAGTTCTGCGAACTTAGCAGCGTGCTCTGCTTCCTCCCAAGCAGCCTTTTCATAATAAAGACCTACTTCAGGATATCCTTCTCTATAAGCAACTCTTGCCATAGCAAGATACATACCAACCTCTGAGCATTCTCCGTTGAAGTTTTCCTTAAGACCTGCAACAACTTCTTCATCAAGGCCCTGAGCAACGCCTACTTTATGCTCGTCAGCCCAAACTATTGAAGCTGTTTCCTCAAGCTTTGAAAACTTTGAAGCAGGAGCCTTACACTGTGGGCAAAACTCAGGAGCTGCTTCGCCTTCATAAATATAACCGCATACTGAACATACAAACTTTGACATAATTTTGTCCTCCTCAATTTAATTTTCTAAAGGTGGTTTTCACCTTGATATATTTTAATCTTTTCTCTTATTGTGATTAAAGTATACCACAGAAGTGTACATTTGTCAACTTTATTTTTTATGAAATTATTGTTAATAATTTCATAAAAAATATACATTCCAAATACATATAATTCCTTTAGAATTATATATATTATACCACGTCATATAGACATTTTCAATAGAATATGATAAAATAAATACAAGATTTTAATTTTACTAAGGGAGGTTTTTATTTTGAATTTTGAAAAAGCAGGAAAAGCTAAAGAGCTTTTTAAAAACGGATATAACTGCTCTCAGTCAGTGCTTGGGGTATGGGCTGAGGAGTTAGGACTTGATTTTAATACAGCCATGAAGATTTCACAGTCTTTCGGAGGAGGAATGGGTAGGCTCAGAGAAGTTTGCGGTGCTTGTTCGGGAGCGTTTATGGTTTTGGGAATGAAATACGGTACAGAAAATTCAAAAGATTTTGACGCAAAGAAAAATTTATATGCAAAGGTTCAAAAATTTGCAGAAAGATTTAAAGAAGAAAATAACTTTGACTCAATTATCTGCCGTGATATGTTGGGTTTAACAGGAACAAGCAAATCTGTTCCTGCTGAAAGAACAAGTGAATATTATAAAAAGCGACCATGTGTTGAGCTTGTGGGTTTAGCTGCTGGCTTGCTTGACGAGTTTATGTAAGTATATTTTTATCCACAACGCAAAAAATAATTCTTGAAATAACAATTTCAAGGAGGATTTTTATGCAGTCAGACAAATTTTTTAAAGGCTCGCCGCAAAAAAGATTTTTAACTATGTGCATCGGAGCTTTTATTTATGGTATATCCATTGGACTTTTTTTAGCTCCTAACCACCTTGCACCGGGAGGAGTAGGTGGTATTTCTATAATACTAAATTACTTCATACCTTTAGGTGTGGGAAGCCTGACAATGCTTATAAATCTTCCGCTTCTTATTATAGCAATAGTTAAATGGGGATGGCGTTTTTTGTTTACCACAGTCGCAGCTATAATTGTTTCAGGCGTCACCACGGATGCATGTGCATTTTTCTCTCCAGTTACTGAAAATAAAATTCTTGCTGCTTTAGCCGGAGGAGCTGTAATGGGACTTGGCTGTGGAATAGTGTTTCGTGCAGGCTCCACAACCGGAGGAACAGATATCATAACAAGACTTATAAAAATAAAAAAGCCTTATTTAAAACTAAGCGTTGTCATTCTAATTATCGACAGCATAATAGCTATTATCTCGGGAATTGTTTTCAGAAATGCCGACACTGCACTATATTCACTTATAGCACTGACGATTTTTTCAAGAGTGCTTGACATGGTGCTATATGGCTCGGATACAGCAAGAATGGTTTTTGTAATCAGCGGAAAAAGTCAAGATATACTTGACAGCCTTCTTAATAAAGTAGGAGTAGGCTGTACAATTCTTAAAGGCATTTCTGGATATCAGGGAACGGAAAAGGATATTTTGTTATGTGCCATGAAAAAGCAAAGGCTTCCCTCAGTAAAGAACGCCGTTCTTGAAATTGACGACAAAGCTTTTATGCTTGTAACAAGTGCAGGAGAGGTTTTTGGAGAGGGCTTTAAAACAGAACAGTCGGATTTCTTCTAAGGAAGGTAAAATGTATGAGATTTTCAAAATTCAAGGGCATAATATTTGATTTAGACGGAACATTGATAACTTCATCACATGTCTGGAGCGATATAGATATAAAATTTCTTGCAAAACGTGGATTAAATGTACCTGAAAATTATTTTAAAGCTGTTTCCACTATGAACTTTACTGCGGCGGCAGAGTATACTAATAACCTTTTTAATTTAAATGAAAAAATTGAGGATATCGCTGCTGAGTGGCATGAAATGGCATATGATGAATATGCCCACCATATTTCTCTCAAGAAAGGCGCAAAAGACTTCCTTAACTTCCTGAAAGAAAACGGGGTAAAACTTGCATTGGCAACAGCGGCATCTAAAGAACTTTTTGAGGCAGTTTTAAAAAACAATCAAGTTTATGAGCTTTTTGATTTCTTTGCATCAACAAATGATGTGAAGAGAGGAAAAGGATTCCCTGATGTCTATGGATATGCTTGCAAGGGAATGGGATTAAAATCCAATGAATGTGCTGTTTTTGAAGATATAATTGAGGGAATAAGAGGCGCTAAGGCAGGGGGATTCACTGCTGTAGCTTGTCTTGATAAGCATTACATAGCAGATTGGGAAGATATGAAAAAAGAATCTGATTTTTATTTTGAAGCTTATAAAGAGCTTATCGTATAAGAAAAAGGCAGTCAACGTGGCTGCCTTTTTTATATTTAAAATATTTAATACTATTACTTTCTATCAGCAGATACAAGCCTTATGATTCCCAATATGCCAATAATGATCATTATTATTAAGGCAAAAACGAAACAAGTCCAATTTGTTGCTTGAGTTCCTAAAAACTCTGTCATGGTTTTACTTCCGATAAACTGTTTGGCAGTTTCATCCTTACCAAATGCTGAAAACAGCATAACAAGTATAAATCTTAAGTTGAAAATACAAAACAAGGTACTAACAAGAGATATAAGACCATGAAATATACCTGTGAAATTATCCGTTGCCTTAAAAAAGCCGTAAGATGTTACACAATGTGCAATACATGACGCAAAAAACAGAACATATCCTACAGTAAAAATCAATGTCATTACAGCGCTTTCGGTTTTCACTATTTTAGGGAGCAGTAAAATAATAAATCCCCACATTAAAATTGATGCTGACATTGCCGTAATTGCCGATATGCGGTTTGTTTTTTCTTTTTTATCAATTATTTGTTTCTTTATTTCCTTTGGCATATAAGCCGCTTCCCTTCTTATTCTTGTGTCTCAGTAACTTCGTCTTTTATCCGTATTTTCACTTTTTCAATTTTTTGCTCATCTTCCATAATAACAGTTATATTAAATGGACCATAGGATAAAAATTCATTAGGTTCAGGGATTCTGTCAAGTATATCCATTATCCAACCGCCCATAGAATTCCTTTCAGTTTCAATGGTGTTTTCGGGTAAATTCAAACGTTCAAGAAAATCGCTTACCGATAAATCAGGCGATATTTCAAAACGATGATCACTTATTTTTATAAAAGATGTATCCTCCTTGTCACTCTCATCATAAATCTCACCCACAAGCTCTTCAATAATATCTTCGAGAGTGCATATTCCGTCTGTTCCGCCGTATTGGTCAACAACAACAGCCATGTGAACCTTTGATTTCTGTATTTCACGAAGAACCTCTGAAATCCTTTTATTTTCTGAAATAAATACCGGTTTTTTAAGAAGAGCTTTAATATCCCGGTCTTTATTTAAATAAAGCTCATAAAAATCTGATTTATGGAGAATCCCTATGATTGTATCAATCGTTTTATCATATACAGGAAGTCTTGAAAATCCTGTTTCAATAAAAATCCTTCTGACCTCCTCAATAGGTGTATTCAACTCAATTCCGATAATATTGACCCGAGGCACAAGAATCTCACTTACGGTTATTTCATCAAATTCAAGAGCAGATTTCACAAGATCTGATTCCTGTTCTTCAAGAACTCCCTCGTCTTCAATTTCCTCAATAATATATTTAAGCTCTTCTTCTGTAACCGAAGGCTGGCTGTTTTTATGTCCAACGATTTTTGTTGCCAGTGAATTTATACCCATAAAGATTGTGGTTATAGGAGTTAGTATGAACATAGCCGCCGAAAGAGGAGCAGCCATAAAAACAGAAAAAGTCTCCGAGTTCTCCTTTGCAAGATTTTTCGGAATGATCTCTCCGAAAATAAGTACCAAAACAGTCATAACAAGTGTGGCAAGCCCTACGCTTCCGCTTCCGAATTTTTCAGTAAAAAGAACAGTCGCCATAGAAGATGAAGCAATGTTTACAACATTATTTCCCACCAGAATTGTAGTAAGTGCTTTATCAAAATTATCTATAATTTTTAAGGCTTTTTCTGCACTTTTGTTGCCGCCGGAAGCAAAATTCTTCAATCTTATACGATTTACCGATGAAAACGCCGTTTCGGTTGCAGAACAGATAGCAGAAATAACAAGACAGACAGCTATAAAAAATATCATTTATCAGCAATCCTCCAATAAAATATTTTTTGTTATTAATTCAATGCCGATCATTATAGGAAACATGATACCATATTTATAAAAAAAAATCAACAATCACTTGAACTTTTTTAATGCATAAGGTATAATAAAAAAGATTAAAAATATGAAAGGTCGTAGAAAATGTCAAACGAAAACAAAATTCAAAAGAAACCGGATATTTTCGACAGAATAATGTCTGTGAGCATATTGAAAAAGCTTCAGCCTATATACGCTAAAAATAAGGAAATGCTGCTTTATCTTTTTTTCGGTGTTCTTACAACAGCCGTTAGCTTTGTTACTGCGGGCTTTTCAAAAGTTATACTTGAAGGTCTTACTGATTCAAAGGATATCGTTTCAACAGCCAGCACAGTCTTCTCTTGGATATGTGCAGTAACCTTTGCCTATGTTACAAACCGTGTGTGGGTTTTTGATTCACAAGCTAAGGGTGTAAAGTCAGTTTTTTCAGAAGCAATGTCTTTTTACGGCGGAAGAGTTTTTACACTGCTTGTTGAAATGGGAATGATGTGGCTGGGATATTCACTTCTTGGATTTAATTATTGGATCACAAAAATCACAGCTAATATAGTAGTACTTATATTGAATTATATCATTAGTAAACTTATAGTGTTTAAGAAGAAATAAATTGGATATTTTTGTTGTAACCGCATGATTATCATGCGGTTTTTTTGTGCATGTATACAAAAACGTACAAATACATTGACAAAGCAAACCGAATATGATATTATAAGCAAAATAAAACATAGTAATTTAATAGGAATAATATGAAAAAGCTTGGAGTGATATTATGACTTATATTAAAATAAGAATACAAGTTCCTTTAACAAAACGAATGCGAATGTATTTCTATAAAAAATAATGTATTGATAAATATTAAATAATAAAAATAAAATATTTTTTGAAAGAGGTAATTATAATGAGCAAAATATATGATAGAAATCTTAAATTTGAAACCTTGGCACTTCATGTAGGACAGGAAGAGGCAGATCCGGTAACAGACGCAAGAGCTGTTCCTATTTATGCAACCACATCATATGTTTTTCATAACTCAGACCACGCTGAGGCTCGCTTTAATCTGAGCAACGCAGGTAATATCTATGGAAGATTAACAAATCCTACTCAGGATATTTTTGAAAAGAGAATTGCCGCATTGGAGGGCGGTGTTGCCGCTTTGGCTGTGGCTTCAGGCGCTGCTGCAATTACTTATACATTCCAAAACCTTGCACATGCAGGTGACCACATCGTTGCCGCTAATACTATCTATGGCGGAACATATAATCTGCTTGCACATACACTTCCTGAGTATGGAATTACAACCACCTTTGTTGATCCTGATGAAGAGGGCGCATTTGAAAAGGCCATTAAGGAAAATACAAAGGCTGTTTTCATTGAAACTCTCGGCAATCCGAATTCAAATATCATTGATATAAAAAAGGTAGCCGATATTGCCCATGCCCATAAAATTCCGTTGGTAATTGACAGTACCTTTGCGACCCCTTACTTGGTAAGACCTATTGAATACGGTGCTGATATCGTTGTCCATTCTGCAACGAAATTTATCGGAGGACACGGCACAGCAATCGGCGGCGTTATCGTGGATAGCGGAAACTTCGATTGGGAAGCAAGCGGAAAATTCCCGTCTCTGACAGAACCAAATCCAAGCTATCATGGTGTTTCATTTACAAAAGCAGTGGGAAAAGCTGCATTTGTTACAAAGATTCGTGCAATCTTGCTCCGTGATACCGGTGCGACATTATCTCCATTCCACGCATTCATATTTTTACAAGGTCTTGAAACCTTGTCACTCAGGGTTGAAAGACATGCAGAGAACACCAAGAAGGTTGTAGAGTTTCTTGCTAATCATCCGCAAGTGGAAAATGTAAATCACCCGTCTTTGCCGGGAAGCAAATATAAAGAGCTTTATGATAAGTATTTTCCAAATGGCGGAGGATCAATTTTCACATTTGAAATTAAGGGCGGAGCAGAGGATGCAAAGAAATTCATAGATAATCTTCAGATATTCTCACTCCTCGCCAATGTTGCAGACGTTAAGTCATTGGCTATCCACCCCGCAACCACAACCCATTCTCAGCTTAATGAAGCAGAGCTTGCTGAACAGGGAATAAAGCCCAATACGATCCGTCTATCCATTGGTACAGAGCATATTGATGATATACTCTTTGATTTACAGGAAGCTTTTGAAACAATTAAAAAGTAATTTATTTGATAAATACTGCCGCTGTGTAAAAACACATCGTCAATTTCCATGACAAAGATTCTCGGATACAGCAACGGAGAGGTCGGAAAGCTGTATATCGTTTCAACTGCCATTGTAACGTTAATCTCTATTATTTTAAGTTTACCGAGGGCGTTTGGGCAATATGGAAACCAATGCTTCAAAGCTTTGCCGGTTGGCTGCCATATTATATCTCTCCTTATATATATCCTGAAATGATAATAATCGGAGTTGTATGCTTTGGTAAGCATACTGAATTTCAGAAAAATAAAGAAAATACCAATGGATGAAGCTTAAAAAAATGCAGAATAATATATTTTTACTTTATGTAAATGCACCGTTGCAATAGACTTGTGGTTATGGTATAATTGCTATAAAGCAAAGCTTTGCAGCGAATTAGAGAAATTTTTGGGTAAATATAATATCTCAGTGGCTGCTTAAATGCCGCCGCTGAGATTTTTTATTTTTATATGAACGGAGTTTTATTATGGCTAAAGTTAAAAGCGTATATGTTTGCAGAGAATGCGGATATGAAACATCTAAATGGAATGGCAAATGTCCAAACTGCGGTGAATGGAATACTTTTGAGGAGTGTCAGACAACAACGCATAAAACTGCCTCAGGAAGCTCCGTTTCAATCAGAGATATTTCAGATTCTATTTTAAATATAAGCAATGTTGACGCCAGTTTTGATGAAATAAGATATTCAACCGGACTAAATGAGCTTGACAGAGTTCTCGGAGGCGGCCTTGTAAAAGGATCTTTGGTTTTGCTCGGAGGTGAACCGGGTATAGGCAAGTCTACAATGCTTCTGCAAATCTGCGAGTATATGGGCGAGGATCATACGATTTTATATGTATCAGGAGAGGAATCTGTAAGACAAATTAAGCTTCGTGCACAAAGGCTTGGCGTAAAAAATGAAAATCTATATCTTCTCGCACAAACCGACTGCGAAGTAATCTGCAGCGTAATCTCAAAGGAAAAGCCTGAAATAGTTATTATCGATTCTATTCAAACAATGAATATCAGCGGTATTTCTTCCGCACAAGGCTCAATTTCTCAGGTGAGAGAATGTACAAATATGTTTATGCGTACAGCAAAGAACGAAGAAATTCCGATGTTTATTGTGGGACATGTGAATAAAGACGGAGCTATCGCAGGACCAAAGGTTATGGAACACATAGTTGACTGCGTTTTATATTTTGAAGGACAGCGCAATCTTTCATACAGAATTTTAAGAGCGGTAAAAAACCGTTTTGGTTCAACAAATGAAATTGGTGTTTTTGAAATGGCTAATAAAGGACTTGTTGAGGTGGAAAACCCATCTATGATGCTGTTGTCAGGACGGCCAACAGATGTTTCCGGCTGTTGTGTGGCATGTATTATGGAGGGCAGCCGTCCTATAATGGCAGAGGTTCAAGCTCTTGTATCAAAAAGCGGATTTTCCGCACCAAGACGTACCTGTACCGGCTTTGATTATAACCGAATGTCTATTATAATTGCAGTTCTTGAAAAAAGGCTGGGCTATTTCTTCGGCGGACTTGATGTATATATTAATATCGTCGGCGGTTTTAAGCTTGACGAACCTGCGGCGGACTTGTCTATAGCTTTAGCGCTTTATTCAAGCCTTACTGATAAAGTGGTAAACGATAAAACCATCGCTTTCGGAGAGATAGGTCTGGGCGGAGAACTAAGAAATATATCCCACACCGAACAAAGACTTTCCGAAGCACAGCGTATGGGCTTTGAAAAGTGTATATTGCCCGCTCACTCACTTAAAGGAGTAGATATATCTAAATATTCAATGAAAATTGTGGGCGTAAGGTCAATCAAGTCCGCATTCAATGAGATATAAATTTCAAGCCGCATGACAAGGAGGAATATCATCGTGTTAAGATTAAGACCTTACAAGTCTTGTGATGCTCATACTATAACCAAGTGGTTAAAAAGTGAATATGCTTTTCGTCAATGGAGCGCAGATCGCTATGAGAATTACCCAATTACTCCCGATGACATGAATTTTTATTATGACAGAGATAAGAAGAATGAAAACATTTGGGGTATGACGGCATTTAATAACAATGGTATAGTAGGACATTTAACAATGCGTTTTCCTAAAAATAATTATAATGAAATTCGATTAGGATTTGTTATTGTTGATAATGAGGAACGTGGAAAAGGCTATGGAAAGGAAATGCTTTCTTTAGCGACCAAATATGCTTTTGAATTCGTTAAAGTAAGCAAGATTTCATTGGGCGTGTTTGAAAATAATACGATAGCCATAAAATGTTATAGATCCTGCGGATTTAAAGAAGTAAAATCAGAAAATACAGAGAGTTATAAGTGTATGGGCGAAACTTGGAATTGTATCGAAATGGAATTGATCAAATAAAATCCGATTCATCATGGTGTAAAGTATTTTATTTGATTTTTAGGATAATTAATGCTTAATTTATACTTTTTAATGTATCGTTGTAAAAAATACAAAATTACTGCAATGACAGCTTTTGACCCGTAAGCTTTTTAATAGAAGCATTATATGAAAAGTTGATTATCAATTAATTTTAATATTTGTTTAAACTAAATTGTCCCGGATTGTGGTGTTTGCGCAATCCGGGATAATTTTATTATATTTTCGGGGTTAATTTGCACTTGAAAAAATCGTTTATTTTCTATCAAAGCTTGGGTTGAAAGCATAGAAGTTTTTAGCGTCAAGCATATCCTGAGTCATTCTCAAGCCTTCGCCGAAACGCTGATAGTGAACGATTTCACGTTCTCTCAAGAACTTAATTGGGTCACGCACATCAGGATCGTCTGCCAGTCGCAGAATATTATCATAAGTTAAGCGTGCCTTTTGCTCTGCCACGATTTTCCAAATTCAATATTTTTTTACTGTATAAATTCTTAAAATCCCGATTTTACGGCACTTTCAGAAGTTCCAGTAAATATTAACCGGTCTTTCTTTTGTTCCCGGAATTCGTTTGCCGACTTCGATATAATCTATCATTATGTCAACGATTTCTCGGGTTAATTTTTCAACATTGGTGTATTGTTTTATGCGTTCTTCTTTTTTATCGGCACATAATAACTTTTGTTTAAGTTCTTCTATTTGCTCTGACAGATTTAATATCATTTCGTCTGTACGGTTTTTATCAGCGTGCAAGTCTTTTGTCAAATCAATAAAAACATCTTCTGTTATAAGACCTTTTACCTTATCTAAATACAGACCTTTAATTCCGTCTGAACATTCTTGACTTTTTCGTTGATATTCAATAATAAGACTTTCGTTATCTTCTATTTGCTTGTCTATCCTATTATTGAATTCTGAATGCTCTGCAATGAAATTTTTGTCCATATATTTAGCTGACAATTCGTTTAATTCTTTTAATACTATTCTTTCAAGAACATCAACGCTAATCATACTGCCCTCGCAGGCTTCTTTTGAAACATGTCTTGTAGGACACTGCAAATAGTGTGTATTGCCGGATTTACAGGAACGCAAGATATAACCGCAGTGCATACATCGTACTTTTCGAGCAAAAAGACCGATTTGTCCGTTGGAAAACGGTTTGCTTTTTTCTTTTAACAACTCTTGAACTCTGTCCCATAAGTCACGTTCAATAATTGCTTCATGGGTATTCTCTACTCTGAACCATTCTTCTTTAGGTCGTGGTTTATTTTGTTTGGTCTTATATGAAACGCTTCCATATTTGCCTTGAACCATATTACCGATATATATTTCATTTTTCAGCATATTAGATATGGCAAAGTATTTCCAAAGGGTACTTGATTTTGATTTTGCCTGTTTGTAACGTAAGCCCTTTTGCCTTTTGTACTCAGTTGGATTTGGAATTCCTCTGTCATTTAGTATACGGGCAATAGTCATTTTTCCATATCCCTGAGAAAACAAAGTAAAAACTTCCCTTACGACTTTGGCGGCTTCTTCATCAATTATCAAATGTCCTTTACGTTCAGGGTCTTTTACATAACCGTATAAAGCAAACGCACCAATATGTACACCGTTTTTTCTCTTGTTGTTAAAAACACTTTTTATGTTTTCTGATAAATCTTCTAAGTACCATTCATTAATCAATCCGTTAATTTGTCTTGCTTTTTTATTTCCTTTTATACTGGTGTCAGCATGGTCAACAATGCTGACAAAACGAATTCCCCAAATAGGAAAAAGACCGTGAATATATTTCTCCACTAATTCAAGTTCTCTTGTAAATCTTGACTGTGTTTTGCAAAGCACAATATCAAATTTTCGTGCTTCTGCATCTCTTAATAAACGATTGAACTCGGGTCTGTTTCTGTCAGCTCCAGTATAGTCCTCATCGGTATAAATGTCATATATCTCCCAGCCTTGATTAATAGCATACTCAATTAACATAGACTTTTGGTTTTGAATGCTTTCACTTTCGTCTGTATCATTTTTTTTATTTTTATCCTCCTCTGACAGACGTGGATATATTGCTACTTTCATAGTTAATTACTCTCCTCTCACAAGAGATAATCAACTCTTCGCTATTTATATTATATACGAAAAAGTTGACAATGTAAATAAATTTAAATAACTTTCTGTCGAACAATATTTTTTTCACAGTTATTAATTAACTCTACCCATTTTTCGTTATATAAAGTTTTTCTTTCTTTTTTGTCTTAAAATAACTTTTACAACACTTAACAGATTTTTCTGACATAAGCACTCACCTCTTTATCATTTTATGAGTGAAATAATTGCTATATGAAATTTTCTGTATACTTACCCCAACCACCAAAGGTAATATATGCAGACAGCGAAAAACAGACCATGTTTAATTAAACACAGTCTGTTTTTTCTTATGTCTGCAATTTTGTTCATTAAGGCGGTTAAGGGATAGTGTGGTTATCCGTCTGTTTCAAGTGCTTCTAATCTTCCAATACGTTTAGCAATGTGAGGGTGACTTGACTGCATTTTCTCAATAAGTTTCATATTTTCGCCAAGGCTCATTTTTTGTAGTAAATATAACGCATTGATTAAATCTTCCCCATAACCTATTTCATTAGCAAAGCTGTCTGCACTGTATTCATTTTTTCTGCTGTTAATTGAAAGAATGACACTTCCTGTAAATGTGAAAGCAAGTAACGATAATGATAAAATAAAGCGTATCAGAACAATAAAAACATATGTTAATCCATGTGAATTTTTGTGGAACGAAAGCATTGCTAAGTCAAAGAAAAGCAAAAATATTTTTACAATAATAATACCTATTGAAAAAATCCCGTTGCCTATCATATTTAATAACATTGCCTTAGTATCACCGTGTATAATGTGACCGAATTCGTGCAGTATAATTCCTTTCAACTCATCTTCTGTAAATGTTTCAATCGCCCCTCTTGTAACTGCAATAGTGTGATTTCCTAATGCTAATGCATTGACAGTAAGAGTATCCATTATACAAATTTCTATGTGCTGTAGATTTGGGTATTCCTCTTTTACTTCGTCATATATTTCTTCAAAAAGCGGTATTAAATAATCCTTTTCCCGTCTTGTTTCAAGAGAACGAACACCGTTTATTATTCTTAGTATTTCTTCTCCTAAAGGTGACAAGGCAATTTTTAACGATATAAAAGAAAATGACAAGCATACAAAAAATACAGAAGCATTTGCACCTAAAATTAAAAATGCAATGTAAAAATTAATGATACCCCAAATTACATATAGATAATTTGCTCTTAGGATTTTAATGTATTTTATTAATATGTATTTTAAGTCTTTCCACTCCAATTAAAACACCTCATTAAAATGGTTTGTTTATGTTTAAAGAACAATGTATGTTATCATCTCTCGATAAGAAAAAGCCTTTTCCTGTTTTAAGTGCCTTTATATCGTCAGGGTGATAAAGGAATTCTCGTACTCGTCTTGCCGAGCCTAAGCCTGTTGTGTTTGTGTTTCTTGCCTGTTGTTCAATTTGGTATGTTACTTCTATAGTTTCTCTCGTTCCTAAAATATTTGCCCAATGTTCAGCATTAACAGCACTATTTTGTCTTAGTATTATATAATTGTTTATGTTCTCAATTACCTGTTCCTTAAAGGCTTCACCACAGGAGAAATCAAGGTCAGATAAACTTTGAGTTGCAAGCACAGAAGTTATGTTTGCACTTCTTGACTTGTTGATTAAATCAATCAAAGCAGTTGAAGCATATGTATTAATCTCATCAAAAATGAAAAAGGCTCTCTCTAAATCTGTACCGAAACATTTGCTGACCGCCTTTTTAGCGTCAATTAAAATCAGTCTGCCCATTAGCGGAGATATTTCAGGATAAAGCAAAGGATTTAAAATAAACAAAACAATTGCATTTTCCTGTATCGCTGTGTATATGTCAATACCGTTTTCATCAAATAATATCCCCAGTTCGCTTTCTGCAATGGTACTAAAACGTGCACACGCACTTTCTGCAATTTTACCGCACGCTTTGGATATTTCTATATTAAAACTGTGTTCCTGTTTAGATATAATCTCTGCCTTTACAAGTTCCAAACTTAATTTGTTGAAGTTCTCAACAGGTATATATCTGATAATAGTTTTTAAAGATAATGGGATATTTGCTTGTTCTAATAAAATAACAAGTCTTTGCAAGTAACGTTCTGTATTTAGCTTGTAATGTTCTTCGCTCCAGTCGGTTAAATTAATAAGCATATCTTTGCATATAGTCGGACTTGCATTTCTGAACGGGTTATATTTGTGAGAATGAAAAGGGTCTGAAAGATTAATTATATATACCTTTTGATTTACTGCAAATTGTTTCGTAATTTCAAGCAAAGAACCTGACCCTAAATCACCTTTTCCGTCAACAAGCAAAACAGGAAATCTCTTGTCTGTTGCGTGCTTGATAAAATTCGCAAGTGCAACGGTTTTTCCGCTTCCTGTAGTTCCGCACACAAAACAATGCTTGCAGTTGTCTGAAACATATACTTCTTTCTTATGATGATAACCTATAAATGTACCGTTTTCCCTATTCGGTTTCGGGAATTTTTGTTTTTTATGCAAACGCTTCAACTCTTTCCAAAAATTAAAATGCTTTCTTAATATGTGCATTTTTTTAGTTTCCAATAAAATAATTAAACTTGCAATGGCAATACAGATTAATAGAATTAAGTTGCCATGCTGTTTAAATCCGTTCCCAAATAAATTTTAAAAAATTATTCATCTGCTTTCACCTCATCTAAAGATAGTATTAAAATATCAGGGTATATTGATTGATTTTCAATTAGTGTTTTAGCTATACTGCTTTTTAAATCAGGAACGACCCATATTTGACTATCATAATTTTCAAAATTAGATTTAATGTTTTTCTCAAATCTAACTTTTGCTTTCATTGTGAGTTCTACTTCAACGCAAGATACTTTTTCATTTTTAGAAAATATAAAATCGGGTCTGTGCTTTCGGTTTGAAAATCCGTCAAGTCTGTGTAACTGCTTTTCTGTTGTAATATCTTCAAATGGAATTTGATATTTTCCGCATATGTATATTGCTGTGTCTGTTACATAGCTGTCATGTATAATCTGCTCTACCCTTATTTTCGTTGTTGAACTGGGAGCTTGTATTAATTTTTTGCCTGTATTAGTCAGGCTGTATATACCGGGAAATCCGTACAAATATTTATTTCGCCTTATGTATTCTGCTTCAATCAGCTTTTTTAATCTTCTGTCACATGCTCTTTGTCCTGAAAATCCTGTTACTTTGCATATCTGCTTTCCTGTAATTACTCGCCAACGGTCTATCTCTCTTAATATCGTATAATCTCTATCAACAAATCTAAATCCCTTACTACTCACACACTCACTGCTTTACTTATTTATTCTAATCACTCTTTCTTGTCTTATATATTTTTTATCTTATGTATTCTTGCTTGTTTTAATTAGTATATATTTATACATGATGACATGGAGTGGTCTCGGGTGCAAACAGCCGAGACCACTCCATGTCATTATGTCCCGAAACAAGCAAGAAAGCAACTTTTAAGCATTTTTCTTTATACATTAATACTCTATGCAATGTCTTACTTAATCAGAACAGTTTTGTATCACTTTTTCAATAAAAAAAGACAAGCTCCTGACTTGTCCGCAAATTTCATATATTAACAATATTTTGAATATATATTAATGTGATATATAATCTATTTTCGTGAAGTTTGTTACTT
>UQDR01000002.1 GCA_900539835.1 uncultured Ruminococcus sp. | reverse complement strand
TTTCTGTGAGAATGTTTTTAACTGCCTGCGCTATAATTTCTCCACTGGTGACAGGGGCGACTTTTCCCGGTAAAGATAAAGCATGCAGGACTTTTTTGTTCATTTTTGACGCTGCCTCAAAATCAACTCCGCCCGGCATGGAAGCAAGGTCGATTATAAGTGTGTCCTTTGCAACAGCGCTCAGTAATGATTTGTCAAGTATCATTGCGGGAACTGTGTTTATTATTAAATCAAAGCTGTCAATGTGTCCGAAAAGTTCATCAGTGTGAAAAGCGGAAATATCATTGTTTTCTGCTTCAGCCAAAGATGAAAGACGGCGGGCGGTGCATACCGTTTCAGCTCCTGCGGCATTAAAAAGCTTGGCGCAGGCTTTTCCTACACGGCCGTATCCTATAACAAGAACACGGCTGCCGTAGATTGTGCTTGCCATTTCCTGCATGGCAAGCTGTAAAGCTCCCTCTGCTGTCGGTATGCAGTTCTTTATGACTAATTCTTCTCTTTTGAAATAATCAGTAACATCAAATCCAAGAGCGGAGAAATATTCTATCTGATTAGTGCTGAGGCGGCCGCCGGTAATAATTGCTTTGTTTTTCAGGTGAGGAATTAGTTGTTCGCATTTTATTATTTTGCCGTTGTCAGAGAAGAACTCCAAGTCACCTGTTTTCATCAGTGGAAGAACCAGTATGTCGGCTTTTTCCGTCATCATAGAAATGTCGTCAAGGTTTATAATTTTATCTCCGTAGCAGTCAATGCCGTAAGTGTAAACCAAACCATATTTGGCAAGATATTTGCTCATATATATCTGACGAGCGTCTCCGCCTGCACATAAGAATACAGTATTATTCATAAAGAAACCTCCGATTTTTACAGCTTTCATTTTATTATATGCCGAAGCCTTACTTTAGTGAATAAAAAAAGACCGCTCTTTTTATCAGAGCAGTCAGTGTTTCTATAACTTAATTTTAATTTTTTATTAGTGCAGCAGTAGGAGTGTTTGCCCAGGAATCGTCATTTTTATCTGAGAAAATTGCCTTTAAATATTTTCCTGTGTCGTTATCTAATATGTATAGCTCAGCGCTCTTTACGGATTTTGCAAGAGTACCTGCTTTTATTCTTTCTTCGCCAATCTCGCTGTAAACAGTAAATACATCACAGTTTTTTCCGTCAATTTTTTGTACGCCTTTATAACCATACATCCATTTTCCGCTGATTTCATTAAAAATTACTTTTGATGCTTTGGAAACATAATTAAATGAACTCATCGCTTCATTTGGAATTTCTATATAGTTTTCTTTTGAAACCTCTGTGATAAATGCAGTCAGGCTGCTTTCAGAATCAGAATATTTATTGTTATTAAGCATATTATTTTCAGTTGAGTCTGTCTGTTTTTCACATGCAGTACATATAAGTGCAGAGCATGAAAGAATAAAGCAAATAAAAAATTTCTTCACTGTTTTAAATCCTCCAAAGCATTTATATCATAAATAAAGTTGTTTTTAACAATTACAGTTTTACATTATATCATAATATATTATAAGTGTAAAGAAAAATTTCGTGTTTATGATAAAAAACTACGCTTGTTACAATTTAAATATGTTTTCTAACGCTTTTATAGGATATTTTTACTAATGATCAGCATGGTTTTAATCACAAAAAATGCAAAAAGACTGCTCAGAATGAACAGTCTTTTCACATTAGAAGGTCAAAATATTGAAGTTTTTAACTTATAGTCATTAGTCATATTCAACAACATCGATCCACTTCAGGAGGAATTCCTTTTCAGATTCAATGTGTTTGTCAAGCTGTGCAGCCGCAACAATCGGAAGCCAAGCCTGTACATATCTTTTTGATGTACCTGTTGCCTGACAGTATTTATCAAGATAAGTATCAGCTAATTCCGGGTGATGCAAAGAAAGGAGAAGATATGTTTTTGCAGCATCAGCGGAAGCATTTCCCTGACGTGCAGAACCCCAGTCTATTACATAAATGCCTTCATCATTTATAATAATATTCTTAGGCTCTAAATTATTGTGGCAAAGCTTAATGTGCTTTGGCATTGAATCAAGACGTGTAAGAAGCTCATATTTCTTGATTTCATCGATCTGTGCTAAGGATTTGATCTGACGGGACATCTTATCTTTCAGTTTTGAAAGAAGCGGCATATACTGCTGATGAATCTCACACTGAACTTCTACCATCTTGTTGATATAAGCGTCAGCTTTTGAAGGATTTTCTTCAATAAGCTCAGCCATTGTCTTGCCTTTAATCCAATCCATCGTAATTGCCCATTTTCCATCAATAACAGATACATCATGAATAATAGGCATTTTTATTGATGAATGGCAAAGTGTTGTTTCAACACGAGCGTGAGTCAGTGCAGCATATAAGCATTTTTCTTTATATTCAGGCTTTTTATATACTCGAACAGCCATGCCGTCAGATTCATAAACGTCATAAATTGTGCCTTCGGCAATAAAGTTTTTAAGTTCCATAAAAAATACTCTCCCTTTATAAAAATATAGTTCAGAAACAGTTTTCAACAATATCTTAAAATGTTTTGTTAAAAATAACGTTATAAAACCGTGTATCTTTCACTGTCTATATTATACTACTGTATTTTAATTATGTCAAGGTTTTTTCGTTATTTTCACAAATGTTTATTTTTGATTTATTATTTATTAATATAAAATACATTATTTGCGCTGGGCGAAATACAGCGGATATATTTTGCGTATAAAATATGTTTAATATTATTGTGCAATTTGACGAATGAGAATTGTTTATTTCTTCTAAAAATATAATCTTCATTTGTGTATAATACATAATAAAAGGGCGAAAAATAATAAAAAAGCTGTTAGGTTAGCAGATTGACAAAAAAATAACAAACGGATATAATATATATTAGGATAAGTCAGAAGCATTATCAGAGCTTGTTGATATTCTGAAATGTGAAAGAGGAATCAATTATCCTATTAAGTAATTGTAGGCTAAAAAATATTTTTTGGAGGTTTATTTTATGGCTAAGAATGAAACACCGGCTTTGGTTGACAGTGTTGAAGCTCTTGAAGCTAAAATTGCTGAAGTAAGAGCCGCACAGGAAATTTTTGCAACCTATACTCAGGAACAGGTTGATAAGATTTTTAAGGCTGCTGCACTTGCTGCAAACAAAGCGAGAATTCCATTGGCAAAAATGGCTGTTGAAGAAACAGGCATGGGTATTGTAGAAGATAAGGTTATCAAGAACAACTATGCCGCTGAGCATATCTATAACGCTTATAAGAATGTACAGACATGCGGAGTTTTTGAGGAAAATAAAGCATACGGTACAATGAGACTTTATGAGCCGATCGGTCTTATCGGTGCGGTAATCCCAACAACTAACCCAACTTCTACTGCTATTTTTAAAACACTTATTTGTTTGAAAACAAGAAATGGTATCATCATTTCTCCTCATCCACGTGCTAAGAATTGTACAATTGCAGCTGCTAAGATCGTTTATGATGCTGCTGTAGAAGCAGGTGCACCAAAGGGCATTATCGGATGGATCGATGTTCCTTCGATTGATCTTACAAATATGATTATGAGAGAGTCTGACACTATCCTCGCTACAGGTGGTCCCGGAATGGTTAAGGCTGCTTATTCATCAGGAACTCCTGCACTTGGTGTTGGCGCCGGTAATGCATCTGCAATTATCGACTCTTCAGCTGATATTGTAACTGCTGTAAACTCAATTATCCATTCCAAAACATTTGATAATGGTATGATTTGTGCTACAGAACAGACTGTAATTGCTGATAAGAGCATTTATAATGAGGTTAAAAAGGAATTTACTAAGAGAGGCTGCTATTTCCTTAAAGGAGATGAAGCCGATAAAATCAGAAGCACAATGCTTATTAACGGTGCACTTAATGCAAAAATCGTTGGACAGCGTCCAGTAACTATCGCAAAAATGGCAGGCTTTGAAGTTCCTGAAGATACAAAGGTTCTTATCGGTGAAGCAACAAGCACAGATCCTGAGGAAGCTTTCGGACATGAAAAGCTTACAACAATTCTCGGTATGTACAAGTCAAAGAATTTTGACGATTCTCTTGACATTGCTGAAACATTGCTCGTTAACAACGGCGGTTTGGGACATACTTCTGTTCTTTGGATCGACAACATTAACGAAAGAGAAAAGCTTCACAAGTTTGCTGAAAGAATGAAGACCTGCCGACTTGTAATAAATACTCCTTCATCATTAGGCGGAATCGGAGATCTTTATAACTTTGACTTTGCTCCTTCTCTTACACTTGGCTGCGGTTCTTGGGGCGGAAACTCTGTTTCTGAGAACGTAGGTATTAAGCATCTTTTGAATATTAAGACAGTTGCTGAGAGGAGAGAGAACATGCTTTGGTTCCGTGCACCTGAAAAGGTATACTTTAAGAAGGGTTGTCTCCCTGTTGCTCTTGATGAATTGAAAAATGTATTGGGCAAGAAAAAGGCGTTTATCGTAACTGACCAGTTCCTTTATAAGAATGGCTATACAAAAGCTATTACTGATAAGCTCGATCAAATGGGAATAGTCCATGAAACATTCTTTGATGTTGCTCCGGACCCAACACTTGCTTGTGCTGTTGAAGGTACAAAGGCTATGAGAGCTTTTGAGCCTGACTGTATCATCGCAATGGGCGGTGGTTCAGCAATGGACGCAGCTAAGATTATGTGGGTAATGTATGAACATCCGGAAGCTGACTTTATGGATATGGCAATGAGATTTATTGATATCCGCAAGAGAGTATATACATTCCCTAAGATGGGTGAAAAAGCATACTTCATCGCTGTTCCTACATCTTCAGGTACAGGTTCTGAGGTTACACCTTTTGCTGTTATCACAGATGAAAAGACAGGAACAAAATATCCGTTGGCTGACTATGAGCTTATGCCTAATATGGCTATTGTTGATACAGATTTGATGATGAGCGCTCCTAAGGGACTCACATCTGCATCAGGTATTGACGCTTTGACTCACGCACTTGAAGCTTATGCTTCAGTAATGGCAACTGACTATACAGACGGTATCGCTCTTAAGGCTATGAAGAATATCTTCAAGTTCCTCCCAAGAGCATATGAAAACGGTCAGGACGTTGAGGCTCGTGAAGGTATGGCTAATGCTTCAACAATGGCTGGTATGGCATTTGCTAATGCATTCCTCGGTGTTTGTCACTCAATGGCTCATAAGCTCGGTTCATATCACCATCTGCCTCACGGTGTTGCAAACGCTCTTCTTATTACTGAGATCATGAAATATAATGCTGATCCTAAGCCACGTAAGATGGGTACATTCTCACAGTATAAATATCCTCACACTCTTGAAAGATACGTTGAATGTGCTAACTTCCTTGGAATCACAGGCAAAAATGATGAGGACACACTTGAAAACTTCATCAAGGCAATTGAAGAACTTAAGGAAACTGTTGGTATCAAGAAGACTATTGCTGACTATGGCGTAGACGAGAAATACTTCCTTGATACTCTTGATCAAATGGTTGAAGATGCATTCGACGACCAGTGTACAGGTGCTAACCCAAGATATCCTCTTATGAGTGAAATCAAGGAAATGTATCTTAAGGCATACTACGGCAAATAATTAAAACCGTATAAATAAACCTCATATTATACAGAAATCCTCCCGAGTTAATTCGTTGGGAGGATTTTTATTTTCTTTACTTTATATTTATATATAAATAAAACGGCTCATCTCTTTAAAGATAAGCCGTAATTTTTTAGTATATATTCTGCAATTAGTATGCAACACCCTGCCACATCATAGCGTCAGCTACCTTAAGGAAGCCAGCAATGTTAGCACCGGCAACAAGGTTGCCCTCAACGCCGTATTCCTTAGAAGCGTCAAATGAGTTGTGGAAAATGTTAACCATAATGCCCTTGAGCTTAGCGTCAACTTCTTCAAATGTCCATGAAAGTCTTTCACTGTTCTGTGACATTTCAAGTGCTGATGTAGCAACACCGCCTGCGTTAGCAGCCTTAGCCGGTCCGAAGAGAACGCCGGCAGCCTGGAACTTCTCAACAGCTTCAGGAGTTGATGGCATGTTAGCACCCTCAGCTACTGCAAATACGCCGTTCTTGATAAGAGCGTCAGCAGATTCACCGTCAAGCTCATTCTGTGTAGCACATGGAAGAGCAATATCGCAAGGAATTGTCCAAATGCCCTTGCAGCCTTCTGTGTATGTTGCGCCTTCAACACGGTTAACGTATTCTTTAATTCTTCCTCTTTCAACTTCCTTGATCTGTTTAACAACATCAAGCTTGATTCCGTTAGGATCATAAATATATCCGTTAGAGTCAGAAAGTGCAACAACCTTACCGCCAAGCTCAGTAGCTTTCTGTGTAGCATAAATAGCAACATTGCCTGAACCTGAAATAACAACAGTCTTGCCTTCAAAGCTTTCGTTCTTCATGCACTTGATCATTTCGTCAGTGAAATAGCAAAGACCATAACCTGTAGCCTCTGTTCTTGCAAGTGATCCGCCGTAAGAAAGTCCCTTACCTGTGAGAACGCCTGTGAATTCATTGCGGAGTCTCTTATACTGACCATACATATAGCCGATTTCTCTTGCACCAACACCAATGTCTCCGGCAGGAACGTCTGTGTCAGCACCGATGTGCTTAGAAAGCTCTGTCATGAAGCTCTGGCAGAATCTCATAACTTCAGCGTCAGACTTGCCCTTAGGATCAAAGTCTGAACCACCCTTACCGCCGCCGATAGGAAGGCTTGTAAGGCTGTTCTTGAAGATCTGCTCAAAACCAAGGAACTTGATTACTGAAGCACAAACTGATGGGTGAAGTCTTAAACCGCCCTTATAAGGTCCGATAGCAGAGTTGAACTGTACTCTGTAACCACGGTTAACCTGTACCTTGCCGTTGTCGTCAACCCAAGATACTCTGAACTGAATCTGTCTTTCCGGTTCAACGATTCTGTCAATGATGCCGGCTTCAACGATGTCAGGTCTCTTTTCAACTACAGGCTCAAGGCTCTCAAGAACTTCCTTTACTGCCTGAAGAAATTCAGATTCGCCTGCGTTTCTCTTAGCGCACTTTTCATATACCTCAGCGAGGTATGCATTCTTAAATTCCATTATAACTACTCCTTGCTTATAAAATATAATAACCACGAATTTACGGTAAATTATCCCTCCGAAAATTCACGTCTTTTATATTATAGCATAAGCATATAAAAAATGCAAGTCTTAAACTAAAAAAATTCAGAATTTTATCTAATTTGTCCAAATCAAGCATGTATTTTTGGCATAATGACGGTTAAATGAAAATAAAAATGCAATAACGGGACAAGAAAACTGCAATTTTGCAGGATTGCATTCATATATTTTTCTGTCTTTCAAGCTTTGAAAAAATACATCCGCAGTAATCCTGCCTGTATAAATTATATTCTGCCGAAAGTGCAATTGAACGTTTGTAACCTTCTTTTTTCTTGAAATCAGAGGGAAGATTCTTCACTCTATAAATTTCCGAAAGCTCCTCAGCAATTTCATTTAGCTTTGGTGCATTTTTATAAGGTGAAATGGAAAGGGTAGTAGTGAAATAGTCAAATCCCATATCCGCCGCAAGTCTTGCGGCATGTTCTAATCTTAGCCTGTAGCAAGAAAAGCATCTTTCACCGCCCTCGGGAATATCCTCCATTCCCTTTGCTATATCATAAAAATCCTGCGGTTTATAATCTCCCTCAATAAAATCAACAGGATTTTTTGACGGAAGCTGTGAAATCAGCCTCTTTTGTTCTGCCACTCTTTTTCTGTATTCTTCTTCAGGAGAAATATTGGGATTATAATAAAACACCGTGATTTTAAAATATTGTGATAGATATTCCAAAACATAGGACGAGCACGGCGCACAGCAGCTGTGTAACAGTAAGCTGGGAGTTTCATCGTGTTTTGTAATATCATCAATAATTTCATCAAGCTTTTTCTGATAGTTTATTTTCTGCATTTTTTCACCTTTTTGTTCAAGTAATTATTTGCTTAATCTGTGTTTGCAATAGCTGCTTTCACCGCAGTGAGGGCATTTTAAATATCTCTTAGTAATCGTATGTGCACCCATAATATATGATTTCATATCAGGAGAAAAACGAGTACCGCATTTTTTACATTCAAATGTTCCTGCATCTCTGTCAAGAATACAAGCAATTATGATTCCAATAATTATAACGAATAAGCCGATCCCGATTAAAAGAAATCTGAGCCATGTTTCCATTTCAAGCATTCCGGATATGATAAACATAGGCAATGCCGCAATTATACTTAATCCCGCAACCATAGCCGATAAAATAATTTTCTTTTTGCTTTCTTCTTTTTCCCTGATTAAGTCCATAACATTCTCCTCCGCCTTTTCATGATAGTTGTCATCTGATAATCTCTCGCCCGATAACAGTTCGTTGACATTGATTTTAAGAGCATCGCATAACGGCAGCATCAGTGAAACTTCAGGAAGACCGTTTCCGCATTCCCATTTTGAAATGGTTTTATCACTGATATTAAGTTTTTCTGCAAGTTGTCTTTGTGTAAAATTCTGCTCTTTTCTTATAGAAGCAATAAATCTGCCGATTTTAATTTGATCCAATGCCTTTACCTCCTTTCATGAATTTATCATAGCAGAGAAGCATAAAAAATAACACATACGAACCGTAGAATATTTATATTTTAACTCTACTAAGCGTAGGAATACCTATAATATAGCCTTTAGCAGTTATTTTTCATCGTCCTTTTAATAATTACAGCATTAAAAATTAAATAATTTATATTTTTTATACTTATGAGGAATATGTTTTTTTGAAGATACATTGAAAAGCGTTTCAATGAGATAAGATTTTTCATTGGGAAATTTATATTTATTTAAATAGTCAATAAAATCTTTTTCGTTGAAGCATAATCCTCCACGTTTGCGAAAATATTTTGCTTCATTGCTTGATTCAAGCCAATTAGAAAATTCCAAGCAGTATTCTTCCAATTTATTTTCTACAATGTCAGGGACATTGTATGCCGATATTTCTCCGTCTGCACTTAGTAATATCGTTTCCATAAGTTGTTTCTCCAATACTTTTAATTTAAAATAATTATATCACATTTTCCTAAATCTCGCAATCAGCGAATAAAAAAATATTTTCCTGCACAAAATAACAAAAAGAAATTTAAAGGAGAATAAAAATGAGTTCAGCAACACAAATTCTCAGAAATACCCCCAGCATTCTTTCGTCAGCTTCAATCGGCGGAAAAAAAGAAAGCGAAGGACCGTTGGGGGATTATTTTGATAAAATAAACGACGATCCTTATATGTCTACAGATACTTTTGAAAAAGGTGAAAGCCAGCTTCAGAAACAGGCTGTCCGCCATGTGTTGGAAAAATCCCGGATTGAAGCCACCGATATAGACGTTATGTTTGGCGGTGACTTGCTTAATCAGTGCGTTGGAACGACCTATGGAATAAGAGATTTTGAAATTCCTTTCCTTGGAATCTACGGAGCCTGTTCCACCATGGCTGAAGGCCTTTTGCTTTCATCAATTTTTGTGGACGGCGGTTACAGCAAAAAAGCCCTCGCAGTAACCTCCTCTCATTTCTGTACTGCTGAAAGACAATATAGATTTCCGTTAAACTACGGCGGCCAGCGTACACCCACCTCACAGTGGACAGCAACAGCAGGCGGTGCGCTTATAGTTTCGGAAAAGAAAAATCCCCCCTATGTCCGTGCCGTAACAGTGGGAAAAATAGTTGATATGGGCGTGAGTGACGCTAATAATATGGGTGCGGCAATGGCGCCAGCCGCTTATGATACCTTGAATACATTTTTTAAAGATACCGGATTAAAGCCTGATTTCTTCGATGCCATTGTAACAGGTGATCTCGGAAAAGTGGGAAGCCGAATTCTCTGTGAGCTTTTTGAGCGTGATAATGTGAATATCCGTGATAATCATAAAGACTGCGGAATGATGCTCTATTCCTTTGACGAACAGGACGTTCATGCAGGAGGAAGCGGCTGCGGCTGTGCAGCCAGCGTCCTTTGCGGATATTTCATTCCTCAGCTCAGAAGCGGCTCCGTCAGAAATATACTTTTCGCCGCTACAGGTGCGCTTTTGTCGCCCACAGTAAATCAACAGGGCGAATCTATTCCGGGAATATCCCATGCAGTCTGGATATCTCACGAGCCCTGTGAAAAAGTACCCGATATTAAATTTAAATAGAAAGGATAATTAAAATGGAATATTTATGGGCGTTTTTAATCGGCGGATTATTTTGCGCAATCGGACAGATTCTCATTGATTTTACAAAGCTGACTCCGGCAAGAATCCTTGTGTCATATGTGGTAGCAGGCGTTATTCTCGGTGCAATTGGCGTTTATAAGCCTCTTATAGAATTTGCAGGAGGCGGTGCAACAGTTCCTTTGACAGGCTTCGGCTATCTGCTGTCTGATGGAATTAAAAAAGCTGTAGACGAAAACGGTTTTCTCGGCATTTTTACGGGTGGATTCACAGCCGCCGCAGCTGGGATATGTGCAGCTTTGACCTTTGGATTTATTGCAGCGTGCTTTTCAAAAAGTACTCCCAAAACCTGATGGCTATAAAATAAAACAGATAAGAGAACCTTTGTGTTCGTTCGTTGAGTGTGATAAAAAATATAAGCGGTTTTGCACAAATTGCAAAACCGCTTTTTGTATATATTGCTGAAATTTGTTCATATTTCGTACAAAGTTGTACGTTTGCGTGCAAAAAAGCCTTAAATGAGGCTATTTATAGAGGGGGTTTTTATTTCCCTTAGCCTTATGGCTATATATTCTGCTATGAATTTAGCTGAATGTTTTTACTTTGCCACCGCATGGTTTATGGCTGAAAGCAAAGCGTTAACTGATGATACAATGATGTCAGTGTGTTTTCCTGCACCCCAGACAATTTTTCCGTTTACAGAAATGCTGACATATGAAACCGCTTCTGAGGTCGAGTGACTTTCGAGAGCGTGTTCATTATAAGTTTCAACGTTAAAATCCATGCCAAGAGCTTCTTTAAGAGCATTTGCCACTGCGTCAAGTCTGCCGTTGCCCACTGCTGTGTAGGTTTCAGCGTTGTCTTTTCCGGGAATCTGTGCTGTTACTGATGCGGTTATTTTGCCCTCAGGCTGCTGAACATAATGCGCCTCCAGCACATTGACAGGAGTTTTTATGTTCAGATAATTATCAGCAAAGATATTGTAGATTTCCTTTGGCATAAGCTCTTTGTGAAGATGATCGGAAACGCTCTTGACTGCATATCCGAAATTCTCTCTCATTTTAGGCGGCAGATCATACCCGAACTGCTGTTCCATGAGATAACCAATTCCGCCCTTTCCTGACTGTGAGTTAATACGGATAACGTCGCCTTCATATTCTCTTCCAACATCCTTAGGGTCGATCGGCAGATAAGGCACTGTCCAGTGATCGGGGTCTTTTTCCTCACGCCATTTCATGCCTTTTGCAATAGCGTCCTGATGAGAGCCTGAAAATGCAGCAAATACCAAACGTCCTGCATATGGGCTTCTTTCATAGACCTTCATTCTTGTTACACGCTCATATATTTCAACCAGCTTAGGCATGTCAGAGAAATCCAGTTCAGGGTCAACTCCATGAGTGTACATATTCAGCGCTAAAGTAACAATGTCAACATTTCCGGTTCTTTCGCCGTTTCCGAAGCATGTTCCCTCGATTCTGTCAGCACCCGCAAGCAAACCAAGCTCAGAATCTGCTACTCCGCAGCCTCTGTCATTGTGCGGATGAAGAGAAACGATTACGTTCTCACGATATTTCATATTATCGCACATATATTCAATCTGTGAAGCATAAACATGCGGCATTGACATTTCAACTGTTACAGGCAGGTTGATAATCACCTTATTATCGGCAGTAGGCTTCCAAACATCCAAAACAGCATTGCAGACCTCAAGAGCATATTCAGGCTCTGTTCCCGTAAAGCTTTCAGGAGAGTATTCAAAAATGAAGTTGCCGGGAGTTTTCTGACGGTATTCTTCGCATATCTTAGCTCCGCTAACGGCAATTTCTTTGATTTCTTCTTTTGATTTGCGGAAAACCTGTTCACGCTGAGCAACGGAAGTGGAGTTATAGAGGTGAACTACGGCATTCTTACAGCCAGTCAATGCTTCAAAAGTCTTTTTGATAATATGCTCACGGGACTGCGTCAATACCTGAATTCTTACGTCATCAGGGATCATATTTCTTTCAATAAGAGTACGGCAGAATTCATATTCTGTTTCTGAAGCGGCAGGGAAGCCGATTTCAATTTCCTTAAATCCGATTTTAACCAGATGCTCAAAAAACTCCAGCTTTTCCTCCAAGCTCATTGGTATGATAAGCGCCTGATTTCCATCTCTCAGGTCAACCGAACACCACATCGGGGCGTGGTCAATATATTCTTTTTCTGCCCATTTCATTGATTTTACAGGGGGCATAAAATAGCCTCTTTGATACTTTTCAACGTTTTTCATCTTTGCGTCCTCCTTATAAATTATTGTGTTTATTAAGTTATGCAGCCATAGAGATATAAAAAAACCCGTCTCTTAAAAACAAGAGACGAGCGAAATACCCGTGTTACCACTCTAATTCGTGTATAATTCACATTACACACCTCAGCCGCATCTATCAATGCGCCGCTCTGTAACGGGAGCTGCCCGTGTGAAGCTACTGAAAAATTTCACTGCACCTGCTCGAGGATGAGTTATAGCATATATTTCGTACTGTCTTACACCAACCGACAGCTCTCTGAAACCTGAACATACGCTTTTTTTCCTGTCAAAGCATTTATAATATTGATAATATTATATTCCAACAAAACGCATTTGTCAAGTGCATTCATACTTTATTTACATTTGATTTTATACAGATTCCTTAAGAAAAATCTAAGATAAGTATAATTTTTTTATAAGTTATGTTAATTGACATAAAAATACTTTAGAAGTATAATAGTTAATGAAGTAAAAATATTTTAACATTTACACAAAAATTCGATTGGAGGAGAGTTTTTGAAAGGAATAAGGCATACTAAGATATATATTGCGGCATTTTTTATTTTTGCTGCAGTGACTATTACGATTTTATGCTATATTGCAGATATAAAAAACGAATACAAAGAAGCATATGATGTACCGGTATTAAAAACAGAAAATATTCCGGGAGCAAATGCGGATAAGCTTATGATCGTTGCACACCCTGACGATGAGCTTCTTTGGGGCGGCGGACATTTAATGGACGGAAATTATCTTGTTGTCTGTGTAACAAGAGGCTATGACAAGGTTCGTTCGGCGGAATTCGAGAAAGTAGTAACAGAATCGGGAAACGAGCCTTTGATTTTATTTTATCCCGACAAGGTTGCAGGAAAGAGAGATGATTGGGGCAGGGTAAGCCGTAAAATTACTGATGATCTGACCACTGTTATGGAATATAAAGACTGGGAGCTTATTGTTACTCACAACAAAGACGGTGAATATGGACATCAGCATCACAAAATGGTACATCAATATGTTACCGATATTTATGAAAATAAAAAGCTAAGTTCGGATTTATATTTTTTCGGCAAATATTATAAGAAATCAAAGCTTGCCGATGTAGAAAATCAGCTTGAAAAATTAGATGATGAAAGACTGAGATTTAAAGAAAATCTTGCACCTTATTATGCTTCACAGCAAAAGACCGTGGATAAATTATGGCATGCGGCTGAATATGAAATGTGGGAGAAATATGATTCCGGAAGTGAAAGTGATATATGAACAGATTTATTGAGAAGAACAAAAGACACATTGTAAGAATTGGCATTCTTTTAGGGATTTATGTATTACTGGTTTTGCTTTTGACAAGATTTAAATATGCATATGGTTCGAGTCTTGACTGGGCGGGACAGCATTATGCCATTCCTGATTATTTCAGAAAGCTTTTTTATGAAACAGGAGAATTTTTTCCGAGCTTTGCGCCTAACATCGGTGCGGGAGAAAACATATATTATTTTTCATATTACGGGCTTTATTCACCGTTCATTCTTTTCTCCTATCTTCTGCCGTTTGTAAAGATGTCGACATATCTTCAGGCGGCAAGCATGGTCGGGATTGCTGCGGACATTATTATTTTCTATATATTCATGAACCGCAAGTTCAGGGAAAACACGGCTTTTCTTTTAAGTGCAGTATTTTTACTGTCCGATTCTCTGATTTTCCACAGCCACAGGCATGTTATGTTTGTAAACTATATGCCGTTTTTACTGCTGGCTTTAATGGCGGTGGAGGATTATTTTTTTAAGGGCAAGAAAACAAGACTTATTGTATTTTGCTTTTTAATTATAATATCAAGCTATTATTTCAGCATTCCTGCACTCATAGCAGTGGCTGTTTACGGCGTTTACTGTTATCTTAAAACAACTGAAAAAGTGACATTAAAGGAGTTTTTAAAAACTGCGGTTCGATTTGCAGGCAGACTTTTTATCAGTGTAATGATGGCGGGGGTATTGCTTCTTCCGACGGCTGCGGCTATGCTTGGGGGACGTGACGGCGGAAACTCTCACATAAACATTTTTCAGCTATTGCCTAAAGTATCTCTTAACTATATATCATCCGGACATTACTCAATGGGGTTATCATGTTTTCTTGTTACGGCATGCATAATCGGAATTATGGCGAAGGACAAGGCAAGACGCTTTATCTGCATAGTTATGGCTGTTTTAATATGCTGTCCTGTATTTGTTTTTGCTTTAAACGGAGGAATGTACATTGACCCGAAGGTACTTATTCCATTTGTACCTATTGCTACTTTAATAATAGGCGAGGCATTTGAAGATTTAGTTCAAGAAAGATATAAATTCAAATTTGTATTTCCGGCAACTTTGATAGTATTGGCTTTAGGAATCGTGTCCATGGGCGGAGGAAGAATGACAAGGTTGGGGATTTATGCTGACTCTGTTATTCTTATCATATGTCTGATTTGTTTTTATAAGCTGAAAAAGCGTGGATTTATTGTGTTTTCCATGCTGGCGCTTTCTTGTATATCAATGGTTGCAAGCAATTTTTCTGACAAGCTTGTTACTTATGATGAAATAAAGAAAAATGATTCTTATGATCTTGAAGAGCTTGCGGATATTGTGGCAAAAAATGATGGATTATTTAGAACGATCAATCTATTCAACAGTTCTCAGACTGTAAATATGGTTTATAACATGGGCTTTTATTCGACGGATGTTTATTCGTCGTTACACAACAAGAATTTTAATAATTTCTATTTTAACGAGATAAAAAATGAAAACGAATACAGAAATTCTGCTTTAACAACGGCGTCAAGGAATGTTCTTTTCAACATGTATATGGGAAGCAAATATTTGATATCAGACAAGGAGAGCGCTCCGACCGGATATGAAAGAATAAAGGTTTCGGGTAATTTGAATCTTTATAAAAACGACAATGTTTATCCTATCGGATATGTTTCATCAAAGATAATGGGTGAAGAAGAGTACAAGGCATTGGATTATCCGTATAATGTGGAGGCTTTAATGAATTATGTTATTGTTCCTAAGGCTGGAGCAAGCGGATTTAAATCAAGCGTTGAAAAAATAAATGGCGTCCAGCTTGAGGAAAATGACAGGATATCAACAGGCAGTGACGGATATTTAATTGAAAGCAGAGAAAAATTTTCACAGACTGTAAGGCTTGACAGACCACTTACTAAAGACAAGGTTTTAATGCTGAGATTTAATGTTGACAATACTATGCGTGGGCACAGAAAAGATGTTAAAATCACTGTTAATGGCATTAAAAACAAGCTGACATCTCCCGACTGGAAATATTACAATAACAACAGAAGCTTTGAATATACATTGACGACTGACGGTGAACAGGAGATAAATGAAATCACTATTGAGTTTTCCAAAGGAAAATATGAAGTCAGTGATATTGAGGCATATTTTATGGATTTACCGACAGTTGGTGCAGAATTAAACGGTATCATGGAAGATGAAAATGATTCCGGTGTGGGTGATAAGGTAATAAAGGGAACTGTTTCGTGTAAACAAGACGGCTGGTTTAACTTATCGATACCTTATGATGAGGGATTTAAGGTTATTGTTGACGGTGAGGACAGGGAATGCCAAAGGGTTGATACTTCGTTTATTGGTTTCCCGCTTGAAAAGGGAGAACATGAAATAGAAATTATTTTCAAAGCTCCTTTTCTCAGAGAGGGTAAGATTTTATCTATTGCAGGTTTTATACTATTGATAGCAGTGGGTGTTTTGGATTGTATCAGAAGAAAAAATAATAATCATTCTTAAACTTGGTCAGCATATGAGGAGCGGACATCATGAAAAGGATAAGAGCAGTTGGGATATTATTAGTGATAGCTGTTGCGGCATTGGTTTGTTTTGCTGTTCCTAAATACAAATTCAGCAAAGATTATGAAGTACCTCATGGGCTCACCCCTGAGCAGACGATTGAAAAATATTTTGAGTATATTGACGGCAACAGTCCTAAACAGGCAAATTTAATTTCATTAAACCCGAATTTTTCCGCTTTTTCTTTCAATACTATTACATCGGCAAATGCAGACAGTATTGATGATTATGGAATGCCGTCAAACTGGAACAAGTATGAGGACTATTATGAAGCTAAGCAATATTTAGTGAATTATCAGTGTCATTACTTGCCGTTTGTAAAAGAAACTGTCTTTTTCGGACCATCAGGCAGTATATTCTTTGCACTGGTCAGAGAAACGGAAAATTCAGACTGGAAAATAGCTGAAACATACACAGGGCCGTAAGGTATAGAATTTATCAGATATCAAAATAACGACTGACAAATTGTCAGCCGTTATTTTATGCAAATTTATATAGGTGTCGTGATTTTTGACAGGTGACTAAAACTGTCTATTCTCAAAAAGGGGTAATTATTTTATAATATTATTGATTAAAATGTCTGTTTAAAGCCTTCGCTTATATAACCGTTTTCAAAGGCAAGGTTTTTAAACTTTATCATTAAATTATGGGGTGACACGCTCATGCCGTTTACTGCCCAATCAATTATTATACCGCAAAAGCCATGGGCATAAAAATCTGCAAAAAAGCTTGGTGTAGAATATATTCCCGCATCGGGTGTTACCATATATTCAAAGAATTTTATAAACAATTGATGCACTATGGAAAAAAGATATTTTTGAAATGTATTATCGCCGCTTTTTAGTGTTGAGGTATAAAAGCTTCGGTTTTGCTCCATAGTTCTCAGCAATTCTTCAAGTCTTTCAGACCAGTTTGAAAAACCGATTCCGTTTGAATAATGCTTAAAAAGCTCATTATAATAGACCCAGCTTAAAAGTTCAAATTTATCTTGAAAGTGATAATAAAATGACTGTCTGTTTAGTCCGCAGTCGTTTGTTATATCGGATATGGATATTTTATCGAAAGGCTTTTGAACGCATAGGTTTTTTAAAGAATCGGCAAGGGCTTTTTTTGTTATAGCGGAACTGGACATAGTATACCTCTTTTTTTAATTTATTTTACAAGTAACTAAAGCATATAAGATGACACATTTAATTATAGTATAACATATTTACGGAAAATTTCAAGGCTTTTGAGCTTTAACATAAAATGAAGGAGGATGGCTTTTCAGCCTGTTTTATTTATGAACATCAGAAAAGAATTTCTTCAGGGCAAGTCGATAAATGCTTACGATGAATTAGGGGCACACATTGTAAACGGTGGTGTAAAGTTTGTGACCTATGCACCTAATGCAAAAAAAGTATCACTTTTATTCAATTTTAAAAAGCATGATATGGAACGTGATGAACACGGGTTCTGGGAATGCTTTATTAAGGGATATGACATATCGGTGCCGTATAAATACAGCATTATTACGGCTGATGATGAGGAGTATGCAAGGGCGGATCCTTTTGCTTTTTACAGCGAGGTAAGACCTGACACTGCATCTTTTGTTTATGACATGGAAAGTTACCATTGGGATGACAGCGAGTGGATATCAAGCCGTGACAAGAATTATAACAAGCCAATGAACATATATGAGGTTCATTTTGGTTCATGGAAGATCAAGCCTGGTAAAGAGGAAACCGAAAGGTTTTATACATATGAAGAGATGATAGATTTACTTATTCCATATGTAAAGGACATGGGTTATACACACATTGAGCTGCTTCCGCTGACGGAATATCCCTTTGACGGGTCATGGGGATATCAGGTTTCGGGTTATTATTCGGCGACTTCACGTTACGGAGAACCTGAGGGACTGATGAAGTTTGTTGAGGCTTGTCATAAAAATGGAATCGGAGTTATACTTGATTTTGTACCTGTACACTTTGTAAGGGATTTTTATGCGCTTCATATTTATGACGGCGGTTTTCTTTTTGAAAGCGATTATGAGGATCAGAGGTATTCTGAATGGAACACTGCTTTATTTGATTATTCCAAGCCTCATGTTCTGAGCTTTATCAAGTCATCAATTAATTTTTGGATAGAAAAATATCACATTGACGGATTAAGATATGACGCTGTGGCATGTTTAATATATAAATATGGCAGGAAGGAGAATCCTTTAAACGATTCGGGAATTTGGTTTTTAAAGAACACTAATTATGAAATACAGAAGGCTCATCCTGATGTTATGCTTTTCGCAGAGGATTCTACTGACTATGGCAAGGTTACGGCTCCGGTCGAATTCGGCGGGCTTGGATTTGATTATAAGTGGGATCTGGGCTTTATGAATGACACACTTAATTATATTAAAACTCCGCCATTTGAACGAAAGTATCATCACAACAAGATGAACTTTTCAATGAGTTATTTTTATAATGATCTTTTTATTCTTCCGTATTCTCATGATGAAGTTGTTCATGGGAAAAGGACAATGATTGACAAGGTTTTCGGAACACAGAATGAGAAAATGGCAACGATAAAGGCTTTATATACTTTTCAATTCACCCATCCGGGAAAGAAGCTTAATTTTATGGGCAACGAGCTGGGGGAATATATTGAATGGCGTGAGGACAAGGAGCTTGGATGGAATTTGCTTGAATATCCTGCACATGACAGCCTGCACGAATATTTGAAAAGGCTCCATAATATTTATCTCAATGAGCCGGCTTTATACAAATATGATTATAACAGTGAAGCTTTTAAATGGTGTGACGCAGATAACAGCAATCAGAGTATTTATGCATATTGCCGCACAGATTTTGAGGGCAGTGAATTATACGTTGTTTTAAACTTCTCCGGAATGAGTCAGAACTATACACTAAAGGTAAAGGAAAACGGTGAGTTTAAAGAAATTTTAAATTCCGACCGTGATATTTACGGCGGTTCAAATTGTATTAATAAAAATTTAGTATCTCATTGTAATTGTTTGAATTTAAGGCTTTCTCCGTTAAGCGCTGTAATTGTAAAAAAACTGTAAATTATTTAGACAAAGTTCATATTATGTAATTTCTTGTAGGCGTTATTATGTTCAAATTGCTGATTTTATGGCGATTATCGCTTTAGCTATATTTAATAAAATCTTTTCTCTAATTTAATAAAAATTAACAAAATAATGAAAAAGATTTATATTACACTATTGACAAATTAAAACAGCTATGATATAATATGATAAACACTAAGAAACAGTAAAATTTTTCTGTTTCAAAGGGTTTATCAGTAAATATGAATCATGAATCATATGTCATAATATGCCTCCAACGTATATGATGTGAGCTTTGCAGGATCAACAGAGAATACATATTATATACTAAGATTTCAACAATGCGGGATCTACTTATTGGGGAATTTGTTTTTGACAAAGCCGCCTGTTTTCGCCTTTAGCTGTCATTAGGCAACAGGTATAGGAATTTTAAGGATTGTTCCAAGGTATCTTTATTTAAAGGCTTATTTTTTCGACAAAGATAAAAGAAATCATAACCTTTTTAACACTCTTTCATATTTACTGGCAGAAGGACGCATTTACTGCGTCTTTTTGTTTGTCAATATAAAATGATTTTTATGAAAATTTAAAATGCCCATATCTCTTAATTTACATAGCTGAGCGGACATTGCACTTCTGTCTACTGAAAGATAATCGGCAAGCTCTTGTCTGTTAAACGGAATGTAAAATGAATTGCTGTTTGATTTTTCAGCCTGCAAAGATAAGTAGTCAAGTAATTTCTCTTGTGTTGTACGTTTGGAGAGAAGCTGAATTTTTTGGTTAAGCTTCAGGTTTTTATATGCCATGATTTTCAGCATATTGCTTATCAGCTTAAACTGTAACGGGGAAGGGGTAAGGTCAGGCGAAAACAAATCTTTAAAATTTATCAGCAATATCTCAGACGGATGTGACGCAAACACGCTTATAGGGAGGGTATTTGTTTCGGCACAGGCAAAGGCTTCACCAAAGATTTCTCCTTTATTTATATATGCAAGGATATTTCTGTTTCCGTAAAAATCTTCTTTTGTGATTATAACCTGACCTGAAAGGACTATACCTATAAACTGTGCGGGGTTTCCTGACAAAAAGACAGCTTCACTGCTTTTATAATTTTTTATTTTTAATGATGAGCTTTTTAAAATAGTTTCTATCTCTTTAAACTCAAACTTTGAGAACAGCTCAGTTTTTCCTAAGATTTCAATATATTTTATCATGAATTTCCTCGATTTTTGTTGTAAAAACAACAGACTTTATTATTTAATTATAATATAATAATTTTGCAAGGTCAAAAGATCTTAGAATTAAATTCGGAGGTTATAAAATGATAAGAAAGATTATAAAAATAGATGAAGAGAAATGCAACGGATGCGGACTTTGTGCAAAGGCTTGTCATGAGGGAGCTATTGGCATGGTTGACGGCAAGGCGAAGCTTTTAAGAGATGATTATTGTGACGGATTAGGGGATTGTTTGCCAAGCTGTCCGACGGGTGCGATTACTTTTGAAGAACGTGAAGCTTTGGCATATAATGAGGCGGCGGTTAAAGCTAACCAGATGAAAAATCAGGTGGAAGATTTAGCATGTGGTTGTCCGGGGACTCATTCAAGGGTAATAAAACACACTCAAATTAAAGGGGCAGAAAGTGTTTTGCCGGCTGTGAGCAGACTTTCACAGTGGCCGGTTCAGATCAAGCTTGTACCGGTTAATGCTTCGTATTTTGACGGCGCAGATTTGCTTATTGCAGCAGACTGCACGGCTTATGCTTATGGTGATTTTCATAACAGATTTATTAAAAACAAGATTACTTTGATCGGATGTCCGAAGCTTGATAAAGGGGATTATTCGGAAAAGCTTCAGGCAATTATTGAAGGCAATAATATCAAAAGTGTGACGGTTGTAAGAATGGAAGTGCCATGCTGCGGTGGTATTGAGAATGCAGTTAAGACGGCTCTTCAGAAAAGCAGAAAGTTTATTCCATGGCAGGTTGTGACTATTGGAACAGACGGAAGCATAATTGAATAAAAAATAATCTGCATATTCCTTAATAGGATTATGCAGATTTTTTATATTATTCAAAGATCAGATTTTAATTTTATCTAATACTTCACCGACTTTATTGTGGATAACAAGGTCACAGGACGAATCCATAGAAGTTGCATCACGATTTATAAGAACAAGATTTTTGCCTTTAAAATATCTTATAAAGCCTGCGGCAGGGTAGACGGTTAGAGATGTTCCTGCAATTATGAGAGTGTCACAGGTTGAGATTGCTGACAAGGCGCCGCTGACGGTATTGTTGTCAAGCCCTTCTTCATAGAGCACCACATCGGGTTTTATTATCCCTCCGCAGGAGCATTTCGGGATACCGTTGGTTTTAAGCATAAATTCTGCATTATATTTTTTATGGCAGGTCATGCAATAGTTTCTATGGACAGAGCCGTGAAGCTCATATACTGTTTTGCTTCCGGCAAGCTGGTGAAGTCCGTCGATGTTTTGTGTTACTACTGCGGTTAGTTTTCCGGATTTTTCGAGTTCGGCAAGTTTAAGATGTGCTTTATTTGGTTTGGCATTGAGGCAAAGCATTTTATCACGGTAGAATCTATAGAATTCTTCTGTTTTATTTATAAAAAATGTATGGCTCAGAATTTCTTCAGGGGGATAGTCATATTTTTGATTATAGATTCCGTCAACTGAACGGAAATCGGGTATTCCGCTTTCAGTAGAAACTCCTGCACCGCCGAAGAAAACGATATTTTTACTTTGGTTTATTATTTTTTGCAAGCCGCTCATAATACCCTCAGCTTTCTATATAATTATTTAAAACATTGTAACATTTTTTGAAGATATATTCAAGAGGAAGAGATCAACAAAAAAGCACCTCATATAGAGATGCTTTTATAATCTGATTATTTCTCGCTGTTTTCAACAGAAGCTCTGATGAAATCTTTAAAAAGCTTATGTGCACGGTTCGGACGGGATTTAAATTCAGGGTGGAACTGAACTCCCACAAACCATGGGTGGACATCCTTAGGAAGCTCAACGATTTCAACCAGTTTTTCGTCAGGTGAAAGTCCGGCAAGGATAAGACCTTTATCTGTCAGAATCTTTCTATAGGCATTATTGAATTCCCAACGATGACGGTGACGCTCATATATAAGCTCTTCGTTATAAAGCTCTGCACATCTTGAACCTTCTGTCAGCTTACATGGATAAAGACCCAAACGCATTGTGCCGCCTTTTTCAGTAATATCTTTCTGCTCGTCCATAATATCAATTACAGGATTTGGTGTTTCGCCGAATTCTGTAGAATTTGCACCTTCAAGTCCTGCTGCATGTCTTGCATATTCAATAACAGACATTTGCATTCCGAGGCAAATGCCGAACATAGGTATTTTATTTTCTCTTGCATATTTAATTGCTTCGATCATACCTTCTATGCCTCTGTCGCCAAAGCCGCCGGGAACGATTATTCCGTCGCAGCCTTTAAGGATATCGGCAACAGTATCAGGGGTTATGTCCTCAGACTGAAGCCACTTAATATCGACTTCTGCGCCGTTTTCAAAACCTCCGTGGCGGAGAGCTTCGGCAACAGAAAGATAAGCGTCCTCAAGCTCGACATATTTTCCCACAAGTCCGATAGTAACTTTTTTATCGCAATTCTTCACACGCTTGATCATAGAATTCCAATCGCTGAGATCAGGCTTACGGTTTTCAAGGTGGAGGTGCTGGCAGACAACATCTGCAAGTCCTTCTTCTTCCAACCACAACGGAACCTCATAAAGTGATGGGGCAGTAAGATTTTGAATAACGTCCTCCGGACGAACGTTACAGAACAAACTTATTTTATTTCTCATATCTTCAGGAATCGGCATTTCAGAACGGAGAACCAGAACATTAGGCTGAATACCCATTGAAAGCAATTCCTTAACTGAATGCTGAGTAGGTTTTGATTTAAGCTCCTTTGAGCCAGAGATATAAGGGATAAGGCAAACGTGGATAAACATAGCGTTATCTCTTCCAAGCTCAGTATAAGCTTGTCTGATAGCTTCAAGGAATGGAGTTGACTCAATATCTCCCACTGTACCGCCGATTTCAGTTATAACTACATCGGTATTTGTATCTTTACCTACACGATAGAGCTTATCCTTAATTTCATTTGTTATATGGGGAACCACCTGAACTGTACCGCCGAGGTAATCGCCTCTTCTTTCTTTATTAAGAACATTCCAATAGATTTTTCCTGTGGTAACGTTTGAATTTATAGAAAGATTTTCATCAATAAATCTTTCATAGTGACCCAAATCAAGGTCAGTTTCAGCGCCGTCATCGGTTACAAAAACTTCTCCGTGCTGATATGGTGACATTGTACCCGGGTCCACATTTATGTATGGATCAAATTTTTGAATAGTAACGCTGTAGCCTCTTGATTTAAGAAGACGTCCTAATGATGCAGCAGTAATTCCTTTACCCAGCCCTGAAACCACACCGCCTGTTACAAAGACATATTTAGTGGGCATAACATAAACCTCCGATAAAATAAATTGCACAAATTGCTTACTCAATCTGCACATACCTTATTTACTATCATAACAAATTTTTTTACAAATGGCAAGGGGTTTAGAGTAATTTCTCAGACTTTTTTTATTTTATCTCCGTTTTGAACATTTAATAAAAATATTTTGTCAAATGGTTAAAATAGTCTTATCATCTTTTATGTAAAACATCAAAATATTAACAGGGTATTAACTATTGTTAATAAATTTGGCATAAAAAAATACAGAATTTTGTCATAAATGGTTGTTGTAATTTTCGTTAAATTGTTATATAATTATAGTATGTATTTTTTGTAATCTTTTAGGATTTTAAAGTTTATTATATGACATTTTAAGGGGATTTAATTTGTCGGGGATAAGACGTTGATTGCATTTTCTGTAATCTTCAAATCATCGGAAATGAGGTTAGGTATGTCAGAAAACAAGAATCCAATAAATAGAGAAAATCGTGCTCAGGATGAAGAATTTCAAAATATGCTTAAAGAAGTGTTCGGACAGAAAGAAAAGATAGTTAATAATAGATTTAAAGACTCAGATTCAAAACCAACAGTGGAAAAGACGGTGAGACCTTCATCGGAAAGACCGCAAACAAAAAGACCTGTTCAGCGTAACAATCCAAGACTTGAAAGCAGGAATACTTCCGGAAACAGCAGACCAATAGAAAACAGGAAAGCTGCTGAAAACAGAAGATCATTGCCCAACGGGAATCAGCCAAGGCGTCCTGCTGCTTCAAATACAAATACAAGACCTCAAAGGAGCGCTGAAGATAGGGAAAAAAGGCCGTCGGCTTCGGGTAATATGAAGCGTCCTCAGGCCGGAAATACAAAAACGAGGATGCCTGTTAAGCCGGATAATAAGACTAACAGTCAAAATGATGTCAGTAAGAACAAATCAGAAAATAAAATCCGTGACAGTAAGCTTTTAAGGGGAAAAGACGGAAAGCCTCTTACCGGAAAGCAAAAGACTCTAAGGATATTAGCTATTATTATAGTTACTGTTTTAGTTTTGTGCTTGATAGGATATTGCGTATTCCATTTTTATTATTCGATGTTTGGCAGATATGACGGTAAAAGAAATAACGGTGAATATATATATAATGACAGTGACTACACAGATGAATCAGACACAATGACTCCGGAAGAGCTGGAGGCGAAGCTGAAGAAAAATGCGACTGATCTTATGAAAGATAAGGATGTTATGAATATTCTTCTTATAGGTGAGGATTTGCGTGATACTGAGGATGAACAGCGTGGTAACACTGACGTTATGATGATGATTTCTCTCAACAAGAAGAACAAGACTATTACCATGACTTCGTTTATGAGAGACGCATGGGTATATATTGACGGATATGGTCAGGCAAAGCTTAATGCGGCATATTGGGTTGATGGTCCTGAGCTTTTAAAGAGCACTCTTCAGGATTATTACGGAGTTTCCATAGACAGATATATTATAGTTAATTTCCAGTCATTTATTAAGATTATTGATGCTTTGGACGGAATTGATATGGAAGTTACCGACGAAGAAGCTGAGGGAATGAAAGCTCCTATGGCGGAACAGAACAATATTCTCGGCAATAAGAAGGGCACAGACTATCTTTCAAAGGGTGGAAAGTTAAGGCTTAACGGAAACCAGGCTCTCGCATTTGCACGCCTGAGATATGTAGGAAATGCTGATTATGAGCGTACTGAACGTCAGAGAAGAGTTATTGCTGAAATTATTTATGAGTCTAAAAATCTTAGCTTAGTTGAGATTAATGACCTTCTGCATGAGGTTCTTCCGGAAATTAAGCTGGATATTACAGAAAGTGAAATGGCAGGAATGCTTTTAAACTGCTTTGATTATATGAATTATGACATTCAACAGCTCAGAATACCTGCTGATAATATGTTCAGTGAAGAGATTATAAACGGACTTTCTGTGCTTTGCCCAGACTTCACAGCCAATACGAGAAAAATTATTGAAACTGTATATGGTAAGGAAGCCTTAGAAGAGTATGACAAGCAAAATCCGCAGGCTGTACAGACATATAATGATTACAATGCCTACGGCTACGGTTACAATTACGGATATTGATTTGATTGGGGCGGATTTTTCCGCCTTTTGTTTTAGACAAGGGAGCAATGATATATGGCATTTGTGGAATTTAAGGATGTTGTAAAGCAATATAAAATGGGTGAGGTTACAATAAAAGCCTCAGACGGTGTAAATTTTGAAATTGAAAAGGGCGAATTTGTGGTAATAGTCGGTGCAAGCGGAGCAGGAAAGACCACGATTCTTAATATGCTGGGCGGAATGGATACTTGCAGCAGTGGTGAAATAATTGTGGATGGCAAGGATATTGCCGGTTTTAACAGACGGCAGCTGACGGAATATAGAAGATATGATATTGGTTTTGTATTTCAGTTTTATAATCTTGTTACCAATCTTACCGCAAAGGAAAATGTGGAGCTTGCTGTGCAGATTTGTCCTGAGGCATTAGACCCGCTTGAGGTACTCAAAAGCGTTGGTTTAGAGGACAGAGCCAATAATTTTCCATCACAGCTTTCAGGCGGAGAACAGCAGAGGGTATCTATAGCGAGGGCACTTGCGAAGCACCCAAAGCTTTTGCTTTGCGATGAACCTACTGGAGCATTGGATTATAATACAGGAAAGACTATCTTAAAGCTGTTATGGGATACTTGCAGGCAGAATAAAATGACTGTAATAGTTATTACTCACAATTCGGCTATTGCTCCTATGGCGGATAGAATTATAAAGGTAAAAAACAGCAGGGTCGATCAGGTTATCATCAATGAAAACCCTAAAAATGTTGAAGAAATAGAGTGGTAAAAAAATCAGCACCCCGAAAGTGTCAAACTTTTGGGGTGCTTTTCACATTTATATCTATTTTTTATTGTTCGTTTTTCTTATTTCTATAAATATGCCGCCAGCGGTGAATATTAAAGCAAGAACAATGCAAATCAAAAGAATAGAGAACATTATGTTTGCATTAAGATATGCTTCATTGTTCCAAGAAGAAAGGTCTACTGTTTCCAATTTAAACGGACGCTTTTCAAGAATGGTCAGCATCACAGGTCTTTGAAAAATTGCATATATACCAAATGCAATTAAACTAATTGATGATTTAAAAAAACGGTTTATTTTTAAGTATCTTATTGTAAGAAGCAAAGCCCATGGCAAGGTAATCTCAAAAGCACAAAGCTTCAATGCGTCAATATTTTTGCCTGAAGTTACAACAATTATCAGAAGCACCAACAGCAATGAATCAATCATGAGGCTCAATAATCCACGGTTGTTTCTTATAAATTCAGGGAACAAGTCGCTTTTAAAGATAAAAGGTGCAAATATAACAAGAAGTCCAAATGTTACGGCAATTACAGTTGTCAATAGCCAATCACCGCCGTTATGTATTCTGCATGTAATCAGTAAGGCAATTAACGACAGCCAGAAAGCAGCTAATGTCCAGATACTTTTATTTTTTTTTATCAATAATGGCAGATTTAAAAGAGAAAATACCATTAATTCTGATGTCAAGACAATAAAAGACCATGTAGGCTTATGATTTGAAATTACATCTGAGATGAAGCATGGGATAAGTGAACCGGCGTATGCCAGAAAACAAATAAATAGATATATATGAATGGTCTTTTTATAGCTTTTGGCTTGGTTTTCAATTTCTTTTTGACGATGATCGTCGCTTGCAGTTAAAAGCTCGTGCTCAGAAATAGAGAGCACTTCACAAATTCCTTGAATCATAGAAATATCAGGATAAGAAACTCCTCGTTCCCATTTACTGACTGCTGATTCTGTTACAAAAAGCTTTTCAGCCATTTCCTTTTGAGAAAGATCGGCTTGCTTCCGTTTGGTTTGAATAAATTTTCCAAGCGTTGTTTTTTCCATAAAAATAATCTCCTTTTCCGTTGCTTCATAATTATATTAAAACAGAGGCAACTGATTTCGGCCGTGAGCTGATTATATCATTTTTGTGTTATTCGTGTCAATAAAATAGCCCCGAAAATACACTCGACTGTTAAGCCAGTTGCGTATTTTCGGGGTTATTTGTCGTTATAGCTTATCAATAAGACTGACAAGCTCTTCGATTTTTTTGTCTGAATCCTCACAGTTCATTGCTTCGGCTACACAGCATTTCATATGTGCTGAGAGCACTTCTTTATTTGCTTTTCTTAGAATAGCGTCGGCTGCCATAAGCTGATTTGAAATGTCAATGCAATATCTGTCATCTTCAATCATACGGAGTATTCCGTCAATTTGTCCTCTGGCAGTTTTAAGAAGCCTGGTTACCTTATTCTTATCAGCCTTCATTTATTTCTGTCACCTCATAGCCTTCTGCTTCTACTGTACTTTTCAAGATTTCATTGGAAATATCGCCTGTTATGGTGAGATAAGCGGCTTTATCCTCTAAAGAAACAGTTGCTTCAACACCGTCAAGGGCATTAAGAACTTTGTTTACTCTTCCTGTGCAGTGACCGCACATCATTCCTTCGATTTTCATTACTTTTTTCATGGTATCATTTCCTTTCGTTTCTATAGTTTTATCAGCATTAATGCTTTCATAGGGGACTATATCAAATTTGGGCTTAAAGAATTTTAATCTTAAGGCGTTAGTTACTACGAAGAAGGAGCTTAGGCTCATTGCCGCAGCACCAAACATCGGATTAAGCGTCCAGCCGAAAATCGGATAAAAGACACCTGCGGCAAGAGGGATTCCCAATGAATTATAGAAAAGCGCCCAGAACAGATTTTCTTTAATATTTTTTATTACAGCTTTGCTGAGTGCAAAGGCTTTTGCAGCATCCTGCAAATCGCTTTTCATTAGTACGATATCTGCGGATTCAATGGCAATATCCTGACCTGCGCCGATTGCAATTCCCACATCTGCTCTGGCTAAAGCAGGGGAGTCATTTATTCCGTCGCCGATCATGGCAACCTTTTCTCCCTGTTCCTGCAAACGGCGTATCTCCGCCTCTTTGTCCTGAGGAAGAACCTCGGCTATAACCTCATCAGCTTGTATCTGCTCTTGGATAGCATTTGCTGTGCGCTGGTTGTCTCCTGTGAGCATTATAACTTTCATGCCCATGTTTTTCATTTGTGCAATGGCATTTTTGCTTGTGTTTTTCACGGTATCTGCAACGGCGATAATGCCAAGCAGTTTGCCGTCTCTGCTGAAAAACAAAGGTGTTTTGCCATTGTTCGCAAGGCTTTGAGATTGCTGAGATAAAGCGGTAACATCTATATTGTTTTCCTGCATAAATCTCAGATTTCCGGCAAGTACGGTTTTTCCATCTACTGTGGCTGACACACCTTTTCCTTGAATTTCGCTGTAATTACTGCATTTTGCGGATAAGTTAAAATTACTTTCAGCATATTCACATACTGCATTTGACAATGGGTGTGATGATGATTTTTCAAGGGGATAAGCTGAGGAAAGAAGCTGTGCTTCCGTTATTCCTTCAATGGTGATAATATCAGTAACCACAGGTTTTCCCTCGGTTACGGTACCGGTTTTGTCAAGTACGACTGTGGTAATTTTATGGGCAATTTCAAGGCTTTCTGCTGATTTTACCAAAATACCGTTTTCTGCTCCTTTACCTGTACCGACCATAATAGCTGTAGGTGTTGCAAGTCCCAAAGCGCATGGACATGAGATTACTAAGACAGCGATACCTACAGAAAGTGCAGAGGCAAATGATGCACCTATTATAAGCCAAACAATGATAGCTATAAGGGCAATGGTGATAACAATAGGTACGAAAACACCGCTGACCTTATCGGCAAGCTTTGAAATCGGTGCTTTTGAGGAGGATGCTTCTTCAACGAGCGCAATAATTTGTGAAAGGGTGGAATTTTCGGCGGTTTTTCTGCAAACAGCTTTAGCATATCCAGTGGTACAAATAGTGCCCGCCATAATTGTATCAGACTCTTCTTTGGAAACGGGGATGCTCTCGCCGGTTATTGCAGATTGGTCGATACTGCATATTCCCTCAATAATTTCGCCGTCACAGGTGATTGCTTTTCCTGAGCGTATCACAAATACATCATCCAAAGCTACCTGTTCGACGGGTATTTCAAGTTCTGTTCCGTCACGGATAACTACCGCAGTTTTCGGTGCAAGGTTTATAAGTTTTTCTATAGCCTGAGATGTTTTGCTTTTAGAGCGTGCCTCCATATATTTTCCCACAGTTATGAGAGCTAAAATCATTCCGCAGGATTCAAAATACAAATTCATCATACTATCATGGGCGGCTGACATATTGCCTCTTCCCATTGCATACGCCATAACAAAAAGCTGAATTACGCTATATCCTCCGGCTGCCGTTGCACCCAAAGCTATCAGCGTATCCATATTAGGTGAAAGGTGTACAAGATTTTTAAAGCCGTTGACAAAATAGTGCTTATTCAAAATAACTATAGGAATGGTTAAAAAAAGCTGTGTTAAGGCAAAAATCATCATATTATTATGACCTGTGAAAATCGCAGGTATAGGAATATTAAACATATGCCCCATGCATATATAAAAAAGAGGAATCAAGAATGCGATTGACCAAATCATACGATTTTTCATCTTTTTCGCGCTGTCGTCAACAGATTTTGGGGCAGTATTATCTTTTTTGCCTGCTACGCCGGCACCATATCCACCATGCTCCACGGCTTTAATGATATCATTGCTGTCAAGAATATCGCCGTCATAATCTACTGTCATCGAATTTTGCAGAAGACTTACTGCTACAGATTTTACTCCCTGTAATTTACGGACGCTTTTTTCTACATGAGCAGAACATGCAGAGCAAGTCATGCCCGTTACATCAAATCTTTGTTTCATATAATCAAACCCTTATTAAAATTTTATCACTATTATTGCCAAAACAATCTTAAACACAACACCCCTGTGGGGTGTCTATTATTAGTATAGCATAGGTATGTAATAATGTCAAGTAAGTTTGATTTATATAACAAAGCAAAAAAATAAGACCCGCATAAGCGAGTCTTATTATTCAATCAATTAAGATTATTTCTTCTTAGAAGCAACGATTGCAGCAGCTGCAAGTGCAAGACCTGCGATTGCTATTCCGGCAGCACCTGTGTTAGGGCTCTTGTCGTTGTTGTTTGTTGAGTTGGTTGTACCAGCCTTTGAAGAACTATTATCAGCTTTTGAAGAAGATGTGTCTACATTTGGAATATCTGCCTTGCTGTCTGAATCATCTGTTGGATCTTCAGGATCTGTAGGATCTGTAGGATCTTTTGATTCAGTTGGATCTTCAGCTGGATTAGAGCTGTCAGGATCAATTGGTTCGATAGGTGCAGGCTGTGAAGCAAGTCTTACACCGCTCTGTGAAAGCTCAATAGAAGTAACTTTCATACCGCTGATCTGGAATACGATACCGTCATAAGCATCTTCAGCAGCTGTAGCAGCTTCAATCATCTTATTTACGCCTTCAGCAGTAATTGTGAACTTAATCTGGTTGCAAGACGGATCATTAGAAATGAAGAAACCGTCGCTCTTTATTGCATAACCAACTGTCTGTCCATCATCAGTCGTATATCCAAGACCGCTTGTTGAAGCATTTGTATCCTTTGCAAAAGTATCATTCAGATAACCTAATTTATACAAGGACTCCCAGCTGTTAGCTGTTGAAGCCGGTTTAACCTGAGCATACTCCTGAGCTACTCCGTCTTCTGTCCATTCGTAATTAATGGTTACATCCATAGCTGTGTCTTTTGTAAATGTTTTAGCATCAATGTAATCGTCAGTCATTTTTCCTTCTTCTATTTCAAACTGAGGGAAGCAGTTTTTCCAAGCGTCTGTTACAGGGTTTTCAATATTAATAATTGTTCCTGTTGTTTCAGGCTTGCTTGAATCATCTGATTCGCTGTCGTCTGGTGTAATAGCTCCGGGAGCAGTGTAAGTAATTTCAGTAACTACTGCATTCTGACCTTTGAGGAAAAGAGCCTTTGAGGTTGCAAACTGTGCAGCCTGTTCAGCTGTAAGTCTGATCTGAAGCTTTCCGCCTGATGTTGTGAAGAATTCGTTTCCGTCAGGAGCTATCAGTGGAGTCCATGTCCATGCGTCGCCGACTTTATTAACTACTGAAATCTGAGCATCGCCTTTATCCTGATACAGAATTGTAACGATTCCGTCTTCTTCAGCAAGTGGAATACCAGCTACTTTAAGGTCAACGTCTTTGCCCCAAGCGCCGAGGTCTTCTGAACCTTTCCAGATAGTTTCAGTTTTTCCTGACAATCCGCCGGGAGCTGAATAAATAAGCTTAGTAACTACTGCATTCTTACCTTTCAGGAAGATTGCTTTAGATGTTGCAAACTGTTCAGCCTGAGATTCTGTAAGCTTGATCTGAAGCTTTCCGCCTTGAGTATCAAAAAATGTGTTGCCGTCAGCAGCTTCCATTTCAGTCCAAGTCCAAGCTTCACCGATTTTATTGATAATCTGAATCTGTGCGCCGCCCTTGTCTTCGTATTCAATAGTAATAATGCCGTCCTTTTTAGCAAGCGGAATACCTGCTACTTTAAGGTCAATGTCTGTGCCCCAGTTGCCAAGGTCTTCTGAACCGGTCCAGATAACCTCATCTTCAGCTGATGTGCTGAATGAAGAAATGCTGGCCAATGTTGAGATGGCAAGAGCACCAGCTATAATGCTGGAAAGAATCTTTTTGATCTTCATTTTTCATCCTCCAAAAAAATATTCACAATGAATTGAGAAATAAAACCCCAATGTAATTGTTAAATACATTATATCATATGCTGTAAGTTCTTTTCAATGATGTTTTTCACTAAATTTGCACAAGAACATTTAGTGCTTTTTCACAAAAAAATACAAAATCAAATTTGATTTGATAACTTACAGGTATTATAAAAAAATACAAGTTTCTGCATATAAAATATAGCGGGAAAACTCACATAAACCGCTTGTAATTTAAATAAAATTATGATAATTTTTCAAGAAAATTTATATATTTTTATTTAATTCAATCTATTGACATTTCCATATCTTATGTGTATAATTATTATATAAAAGGAATGTTTGGATGAGTTTTGCTGTAAGGCGTTGAGCTTGAATACAGCTTTTGGAATTTGTGTTCAAACTTCAAACTAAATAAGAATTAATTTTGAGGAGGAAAAAAGAATGAAAAATTTTAAAAGGAGAGTCTTAAGCTTTTTATCAGCAGCTGCGTTAACGGCAACGCTTCTGCCGTCAGCTTCATTATTCGCTTCGGCGGCAGGCGAAACAACTAAGACAGACACAGTCAGAATTGAAGCAGAAGACGCTGTATTGTTCGACGGCACTGCACATCAGACAAAGCCAGGCGACACATATTATGGTGAAGCTTCAGCAAATGACTGGCTCGAAATGACCGGCTCATGTGAGGCATATCTGCCGATCGTAATTACAGATACTTCAGTAACATATGATATCACAATCAGATATGTTGCAGAAGGTAATGACAAGAATCCTTGGGTAAATATCTGGCAGCCGGGAAGCGGCTCAGAGACAGCAACAATCGGCGGCGAGACTTATTCAAAGGCTTCTTATCACCAGTTAGGTACAACAACTAAGTGGGGAACTCAGACAATTGAAAGCGTTACATTCAGTGAGCCCGGAACATATTATATCGGTGTTTACGGACAGCAATATGCAGGATATGACTATGTAGACGTTAAGTCAAGCAAGCCTGTATTTGAAGCAGTTTCAGTTGTTGGTGTTCCCGACGCTGAAGAACATGGAACTGTAACCGGAGGCGGAGAAGTTCTCGTAGGTTCTGATGTAACTTTACAGGCAACAACCAAGAGCGGATTTAAGTTTGTAAACTGGACGCTGGACGGTGAAGAAGTGGGAACAAGCAGAACACTTGTATTAAATAATGTATCTGAGAATCGTACATATGTAGCAAATTATAAGGCAATCAAATATACGATTTATGAAGCTGAAGACTTTATGAATTTGCAGTCTGAAAAGAAAGATGAAAACGGAGATAGATTTAAAAAAGTTAGCGATAACACTGCTGAACAGAAAAGATTTACTGATGTCAATTTCTCCGGTGGTCATGCAGTTGAAATGTATAAGGAATCTTCAGCTATTGCAATTCCGTTTACTATTGAAGAGGGAAATGATGAGATTGAAGTTCTCGTTGGATATGACTGGGGCGTAATGGATGAATCTCACATTGGCGGAAGTAATGACAGTGGTATGTGGATTAACATTTATGTACCATGCGATGGAAAAGATGAAAATGGAAATCCATATATTAGCCAAGAACGTAAGGATAGGTGGGCATCAGCAGGCTGGCGTGTAGACGGAGGCTCATTGGCGGCAGGTTCTGATTTCTCAGACGGATATTTCGTTCTTTATAATAGATTGGATCCGAATAAGACGGTCGAGTCAATCACTATCCCTGCTAATGCAGTACCGGGAACTTACTTTATTTCTGTTGCTACTGACGCCGCAAACTGTGAAGAGGGCGTAATTGATAGCGAGGGTAACGTTGTTCGGGTTCAGAATCCGGGGGCACATGGTTATTACGATTATATTAAATTCCCTGTTGAAGAAGACGACGGTGTAGTAGTTGGATGTGAGTTCAATTATATTGACATGTTTGGAAACGAATTAAAGACTAATGCATTTTCACAGCTTACTGTTTCGGGCACTGAAGTTCATTTTAATCCTAAGGCTCCTCGTTTTATAGATGTACAGGGATACACTTTAGTTGGCTGGGAAGAATATGATGCAAACGGAAATCTTGTAGCAAAAATTGAAGGCTCTGATAATGATGAAATAGGTAAAGCTCTTGAAGCCAAATCATATAAAGCCGGTACTACCGTTACATTTAAGGCAATGTATGAGGTTTCTGAAATCGGATATACACTCACTGTAGAAAACGGAAGAGTATATGTAATGGAAGACGAAACTGATATTGATTACAGCTATGAACTTCCAAGAGGAGACACATATAAGGTTGCTAACTATACACAGGTTAAGCTCGTAGCTCCTGATACAAATGCATACGGTTCATTCCAGTATTGGACATTGAACGGAATGGTATATTCTTATGACAGTACAATATTCTTCAGCGCTTGGTGCGACGCAGACTTTGAAGCAGTATATGCTGATGAAGAAGTAACAGTAACACCTGCGGCATTTGTATCAGATAAGGTTCAAAGCTATGGATTTGAAACAACTGACGTTAACTTCCATAAGATAACATTCAACTGTGCATATTATATTCCTGACAGCGTTGAATTTGTATCAGCCGGAATTATCTTTACACCTATTGAAGCTAATATTGCTGATTTGTCAGGTGTAACTGTATCCGGAACAACACTGACAAATCTCCCTGAAAAAACAGCATTGTCAACAGCAAGAAAAGGTCAGCTTTATGCAGAGGCAAATAATCAGGTGTTGATGTCACTGACAGGAATGAAGAACGGTGTAGAGAGATATGCGAGAGCTTTCCTTATTTATAAAGAAGGCGGAAAGTCTAAGGTTGTATTCTCAGACGGTATCGCAGGAATCACTACCCCTCAGGCACAGGATTCAACTCAAGAACAATAAAAAGGAGGTATGTAAAAATGAAGTTTAAATATAAAAAGCCATCATTGGAGTTTTTTGAATTCATATCTGAAGATATAATTACTGCAAGCGGCGGAGAAGTAGTGGTTCCGACAGGTACTACAAAACCACTTACCGACGTAGTAGTTACAGACCCATTTGATGATTAAGACTTTTTTCATGAAATCACAAATGGAAAAGCTGAGAAATATCTCAGCAAAGTAATTTACGCCATACTCGTCAATCCCCAAAGGCATTTTTTTAGAGATTAAGCCCCAATTATATTTAAATAATCTGGGGCTTAGATCTCAAAAAAGTTAATAAAATGTTTCCATATTGTAAAAATAATGCGTTTCTATTGTATTCCGGGTAAAGCTGTGGTATAATATAAAAGCTGTATGAGTAGGGAAAGATATTGGGATATAGCCAAGAGGTAAGGCAACGGACTTTGACTCCGTCATTCCGATGGTTCGAATCCATCTATCCCAACCAATACTATTTCCAATATTGGGGTATCGCCAAGTGGTAAGGCATCGGACTCTGACTCCGACATTCCAAAGGTTCGAATCCTTTTACCCCAGCCATTGAGCCCATGTGGCGTTTACCCGTTGTCACCTCAGTGATGACGGGTTTTTTCTTACAAGCTGTCAGGATAATTGTTACATTTAATTATCCTTTTAAAATAAATGTAAAAAAATAAAACCTTAATTTTTTTTACTTTTGTGTTGTCGAATGCTGGCGGATTATGCGGGGGGATATTATGATTAACAGTGCAATGTTTTTAGCGATGATTGATAATGAAAAGGACAAAGCGGCTTTTGATCATATTGTTAAAACTTATGAAGACAGGTTGTTTTATGTTGCAAATAAGATTTTGAATAATAAGACTGCCTCAGAAGATGCTGTTTATGAATGTTTTTTCAGAATCGCAAAATATTTTCAGAAAATTAACAAATTAAATGTGCACGAACTTGAGGCTTATTTGATTGTTACTGTTAGAAGCGTTTGTTATCAAATGCATAACAAAGGAAAAAATAACAGGAACGATTTGTCTTATGATGAGTTGTTATATGAGCCGGTTGACAGAGGATCAGATGATTATAGTCTCGCTCTTCTGAAATATGAAATTGCTTCTATGGAAGAAAAATATAGGAATGTGCTCATATATACATACTTTTATGGAATGACTGCTGATGAAACTGCTGAGTTAATGGGCGTTTCAAGAAGAACAGTTTATAATTATATCAATGAAGCCAAAGCGATCCTGAGAAAAAGGTTAGGAGAAGAGGTTCATGAATAGCAATTCAAATTTATATTATGCATTAAAGGAAGTTATAATTGACCCTGCGAGCAAATATATGTCTGAAATTCCTGATATAAATCATCGCTTCTCCCGTAAATACAAAAGAAATATAGCCTTGCTTCTTGGAAAGGTCGAGGCTGTTAATAGAAGCTTAAAAATCAATTTTAAAATTGCAGTCTGCATAGCTGCGGCAGTAATAGGCTTTGGCGCTTCAGCTGTAGTAGGAGGAGATATAAAGAAAGATTGGACAATTAAAACAAAAGAAACAATTGACAACAGGCAAGGTGCAGTGGATTTTCATTTTATTGAAGGTGACTATAACGGTTACGAAGAAATGGAAGACCCCAATGAAGCTAATATGTTTTTCCCAACATACATTCCCAGCGGTTTTGAGTTTGACGAAGAAAACAGTGTTCCTGAAATTGGTTCCTATAATTTTTTAAATGAAGATGGTAAATATGTAAGTTACAGCGAATCTGGTTTAACGGCATCCCCATCAATTGATATTGAACATCAAGTAAGAGAAAAGATAACTATTCATGGATATGAAGCTGACTTGTTTTATGATTACGATGATGGTTCAGGTATTATTCTTTGGAGAGAAGAAAGCAAGGTATTTGATGTTGCCGGAATCGTGGATAAAAGTGAATTAATAAAGATTGCTGAATCAGTTAAGAGGCGAAAATAAAAATAGTTACAAAAAATGCATTAAAAATTAAAAACTTTAAATCATAATAAATTTTAGAAATTTGTTGTGAAAGGACGTTTTTTTATGAAAAAATTTGTTTCTATGTTAATTGTTTTATGCATGTCTTTTTGTTTGGCTTCAGCAACAGCAATTGCTGCCGCAGATGTTCCCGGAATTTCACCATATTACTTATATGCCAGTGATGTGAAGCCTACGGCTACATGGACAGGAACTAATTCAATCACATTTTCTTGTGAAGTAAGAGGAAAAGATAGTGCAACTCGCGTTAAGGTTTATGTTTATCTCCAGGAAAAAGTTAACGGCGTGTGGAAGGACGTTGACTATGCAACAAAAGATGTAAATGCGGGAAGTACTACTGCAAGCAAGACTTATAATTCAGCTTCAAAGAGTAAAGATTATCGTGCTTATGCAAGCGTCTATGTTTATAGCGGTTCAGCCTATGAACATATTGAAAAGTATAGCACAACTATCTAAATAAATCTGTCAGCGATACACTTACCAAATAAATTTAATTGAGAAAGAGCCTGTGTTAATTCGCAGGCTCTTTTTCGTTGAAAAAATTGCAAAAGATTTTAACGCATTGCTTAATTCAAACCGAGCATAATATTTTTATTAAACCATACAAATCATTAAAGAGGAGGATTAATATTATGCAGGAAAATGTTCACCTTTGCCTTTCTGATCTTCTGGATCAGGATGTATCAAGCAATGAGTTTTTTAACACGTTATCGCCAAACGTACAACGCAGGTTAATGGACAAGGATATAAGGACCTTTGAGGAATTACAGAAATGTGCTAATGCTTATAAAAAAACAGAAGCAGATAACCGGGCTGTTCTTCTTGACAGATATAATCCGGCTTGTTCGTCAGGCGACTGCACAGGGCTTATTCCCATAGGGTCGGATCTTTCAGCTGAGGAATATAGAAATTATCAGCAGATTTATCCTTTCGGCGACCCGCCTTATACACACGAAGATTAACTATATAAAAAAGAGCGTCCGACATTTTTTATGTCAGACGCTTTTTCTATATAAATATTTATTATCTTGCATCTTCGGAGAAACCGCTGTCAACCAGATCAACAAGACCCTGAACTGCAAGCTCTTCATCAGCACCGTCAGCAATAATTCTGATAGAAGTTCCGCCGACAATACCAAGTGAAAGAATTCCAAGAAGGCTCTTTGCGTTTACTCTTCTTTCTTCTTTTTCAATCCAGATAGAAGACTTGAACTCATTAGCTTTCTGAATAAAAAAAGTTGCAGGACGTGCATGTAAGCCAACCTGATTTTGAACAACTACATCTTTTACGAACATAATTAAATCTCTCCAATCATAAAGTTTCTCATTGAAATATTTTAGCAATGAATTATATAATTACTTATCATTGTTGATACTATATATTATACAGGACAACTTCATATTAGTCAACGATAAATATCCACAAAAATCATATTTTTTTGTAATTTCTCATCTTTTGCTCATAATGAACGACCCCAAAGCCCTGAGTTTGTACATCTTGCACAATTAGTTTTCAACACTTAATTCAAACTATACAAATGTTTTTAACATTTTCGTGTTGAAAACGGCTTTTCAGTCCTCAGAATCCTTGTTAAAGCTGTTTATAACCGCCAGATCTTCTTGGGTGAGAGGATATTTCTCCAACAGCTCAGGACGCTTTTTAAGGGTATTGAGAAGAGATTGCTCATGCCGCCATTTTTTTATATTAGCGTGATGTCCCGACAAAAGAACCTTAGGAACACTCATGCCCTCCCATTCCTCCGGTCGGGTATACTGCGGATATTCCAGCAATCCGTTATAATGGCTTTCATCGGTATATCCCTGTTGGCTTGAGAGGGTTCCCTCAAGCATTCTTACCACACTGTCCACAAGAACGAGAGCGGGAAGCTCGCCGCCGGTCAGAACATAATCGCCGATTGAGATTTCCTCGTCAACTATTTTTTCAATTACTCTGTTGTCCACGCCTTCATAATGCCCGCATAATATAAATATGCTGTCCATCTCAGAAAGTTCCCTGCATCTTTTCTGGGTCAGGGTTTTGCCCTGAGGCGACATATATATAACATGGGGCTGGCTTTTTGTCATGTTGCAGACCGCCTGCCAGCAGCGATAAATAGGCTGTGCCTGCATAAGCATTCCCTGCCGCTCGCTGTAAGGCGTATCGTCCACTCTTCTGTGCTTATCTTCTGTATAATCACGGATATTATGACAACAGGCTGTAAAAATATTCTTTGCACGAGATCTGCCGATTATACTCTCATTCAGATAATTTTCCAATAAATCAGGAAATAAAGTAGCTATGTCAATTCTCATATTAATAGTCCTCAGTCGTCAAACAAGCCGTCAAGAGGCTTAATTGTCATAGTTCCCGAATCGAGGTCGATATTCATAATGACCTGAGGAATAGCAGGAATATAATACATTTTTCCGTCATCGCTTTTTATGTGATAGACATCGTTTGCACCGGTTTCGCTTACTTCAATTATTTTTCCGTATATTTCCTGTGTGTCAGCGTCGGAAACAGTAAGTCCCACAAGGTCCTGAACGAAATAACAGCCTTTTTCAAGCTCTACATCATCTCTGTTCATATACAGCACACGGTTGCGGACAGCCTGAGCCTGTTCCACAGTGTCTATATCCTTGATTTTAAGTATTGCAATATTTTTAGAAACTCTTGCTCTTTCGATTATAACGGGTGTACCGCTTTTATAATAGAGAGTATCAAATTCGCATAGAAATTGAGGGGAGTCGCACCAAGGCTGAACCTTGACTTCGCCTTTTAATCCGAAAACGGATACGATTTTTCCGATTTCAAGGTATTGCTCCATTATTTCAACACCGTCCTTAATTTTAATAATTGTTATTATATCATTTTTTTTCATCTTTTGCAACAATATAAAGACGGTAGTAATTTAAAGCGCTTATTGCTGTTCCAGACTTGAGGCAATAAGCTGCATTTGTCTTGTATAAGATCCGAACATAATACCTCGGTCAATAGCACAGTCGCCGAAATCTCTTCCTTGAGTAAATACAAGGTAATCATCATTCAGAAAGCAGTTGTTGGCAGGGTCAAAGCCTATCCAGCCATTGCCGTCCCAAAGCTCTATCCAGCTATGGGTTTCACCGGCATAGCTTGAAAGTCCTGCGATATACCGGCAGGGAATCTTGTCCATTCTCAGAAGCGAAAGCATTATATGAGAATAATCCTGACAAACTCCTTTTTTTATTTCAAATGCGTCAGCGGCCTTGGTTTCGGTATTAGTAATACTTTTTTCATAAGTCATGCACTCAAAAAGCCTCTGAGAAAAAAATGCTGCACGTTCATCCGGGGAAGAAACGCTGCATTGACCGGCTATTTCTTTATAAAATTCTGTCAGCTCATCGCTTGGCTTTGTATATTCGGACTGATATAAATAGCAGGGAAGATAATCATTAGTTTTAGCATTTGAATCAATCTGAGCCGTTCCGCTTATTTCAAAATCAAGATATCTGTGTTCCTTTTTTATATATCCGCATAAAACGTTGTTTCCGAATGCGTCCATAGTAAGCTGTGCAGACACAAAAGGCTTTATTTCAAGGTCATAATTTAATATGCTTTGAGCATTATTGTTGATAGGGATACAACGCAAAGCAAAGCTATGGTTATATACGTTATCATCAAAAGTAAGCTTAGTTGAAAAATAAAAATGAAGTTTTTTCACGAAAGCCTCCTGTAATGTTAATGATTATTTTTCTTTCAAAAATAAATTTCCAAGACTTTTTATTGCGTCATTAAGCCTGTCGGTATAATTTTCTTTTATATCAATAATTTCAGATAAATCATTAAGATATTTTGCATTATACCTATAGGAGGTGTTTTCCGGAACTCTCTTTAGGTAATCGCATAGTCTTTCAAATTCTAACTTGATATATTTGATATCATATTTTAAACGAAAATACAAATCAAGCCGTTCGACATATTTTCCGCACATTAAAAGAGTTATTATTTCATCGTCATAAATATACTCATTTATGCAGCCCCAGAAAGCAAATAGACTGTCCTCTAACGGAAGAAGGGAAAACAGAAGTCCTTTTTGTGAGCTGAAGGCTACAGCCAGTGTATCCTTTGCAAGCTGGAGAAATGACAGGGCTTTTGATGATATATTTTCTCTAAGTACGATTCCGTTGTCATAGGCTTTTTCAAGACTGTATGCAACAGAATACGGATTAGTTTTATCAAACAAAAAGCTTGAAACAAAGTTCTGCATATTTCCATATGTGTCATCAAGCCCGAAATTTTGCAGAAATTCTGTATAAAGCATGGGGTCATCATCAATCATGCTGTCATATTGTTTTTCAAGCGCTTTTAATGTGGTAAAAACCCTTTCAGTATATCTTCCAAGCCAAAAAAGTCTGTCGCTGTGTTCTATTGATATAACACCCATGTATCCTTAAAACCTCCTCCCTGAGATGAGTTTACTACAAATGAATCGGGATTGCGTGAGAATCTTGTAAGACCTGACGGCCAAACTTTTGTGGATTCTCCTGACAAAACAAATGCTCTTAAATCGGCTTTTCTCATAACAGCCTTTTCGCCGTCCATAATTGGCAGCTCAAGAAAATCAATAATTTCCTGGGCAATAAATCGGCGTGGTTCCCGTGTTATTATTGATTTAAGCTCCTCAAGCTTTTCTTTTGAAAGCTCTTTGCCGAATGTGACGCCGTATCCGCCGGATTCTGCAACATCCTTTATTACAAGCTTATCCATATTCTCAAGAATATATTTTCTGTCCTTTTCATAAAAGGGGAGATATGTGGGAGCATTCCTTAGCATAGGTTCTTCGCCTAAATAATATTTTATCATTTTCGGTACAAAATAATATATTCCTTTATCATCTGCTGCGCCGTTTCCGATTGCATTGACAACCGCTACGCTGCCGCATCGATATGCTTCCATAATATTGGGAATTCCGATAAGAGATTGAGGAATGAATGTAAGAGGATCAAGAAATTCATCTGAAATTCTGCGATAAAGTGCTCCGACCTTGGTCTTTTCGCCGGAATATGTTTTGTGATAAAGAATATTATTTTCAACGAAAAGCTCATGATTTTGCACTAAAACCGAACCTGTCAGTTCGGCAAGGTATGAATGCTCAAAATATGCTGCGTTAAATCTTCCCGGTGTTAGTATTGCATTAATACCCCCGCAGTTGGAAAAGTTAAGGGTCTCTTTTAAAAGCTCTGCATAATTTCGGTTATCTGAAATCGGATTATCCGAGAAGATATTCGGTGAAGCTACTCGAGTAAGCTCTCTTGCAATAAGAGGATAAGATGCCCCGGAAGGAATTCTGAGATTATCCTCAAGAATATACCATTTGCCGTCCTTCCCCTGAACAAGGTCAATACCCGCAATATGAGTATAGATATTTTTCGGAGGATTAACGCCTTCGCATTGGGGAAGATAACCAGTAGACATATATACGAAATCTTCAGGAATAATGTTGTCTTTAATAATCTTTTTATCATGATATATATCATATAAAAACATATTTAATGCTGTCACACGCTGAATAAGTCCTTTTTCGATAACGGCAAAATGCTCAGCGCTTATTACCCTCGGAATAGGGTCAAAAGGAAAAAGCTGTTCATTGAAAACGCCGTTTTTATAAATTCCGAATTTTACGCCATATCTTCTTAAAAGCTCGTTTATTTCGTTTGCATTTCCTGCAGGTGTGCCGGCAAGGCTATTTTCGTTATTTGATTTTCTCATTTTATCACATCCCGTATTATAAATTATATTTTTGTGATTTTGTTTAGTTTTATACTATATAATTGATTATTGGCGGAATTTGTACGATTTTTATATTTAGAAAAATGAAATTTTATAATAAAAAAGACGTTTCGCTTTATTGAAACGTCTAATGATAAATGTTATAATTAATTATATAATTCTTGCCGCATGAGATTTAAAATCTTTTTTTCACGCCTTGAAACCTGGACTTGAGTCATATCAAGAATCTTTGCAGTTTCCACTTGGGTTTTATTTTCAAAATAACGAAGATATATAAGCTTTCTGTCTTTTGGATCAAGGTCATTCATGACTTGCCTTAGCGATAGCTTGTCAGTTATTGATAAATCAGGAGCTTCTGTGGGTATATCAAATTCGCTGTTCCCTGATTCGTCGCTTGATTCAGTTAAGCTCAGCGGTGGAAGCGATACATTAAGCGCTTCAATAACAGACTCCGCAGGTTGTCCTGATAGAAGACAAAGCTCTTCAACTGTAGGTTCTCTTCCTTCGGATAAAATAAATTGCTCACGATGTCGGGTAATGTGAAGAGAAAGCTCTTTCAGTGTACGGCTTACCTTTATGGTGCCTCCGTCACGAAAAAGCCGCTTTATTTCTCCTAGAATTACGGGTACTGCATAAGTGGAAAAGCGTACTCCTCTTTCGGGGTCAAATGCTTTTGATGCTTTTAAAAGCCCTATGCAGCCGGCTCCGTAAAGATCATCATATTCAATTCCTTTGTTTCTGAAACGGTTTGCACACAAATGAACAAGTCCAAGATTATTTTCAGCAAGACTGTTTGTTTCATTTTTTTTCATATATCGAATAAAGCCTTCCTTGATTTTAAGGTCTTTTCCATTATGATTGTCGTACCTTTTCCTTCTGAGCTTCTTACTTTTATTTTGTCCATAAAGCTTTCCATGACCGCAAATCCTAAACCTGCACGTTCCTCATCGGGGGCGGTGGTAAAAAGCGGTTCCATAGCTTTTTTTATGTCGGGAATTCCACAGCCTTTATCACGGATTTTTATGTAAATTTTTCCGTTTTCCATTATGCGTACCTGCATGAATATAATTCCGGCAACATTTCTGTAGGCATGGACTATACAGTTTGTCACTCCCTCTGATACAGCGGTTTTTATTTCGGAAAGCTCGTCGATTTGAGGGTTAAGCTGAGACAGGAAACCGCTTACGGCTAACCTTGAAAAACGTTCATTTTCAGATAAGCTGGGAAAACTCATTTTTAGTTCGTTTACTATCTTCTGTTTCATGCGTTTTGTCCCTCCGAAATTTTTGTAGTATCCTTTGCTGTTGGTTCTGTATCGCCTGTTTCTTCTGATAAAGGTTCATTAACAGGCTTATCCTCTGAAATTGTATTTATTATTGGGCAAAGCTTGTGAAGTCCTGCAAGCTGCATTACTTTTCTTATATAAGCGGGAGGGTTGGCAATTAGGACTTCTCCTGAAATTTCGTTCATGATTTTATATCTTCCCATTACCAATCCTATTCCTGAGCTGTCCATAAATGTAACATTGGAAAAATCTATAATAAGCTTTTTGGGGTTGTTTTCATGGATCGCTGAGTCAATACCGCTTCGGATATATTTAGCTGTGTGGTGGTCTAAATCGCCGTAAATTGATGCGGTTATTTTTCGGCTGTTTTTGTCCGTCTGTATTTTTACATTCATTTTTTTACTTCCTTTCTTAAATTTTCAGTATATCCATAAGCAAATTATAATATTATTAATCAGTGAAATTTGTCATAATAGGATAGCACGATTTCAATAAGAATGCGGCGTTTTTTGTTTAAAATCCCACAGATTCTTTTATATTCAAAAGTGATGTTACACTAATTAATAATAATTCTGTTTTTATGAGTGTAAATAAAAAATAACTTAGAATATTTTATTAAAAAATAATGTATTTTCATGTAATATACACAAAAAAGCATTTTTAGAATTGTGCATGATTAACAAACCAGCTTTTTGCACAAAAAAAGAATGTAAATAACCCCTCAATCGCCCTTGACAAAAGTGTAAACAATTGATATAATTAATATTAGCTTAGTAAGCCTTTTTTGACATTTCTTATAAAAAACAACGCATACGCAACAAAATATTTGTTTATTATATGAATAAATTAGTGAATTTGCGCAATTAAAAAGTAGGAAATGCAATTTGTTTATTTTGCACAAAACAACGCTATTGTTTTTGTTTATATGTGATAGTCAGGTGATTGATTTATGGCATATTATTCACATAATGGCTCATTTGTTGTTTCTTTATTATCCGTTTTTGGTGTAATACAAATCTAATTCTGATTGTTGCAGGGTATCAAATTTAATCGGTACAGAAGACTTTTCAGAAAAATCAGCAAATTATTAGGAAAGGTGGATTCATAGTGAAAAACACATTATTCAGACGTGTTGTTTCATCTGCTTTGGTTATGGCTTTGTCTGCAACTTGCTGTGTGCCTGCATTTGCGGACTCAGACGACAGCGATGCGGCTACCGGAAACGGCCAAAGCGTGTCCGTAACTCAGGACATTAATGCTGAACTGGTTGACGCAAGCAATCGTGAGAATGCTTATGCCAACTATGTAAAAAGACATAAGGACGACCCTCGTCCGGATCATGAGATCTTTATTGACGGAAAAGATTTTGTAAGCGTTGATAACGGCGCTGAGGTTGAAGTCGCTTCTGTCGACGGAAAAGACAATGTTGCAAAATGGTCTAATCAGCAGGGAAGCTTATCTTATGAGGTTGATATACCTGAATCGGGTGTATACAACATTGAAATGGGATATGAGGCCCTTGAGGGAAGAACGACTGAAATTGAGTTTGCTTTACTTATTGACGATGTTTGCCCATATACTACGGCTTCAAGAATTACATTGCCGAAAAGATGGGTAAATGAAACAGGAGATAAGGGAATTCTTCAGGATACAAAAGGCAATGATATGCGTCCGGGACAGATTGAGCAGGTTTGCTGGCAGGTATCGCCTCTCAAAGACGTTGACGGACTTTTCAATGAGCCCCTTGAATTCTACATAGAAAAGGGTAAGCATACTATTACTCTTAATTCAGAAAAGGCTCAGTTTGCTATAGAATATATTAAATTCTATCAGTATAAGCTGCCCGAGGCATATAAAGCTCCAAGCGACAGTGATCTTAAGGCTGCAACAGGTCAGATGATCAGGCTTGAGGCTGAAATGGCAGATTATAAGTCAAGCAGAACACTTTTCCCTACAGCTGACAGAAACTCCAGTGTTACATCTTCTGTAAACGGATTAAGTCCAACAAAAACAAGATATAATACATTGGGTAAAGACGGCGGCTGGTCACAGGCAACAGAAGCTGTTACATATAAGGTCAATGTTGAACAAGACGGATATTATAAAATCGGTATTCGTGGAAGACAGGATTCAATGCGAGGAATGTATTCCAACAGAAGACTTTATATCGACGGCGTTGTTCCTTGTCTTGAAGCAAATCAGATAAAATTCTATTATGACTCTGAATGGAGCGTTACTACACCTTCAACAGCAGATAATGAGACCATGTATTTCTATTTGACAAAGGGCGAGCATGAAATAACTCTTGAGGCTATCCCCGGTGAAATCGGTGAAATCATGGGTGAGCTGGACGAAGTAGTTTATAACGTAAACAGCTATTATAGAAAAATACGTCAGATTACCGGTCCTGACCCTGATGAATATAACAACTATATGATTGATAAGGCTATTCCTTCAATCATTGATGACTTTAAGACTTATTCAAAAGAGCTCAGAGAACTTGAAGCTGAAATTGAAGAGCTTTCAGGTTCAGGCGGAACTGAAGCCGTAGCTTTGAATAAGATGGCTATTATTCTTGACAAATGTACTGATAAGCCGGATAGAATTCCTGAAATGATGTCACAGATAAAAGATAATGTAACATCGCTTTCTGCTTGGGTAAGCCAGTACAGAGGTCAGCCTCTTGAAGTGGATATAATCGAAATTGCAACAGCAGATATGGATTTCTCATCTGCTGACAGCTCGTTCTTCGATTCACTTTCTTTCAGCTTTAAAGCTTTCATCGGTTCTTTCTTTGAAGATTACAATTCTCTGACAGAAGAGGACGAAGAAGCTATGACATGCTGGACAATGCTCGGACGTGATAACGCATTGGCTGTTCAGAATATCATTTCAAGCGAATATAATCCTACAGCAAAAACTAAGGTTAATATGCAGCTTGTTACCGGCGGTGTAATTGAATCAACTTTTGCAGGAAAAGGTCCTGACCTTGGATTGTTTATGGGAGGAGATTTCCCGATTCAGCTTGCAGCCCGTGGAGTTCTTACGGATATTTCAAAGTATGATGACTTTGAGGAAGTAAAAACCAGATTCTCAGATCAGGCAACTGTTCTTTATGAATACAACGGCGGTGTTTATGGATTGCCGGTTGAACAGTCATTCCCAATGCTGTTCTATCGTTCGGACGTTCTTTCACAGTATGGAGTAGATCCTGCAACGGATCTTGCAACATGGGATGGACTTATTGATACACTCCCTGTACTTCAGAGAAACTATATGGAAGTCGGACTTATTCTTCCTGTAGTTCAGAGCGTCGGCGGTCAGACATATATCTCGCCGATTACTGAAGCTGGTAATACATTTGCAATGCTTCTGCTCCAGCAGGGATTGAACTATTATAATGAAGAACAGACAAAAACTACATTTGATACACAAGAAGCTGTTAACGCTTTTGATATGTGGACAAAGTTCTATACAACATTCAGCTTTGACCAGACTTATGACGCATTTACACGTTTCAGAACAGGCGATATGCCGATTCTGATTCAGAACTATACATTCTTTAATCAGCTGACAGTGGCTGCTCCTGAAATTCAAGGATGCTGGGGCTTCCAGCCTGTTCCCGGAACAGTTCAGGAGGACGGAACGATCAATCATTCAGCAAACTCACAAGGCTCCGGAGCTATTATTTTCACAAAGGCACCGGATCAGGAGGGCGCTTGGGACTTCATTAAATGGTTTACATCCAAGGAAATTCAGGTAGAGTATGGTAATGATATTGAATCGATTCTTGGTAAAATGGGTAGATTCACTACCGCAAACCTTGAAGCACTTGACGAGCTTTCATGGACAAATGCAGAAGTAGGCCTTCTCAAAGAACAGCTTACCTCACAGGTGGAAATTCCAATTATTCCTGCTTCCTATGGCGTAACCCGTAACGTACTTAATGCGTTCAGACAGGTTGTTAACGATTATGAAAACGCCCGTGATACTTTGTTCTGGTATAACAAGGATATCAATGAGGAAATTACACGTAAGCGTGAAGACCTTGGACTTGCTACATCAGATAAATAAGGAGGGGAGTAAATAATGGCAAAAAGCACTAATTCAAATGCCCCTATAATAAAACAGGGGAAATGGGCATATACCTGGCATTTGATGAAAGTAAACAAAGGTGCCTATGGTCTTCTTGTACCGTTTATGGCGTTGTTCATTGTTTTCACTCTTGTACCGGTATGTATGTCACTCCCTATGGGCTTTACAAACTTTAATATGGTTCAAGCACCTAAATGGGTAGGACTTTCAAACTTTTATACACTGTTTCTAAACGACGATGTATTTATGATTGCGGTTAAAAATACTTTGATATTTGCAATATTTACAGGACCGTTCTCATATATTCTCAGCTTTATTATTGCGTGGCTGATAAATGAGATGCATCCATTCCTGAAAACATTCTTTACGTTTGTTTTCTACGCTCCTTCAATGACAACATCAGTTTATGTAACATGGCAGCTGATTCTTTCAGGTGACTCATATGGTTATATAAATGCTATAATGATGGATATAGGTTTGTTTAACGAACCTGTTCAGTTCCTTACTGATAAGGACTATATACTCGCAGTAGTAATCATTGTACAGCTCTGGATCTCAATGGGTGCAGGATTCCTTGCAATCCGTGCAGGTTTCCAGAACATTGATAAGTCAATGTATGAAGCCGGTGCTATCGAAGGTATCAAGAACAGATGGCAGGAGCTGTTTACCATCACAATCCCATCTATGGGTCCTCAGCTTCTGTTCGCAGCTGTAATGCAGATCTCAACATCATTTACAGTAGGTATTGTTGGACAGAACCTTGTTGGTCTTCCGTCAACAGACTATGCAGCACATACAATCATGAACCATGCTGCTGACTATGGTAATACACGTTATGAAATGGGATATGCTTCTGCAATATGTTTCGTTTTGTTTGTTGCGATGCTGCTTGCCAATAAGGCAGTTAACTGGCTGTTAGGCAAGTATCTTGATTAGGAGGTGAGTTTACGAAATGGCAAAAAAGAAAAAGAAGAAGGATATAGAAAAGCTTAAGGTAAGAGATAAGCATAAGAAAATAAACGGATCCTTAGGCGGAGATATTTGTATATTTATATTTTTAGCGCTTTTAGGCGTGTTTATGATCTTTCCAATTTATTATTCAGTAATACAGTCATTAAAACCTGTTGAAGAGCTGTTCGTATTCCCGCCGAAGCTTTATGTACTTAGTCCAACATCAAGAAACTTCTCAGATTTGTTTAAGGTCGCAGCAAGTATGTGGGTGCCTTTCTCAAGGTATGTTTTCAACAGCGTGTTTACAACAATTGTAATTTGCGTTTTCAACTTGTTTGTATGCTGCTGTGCAGCGTTCTCACTTTCAAAGTGCAGATTCCCGGGCTGTAAGGCAATTAACTCAATTATTGTAACATCTCTTTTGTTCTCATCAAATGCAACTTATATCATGCAGTTCCTTGTAATGGCTAAGCTTCATATGATTGATACATATTGGGTTATTATTTTGCCGAACATTTCTACAGCAATGGGATTGTTCCTCATGCGTCAGAGCATGTCAACAATTCATGATTCAATGATCGAGGCTGCTAAGGTTGACGGTGCAGGCTTGTTCAGAATATGCTGGCAGATAGTTGTTCCTAACTCGAAGCCTGCATTAATGACGCTTATCATATTTGCTTTTCAGGGTGCATGGAATTATCAGGCCGGTGCGTTCGTATACTCCGAAGAGCTCAAGACTTTGCCGACTATAGTACAGCAGATCGCACAGATCGGTCTTGCACGTCAGGGTGTAACTTTTGCATCAGCTGTATTGCTCTTAATTCCGCCGCTGGTTGTATTCCTTATCGCACAGGGTAACGTTATGGAAACCATGGCTCACTCAGGTATTAAGGATTAATCGGTGAACAGTTTAAAATTTGAAAAGGAAATAGGTGATAAGTGGTGTCGAGAATGAAAAAATCTCTTAAAAGACTGCTCACTCTGACAATGGCTGCATGCTCAGCAATGACAATGATGACATTTCAAGCTTTTGCAGATGAGCCATATAACGCTTATAACTATGACAGATGGGGAGATACGGTTCCTTCCCAGAATGGTTATAGAGTAAGTAAAACGGTTTCCGGACAGGAAATGGGTCTTTCAAAACTTGCAGATCCAAGCGACCCCTTGTTTATAAGTGAAGACGCATCTGTAGTTATGAACGATCCGAAGGATTTGTTCCTTGACGATGAAAGAAAAGAATTCTGGGTGGCTGATACTGATAACCACCGTATTCTCAGACTTGATGAAAACATGCAGGTTATTGGATGTTATTATGGAGTCAAGGGAAACAGTGAAATTAATGTTGATGAAGCAACAGGACTTTCAAAATTCAATGTTCCTACAGGTATATATGCAAGAACAAGTACAATTACAGGAGATTTGATGCTTTATATTGCAGACACAGAAAATGAACGTGTTGTAAAAGCTAAAGTTACTTCTCCTACAGAATGTGAACTTGTACAGGAATATGTTAAGCCTGAATCAGCATTGTATGATTCAAAAACATTTAAACCTGCAAAGGTCGTTGTTGATAACGCTGAAAATGTTTACGCAGTTGTTAAATCTATAAATACCGGTTCAGTTCAGTTTTCAAAGGACGGAAGCTTTACCGGATTCTATGGAGCAAACCGTGTTGAAGCAACAGCAGCGGTAATCGCTCAAAAGCTCTGGAGAAAAATTGCTTCAAACGACCAGATTGAAGGAATGCAGAGAAGTGTTCCGACAGAATATGCAAACTTTGATATTGATGATGACGGATTTATTTATACAGTAACAGAGGCTGCTACTGAAACAGACGCAGTTAAGAAGCTTAATCCGGCTGGATATAATATCTGGGACAATGAGGTCGGAAATGAATATGAGTTCGGCGATATACTTACTGATACTCAGAATTTGATATCAAATGTAAACTTTACGCCGACACTTACTGATATAGTAGTTTCCAATAACGGCATTATAAACGTACTTGATTATAATACAGGACGTATATTCCAGTATGATAAGCTTTGTAATCTGATTTGTATTTTCGGTAATAAAAATTCTGCTAACCAAAGAGGAAGCTTCCAGGCACCTAACGCCGTTGAAGCACTTGGAAATAACGTTTATGTTATTGACGGTATGAAGAATGATATTACGATTTTTACAGAAACAACCTTCGGCAATATCCTTCATAGAGCATTTGATCTCTATGATCAGGGTAAATATTCCGAAGCAAAAGAAGATTGGGAAGAAGTTATTGCAAGAGACGGCGGTTATACAACTGCTTATATCGGACTTGGCAAGGCCGCTCTTAATAACGATGAATATTTAAAGGCTTTAAAATACTTTAAGATCGCTTATGATCAGGATGATTATGATAAGGCTTTTGAATATGCCCGTGAGGAATTCCTGAGAGATAACTTTACTCTTATTATAGTTATTGTTCTTGCTTTGATTATCGTACTGATAGTTCTCCGAAAGCTGTTGAAAAAGAGAAAAATGAGAGTTAAAGCTCATACAGGCAAGGAGGGGAAATAGTATGTATGAATTTACAACGGTTGGATGGCTAAAGCATGTTATTTTCCATCCGGTAGAAGGCTTTGAAGATCTGCGCTGGAAAAAGCAAGGCTCAATCAAGCTTTCATTGATAATTGTCTGTGCACTGTTTATTGCAATGGTTGCACAGCGAAGATTAATGGGATTCCAGTTTAATATGTCCTATGATAAAATATTCAATGTAATTCCATTGATCGTACAAAGCTTTGTTTACTTCTTTACATGGGTAATCGGTAACTGGGCAATTTGTACACTGTTTAACGGTGAGGGTACATTAAAGAAAATATGTATTTATTCAGCATATGCTTTGGTACCGTATATTTTCTGTACATATATTGCAGTTTTGTTCTCAAATTTCTTGGTTCAGGACGAAGCAATTTGGGTAATGTTTATTCAATATGTAGGACTTGGCTGGTCATTAATCTTAATGATTCAGGCAATGAGAGCTGTTCATCAGTATACATTTGGAAAGACTTTACTTTCAATGGTAATGACGATCGTGGCAATGCTGCTGATATTGTTCCTTGCAATTTTGCTGCTTTCACTTTTCCAGCAGGTATATGTATTTATATACTCAATTTATACAGAAGTCGCATATAGAATCAGAGGCTAAATTAGAAACGGTGGTGTAAATTAAATGCATAACAAAACTTATAAGAAAGCGATTGTGTTTGCGTTAGTTCTTACAATGCTGATGCCTCTGGGATCTATGGCAGCGGATGACGCAGCCGATAAAACCAAAAGCGATTCAGCGTCAGTAAGCACAACCGAAAAGACTTCAGATCAAAAAGAAGATGATGAAGATGAAGTTCAGCCTATTACAGATGAAGAGGCAATTGCACTTGAAAGCTGTGAAGAAGTAGCTTCTAATGATAACTTCATTTTATATGCGGATGAAGAAAACGACAGACTTTGTCTTTTTGTAAAATCTTCTAAGAAATATTGGTGGACATCACCAATAAATGTTCAGTCAGATAACACAATCATTGATGTATCTAAAAATTCAACTATGAAGCCTGCTGTTAGAAAACAGATAGCTTCAAGCCTTGCAATCAGAGTTGGCGACCTTCGTCAGGAAAAAAGAAGTGAATCATCTCCTACATACTCAAGCAAGGCAAAAATAAAATATGACAAAGAAGAAAACGGAGTAGCAATTACATACGATTATGTCAATAAGGATATAAATGTTAAGCTTGTCGTTCATTATGTTCTTGAAGATGATAATTTGTATGTATATGCTGACACAAGCGAAATTGAGGAAAAGGATACTAACGCAGTAGACGGACGAATCCTTACAAAGATTTTGCTTTGCCCACAGTTTGGTGCAGTTTCCGCTACAGATATTGATGGAAATCCAACAGAAGGATATATGATTGTTCCGGACGGAAGCGGTGCTGTAATCAACTATAATAACGGAAAAACAAACTATTCTTCTTATTCACATCAGGTTTACGGAAGAGATTATACGACGGTTCCGTCCAATGCTCCACACGTAAATGAACAGGCTTATTTGCCGGTTCTTGCAACAGTATCAGGAAAATCAGGAATTGTTGCAGTTGCAACAGACGGTGACGCTAATGTTACTGCTAAAGCACAGGTAAGCGGTCAGAACAAACAGGCTTATAACTCATGCTATTTTGAGTTTGAAACAAGAGGTTCAGACAGCTTCTATATGAGCGGCGGAGATCGTTCAAATGAAATCACTGTATTTGAAAAGAACGGCGACATTAAGGGCAAGCGTTTCGGCATTAAATATTTCCCGCTTGATAAAGATGAGGACATAAATTATGCTGACTGTGCAGAGGTTTACAGAAACTATCTTATTGAAGCAAAGGGACTTACTTCAAAGGTAACTGATGATAAGACTAATTTCTATGTAGATTTGTTCGGCGGCGTAATGAAAACTAAATCTATTGTCGGAGTTCCGGTTAGCTTGAAAACAGAAATTACCGGCTTTAGTCAGGCTTCTGAGATAATTGATAAGCTTAAAAACAATGGCATTGAAAATATCGTTGCTAACTATAACGACTGGACAAATGAGTCAATTAAGAATGAAGTATCTACAGAAGTTGAGCCTTCAGGTACTTTAGGCGGTGACGATGAGTTCTTTGATTTCATTAACAATAGTGGTGCAGAGGTTTACCCGTCAATGAATAACTTCAAGATGGATTCCGGCCGCCTTGGATATATGACTTTGACAAGTACGGCAATCAGAATTTCCAATGCTTATTCAAGACAGAGTTCTTACAGCCCTGCATTCGGAGTAGCAGAAAAGGGAGTTTCACCTGCGCTTATTGCTCCTAACGTTTATAACAAGATCTTTGACGAGATGACTGAAAGCTATAAGGATAATGGTTTAAAGACGATCGGCTTCGGTGATTATTCCGCAAAGCTTGTCAGTGACCATTCTAAGAAAGATCCTTACAGCAGGGAAAAGACTATGGAGACTATTATAGCAGGATATGAAAAAGCTTCTAAGGAAGTGGGCAGCATTCTTGCTGACAGTGCCAATGCTTATATAATTCCTTACGCTTCACATATAACAAATGTTCCTGTATATTCAAGCGGATATAATGTAACAGACCTTGATATTCCATTCTATCAGATGGTAATTCACGGATATGTTCCATACTCTACTAAGCCGATAAATGCAAGCTCAAGTTCAGATGAAACATTCCTGCTTGCACTTGCTTCAGGTTCAGCAATTCATTATGATATGACTTATGAAGAAGCTGCTGAGCTTAAGGATACCGAGTATGATGATTTGTATTATTCAAATTATGAGGGATGGCTTGAATCTGCTTCAAAACAGTATAAGATCTCAAATGAGGTGCTTTCAAGCGTTGCAGGAATGACTATTTCAAAATATGAAGTAAGCGATGACAAAAATATAATTACAACCACATACACAAAGGATTCTGAAAATGTAGTGATCGTAATTGACAAGTCTGCCGGAACTGCAACAGTAGACGGAAAAGTTATCGAGCTTTCAGACGCTATAGAAGGAGGTAAGTAAGCATATGAGTAAAACAAGTAATGCTACAGACACAAAAGCTGTATCAAAGCCTCCTAAACATAAGGGAATAAGACTTCCTTATGAACAGCGTAAAGCCATGTATGGCTATGGTTTTATCGCAATATGGGCAATTGGATCAATTTACTTCTTTATTATCCCATTAATTAAATCTTTGATTTATTCATTTTATGATACAAAGATATCAGTGGGCGGACTTACGCTTTCAAATTTTGGTCTGCATAATTATGTTGATGCATTCAGACACGATCAGGAATATTCCAAAGCATTGGTTGCAATGCTGAAAGATACTGCATTAAGAACACCGTTGATTTTGATATTCTCAATTTTCATCGCTGTTATCCTTAATCAGAAATTTAAAGGAAGAACTTTTGCAAGATCAGTATTCTTCCTGCCGGTAATCATTGCAACAGGTCCGGTTATCAGTATTATTAATGGTAATATGGATACAGGCGGATATGCAGGTGGTTCTGAACAGTTCAGTACCATGTTTGAAACTAATCTTGTTGATCAGCTTTTAAACTATTTGGGAATTATGAACATAAGTGATTCGCTGACGGAAATGATAAACTCGCTGACCACAGATATCTTTAACTTGGTGTGGAATTCAGGTATTCAGATTTTGCTGTTCCTGTCAGCTCTTCAGAATATTCCTTTCTCAGCTAAGGAAGCTGCCCAGATGGAGGGTGCAACTGCTTGGGAATATTTCTGGAAGATTACAATACCATATATCAGTCCAATGATTCTTGCAAGCTTAGTTTATACTATCGTTGATTCATTTGTTGATCCATCAAATGATGTAATGACAATAGTGCTTCAAAAAGCGAGCGATTGGCAGCATGGCTACAGTGCCGCAATGGCATGGGCATACTTCCTTATTGTAGGTATAGTACTGGCGATTGTTGTTGCTGTGATTAATAAGTTTGTTTATTACGAAGTTGAATAAGGGGGGAGTTAAGTGGCAACTAAAAAAGAAGAAAAACAGTTCGAAAAAGAACGTAAGGCTGCTATTAAAGCCCGCTATAAAAGAATGAAAGAGGAAGGTCTTGAAAATTACCTTACTCCGGAACAAATCAGATATAACCGTAATAAAAAATGGGTAGGTATGGTATGGCCAATCTTTAGATTTTTGATCTTGTTTGGCTTGTGTTTCGTAATTCTTTATCCGCTCATATTCATGCTGTCCACTGCATTCAGACCATCGGAGCAGATGAGCGACCCTTCAGTAGTTTGGCTTCCAAAGAATTTTACTTTGTCAAATATTAAAGATGTTTGGGAAGTAATGAAGTTTGATACTACGCTTCTGAATACAATCAGACTTAACCTTATATCTTCGTGTTTGCAGGTTGTAACTTGTTCATTAACCGGTTATGGTTTTGCAAGATTTAAGTTTAAAGGAAAAGGTCTTTTATTCGGTATAGTAATATTTATGATTATCGTACCGCCTCAGATCACAACAATTCCATTGTATCTACAGTATAGATATCCATTCGGTATGGAAATCGGAGCTCAGGGATTGATTGACTCATCATTTACAATGTATTTACCTGCATTGTTTGCTAACGGAATCAAAGCCGGATTGTTCATCTTTATCTTCAGACAGTTCTTCAGAGGACTTCCGAAAGAACTTGAGGATGCTGCATATCTTGATGGATGCGGACCGCTTAGAACTTATATTACCGTAATGGTTCCTAATGCTAAATCATCATTCCTTACAGTTTTCCTGTTCTCAATCGTGTGGTATTGGAACGACTTCTATGTTTCATCATCATTCTTCTCTAAAAATGAAACGATTGCATTGATGCTGAAAAACTTAAATAAAAATCTGGAGCAGACTCTCTTTAACGGACAGCCTGTAAACATCAGACAGATTATTGTTTGGCTTGAAGCAGGATGTATTCTTTCAATTTCTCCATTGCTTGTAATGTACATATTCTTGCAGAGATATTTTATTGAAGGTGTTGAACGTTCAGGTCTTGTTGGATAATGCTTTTATAAAAATGAATAAATGCATCAACCGAATATATTTCGGCTGATGCATTTTTTATTATATAATGTGTCAATTACAGTCATCAGCGCATAAAGTGTATTATGTCAAAGCAATTTTTAGACATATTTTGATGAAAGGATACATTTTTATGAATGCAGTTTTATTGGCAGCAGGCGGCACAGGGTTTACATTTCTTATGACTACATTAGGAGCCGCAGTTGTTTTCTTTTTTAAAAAGGACGCTTCTTCTGAAAAAATTGAGCGTATATTTTTAGGCTTTGCAGCAGGTGTAATGATAGCAGCCTCAGTTTGGAGCCTTCTCATACCTGCAATTGAAAAGGCTGAAGAATTAGGAAAAATAGGTTGGATTCCAGCGGCGGGAGGCTTTATACTCGGAGTAATGTTTCTTATGGGTCTTGATAAATTGCTTCCGTTTTTTCACGCAGGACTTGATCGTGAGGACGGTGTAAGGCAAGGTCTGAAAAAAACTACACTTCTTGTGTGCGCCGTAACTCTGCATAATATACCTGAGGGTATGGCGGTCGGATTAGCCTTTGCGCTCGCTGCTCAGAATGACAGTGGTGTGCTTTTAGCGTCAGCCATAGCACTTGCTTTAGGCATTGGAATACAAAACTTTCCTGAAGGTGCGGCAATATCACTGCCTATCAGACAAACAGGCGTAGGAAGAGCAAAATCTTTTTTCTATGGTGCAGCGTCAGGATTTGTAGAACCGGTATTCGGTATTTTGACAGTTTTAATTGCAGGTTCAGTTGTGCCGTTAATGCCTTGGATGCTTGCTTTTGCAGCAGGAGCAATGCTTTATGTCGTGGTGGAAGAATTGATTCCGGAAGCTCATTTGGGTGATTATCAACATGTGGGAACCTTTGGCGTAATGGCAGGATTTTTAATTATGATGATACTTGATGTGGCACTGGGGTGAAAAAGAATGGCTGTATCGCAAAAAAAGTGATACAGCCTGTTCTTATTTAACCTGTTCAAAATAAATATTATTTTCTAAAAAATCATTAACAGATAAAGCATTTTGATTATAAGCAATTAAGAGCTTTGCATATGCCGAAACTTCAGATATACCGAAAAGGGGAATTGCTCCTGCGTCTAAGATTTTATCCAGACTGGCATAAACTCCGTCATTGATTTTGATTCCGCTTAAATAAACATTTATATTTTGCTTCCTGCATCTATTTATGAAATCTGTCAAAGTATATTCGGGTTTATCATTTTCAGAGCATGCAGTTCCGCTGTGATAAGGTACATAAAGAACTGCGGCGACATTTTTTGTAATCTTAAATGCAGAAAAGTTTATATTAGGATATCCGTAAATCATTAAAATATCATTTTTAAATTCTATGTTTTTAACAGGCAAAGGTGTTGGCTTCTTGTTTGCTGTTTTTTGAAAAATTAATTCTATATTTTCATTGCCGTAAGAAGAAAATTTGTCAAGACAGCTGTCTGCCGGCATTATTCTTGTCGATAAATATGTTTTGTCAAATATAGTGAAAACACCTTTGGATTTTCCCGATGAGATATGCTCAACTGCTTTTGCAAAGTTTTCAAGTCCGTTTGAACCGGGAGTGCCCAAGGTCAGATTTGAAGCAATTAAAATAATCGGTATTTCTGTGTGAGAAAACAGCATTCCTATTATAGCAGATGTAAAAGCAAGAGTATCACTTCCGTGTGTAACAATAATGCCGTCATAATCAGCAAAATCAAGAGAGAAAAGATAATTACAAATCGTTCCCCAATGACTGGCGGTAATATTCTCACTTAATATCTTCATTATTTCAACAGGATTAAATTCTATATCTGAATTATAGTTTTGTTTGTATAATGATATCAGTCTATAATTTTTCTGTTCATCTACATTTATGATTCCGTTTTTTTCGGTGCTTCCTATTGTACCGCCTGTGAAAACAACTAATATCTTTTTCATATCTTATCCCCTTTAAAATATTATTTGTATCTTTTATAATAGCATAAGAGCTTTATAAAGCCAATAATTGTGCAAAATCAACAAAAATCTTGATAACTTTTATTTTAAATACGAATTGAGAAATAAATAAAAATATAGTATAATAATAACATAAAGCTTTATAGAATAATAAAAATTTTTAATTTAGATTTTGAAAGGATTGTATTACAGTGTGGGCTTATGAAAGTGTTTTTTATCAGATTTATCCGTTAGGTTTTTGCGGTGCGCCCTTTGAAAATGACGGAAAAGTTGTAAATAGAATATCTAAGGTTAAAGAGTGGATCCCTCATATTAAGGAGCTTGGCTGTAACGCCGTTTATTTTTCTCCTGTTTTTGAGTCTGATACTCATGGATATAATACAAGAGATTACAGTAAACTTGACTGCCGCCTTGGTGAAAATAAGGATTTTGCCGATGTCTGTCGTGAGCTGCATGATAATGGAATAAGAATCGTACTTGACGGTGTTTTTAATCATGTGGGACGTGGCTTTTGGGCGTTTCAGGATGTTTTGAAAAATCGTGAAAGCTCAAGATATAAGGATTGGTTTTTCATTAATTTCGGCGGTAATTCAAATTATAACGACGGACTTTGGTATGAAGGCTGGGAGGGGCATTTTGACCTTGTTAAACTCAATCTTCGTAATCCTGAGGTAGTAAATCACATCTTTGAGTGCATCAAAGGATGGGTCAATGAATTTGATATTGATGGACTTCGTCTTGATGTTGCATATTGCCTTGATTTTGATTTCCTAAAAAATCTCCGTAATTACTGTAAATCTTTAAAGCATGACTTTTTCTTGCTGGGAGAGCTTTTACACGGGGATTATTCACGTTGGGTAAATGGTGAAATGCTCGACAGTGCTACAAACTATGAGTGCTATAAAGGACTTTATTCAAGCTTTAACAGCATGAATATGTTTGAAATATGTCATTCTCTTAAAAATCAGTTTGGTCCTGAGAATTGGTGCAGATATCGTGGAATGCACCTGCTTTGCTTTGCAGATAACCATGATGTTTCCCGAGTGGCATCAATTCTTACAAATGAAAATCACCTGCCGCTTCTTTATGCGCTTATGTTTGGTATGCCCGGAATACCATGCATTTATTATGGCTCCGAGTGGGGAACAAAGGCTGATAAGAGTCAGGGAGATCCTGCATTAAGAGTATCTTTTGAAAAGCCGGAATATAATAAGCTGACAGAATGGATATCAAAGCTTTCAAAGGCTCATAGGGAATCAAAAGCGCTTTGTCATGGGTCAATAAAAATACCTGTGCTTACAAATAAACAGTGCATTATTGAACGTGATTTTGACGGAGAGAGAGTCTTGGTAGCCGTTAATGCAGATAACCAATCATATACTGCACATTTTGATGCAAGGTGCGGAAAAGCTGTTGACCTTATTACAGGAGAGGGCCACGATTTCGGCGGAGGAAGTGAGTTGCCTCCTTATTCAGCATTCATGTGGAAATGTGAGTAAATTAAAGTCATCGAGGTGTTGTGATTGAAGCCATATAAGTTAGCTGACGGATTTTCCGCAATGGATATTCCTGATGAAGTCAAAACTAAAATGTTAGGAGTAACTATTCATACAAATGATAAGATTACTTTTTCAGATTTAGCTTATCTCAAGCTTTTGCATTACGATTTTAACGGCACCATATTAAACGGGGAACTTGTATGTAATCAGAAGCTCGCAAAGGAAGTTTTAAGAATTTTTAAGGATTTGTATGATAATAAGTATCCCATTGAAAAAATCAGGCTGGCTGACGATTACGGCGGAGATGATGACAAAATTATGTCAGATAATAATTCATCATGTTTTAATTATCGTGTTATAGCTGATACAAATGTTATATCTATGCATGGACAGGGCAGAGCAATTGATATTAATCCGTTTTATAATCCCTATATTGTAGGAGATAAAATCATGCCTTCCGAAGCATATCCCTATGCCGACCGCTCTAAAGATTTTCCATATAAAATTGATGAAAATGATTTGTGCTTTAAGGTCTTTAAGTCTTACGGTTGGCTTTGGGGCGGAAATTGGGTAAATTCTAAAGACTATCAGCATTTTTATAAGCCGGAAGGAAAAATTAAAAGAACAGTTATAAAATTAAAAAAGCTGGTTGATATTTAAGCAGTAATATTTGTTTATGTTTCATAATGTTCTGCCTATTAATAAAGTAAAATATAACGGAGTGCACTTATTATAGAATTATGATGTAAATATTAAAGACTTAAAAAACATGAAATTAAAAAATTTATTTTATTGTTAAATAAAACATAAAAAATCGTCGGACTATTGTCCGACGATTTTATTATTCCATCCCGGAATATAATTACTGATTGTTGCCTGTTTTATAAGCGTCAATCATCTTTTTAACCATCTGTCCGCCTACAGATCCAACTTCACGAGCTGTAAGGTCACCGTTGTAACCTTGCTTGAGGTTTACGCCAACTTCGTTAGCTGCTTCCATCTTAAATCTTTCAAGAGTCTGTCTACCCTGATCTGAAGTAATACCTTTCATTTTTAACACTCCTTTTTAATTTTTATCGGGTTTGCTTTATTATTATATGACCTCATAACTTAAATATAAGAGGTAATTTTTTCGATAGAGACCATTATTTTCAGCATTGTTTTTTGAAAACATTTGTCATTTTCTATTGAATTACTAAATTGTTTATGATATAATAATGTGTGTAATTGTGTGAACATGAGATCGTTTAATAATGGGTGAAAATAAATATGACAACTGAACGCTTTGTTTTTTCTGAAAAATGCTTCGGAAAAGAATTCCAAATGAAAAAATTAAATATAAAATCATTGGTTGTTGTGTGTACATGTGTAATGGCTCTCATCTTTGGCGGATATCTTTATTACGGTGCAAATTATGCTCCGGGATGGCATATCAGAAGATCAGGCGCAGCATTTTATGTCTTAGCCGATACAGGCGAAAGAGCTGTTGGGCTTCATCTTATAGATAATGCGTCATATCTCTTTGATGAAAACGGATACATAATGACCGGATGGCAGGAATATGACGGTGAAACATATTATTTTGGCGAAGACGGCGTCATGCAAAAGGGTACAGTAACGATCGACGGCGTTAAATATCACCTTTCAGATGAATCAGGTATTTTCCGTACAGGTCTTTGTTCAATCAACGGAGAAGAATATTTTTTCGATGATAAAGGTTTTCCTGATACAGGTTTTGCAAATGTTGACGGTAAATATTATTATTATGACTCAGAGGGAAAGAAAATTACCGGATGGGTTGATTTAAATGATATGAAATATTATTTCCTCAGTTCCGGAGAAATGGCTATAGGTTTTTATGAAATTAATGATAAAAGCTATTGCTTTGCTTCAGATGGTCATATGTTTGTCGGCTGGCATAATATTGACGGCAAAAAATATTTGTTTAATGATAAAGGTGTAATGCATAAAGGTTGGAAAAAAGACGGTAAAAAATATATGCATGCCAATGAGAAAACAGGAGCTTTTGATGCCGGATTTGCAAAGATAGATGGAAAAACATATTACTTTGATGAAGATTATCATATGGTCAAAGGATGGAAAACCATTGATAAAAAAAGATATTATTTCTCTGAAGTCGGTGTGATGAAAACCGGTTGGTTTGAATATGAAGGTAATAAATATCATTTTAACAGCAAGGGCGCCGCAGATAAAGGCTTTACAAAAATAGACGGCGAAACTTATTATTTTAACGGAAAATATAAGCTGCTCACAGGCTGGCAGAGCATCAATAATAAATTGTATTATCTGGGACAGGCAGGAGTTGCCGCTTCAGGAATTTTTGAGGATAACGGTCAAACTTATTATTTTGATCCTAAAGATCATGCCGCAGTTAAAGGTCTGGCAAAGATTAAAGATTATACTGAAGAAGAGAAATCTCAAATCAAAGATTTTTATGCCGAGGCAAAAATTTTGGATAAAGCCTCTATAGGCGAACTGGAAATTGATGAGCTTTCATTGCTGCCAAGTCTTGAACAAAAGTATAAAAGCGGAACATATGATGAATTTATGCTTAAAGCCTATAAATTGATGGGCAAAAAACTGTTTGGTCAGGCATATTTTAATGATGACTATGAAATGGAAACAGGCTGGCGGGATATCAGCGGTTATAAATTCTATTTTGATGAGGAAACAGGCGAAAAAGCCACAGGCTGGAAAACTATTAAAGGAAAAACTTATTATTTCGGCTTATGCGGTGCCGCCGCTGTGGGAAGTATGGAAATTGACGGGAATCAGTATACTTTTTCCGACGACGGCGTTATGTCCGACGGTTTAGTTGAAATAGACGGCAAATATAAGCATGCGTCGGAAAACGGTTCTGATAAGGATACCGTCTGGACCGTCAGCGACTTTGCTGAAATCGATGGTTATACATATTACTTTGACAGAAACGGTTTTGCAGTAAAAGGCTGGCAGGATATTGACGGCAAAAAATATTATTTTGATGATAAATATAGATTAGTCAGAGGAATCTTTAAATCTCATGATCAGTATTATTATATGTCTCTAAATGGTATGGAAACTGATAAATGGGTAAATACCGATGAAGGTACTTATTATTTCGGAAGTAACGGTCAGGCTTATAAAGGATGGAAAACCATAAATGGATTTGAATTTTATTTCGGTAACGACGGTAAAATTCAGCGTGAGTGGACGACTATCGACGGCAAAAAATATTTTCTTCAGAATGGTGTTAAAACCCTCGGACCTATCTATATCGACGGAGTTTATTATAACTTCGGTGAATATGGATATCTTAAAGCCGGCTGGGTTACTTGGAATACCTATAGGTATTATAATAATAAAAACGGCGAACCATATACTAATTGTACAAAAACTATCAATGGCAAAAAATATTCATTTGACAGCATGGGCATAGCTTCATTGCAGTAATACTTTTTGGGAGGATGACAGTTTTATGTTAGATTTAAAAAATAAAATGCTTATAGAGGCTGATAATAAAAATATTTCTTATATGGGACGTGTGGACTTTTCTGATCCGAAATCTCCATTAATAATTTTTGCAGGCTCCAATATTTCTATACGATTTAAAGGTACAGCTGTGGGTGCAGTAATTGTCAATCACCATTTTTATAATATAATGGATCTCGGAATAATTATAGACGGTAAAGAGGATAAAATAAGATTTGATGAGAATGAAAAAGAAATATATCTTAATATTGCCGAAAATCTTGAAGATACAGAACATGAAATAGTTTTGTTTAAAAGACAGGACGCAACCCATTATTTCGAGTTTAAAGGCTTTGCTGTTGACGGAGAGGTTCTTCCTGCAATCCCAAAGCCTTTGAGAAAAATTGAATGTTACGGTGACTCTGTTTCAGCAGGTGCAGTGTGTGAAGCAGTAGATTATACTGCACAGTGCGACCCTGAAAATCATGACGGAATTTATGATAATGCATGGCATTCCTATTCAATGATAACAGCCAGAAATTTGGGAGCAGAAATCAATAACGTTGCACAGGGCGGAATTGCGATTTTTGACGGCACAGGTTATTATCATGCACCCGATTTTATAGGTATGGAATCAGCTTATGATAAGCTTTGTTACTTCCCTGAAGGCAAAATAACAAGTTGGGATTTTAAAAAATATATTCCCAATGTGGTGATTTTTGCAGTGGGACAAAATGATTCTCATAATGAAGGTCATGAAGATTTCAATATTAATGATCCGGAATATAGATTGAAATGGAAAAATGCATATAAAAAGATAATATGCGATTTGAGAACTAAATATCCAAAAGCAACCTTCGTCTTGATGCTTACAGTGCTTATGCATGATAAGGGCTGGGACAGCGCAGTGTCTGAAATTGCTGACGAGCTGAATGATAAGAAAATTCACTATCTTAAATTTAAACGTGCCGGAAAAGCAACCCCAGGTCATCCAAGACTTCCTGAACAGTATGAAATGGCACAGGAGCTTACAGCTTTTATCTCAAGCCTTGGAGATTCTGTCTGGGAGTAAAATCTGTAAAGTAATTCTAATCTCAATAATTACGCTTGTGAGTGAAAAAATAAAATTATCGGGATAATATTTAAAAAAATAAAAGAGGTAAAACAAATGGATAAGAGGCTTTTATTTGTGTTTAATCCGTTTGCAGGAAAAGGACAGGTCAAGGATAACCTTTGCGATTTAATTGATATCTTTACAAAAAACGGATTTGAAGTAACATCATATCCAACCCAGTCTCCTATGGATGGCTATAAAAAGGTGAGGGCTGATGCGGCTGACTATGATTTGATTGTGGCGTCTGGCGGCGACGGAACTCTTAGTGAAGTTGTAAAAGCGTTGATGGAACAGGAAACAAAAATACCCTTGGGATATATCCCCGCAGGTTCAACCAATGACTTTGCTTCAAGCATGGAAATACCTAAAAAAATGACTGACGCCGCCCAAGCAATTATGAACGGCGTGCAGTTTGATTATGATGTCGGTGAGTTTAACGGACAGTATTTTGTGTATGTTGCAGGATTCGGAGCATTTACCGATGTGTCCTATGAAACACCGCAAAATGCTAAAAATACCTTTGGTCATGCAGCCTATGTTATGGAAGCAATAAAAAGACTCCCGAAGATTTCAGGTCAGGATATGATCGTCGAGCATGACGGCGAAAGAATTGAGGGTAATTTCATTTTGGGATTGGTTTCTAATACCGTTTCAGTAGCAGGCCTTAGAAAACTTATCGCTGACGGAGTATGCTTTGACGACGGACTGTTTGAAATAACTTTGGTGAACACCCCGTCAAATCCTATTGCACTTCAAAAAACAATAGCTGATGCTTTGTTTAATAAACTCACAAACGAAAAGTGTTTTATCACGTTTAAAACATCAAGAGTAAAGTTTATCAGTAAAAATGAAGTGCCATGGACATTAGACGGCGAGTCAGGTGGCGCACATAAAGAAGTTGAAATCATTAATCATAAGCAGGCTTTGAGATTAATGATTGCACCGGATGATAAAACTGCAGAGCAAAAGCTGGTTAATTCTTTAGAAACTAATAATGAATAAAAAAGCGGCAGAGTATTTTCTCTGCCGCTTTTATGTTTATTAGTATTAGGTTTACTTCAAAAATTTTTTCTTAAGTATTACTACAATGATTGAAATAATACCTGCAATCAATATAGTAAATCCTGCAATAAGCGGAATCTTTGATTCATCTTTTCCTGTATGTACAATAAATTCCGTTACAGAAAGCGGTGAAATGTTATAAGAAAATGTGTTCTTTGAAATGTCTTCAACACCGTCGACTTTTTTTATTTCAGGAGTATCACCATATAATGAATATACATCTGCATTCTTATATGAATTATCTGAAGAAATAGATATGTCCACAGGAGTTTCATCGTGAATTGATTTGTTGGTAACAATAATTTTTACAGTGCTTTCGTCCGCTCCATCAATTGAGGAATATACGGAGATGTTTTCATTTTCATACTCACTTTTAACAAGTGTGTTTCCGAAACCGTTTCCTTCGCCATCATAATTTGTGAACATATTAATTGCTGCAAGCTGATATTCGTTTTGATCAAATGACCAAATTGTTGAAAAATATACCTCATTTTCTGCAAAGATACCCAGCGTATCTGCTTGTGCCACAGCACCTGAAATATGGTCGCCTCCTCCGAAATTGTATTCAGTAAAGGCAATTTTTGTGTTAGGGTAATATTTCTCAATGGACTGCTGTAAATTCGGAATAAGTGGGAAGAATTTTGCTCCTGTATCTGTAATCCAGCTGTTTTCCTTGTAATCTGAATCATAAAGAGAACGTACACTATCAAGTCGTGCCTTAATACATTCATCGTTGTCATAGTGGTTACAGGAACGCTCTCCGCAGGCTCCCTTAGCTTCAGTGTAATAATGAATATCCAGTACATCTAAAAGTCGTGTACCTTTTTCGGATTCAGCTTTTTTCATTGTATCAAGGTAATAGTCAATGAACCAGCGATAATTATTTTGCGTCTTAAGCTCCTGCCAATCTGAAGCACTTGAAAAGCTGTCAAATGCTGAGTAACCGAAAAGCGATGGACCGAAAATCTCTGCGTTGCTGTCAGCCTCTTTGACGAGAGAAGCAAGATCAATTGATTTTTCCATAAGTTTTTTACATGTTAGCGGCTCTTGCTGAACAAGGCTGTGTGTATATTTCCACAATGACGGTTCATTGTCAAGAGCATAAGCCTTAAATCCGGATTTACTGTCGGATTTTCCTATCTTTGAGAAAAGATAATTCAGATATTCATCAGTATAAACATAATTATCTTTTAAGTCAGGTTCTACCGACAATTTGCTGCCCTTGCGGTTGTGAACTTTATGCCAGTATTCTGACGGGGCAGCCATAGATTCGTTAAGCTGACCTGTTTTATCAGAAGCTACATAACCCAGCATTTGAAGTGTAAGTAAAGTATAAGGAACATTTCTATCTTCCGCTTCTTTAGAGGCATTAAGAGCTGCACCGCCCGGTATTTTTTTAAATTCATCAGAAGCATCTGAAACAAGATACATATCCGATGTGTTATACCAATCAGAGCCTGCATTTGACATGTTATTCTCCCAATTATATGCTGACATCCTATTTCCGCCCAATCTGAAAGATTTTGCAGATACTTCATTTAAATTGATACCGCTGTTAGCACCATAAATATAAGGCGAAATTTCTTTGTGATTTTCAGATGGGATAACATTTATACTTGCTGCATGTTTAGCAGATATAGGCTGAATGGTTGCAGTGCATATTGCAAGAACAGAAAATAAAGCAGTCATTTTTTTTATATTCATATTATTACCTCATAATTTCTTATTTCTAAGGGACAAAATTATGACTTATTACAATAAGGATTCAACTGTTTTTATGTATCCTAAAAAAGCGGTGAATAGTTTAATGTTATACTCTTCACCGCTTTCTCTTATTGATATTTATTTATGAAAATCAATTATTAATCAATTTTAACGATCCAGTTGAAGGTATCTTCAATAGTACCCCATTGAATGCCTGTAAGTGTGTCGTAAAGCATCTGTGAAACAGAACCGATCTCATTGTTGTTGATTGTCATGATCTTGTCACCCCATTTAAGATGACCAACAGGAGAAATAACAGCCGCTGTACCAGTACCGAATACTTCGTCAAGCTTTCCGTCATCATATGCCTGAGCAATCTCTTCAATCGAAATTCTTCTTTCAGTAACCTTATATCCTTTGCTCTTGCATATTTCAATAGCTGATTTTCTGGTGATTCCGGGAAGAACAGAGCCTGTGAGCTGAGGTGTAATAACTTCTCCGTCAATTACAAAGAAAATGTTCATTGAACCAACTTCTTCAACATATTTCTGTTCAACACCGTCAAGCCAAAGTACCTGTTCATAATCCTGTTCGTGTGCTTCTTCCTGTCCCTTGAGAGAAATAGCATAGTTCGCAGCAGTCTTGGCAAATCCCGTGCCGCCTCTTACTGCTCTTACATATTTCTTTTCAACATAGATTTTAACAGGGTTAAGTCCTGTTGAGTAGTAAGCTCCCGAAGGAGAAAGAATAATCATAAATAAATAGTGATCAGCAGGCTTTACACCAACATAAGGATCTGTTGCAATAATAAACGGTCTTATGTAAAGTGAAGCACCTTCAGTGTGAGGAACCCAGTCCTTTTCAATTTCAATCAGCTTTTTCAAAGCAAAAAGCATATCTTCTTCATTTATTTCAGGAATAACCATTCTTTCATTAGAAACATTCATTCTCTTGAAGTTTTCATCAGGTCTGAAAAGCTGAACGCTGCCGTCAGCAGTACGGTAAGCCTTTAATCCTTCAAAAATTTCCTGTCCATAGTGAAGACACATAGAAGCAGGCGAAAGAGATAAATTGCCGTAAGGTACAATTCTTGCGTCATGCCAGCCCTGACCTGCGTCATAGTTCATAATAAACATATGGTCAGTGAAAATATGACCAAATCCAAGCTTGGTTTCATCTGTGGGTTTTTCCTTTGGAGTCGAGGTACGTTCGATTTTTATATCTAACATACTAATCCTTCTTTCATTTTTTTGATTTCATATTTATTATAATACTTTTTTTTGTGATTTTCAATAGTAAAATAAAAAAATAAACATTTCTTCATACTTTTTTATATTTGCCAATAAAAACTCGGTTGCAATTTGCCGATGGTTGTTGTATAATAAAAAAAGATAGTATTATGTCGTAACCCTATACGGAGCTAAAAGAAAGGTCAGTGCTATGGAAAACAAAGAGTTGAACAAATCAAATAACACTAATCATAACAAAACGCAAAATCAGAATTCAAAAGAGGAAATGGCCCGCATAATTGCTAAAAACCTGACAGCCGGCAGACGTCAGAGTAATTCACAGCAGCCTGAATTTCATAATAAGACTGCTGAAAAGACAGAAAAAAAGAGCAAAGCAAAAATTATAATAGGACTCCTGTCAGCTTTGCTTGTGTCTTTTGCCGCAGTATTCTATCTTTTCGGTATGAGCAAAACAAATGATAAGTTTTTGCCTAATACAAAAATTAATGGAGTCAGTGTGGGCGGTAAAACACCGAAAGAAGTCTATGACGAAATTTTAAAATCAGATGAAGCCGCAATTCCTGAGAAAATAACCTTGCTTAAATTTGACGGAAATGAAGTCAGTGTGAATGTGAAAAGCATAGGCTATGTTGATAATATCAGCGAAAGCGTGACAAAATTCTATAATGACCAGAATCATTATCTGTGGTTTATGTCACTATTAGGCAGTGACAACTACAGCTTTACTCCAGAGTATTCTTTTGATGAAAGCAAACTTGATGAACAGATAAAGAGAAAAATTATCGACGCTTCTGTCGATTTAGTTCCTCAGAATGCTGCCATAGAAAAAAGCGGCAGCGGTTTTGTGGTTGTAAAAGAGCGAAAAGGCGGTAAAATTGACAGTGCTAAAGAAAAAGTCCTCTTTGACTATATCCATGAATGTATTGCCGAGGGCTCAAGCCGCATAGATCTGTCAGAAGTTGATTGTTATCAAAAGCCTGAAATAACAGCAGAGCAATTAACTGAAACATGTCAGAAGCTTAACGATTTAACTAATGTTGAATTGACTTTTGATTTTAATTATACTAAGGAAGTCCTTAAAGGTACCGAGTTTGTGGATTGGATAGTCCTTGATGGCTTGAAAGTTAATGAAAGCTTTAAGGTCGACGAGGACAAGGCAATGGAATATGTAGAGAAGCTTGCAGATAAATATGATACATACGGCAAGGACAGGTCATTTAAATCTACAAGCCGAGGTATGATTACAGTTTCAGCAGGAAAAGGCTGTTACGGCTGGTGGATAGATCAGGAGAAAACCCGTGATGCAATCGTCGAGGCAGTAAAAGCGTGTAAGTCCGCAGATATAGAACCGATTTATTATGTAAATCCCGATTCCCATTATGAATATACCTGTAATCCCGCTTGGCGGACGGAAGATACAGATATCGGCAATACATATATGGAAGTGGATCTGAAAAAACAGCATTTCTGGTATTATAAAGACGGAAAACTGAAATATGAGTGCGATATCGTTTCAGGAATGCCGACTGAGGAGAGAAATACTCCCGAGGGTGTGTATAAGCTCTGGATCAAAGAAAAGGATAAAACCCTGAAGGGAAGTCTTTCTACCGGAGAAAAGTGGGAAACTCCTGTTACCTTCTGGAATAATATCAGTACCTTCGGTGTCGGGCTTCACGATGCAACATGGCATACATCCTTTGGCGGTACAAGATATAAACAGTATGGCTCTCACGGCTGTATCAATATGCCTTATAAAGCTGCCGAATATGTCTATAAAAACGTGCCCATGGGTACACCCTGCGTTATGTATTGGTAAAAAATAAAGCCTTCGGATTTCCGAAGGCTTTTGTTGTATCTATTTGTTATTTGCTTAATCCCCAAATGTCACGAGCATAATCTTCCACTGAACGGTCAGCAGAGAAAATACCTGCATTTGCAATGTTCATAAGGGACATCTTATTCCACTTGCGCTGATCCTTATAGCATTCAGAAGCGTATTTCTGAGCCTTCTGATATGAGTCAAAATCAGCCAAAGCCATGTATGTGTCCTGGTTTTTAAGTGTGTCAGCAATCTCGTTGAATACTTCGCCGTTGATTCCATACTGCATTCTGTCAATAGCAGCTTTAATAACGCCGTTTGAGTTGTAAATGTTCATCGGCTGATATCCTGCCTTTGAAGCGTTTACTTCGTCAACATTCATACCAAAGATAATTATGTTGTCATCACCAACAGCCTCATGAATTTCTACGTTAGCTCCGTCCATAGTACCAAGTGTAATAGCGCCGTTTATCATAAGCTTCATGTTACCTGTACCGGAAGCCTCTGTTCCCGCAAGAGAAATCTGTTCTGAAATGTTAGCCGCAGGCATAAGAAGCTCTGAAAGTGTAACGTTATAGTCTTCAAGGAATACAACATTCAGCTTTTCATTAAGCTTTTTGTCTTTTCTTACTTCCTGAGAAATATTCCATATAAGCTTGATGATCTGCTTAGCCATGTAATATCCCGGAGCCGCCTTAGCCGCAAAGATATAAGTCTTTGGTACAAAATCAGCATTTGGGTTTTCTTTCAGGTAGTTGTATTCAGAGATAATGTTCAGCGCATTAAGCTGCTGTCTCTTATATTCGTGAAGTCTCTTTACCTGAACGTCAAAAATTGAGTCAGTGTTAAGAATGATACCATATTGATTCTTAACGTATTTTGCAAAGCTTTTCTTGTTTGCAAGCTTAATGTCAGCCAGCTTGTCAAGAACTTCAGGATCATCTTTGAAAACTGTCAGCTTTGAAAGTTCAGAAGCGTTCTTGAGGAATCCGCTTCCGATTTTGTCTTTTAGCAGCTCAGTAAGACCCTCGTTGGACTGATATAACCATCTTCTGTATGCAATACCGTTTGTTACGTTTTTGAATTTAATAGGAGTATCATTATACTCATCCTTAAATGTTTCTCTCTTGATGATCTCAGAGTGAATTTTAGCAACACCGTTTACACTGTGTGAAGCGTGAACGCAAAGTGTAGCCATCTTGACAAAGTTGTTTTCAATGATAGACATTCTTGAAACCTTGTCATGATCTTGATATCTTTCCCAAAGATCGTGACAGTAACGCTCGTTGATTTCAACAATGATAGAGAATATTCTCGGTGTAACACTCTTAAGAAGATTGCAGTCCCACTTTTCAAGCGCTTCAGGCATAACTGTGTGATTTGTATATGCAAAGGTGTGCTGAACAATGTGCCAAGCCTTGTCCCATGAATATCCGCAGTCGTCAAGAAGAACTCTCATAAGCTCCGGAATAGCAAGGGTCGGATGAGTATCGTTAATGTGAATTGCTACCTTTTCATGAAGGTTGTCCAGTGTTCCGTAAACGCTCATGTGCTGGTTTACGATATCACCGATTGAAGCCGCACATAGGAAATATTGCTGTCTTAATCTGAGTGATTTACCTTCAGCGTGATTGTCATTAGGATAAAGAACCTTTGTAATCGCCTGAGAAATAATGTTTCTTCCCAAAGCCTTTGAATAATCACCCTTGTTGAACATTGACATGTCAAATGAAGGACATTCAGCCTTCCAAAGTCTGAGCTTTGAAACAGCCTCGGAATCATAGCCTGAAACAAATAAGTCATATGGAATAGCCATAACAGATGTGTAGTTCTCGTGAGTTACACAGTGATATTGATTATCCCAATATTCCTTAAGCTCACCGTCAAATCTTACCTCAACTGCCTTTGTTGGAACAGGAACGAGCCAAGCTGAACCGCCCGGAAGCCAGTTATCAGGAAGCTCTGTCTGCCAGCCATCATCAAGCTTCTGCTTGAAGATACCGAATTCATAGCAGATGGAATAACCTGTTGCGTGATAACCGTCAGCAGCAAGTGCGTCAAGATAGCAAGCAGCAAGTCGGCCCAAACCGCCGTTTCCCAAACCTGCGTCAGGCTCCTGGTCATAAATGCTGTTGATTGAAATGCCGAAATCTTTTAGCATATCAGTGGTTTCTTTAACCATTTCAAGATTATATATGCTTGTTTTCAAGGAACGTCCCATAAGAAATTCCATTGAAAGATAATAAACCTTTTTGCGTCCCTGAGAATTAGTCTTAACTGTAAAATGACGTCTTTTTGCTTTTAGGATGTTTACAACGATTTTTGTCAACGCCTCAAAAACCTGTTGGTCTGAAGCCTCTTCGGGAGTTGTCTGATAATCATTGTGAATGATATTGACAAATTGCTCTTTTAGCTCTGCTTTAGAGATAGTTTTGCTTTTAGATGAAGCTGTGCTTTTTGCCATAATATTTTTCCCTCCTATGAATTTGCTTTATTTATAAAAGCATTCTGAATGGCGGATCAAAATTTCGATCCAATAAAAATTTATATTTAATCATACTGACACAATATAATTATATGGTATTAATACATAAATGTCAAGTGATGTTTTTGTGCAAAGTGTATATTTCAGAGTTTTATACTATGACGCTTTAATTCAGCATTGTTTTTTTATTTATTTTTTCTATTAAAGCTTAGACAACAGCTTCTTAGTATTTCAACAGTGAAAATAATTCACTGTTGAATTATTAAGATTTCCTATCTTGAGGTTGGTCGTAACAACAGTCGTTGTTTATATTCTGTGATTAAAAGCAGCGGTAAATATTAACGACTTGTAAATATTTTTGTAAATCCTGTTCATAGTTGCACGTTTGCGTGCAAAAAACGTCCGAATGAGGCTATTAGTAGAGGGGCTTTTCTAAAAAAGCAAAATAATAAATAAAAAAGCCCTGCATACAAAACCTGTATGCAGAACCTTTTTGAACTTCTAAATAGCTCTTGTCTAAAATTATAGAGCAGAATTAGTAAGTAGTTATTTGTCAAAAACAGTACATTTCTTTGAGGTTTCCTTGATACCGTTTTTACCGTTTATCAGGTTTTCACCCCAGTCAGCAGAAAGCTTTGAACCATCCCATTCATCGGCAATGTCAAGATATTCAACTCCGCCGCCGTTTCCTTTCCAGCTCCAGCCAAGGTAGCCAATGTTGTTTTCTGTGCAGTATTCCATCAGATATTCTTCGTCAACATCTCCGTCGCTGTGATTATATCCGAATTCACCTGAACAAACGCATAAGCCTTGATTAGTAACATTTTCAAGATTAGATTTTATTCTGTTGGCGTCACCACCGGCGGCTCCGTAAAAATGAATGGAGAACATTGTGTTTTTAAGTGGGTCAGATTCAAATACTTCCTTACCGCGTTCAGCAATACTTTTTGCATATTGTCCCCAGCCTGCTGCGTCAACCATAATAACGTTTTTGATGCCAGCTTCACGAAGCTTTGAAATAGCCTTTTTGTATTCGTCTTTCCACGTGAAGCCTTCTCTTTTTCCAAGCCATTCATTAGCGATATTGAGGATGACATATTCCTCCTGTCCAATGAGTGCGTCTTTCATTTCGATCCAGTAGTTGACTGCATTTTCAAGATATACAGGGTCATCTTTACCTGTTGCATCATGGACTTCAACGACTGCGATCATATTGAGTGCCTTGCATTTTTCTATCAATGATTTGATTGCGTCAATGTTGTCTTTTTCCCACTGACCACCGTATGAAAGTACAAGTCTTACAGTGTTTGAACCGGTTTCTGCAATAGCCTTGAGGGCTACGTCGGTTTCTTTCTTAAACCATGTATAGGGGTGGTTGATGCCTCTCATTACAAATTCATTGCCGTTAGAGTCATAAAGCTTTGTGCCATTAACATATAAGCTGTTTTCAGGTATTTCGGTTTTTCTTGTTGATTCCGCAGAAGATGAAACAGTATCACTGCTGCTGTTGTCTTTTTCAGAGTTTCCGCAGCCAGCCATGGTTACAAGAATCATTACAGGAAGCAGAAAAGATAATAGCTTTTTCATAAGATCGTCCTTTCTAAACAATAAAGCAGTACCACTTCTTTGAAGTGATACTGCAAAAGTTCAATGATTAGAAATCACTCATTGAAGAATGTGATTTAACGTATTCAACAACATCGTCAACAGTTGTAAATGCCAAACCAACGCAAGTATCTGCACAGCCATAGTAAATAGCAATTCTTCCTGTGTCAGCGTCGCAAAGTGTTGCACATGGGAATGTAACGTTCTGAACGTCACCGATGCACTCATATGACTCACGAGGGTTGATGAGGTATTCGCCGCATCTGTATTTAACCTTCCATGGCTCGTCAATGTCAAGAATACAAGCTGAGAAGCTGTATACAAAGCCGTTGCATGACTCAAGAACACCGTGATAGAATACAAGCCATCCTTCAGATGTTTCGATTGGAATAGGACCTGCACCGATCTTCTTTGATTCCCAAGGCTTGTAAGGTCCCATAACGTGACGATGCTCGCCCCAGTACTTCATATCAGGTGACTGTGAAAGATACATATCACCGAAAGGTGTATGACCTGAGTCAGAAGGTCTTGAGAACATTACATACTTATCATTGATTTTTCTTGGGAAAAGCACACCGTTTCTGTTGAATGGGAGGTATGCGTTTTCACACTGATAGAATGTCTTGAAGTCGAATGTATAGCCAACGCCGATTGTAGGCTTCCAGTCATAAGCATTGCACCATGTGATCCAATATCTGTCTTCAATGAAGCAGCATCTTGGGTCATAGCCATAACCCCATGTATTTACTTCTTCTGTAGATTTATCAGCCTGAACAAACTGAATTCTTTCAGGGTTGATGTTCCAGTTAACACCGTCATCAGAGAATCCGGCATGAAGTGACATGTTTCTTTCCTTGTCGTCTACACGGAATACACCTGCAAACTTTCCTTCAAAAGTAACTACAGCACTGTTGAAGATTGAGTTTGATGTAGGAAGAAGATCTCTTGGGATAACTGGGTTAGCGTCACATCTCCAGATAACTTCCTTGCAATCAGCAGGCTTATCCTGCCATGGCATGTTTGGAATAGACTGACCGTTGATAATTTTTACGTTCATTTTAAATTCCGCCTTTCGTATGATATTATTCTAATTTAAAGAAATTACTCAAGAGCATAAAAGCTTCTTTAAGGAAACTTTCTTTAAGTATATTAAAACATAAAATTAACAAATTTGCAACCCCTATTTTCTAATTAAATGATAAAAAATCACGAGTTCATATATTTTTTACATTTGAACTAAAAGGTTTTCGTAATAATAATAGAAAACAGTTAGAATATTTGTTTAATTTGACCATGAGCATAGCTTTTGTCTTGACTTAGACAGAGTTTTGAAGTACAATTTTAAATAAGAGATTCCCCATTTTCAACGCAGCAAGGTCAGCTTCAGCTGATGTTTTTAGTGAAAGATTGTACTTCTGCTAAAAACATAATGGTTACAGCCGTCACACCTATCTGAAAGGATCGGTGTGACGGCGGGGCATCTGCCTAAGTATATAATAAATTTGAGAGGAAGAATAGATATGACTCCATATGAAAAGCTTATAAAATGTTATGAAAGTTTAAAATCAAAAATCAATTTTAAACCTGAAATAGCTCTTGTTCTGGGTTCGGGTCTTGGAGATTATGCAGAAACAGCGGTAGATATCCATTCCACTTTGGATTACGCTGATATAGAAGGTTTTCCTAAGTCTACTGTAGAGGGGCATAAGGGCCGCTTTGTATTCGGATATGTAAACGGTGTTCCTGTGGTTATAATGCAGGGAAGAGTGCATTATTATGAGGGATATCCAATGACTGATGTTGTGCTTCCTGAAAGACTTATGGCAATGATGGGTGCAAAGGTATTGTTTCTCACAAATGCATCAGGCGGAATAAACGCTGATTTCACAGCAGGGGATTTCATGCTTATAACTGATCATATTTCCAATTTTGTACCCAATCCGCTTATTGGAGAAAATCTTGATGAAATAGGTACACGTTTTCCTGACATGAGCGAAATATACAGCAAAAAGCTCCGTGAGATCATAAAGTCTTCCGCAAAGGAGCTTGATATAAAGCTTCAGGAGGGAGTATATCTTCAGCTTACTGGACCGTCCTTTGAATCTCCTGCGGAAATAAGAATGCTGCGTAAATTCGGTGCTGACGCTGTTGGAATGTCAACTGCTGTGGAGGCTATTGCCGCTAATCATGCAGGAATGAAGGTATGCGGAATTTCTTGTATAGCAAACCTTGCCTGCGGAATGACGGATAATCCGCTTACCCATGCAGAGGTACAGGAAATGGCGGACAAGGCTGCTCCGAAATTTAAGGCTCTTATTACTGAGAGCATTGAGAATATATCCGATTACATCAATACGGAGGAGATATAATGGCGGAAAACTTAAATTCCTATTTGGATTATGTCAATGCACCTTGGGGTAAGCTGTTTTATGAGATTGTTTGGAAACAGCTTGAAGAACCAAGTGACAAAGAGATATTGGATTTTGGGAGTGGTTTTGGTGTTACTGCGAGTCATCTTGCTGAAAATAATAATGTTACCGCAGTGGAACCTGATGAGGAAATGATTAAAAGTCGTTTTAGCAATAATCAGTATAAACAAATCAGAGGTGGCTATGATTGGATTAAAAGAGAACCGAGTAATAAATATGACATAATAATATGTCACAACGTTTTAGAATATGTAAATAACAGGGTGGAAATCATATATGAGTTTGCAAGGTTGCTAAAGCCTAATGGAATATTATCTGTCGTTAAACACAATAGGTTGGGTAAGGTTATGCAAAAGGCTGTGTTTGAATATAAGATTGACGAAGCGTTGGCTTTGCTTGACGGCGAAAACGTAAAATCAAATAATTTTGGCACGATAAGCACTTATGATAATGAAGATCTCGCAAACTATTCAAAAGGTAAGCTTTATATTGATAAATGTTTCGGAGTGAGAACCTTTTATGCACTTCAAAACAATGATGTAAAGACTGCACCTGACTGGATGGATAAAATGTTAGAACTGGAATTGAAAGCATCAGCTGTTGCACAATTTCGTGACGTGGCTTTCTTTAACCATGTAATTCTAAGAAAGAGTTTATAACTTAAGCAAGATGTCCCCCATCTCTATAGGCGGTGGGAGACATTATGTGGCTGTTGCATCTTGCAACAGCTCCGTCAGCTGAAGCTGACCTTGCCACGTTGAAAACGGGCAAGTCCTTATTTGAACGAGGTAAACTGAATTGAGAATACAGAACGAATCATTTGAACAACTGAAATCAGAAATACTGCAATGCAGGGATTGTCGGGACAAATTTGGTTTTGAGCCGCACCCTATTGTACTTGGCTGTGCAAATTCAAAGATTATACAGATAAGTCAGGCACCGTCACTGAATGTGCATGATACTTTAATGCCTTTTAATGACTCGAGCGGACGAAAGCTTCGTGATGAATGGTATCATATTTCGGAAGCCGATTTTTATAATACGGACAATTTTTATTTTACATCTATTGCCCATTGCTATCCGGGAAAATCCAAAAACGGCGGTGACAAAAGTCCGCCGATATATTGTGCAAGGAAATGGCTTATGAGTGAAATTGAAGCGGTTGACAACAAAATTTTTATTCTCATCGGAAGAAAAGCGGCAGATTTCTTTTTTCCAAAGCAGGATTTTGCGGAATTGGTTTTTAAGGATAATAAAATAAACGGGAAGCCTGCATATGTTCTTCCGCATCCGTCGCCCTTGAATATCAAGTGGTTTAAGGATAATCTGAAGTTTATATCCGTAAGGGTCAGGGAGATTGAAGAGGTTGTTCATAAGGTGCTGGGCTTGGAAAAATAAAAAAATCGGCTGAGATAAGCCGATTTTAGTTTGTTGATAAACTATAAAAAGCATGATATTAAAAGTTTAGGTCAAGCCTTTTAAAGGTTATGTATTAAAATTGCTGTTTTTTTATTTCGGGACTTCGAGGACGCCGTCCCCTACCTAAGGCAACAACTTCAGTAGAAAGTTAGATTTTAATTTTGCTGTCATATCACAGCGAGGTCAAAACCATGATTTCTAACAATATAATATCACGATTGGGTGCAGGTGATATGCATCTGCTATTTATGGTATTTTGTATTTTTTTGAATTTGGAAACAGCGATAGATTTGTTCAAGGAGCATTACTCTTGCAAGCTGGTGAGGGAATGTCATCTCCGACATGGAAAGCCTCAAGTGACAAGTTTTTTTGATCTCGTCAGCGATGCCGAAAGAAGAGCCGATAATAAAATTAATTGTATCGTATCCCTGAAGTGCATAACTGTCTAACTTTTTGGATAGTTCCACACTGGGAAGCTGGTTCCCTTCAATACACATTGCTATATTTACGGCAGATTTTTTATCACAGTAAGGGCGCATGGCTTTTGCTTCGCTGTTCAGCGCATAAAATATTTCTTTCTGTGACGGATTATCAGAGAGCCTTGATTCTGAAAGCTCCACGATTTTAAGCTTACAGAATGATGAAAGTCTTTTTGAATATTCTGCACAGGCGTCACGCCAATATTTTTCTTTCAGCTTTCCCACGGTAATTAAATTTATTTTTATCAAAATGACACCGCCGTTCCGCCCTCCGGTCTTGCGGTCATGAGCATATAGTCTTTTGCTGACGCATATTCTGACAAGGCAGAAACGGCTGAATTATGGGCAATTTGCGGTGTATTATTCTCCTGGCTCAGATGTCCTAAAATGAATTTATATGTACCTCTTTTCAAGAGCCTGATCAACTCACAGCCGCAGTCGTTATTGGAAAGGTGACCGTGATTAGAAGAAATCCTCTTTTTTAAGTCAAATGGATAGCTTCCGTTTTTAAGCATATTTATATCATAATTTGATTCTAAAAGTACAAGATCTGCACCGCTCAGGTTTTCATCTATTTCAGCTGTGACATGACCCAAGTCGGTACAAATTACAAGGTTTTTTCCGTCGGGTGTTTCAATTCGATAACCACAGCTTGCGGCTGTATCATGAGGGGTTTTAAAGCTATGCACCTTAAAATCTCCGACACATATGTCAGAAAAATCTACGGGATTTAAGCTGCATTTAGAATCCACTTTATCTTTAGCGGAAAGCTCATTTAAATTAATTTGCTGTGCATAGACGGGGATGTTATATTTTTTGGTGAACACTTTTAGTCCTGAAATGTGGTCAGAGTGAGTATGGGTAATAAAAATTCCCTGAATGACTTCGGGAGATATTCCGTTGCTGTCAAGAGAGGAGCACAGCCGTTTACAGGAAACTCCTGCGTCTATTAATATTCCGCCGTTTTGCGTACCGACAAATGTTGCGTTACCTTTGCTTGATGAAAACAAAGGATATATTCTTGCCATATTAAAAATCCTTTCCGTAGTTATCTTTTAAAAATCTTGCAACTCCGTCGCTTTCATTAGAATCTATGATTCTGTCTGCAAGCTTTTTCAGTTCGGGCGCTGCGTTTTCCACAGCATATTTTTTATCGCTTGCATTAAAAAGCGAGATATCATTAAGGTTGTCGCCGAAGCAAATAATTTTATCATATCCGTATTCATTTCTCAGAAAGTTTACTGCATTTTCTTTTGAAGCATTTGGTGAAAATATTTCAAGATACCACAAATCTTCTGAATAAACATCACGATAGAAAGCAAGCTTTATTTTATCATTGTTTTTAATTTTATTATAGAGAGGTTCAAGCTTTTCTTTTGTGTTTATCATCGAAAAATAGAGAACATTATTATTTGTCAGCCTGAAGTCGTCAGTTTGGATAAACCTTTTATAATATTTATTTTTTCGTTCATCATAAAACGCTTTCATTTCAGGTGTTGCTATTTTTTCAAAATAGGGAATCATATCACCTTTTTCAATAGTATACATAAAGCCATAAACATTGAGTTTATGCATTAATGCTATTATATTTTCAGATATATCTTTTTCAATGATTGCAGAGTAAACATATTCATTTTTTTGCAAATCACGGATAAGAGCGCCGTTCATAAGAATTATCGGTGCATTTACATTCAGCCCGCTGAGAATCTTGCTGACTGTTGCATAGGTTCTTGCTGTTGCGGCAGTGAAGCTCATGCCCTTTTCCACAAGCAGATTAATAGTTCTGCGGGAATAATCGGTTAGCTGAGCATTTTTATTTAAAAGTGTGCCGTCTAAGTCTGATATAAATAAATTCATTGCTTTCTCCACAAAAACATTAGAAGTTTACACAAAAATCGGGCCGATGTCAATCATCGACCCTGTTATTATCAATTCAAACGGTCTTAGCCGCTCATTTGAACGGATCCGACTTCTGTTACTGTTACTCGTTTAATATCGGCACCGAGCATTTGAAGCTTTTTCTCAATACACTCATATCCACGCTCGATATAGTGAATATCTGACACCTCAGTAATACCCTCCGCGGCGAGGCCTGCGATAACCATAGCGGCACCAGCTCTCAGGTCAGTTGCAACGACGGGTGCGCCGTTAAGCTTACCCACGCCTTCGATAACTGCGACCTTTCCGTCAACGGAAATATCTGCGCCCATTCTTCTTAGTTCAGCCACATATCTGAAACGATTATCAAATATATCGTCTGTTACTATGCTTGTACCCTCGGCAAGGGTAAGGAGAGTAGAGAACTGTGGCTGCATATCTGTAGGGAAGCCCGGATGGGGCATAGTTTTAATTGAAGTCTTTGTAAGAGCGCCGTCTACGCTTACTCTTACGCTTTCGTCGTTTTCTTCAACCGTAACTCCGATTTTACGAAGCTTTGCGGTAATTGACTCAAGATGCTTAGGAATAACATTTTTAACAAGAACGTCACCCTTTGTTGCAGCAGCTGCGACCATATAGGTTCCCGCTTCAATCTGGTCGGGAATGATAGGGTAAGTTATACCTTTCAGATAATCAACGCCCTTAATCTTGATAACGTCAGTTCCTGCGCCTCTTATATCAGCCCCCATTGAATTGAGGAAGTTAGCGAGGTCGACGATATGGGGTTCTTTTGCGGCATTTTCAATAATAGTTCTGCCCTTTGCTTTTACGGAAGCAAGGATTGCATTAATTGTACCGCCGACTGTATTGAAATCAAAATAAATCTGAGAGCCTATAAGCTGATCGGCATAGCAATGGACCTCACCGTTTTTAAGCTCGTCCACGGCGCCGAGGCTTCTAAAGGCCTTTAAATGCTGGTCGATAGGTCTGTCGCCCAGATCACATCCGCCCGGCATTGCCACATATGCATCATGAAAACGTCCCAAAAGAGTACCGAGAAAATATGACGAAGCTCTCATTGATCTTGCCATTTCATAAGGTACATGGGGGTTGATGATTCCTCTTGTATCAAACCGCACTACATTTTTATTTAAAAGCTGAATATCAGCGCCCATAGTCTGTAAAATTTTCATACAGATAGTTATATCACTGATTTCAGGGACATTTTCAAGAACACATGGTTCATCGCAGAGAATTGTAGCGGCGACAAGTGCAACCGCAGCGTTTTTTGCGCCGCTTATAGTGACTTCTCCCTTTAAGGGTTTTCCGCCGTGTATAACAAACTTTTCCAAGTTAACAACTCCTTAATCCAGCATGGAACGCCGGAATTATTTAAACTGGCTGACAAAACAAATCAGGATGTCAGAAGATAATATATTCTAAAAATAAAAACACAAGATATCGACATTGTTTTTGCCGATATGCACAAGCTTTTGTACTGATATAATTAACTTACACCACAACTATTTAGTGTTATTTTACCACAAATAATATAAAAAATCAATAGGAAAACACTAAAAAATAATATTTTTCTAAAAAAACGGTCTTTATTTATTAATATTCATCTATTCTTTTAATGAAAAAGCATATTGTTATAATTAACTTGACCGTAAAATTTTTATATGATATACTTTTTATATAGAAAATGGGTCAAACGTTTTATTTCAGAAAGGAATGCTCCTGAAAATGAGGTCCTCAAATATTAAATGGGTTATATTTTTTTTCGGAGTGATTATATTATGTCTTATATGGATCATTATAATTACCGGTGGAACGTCGACAGCGGCAGTTATTTATTTAAATGATAAAGAGATAAAAAGAATAGATAATTTATATCCTGAGACGACGGAATATGAGGTTATAGAAACTGATGGGGGATATAATAAAATAGCATGGTTTAACGGTGAAATCTGGGTTGAGGAGGCTGATTGTGAGAATCAGACCTGTGTTCATTTTGGAAAGCTTTCATCGTCGGGATTATCAATAATATGTGCACCTCACGGGCTGACTATAATTATTGAGGACGGGGATAGCACAGTTGACGCAATAACATGAGGCGGTGCGGATAATGGTGTTGAAAAGGCTTACATTGACGGCAGTTTTATCGGGATTGGCGCTTATTATATTTGTTGTTGAAGCACAGCTTCCGTCTTTTTGGATTCCGGGGATAAAGCTTGGTCTTGCAAATGTGGTTACGCTGGCGGCAATTTTATTCGGAGGATATACGGTTGGAGCCGGTGTGGTGATTATAAGAGTAACCTTGGGAGCTGTTTTCTGCGGGACATTTATCAGTTTTTTATTTTCTGTCTGCGGGGCGGCGGCGGCATACATAATAATGTGTTTATTAATAAACCGGCTTGACAGAAAGCAAATCTGGGTTGTTTCGATTTTTGGAGCGATATTTCACAGCTTGGGGCAGATAATAGCTGCTTATTTTATAATGGAGAATGCTCATGTGCTTACGCTTCTTCCTGTTTTAACAATAGCGTCGGTGATTACGGGAATATTCACGGGGATTTGTGCACAGAGGCTTTGGTTCAGTCCGCTGCAAAAATACAAGATATAGCTTAGTTATTTTTAAATTCTTTACATAGATTCAAACATATTGACAAAATAATTTTAATGTGGTATAATGATTTTATTGGCTTGAGGAAATTTAATATATGCGGGTGTGGCGGAATTGGCAGACGCGCCAGATTTAGGTTCTGGTGGCACCCCCGTGCAGGTTCAAGTCCTGTCACCCGCACCAGTCATAGCGCAGACGGCGCAATGCCCGTCATCACTTTGTGGTGGCGGGTAGTTTTATGCCGTCGAGCAAATATCTATTTTATAGTCATAACACATAATAAACAGTTATGTCTATTTTTATATATGAAATTATTGGAATTATATTTAATATGGTTTAACGTATTTCTCTACTTATTAATTACTATGGAATACACTTTAACAAATACAGTAATTACAATTTTTTTAATTTAGTTTATATAGAATAATCTTGGAAGGATAAAGGTGAATTATAATGGCATTAATACAATGTTCGGAGTGTGGTAAAGAGTTTTCTGATAAGGCAAATAATTGTCAAAACTGCAAATTAGAGAGGGCTAAATGATTTTTCATGCTATATTGTGTGTACACAATTTAATTATTCCCATATTCTTAACAAAAGGTCAGTGAAATGGTTTCTTTAATATCAAAACAGTAAAATTACTTTTATAAAAATGGAGCAAGTCAAAATCATTCAGACTTGCTCCATTTTCAAATAGTTGTTAAGAAAAATTATCCTCACCTTTAAAGATAATACTATCGTTCTTTATATCCTTGGGTTTAAGTTTACCGTCCTTAACCATTTGCTGTTTTTCCGCTCTGTGACAGACCCATACAATCCGCAGGAGGAAATCTATTGCCGTACCCGATGTCTGCTGGAGCAACTGTAGTCCAAATAGCTCCGTTGCTTGCTTATACATACTGTATAGGGCAAGCTGCTGTCATTAGCCTATGAAAATAAGTTTTAACAAGAAACCTTCATGTTATTCTAAATTTCAACGAAAATCTACAAGCTTTAAGTTGGAATATGATACAAATTTTCTTTCCTGTTTCTATAAAATTTTTAAAAAAATATTATTTTAAATACAAGGTGTTAAAAATAAAAACAATGTAATAAAATGACGATAATTCTACAAAAAACAATTTTTTTTGGTTGAATTGTATAATAAATTTCTTAAAAATATAGTTAAATATACGAAAAACTTTTTTGAATATTTGATTTTTTTTATGATTATTGACAATTAGCTTTAACAGTGTTATACTAAAAGTGTTGTTTTTTTAGTTATTTTTTAGTGATTTTATATATTTTCGTTTTTTCGCTGCTTTACGAAAATTTTTAAGTTAAAAAATAACTGTGTTCGTAAAAAAAATATTGAAAAGAGGTTGAGTAGCAATGAAGTTTTTAACCAAGAAGATAGTTTCCTTTGCACTATCAGCTGTAATGGTTGCCGGTTTATTGCCGTCAAGTGAAATTTTCGCTGATGATGTCAATGCTGTAAGTGCTAAGGCGGCTGCTTCCGTTCCGGAAGGTTTCGTTTATACTGACGGAACAAATTTTATGATGGACAGAAACACCTATTATTATGGTGGAACTAACTGTTATTATCTGACGTATAAGTCCAAAATGGCAGTCGACAATGTATTGAATGATGCCAAAGATATGGGGCTTAATGTAATCAGAATCTGGGGAAATCTTGATGTCGGCGCTATAACTGACGAAACACTTAAAGACGGTGTAACTCCTGTTTTTGAGGGTAACAATGACAATAATCAGGGCGTTGGTACAAAGGACGGAGTTTACTTCCAGTATTGGGATCCGGAATTGAAGAAACCGGTAGTTAATGAAGGTGCTAACGGTTTAAGAAGACTGGACTATGTCATTAAAAAAGCAGAAGAAAATAATATGAAGCTGATAATCACTTTCACAAACTATTGGGAAGCATTCGGCGGAATGGGACAGTATATTAAGTATTATCAGATGTTGCAGGGTGAAACTCCTGACAACAATAAGCTTGATGAAACAGCAGTTTGTGAGTTTTATACCAACGAAACAATTAAGCAGTGGTATAAGGATTATATTAAAACACTCGTAAATCATACAAACTATTATACAGGCGAAAAGCTTAAAGATTCTGAAGCTGTATTTGCTTGGGAGCTTGCAAATGAGCCAAGATGTACAATCGACGGAAACGGTTCAACTTTCTGCAATGACCATATCCTTTATCATTGGGTTGAGGAAATGTCAGCTTATGTAAAGAGCGTTGACCCTAATCACATGGTTTCTGTCGGTGATGAAGGCTTCTACAACATGGGATATCAGGAAGCAAATGCTCAGAAGCTTCCTTCAGCTGCATATTCAGGTTATTACGGTGTTGACTTTGACAAGCTGATGACTATTGATACAATAGACTTCGGTACTCCTCATATGTATGTTGACCAGTGGGGATTTAAAGACGGCGATGACCTTGAATGGATTAAGAGACACGCTCAGTCAGCTGCTAAAGCAAATAAACCTGTAGTATTAGAAGAATTCGGTCTTACTAATAAAAAAGTAAGAGACTCTCATTATCAAGACTGGCTCGCTATTATGACAGGTGATTACTATGAAGGAATCGAATATCAGGGCTTTAACTATTGGATGATTGCTTCATGGATCGATGAAACAGAACAGCCTGGTTTAGGCGACGGCAGACATTACTATGATGATTACGATCAGTATACCGTTTATGGACCTGCTGAAATCGACGCAAAGGTTGGTTCACCTAAAGCAAGACAGCTTTTGATTGACGCTGCTGCTAAGATGAATGAAAAAAATATCAATAATCTCGCTGAAATCAGCACTGATACAATTGACAGAAGCAATTCAGTAAATGTAACAGCAGACCTGTTTGTAATGCTCGGACAGTTTGAAGAGCTTACTTGTGATGGCAAATCAATGATAAGAGGCGCAGATTATGCCGTTAACGGAAATACTGTTACAATTAACAAGGATTATTTCAAAACTCTTGAATTAGGAAAGCATACATTTAAGTTTGTATTTACAGAGGGTAACAGCCCTGCACCTGTAATTACAGTAACAGACAGCTCAATTATTGATCCGGAATTGTCTGCATATTCATTGGATATCGACAAGAGTCCGTTTGTTGTTGAAGATGTTGACATTACAATGACTTTGAATAACAACGAATTCAGAGGCATTAGCAACGGAAAAACTGCTCTGGCTGAAGGAACAGACTATACTGTTTCAGGAAACACAGTTACATTTAAAGCAGATTATCTCGCTTCACTTGCAACTGGTGAAACTGTTCTTGTATTTGACTTCTATGAAGGAAATGACAAGACTCTTACACTTAATGTGACAGACTCATCCACAAGAGTTTGGACAGGAAGCGTTTCTCTTGGAAACTGGCAGAACACTTTGACAGTTAACAAGAATCTCAGTGAATGGTTATCCGGAAAGCTTAAGATCACACTGAAAAATGCAAGTGGCTGTCAGCTTCAGCTTAACTATCTTGACAGCAAGGGAACAGCAGTTAAAATTGTAGACTATACAAACGAATTTACCGCAGATGAATATGTATTTACATTATCTCAGTCTGATTTTGACAAGCTCAGAACAGGAACCGGATTAACAATCAAAGGTAAGAATGCTACAATTGTTGCAATTGATGTAATTGACGGAGTAAGAGATTCAAATGTTAAACCTGACGATTCATCTTCTGAGCCTGACAGCTCTTCTGTTGCTGACAGCTCCTCAAAAGAGGACAGTTCTTCAAAGGAAGAAAGCTCTTCAGAACCTGACAGCTCTTCAGTAGTTGAGCCTGTTGGCGATGCCCAGGAAGTAATGGCAATCATTGACGACAGCATCAATTCAAACGTTAAATATATTACAGGTTCAGCGTCTGACGTAAGAGTAGACGGAGATTTCATTAACAATAAGAGCGGTGCAACAAAGCTTTCACTTGCACTTCCTTTCACAGTTGATGATTTGAATTCTGACTATACAGTTAAGATCTATGCTAAGGGACAGTCAAGCCCGAAGGCATTCGTTTCTGACGCAAACGGAAACTACTTTAATTCAAAGTCTATCACAGAACAGAAGTGGACAGAGTTGAAAACTGATCCCGCAACAATTATTGTTAAGGGTTCTCAGTTCGGTAAAACAGGAATTTATTATGCAGGTATAACTGCTAATGAATATATTAACTTCTATAAGATTACTGTAACAAAATCACCAAGCAAGGGAGATGATTCTTCAAAAACTGATGATTCATCCTTGGGTGAAGTAACAGGAACTCCTCAATTGGTTTCAACAAACCTGACACTTACAGGTATAATCGGCGCTAACGCATATTATACAATTCCAAGCGGTTACATAAACAGCAGCTATAAGGTTGAAGCTATATTCACTTCAAAGGGTCTTGATGACCTCAGAGTACCTCTTAACAAGAGCAATACTAAGACAATTAACGGTCAGAAGGCATATGCATTTACACTTCCGGTAAAATCATGTGATATGTCAAAGAGATTCACTGTTAAGCTTGTTGTAAGCACTTCAAGCGGAAAAGAAGTTGCAACTACAGCTTCATCTTCACTTAACTTGAATTCTTATATCAATTCACTTGCTAACGTTGGTAATGCTGATCAAAAGGCATTTGCTGAAGCAATGAGAACATACGGTTATTATTCACAGAAAATGTTCAACACTACAGACAGATTGCCTTCAGTAACACTGGTCGATCTTAGTGATGTGACATATTCAACCGTAAGAAAATATTCTGCAAAAACCGTTGCTCTTAACGGCCAGATAAAGGGAGAGATTTACGGTACATCATTATATCTCAATTCCGGTACAGGAATAAGAAGCTATGTATCAAATCTTGCTGATGATGTAAATCCAAACAACCTTTATATGCAGTATACTTTAAACGGAAAATCCAAGAGAGTAAAAGCTGTATATTCCGAAACAAGCAAATCTTATTACGGTGAGATTTCTGATATCGCAGCAAACAGACTTTCAACTATTTATGATATCTGCTTCTGCGAGGGTAGTACACCTATTACAAATACAATCCAGTATGGCGCATATTCTTATATTTATTCAACATTAAGATCTTCTAAATCAGTTGACGAACAGAATCTTGTTAAAGCTCTTTATAAATATTCAATTGCAGCTGAAACACTTATTCCTCCTGTTGGAGATTTGGAAGATGATCTTGATACAACCGTAACAGATTCAACAAGAGAAAACTTCGGCGATTATGTAGGAGTAATTTCTAATGTTGATATTAATGGTACAAAACTTTATTCACAGGATGACTTAGTTAAGGAGTTCGGAAACTTCGGAAACCTTTATGACAAGTCACTCTATGATAACGGCAAGGGTTCTGACGTTGCTATCGCATTCTGCGGTTGGAATCTTGCAAACTATATCGAAGACCCTGACCTTGCATATAAAATGAATTTCTTCACCGAGGGCGGAGAATACGGCGCAAGAAGAATGACTTTCATCCCAACATACTTCCTTGACACTTATGAAGAAGGAATTATGGTGAACGGAAAGAATACTCTTACACCTGACCAGCAGGCTGAAATAATGGCTGAAGCTATCAAAATGGGAGTTAGCATTAACTACAGACTCCATATTGACCCGCAAAGATTTGCTCCTGAAGCAGGAAGCTATTCAAAGGTAGACACTGCAATTCCTGGTTCACAGTGGTGGAGAGGTGAGTTCACAAAGGTTAATCCTATGGGTGACGATTATCTTGCAATGATCGACCAGGGCTTTGAATCACTTGAAAAGACATTTAAGCTTATAGGAAATACAAAGCTTTCTGAGCCTATCAGATTTGATATCGGCGCTGAGCTTATGACTTCAATTAAGAATTATACCGGAGAATGGATCGAACTTGTTGAATATTGCAAGGCTAAGAGAGACGCAAATCCATTGCTCAGAGATAACGTAATCATCGGATATAACTTCTGTCACCATATCGAATATCTGATTGAAATTGAAAATCATGATGATTATTTTGAAAGAATCAACGGAACAGGCATCACATATAAAGACAGACAGGATCTCCTCTTTGTTGACGATATGCCTGAAGAAAACAGACTTCTTCTTGGTGAATTCATCAAGAGCCTTGATTCATTCTCAATTTCACAGTATATGCCTATGGATATATTTGTACCGGCAGATATGAAGAGTACAGATGTAGCAACAACTCCTGAAGATGTACGTGACGCTCTTCTTACCCATGAACAGAACTTCCTCCAGAAAATTCTTATAGGTAAATTGGGAATTGCTCCTGAAGAAATTCCTCCTATGCACCTTGGTGAATATGGAATGGGTATCAAGGGACTTACTGCTCCAAACGTTTGGGACAGAACAGCATGGACAGATAATGAGCTTGCTACTTATGAGGCTCAGCGTAAGCATATGGAAATAGCAATTAAAGGTCTTTTGATGTATATGCAGGATGAAAGATCAGTTGCTAAAACACTTGCACTTTGGATTTCAGGTGCTCCATATGACTTTATTAACTTCTATCCCGGAATGAATATTGGTGATGAAGGACATGGATATCCCGGCGAAGCAGCATATAACGCTAATGCAGCTCAAACACTTATTGATTATTGGCATGGAGAAACCATTAGCTAATTTAAAAACCAAGATTTCCGACGAATTGTCAGATATCAAATAAAAATCTAATCCCTGATTTCATTTGAAATCAGGGGTTGTTTTTTGTATCACATATTAGAGTAAAATATGTTCAGATTCAAATCAAATTCAATAAAAGCAAGCACAAAAAATCCCATTATCACAAGCTGATAATGGGATATGATTTTTCGTATATCAATATCTTTGCCCGTGCCAAAATAAAATAATTGTTTTGATTTGAGAATGTTATTATTAAAATGTTTATCTATCGGATAAAAGCGGGTACAAAAATCCCCGTTATCACAAACTGATAACGGGATATGGTCCAGGTGCGATGCACCTGGTGGTGCGCCTGGTGCGATTCGAACGCATGACCTACAGAGTCGGAGTCTGTTACTCTATCCAGCTGAGCTACAGGCGCATATGTCAGCAGCTGCCGAATTATTCGACAGCTGCATTTTTTTGAAATTTACCTTGCCTTTGCACCACACGGCAAATCCATGTCAGGGAAAATAACCTTGCATGAACCGTCAGGCATGTCAGCAGCGCAAATCATACCGTTAGATTCAACTCCGCAAAGCTTAACCGGCTTTAAATTAGCGACAACTAAAACCTTCTTGCCAATCAGATCCTCAGGCGTGTACCATTGAGCAATTCCCGATACGACCTGTCTGCCGCCCATGCCGTCATCAAGCTGTAAGCAGAGAAGCTTCTTGGATTTTTTCACTTTCTCGCATGACTTAACTAAAGCTACACGCAAGTCAACCTTTGCAAAATCATCAATGGTGATTTCATCAGCTAAAGGAACAGCATCAAATTCAGGTTCTTTCTCTGATTCCGCTGAGTTGCCTATGATAGCATTAAGCTCTTCAATTTCTTTGTCAACATCTATTCTCGGGAAAAGTATTTCTCCCTTTTTAACGGTAACATCAGTAGGAAGCACTCCGAATTTGTCAGCGTTTTCATATGCAGTATCTTCACCTGTACAGCCAATCTGTTCCCATACCTTCGGCATTGTCGTCGGCATAAATGCTGACAGAAGGGAAGTGGTAACTCTTATTGCTTCAAGCAGATTGTAAAGTACAGCTGCAAGCCGAGGCTTGTTTGCTTCATCCTTAGCAAGAACCCAAGGAGCAGTTTCGTCAATGTATTTGTTAGCACGGGATACTACCTTGAAAATCTCAGCCAGTGCATTGTTAAGCTGCGTTTTGTCAATAAAATCATCAACTTTTGCCTTGAGTGAAATAACAGCTTCTTTCAGTTCACCGTCAAATTCACCCTCCTGACGATCCTTTATAAGAGTTCCGTCAAAATATTTTCCTACCATTGCAACAGTTCTTGAAACAAGGTTTCCTAAACCGTTGGCAAGATCAGAGTTGATTCTGTTTATCATAATCTCGTTAGAGAACGAGCTGTCAGCACCCAATGCCATTTCACGGAGAATGTGATATCTGATTGAGTCAGCACCGTATCTTTCACCCAGAATGAACGGATCAACAACATTGCCTAAAGACTTGCTCATCTTCTGACCGTTGAATGTGATCCAGCCGTGAACAGCAAGATGCTTCGGCAAAGGCAGTTCCAAAGCCATAAGCATTGCAGGCCATATAATAGCATGAAATCTCATAATGTCCTTAGCTACCATGTGTACGTCAGCAGGCCAGAACTTGTCAAAATCATTGTATTCACCGTTCCAATATCCTAAAGCCGATATATAATTTGACAAAGCGTCGATCCATACATAAACCACATGCTTGTCATCAAAAGTAACGGGAATTCCCCATTTGAATGTAGTTCTTGAAACGCATAAATCCTCAAGTCCGGGCTTTATAAAGTTGTTTACAAGCTCAGTTGCACGGGTCTTGGGCTGAAGATAATCTGTTTCGGTAAGAAGCTTTTCAATCCGCTCAGCAAACGGCGACATTTTAAAGAAATATGCCTCTTCCTTAGCTTCGGTTACTTCTCTGTGACATTCCGGACAGCAGCCGTTTTCATCAAGCTGTGATTCCGTCCAGAAGCTTTCGCAAGGTGTGCAGTATTTTCCTTTGTATTCACCCTTGTAGATATAACCCTTGTCATAAAGAGCTTTGAATATTTTTTGTACAGTTTCAATGTGATAATCATCTGTTGTACGAATATATCTGTCATAGCTTATGTTCATAAAGCTCCAGAGCTTTTTGAAATTAAGCACAATATCGTCAACATATTCTTTAGGAGTAATACCAGCTTCAGCGGCTTTCTGTTCAATTTTCAAGCCGTGTTCATCTGTTCCGGTAAGAAACATTACATCATAGCCCTGCATTCGTCTGTAGCGAGCGATGGAATCGCAGGCAACGGTAGTATAGCAATGTCCGATGTGCGGATTTCCGGACGGATAATAAATCGGCGTCGTAATGTAATAAGGCTTTTTTGACATAATAAATCCTCCTGTTTTGATTGATAGAGGGTGTTTCCTCCGTTATTTTCATAACTATAATATTATATACCGTTTTTTTCTTTACGTCAAGTGCGACAGGTAATTAAATGAAAAGCTGCTGCAAAAAATATGAAAAGAGTAAAAAAACAGTTGTGCTAAATCGAAAAATGTGTTATAATACTATATATGTATGTCTTAAATAGTCTTGAATAAGGAGGCATTGTTGTGAGCCAGATTAATATTGATCTTTCAAAAAGCCTTAACGTCAGTGAAGATGTTATTGCCGGAGTTATAACTAATGCGGTAAAAGAAATTGAGGGCGTCAGTGATATCGCACCATCACCTAAAAGCCTGCGCCAGTTTATATTCAATGAAAAAAGCTATGGCGATATAGCTGTTGAAATGGTTGGCGATGTTTTGTCCGTCTCAGTGGGAGTTGTGCTTGAAAGCGGAGCAAAAGCAGTTTCAGCAGCAGAAAAAGTACAGGAAAAAATAAAAAGCTCAGTCCAGAGTATGCTCGGACTTACCGTCGCTAAAGTAAACATAACAGTTCGTTCAGTCAGAAATATTGACGAAAATAAATAAAACGGAATGAAGTTTGAAAGGATGTGTTTGTGTGCCTGCAAAAAGGAGAGATGTCCGTGAAAGTGCGCTTATCCTAACGTTTGAAAAGCTTTTAAGAGACGATTCTTTGGAAGAAATTTTTGAAACTGCTTCAGAAGCCGAGAGCGTTATTGTGAATAACGAGGTTAAAGCGCTTGTGTGCGGAATAATAGAAAAGTCGGATGAAATTGACGAGATAATTTCAAAATACAGTGATAAACGAGCAGTTGAAAGAATTCCTAAAATAAATCTTGCAGTTCTTCGCCTTGCAATATATGAAGCTATTTATGACGAAAAAGTACCCGTTAATGTGGCAATAAGCGAGGCAGTTTACCTTGTCGGAAAATATGCTCTTGATTCTGACGTTTCATTTGTGAACGGGGTATTGGGATCATATTCAAGAAGCGAAGGAGCACCTCAGAATAATGAGTAAAATTCTCGGAATTGATACGAGTAACTATACAACCTCCGCAGCTTTGCTTGATACCGAAACTATGAAAGTAGTTCAGGAGAAAATGCTTCTTCCTGTGAAAAAGGGCGAAAAGGGAATAAGACAGTCGGATGCAGTGTTTCACCATACAGTTCAGCTGCCGAAAGTTGTGGAAAAACTGTTTGAACAGTGTAATGATATCCATATTGACGGAATTGGTGTTTCATTTGCTCCAAGACTTCTGAGCGGTTCATATATGCCCTGTTTCACTGCGGGCGATAGTACAGCCTCAGTTTTGGGTGCCGTAATGGGCATTAAGCCCGAAAAAACTTCACATCAGGTGGGGCATATCCTTGCAGGTCTTTATTCATGCGGAAAGCTTGAATTGCTTAAAAACGACAGCCGGTTTCTTGCGTTCCATGCCAGCGGCGGAACAACTGATTTGCTTTTGTGTGTGCCCGATAAGAATAATGTTTTAAATATAAAAGAAATCGGTTCATCCTTGGATCTGAAAGCAGGTCAGGCTGTGGATAGAACAGGTGTCATGCTTGATCTTGATTTTCCCTGCGGAAAAGAGCTTGATAAGCTTGCTTGTAAAAGCAGTCGCAACTTTAAAACAAAGCCTGTTATCAGGAACGGAAGCTGCTGCCTTTCGGGGGTGGAAAATCTCTGTAGGAAAATGTATGATAATAATGAAACACATGAGGATATCGCAAAATTCTGTATCAGCTTTTTGTCTGATACTTTTAAAAGAATGATTGCTTCGGCTTTTGAAAAATACGGGAAAATACCGTTGCTATGCGTCGGCGGAGTAATGTCAAATACAATAATCAGAGAAGAAATTTCGAGAGAGTTCGGAGCATTACTTGCAAAACCCGAATTTTCCTGCGATAACGCTGTGGGAACAGCAGTTTACTGCGCATTGAAAAGAGGTATGATTTGATTGAGTTCAATACTTACAGTTTCACAGCTTAATAAATATATCCAGTTTAAAATACAATCTGACCTGAAGCTGAAGGGCGTCGCCGTAAAAGGCGAAATATCTAACTTTACTTTGCATTATAAATCAGGACATGCCTATTTTACATTAAAGGATTCAGGCGGAGCAGTTAAAGCCGTAATGTTTTCGAGAAATGTCCAAAGATTAAGGTTTGTTCCCGAAAACGGAATGAGTGTCCTCGTGGTCGGAAATGTGGACGTATATGAGCGTGACGGAGTCTATCAGATCATTGCTTCGGATATCCAGCCCGTGGGCGTGGGAGCTTTGCATACAGGAATTGAACAGCTTAAAGAAAAGCTTTCAAAGCTGGGCGTGTTCGACATCAGCGCAAAGAAAAAAATCCCGCTCATGCCCAAAAAAATAGCAGTGGTTACATCACTTACAGGCGCCGCATTGCAGGATATTTTGAACATATTGTCAAGAAGATATCCCGTGTGTACAGTTGAAATATATCCTGCTCAGGTTCAGGGAGATTCTGCACCGGATTCAATTTGCAGCGCTTTGGTGCAGGCTGATAGTTCAGGTGCCGATACAATATTGCTTGCAAGGGGCGGAGGCTCTCTTGAGGACCTTATGCCGTTTAATACCGAAAAGGTCGCAATGACTGTCTATCAGTGCAGTATCCCCGTAATATCAGCAGTGGGACATGAAACTGATACAACTTTTGCGGATTATGCCGCTGATTTGAGAGCGCCAACACCCTCAGCGGCTGCAGAGCTTGCCTCTCCTCAGATGTCAGAGCTTATAGGTTCTGTAGATTATATGTTAAAAAAACTGAACGACGCATTTGCGGATTTTGTGAACGAGCGTGAATTGCTTGTGCAAAGCGCTTTGCAAAAAATTAAACTCCATTCTCCCGAAAAAAGAGTGGAGAATGATCTGAATATCCTGCTGAGAACAAGAGAAAAGCTCGATATGCTCGCCAATCGCAAAATTTCGCAAGGCGAAAATAAATTGGATAAGTATTATGCCCAGCTAAGTGCCCTGAGTCCACTTAATGTGCTTGACAGAGGGTATACTATAACTACTAAGAATGAAAAAGTGGTCTATTCAGGAGAAGAACTTGATAAAAATGACTTGGTGGAAATCAGATTTAAAGATACGGTAAAAAGCGCACAAATATTATAATTTTTCTTATATTGTGTGAATAAATATCAAAATTTTATATATTTTTGTTCATAGTTGTACGTTTGCGTGCAAAAAAGCCTTAAATGAGGCTATAAGTGAAGGGACTTTTTAAACGCTTGATTAAAATAGCGTTCCGGCGAAAGGAATGTGTTGTTAATGACATTTGAAGATTCAATGAAAAGACTTGATGAAATAGTCAGAGCTATGGAGGGGGATAAGCTTTCGCTTGATCAGGCTCTTGATTTGTATAAAGAGGGAGTTGAGCTTTCTGTTGATTGTAAAAAATCACTGGAAAATGCAAAGCTTCAGGTTAAAACCCTTTCGGCAGGGAAACCGGGGAATAATTTATAACTTAGGCAAGGATGTCCCTCGCCTCTTTAGACGGCGGGTTCCATATTGTCATCAGTAGGAGATACAATCTCCTACTGATGACCGCATTGCTTTGCAATGCGCTTGCCACGTTAAATGACGGGGCAAGCCCCTTATTGAAAAATATGCCGTAATGAAAGGGATGGTCATTTGTGACTGAAAATAATAAGCTGATTCTTAAAACCTACTGCGATAAAATTGAAGAAAAGCTGCTTGAATTCACTAAGGATAAAAACAGCCTCCAGGGGGTTATTCTTGAAGCTATGGAGTATTCTCTTATGGCAGGGGGAAAACGCCTTAGACCTGTGTTGATGTTGGAATTCTGCCGAATGTGCGGAGGAGATGTGTCCAAATATCTGGACATTGCCTGTACTATTGAGATGATTCATACATTCTCGCTGATTCATGACGATCTTCCTTGTATGGATAACGACGATTACCGCAGGGGAATGCCGTCCTGCCATAAGGCGTTTGATGAAAATATAGCCTTGCTCGCAGGAGATGCACTTAATACTCTCGCCTTTGAGGTTATAGCAAATGCCGCTATGGAACAGAGAATAACCGCAGATAAAGCTGTTATGCTTACGTCAGTGCTTTCACATGCCGTGGGAACAAGCGGCATGATCGGAGGACAGGTTATAGATCTTCAGTCGGAGGGGAAAACCATTTCTCTTGATACGCTCAATAAGCTTCAGGAGCAGAAAACCGGCGCTCTTATTGAAGCCGCATGCGTCATGGGTGTTATTCTCGGAGGGGATTTCGGGAAAATACCTGAGGCGGCGGATTATGCAAATGCATTGGGAAGAGCGTTTCAGATTGTAGATGATATTCTTGACGTTACCGGAAGCTTCGAGGAGTTGGGAAAACCTATAGGAAGCGATGATGAGCAGCATAAAAACACTTATGTTTCTCTTATGGGGTTGGAGGAGTCAAAAGCTGCGGCAGATAAGCTGACAGGTGAGGCTCTTGGGTATCTTGAAATTTTTAAAGATAACGAATTTTTATGTGATCTTACAAAAAGTCTGCTTGAACGCAGAAATTAAATCGGGGGTTGTGGGATGTCTAAAAAGAGAGATTATTTGACTAAAATGAATCTTCCTGACGACTTGAAAAAACTGACGCTTAATCAGTGTAATATGCTCTGTCAGGATATTCGTAAAATGCTGATAGATACAGTATCAAAAAACGGCGGGCACTTGGCTTCAAATTTAGGTACAGTGGAGCTGTCTTTGGCTGTCCATAGAGTTTTTGATTCGCCTGAAGACAAAATAGTCTGGGATGTGGGTCATCAAGCTTATACTCATAAAATTTTAACGGGTAGAGCAGATAGATTTGACACATTAAGACAGAAAAACGGAATTTCCGGATTCTGTCGCCCCGATGAATCTGTGCATGATGCATTTGTAAGCGGCCATAGCTCAAATTCTGTCTCAGCAGCATTAGGCATCGCAACAGCAATGAAAATTCGGAATGATCCTCATTTTACTGTCGCTGTTTTAGGTGACGGAGCGTTTACAGGCGGAATGATATATGAGGGACTGAATAATGCAGGAAAAAGCGATACAAATCTGATTATTATTTTAAATCATAATGAAATGTCCATTTCTAAAAACGTCGGCAGCGTAGCAAAATATCTGTCAAATATGCGTACTAAAGAGGGATATCATAAAACAAAAAGCGTCGTTGAAAGAACTCTTGATAAAACGCCGATAGTGGGAGCACCTCTGAAAAAAGCTTTAAAAGGCTCAAAAAATGCTTTGAAAAATGTAGTTCTTCACAGTACAATGTTTGAAGATTTAGGGCTGGCTTTTATAGGTCCGCTTGACGGGCATAATATTGAGGAGCTTGAAAAGGGGCTTAATGCCGCAAAGGCTTTGCACAGACCGGTTCTTGTCCATGTTAATACTGTTAAGGGAAAAGGCTATGCCCCGGCTGAGGAAAATCCGGGAGAGTATCACGGCGTTGGTTCCTTTGAAATTGCAACGGGAAATCCTGATGTAGTTTTGGCTGACAGCTTTTCGTCGGTTTTCGGAAAAGAGCTTACAGAGCTGGGAGAGCAGCATAAAAATATATGCGCCGTTACAGCGGCAATGAAATATGGAACAGGACTTCAGTATTTTGCAAAGGCCTATCCTCAAAGATTTTTTGACGTGGGAATAGCTGAGGAGCATGCTGTCACCTTTTGCGGCGGACTTGCTTCAATGGGAATGATACCTGTTTTTGCAGTATATTCATCATTTCTTCAGAGAAGCTATGACCAGCTTATACATGACCTTGCCATATGCAATACACATGCAGTTTTAGGTGTCGACAGAGCCGGGGTCGTGGGAGATGACGGCGAAACTCATCAGGGTATTTTTGACGTTTCCTTCCTCACATCAGTTCCGAATACAACTGTCTATTCTCCGTCATGCTATGAAGAGCTAAGATTATGCCTGAGAAAAGCAGTTCTTGAGGACAGCGGAATTGTCGCAGTGCGTTATCCGAGGGGCAATGATAAATCAAATTACAATAAATCTGACGTCAATACGTCATATAAATATCATGATAACGGAAACGGTGTGCTGATAGTTACATACGGCAGACTGTATAACAATGTTTTATCAGCTTGTGAAATTTTGAAGAATCGCCATATAGAATGCGATACATTGAAATTGGTTAAGATTTTCCCGATAGAAGAAGAGATAATTGATATTATTTCAAGCTATAAGCTGGTGTTTTTCTTTGAGGAAGCATATTATCATGGCTCAATTTCCGAAAAATATGCAGCAGTATGCAGCAATATCGCTCCTGTTGCTATTGACTATTTCGTTAAGCACGGAAATGTTCCCGACCTTTTGGACGAGCTTAATCTATCGCCTGAAAAAATGGCAGATCAAATTGAGGATTTTTTAAGCTATGAGCAATAGACTTGACATTTTTCTTGTGGAAAAAGCATATGTAAAAAGCCGTTCAAAGGCAAAGGAGCTTGTTTTAAACGGCAGTGTTTCGGTCAATGGAAAGACAGCAAAAAAGCCGTCTGCATTGGTGGATGAGGACTGTGAAATTATCATTTCGGAGGATGAAAATCAATATGTGGGCAGGGGTGCATTTAAGCTTAAAGGCGCTTTTGAATGCTTTGATGTAAGCGTTAAGGATAAGTGCTGTGCAGATATCGGTGCGTCAACAGGTGGTTTTACACAGGTTTTGCTTGAAAAGGGCGCAAAAAAAGTGTATGCCGTAGATGTTGGTCACGGTCAGCTTGCGGATGAGCTTGTCAGTGATAAACGTGTTGTAAACTGTGAGGGTATAAATGTAAGGGATGTCACACCTGAATTTTTTAGTGATTCCATAGATTTTATGTGTGGTGATCTTTCGTTTATTTCACTGCGGTTAGTTATACCTCTGTTAAAAGAATGCCTTGCTGAAAACGGTGAAATGATAATGCTTATAAAACCTCAGTTTGAAGCGGGACGATCAGCTCTTAATAAAAAAGGCATAGTCAGGGATAAAAAAGACCATTTGAGGGTGCTTCAGGAGCTTTCGGATTTTTTTTATGACTGCGGACTCGCCGTTTTGGGAATATCGCCGTCGCCGATTAAGGGCGGTGACGGAAACATCGAATATCTGGCATATTTAAAGAAAACCGATATGCCCATAAACAGCGCCGGAAAGATTAATTTAAAGGAATTGGTCAGCTCAGCTTTTATGAATCTAAATAAAAGCTAAGCGATTATACAGATTCAGCCGGAAAGGAATATGGCAATGAGAATATATGTTTTTCCTAATCTCAAAAAGAAGAATTGTGCGGAATATACTGCTGCGGCATGTAAAGTTCTGAATAACTGCGGGGCGGAGCTTTATATAGATGAGATATATAAGGACGAGTTCTGTGAGCTTAAGTTTCTTAATTTTATAAAAGAAACTGTCTGTATAAGCGCATGCGATGTAATTGTTGTAGTCGGCGGAGATGGTACGATTCTAAAGTGTGCAAAATTTGCTGCTGCTCATAAAAAGCCCATTTTAGGAATAAACAGCGGACGCCTCGGGTTTATGACTTCTCTTGAACATAATCAGATAGAACTGTTGGAAAAGCTTTGCAAGGGAGAATATTCAACGAGCAGAAGAATGATGCTTTCTGTTTCTGTTGAGCCGAAAGACTCAGAAAAGCTTAAGTTCACAGCGCTTAATGATGTTGTGATATCAAAAAGCGATGATTGTAAAATTGCAGATTTTGAGGTTTCCAAAAACGGAAGGACCATATCTTCTTTAAGGGCTGACGGAGTTATTTTTTCCACACCAACCGGTGCGACCGCATATTCAATGTCGGCAGGAGGACCTATTATTGAGCCTGAGCTTGAGTGTATAGAATATACTCAGATTTGCCCTCATACGCTTTTTGCACGTTCAGTGGTGCTTTCTCCAGACAGTATAATAAAAATAAAAAGCAAATGCAATAAACAAGCTCACACCTGCGTCAATGTAGACGGCAACATTGTTCATCGTCTTTCAAACGACGATGAGGTAATAGTTTCGAAAAGCGAATATTATATTGACATAATTGAAATTGCCGGCGGCAGCTTTTTTGCGTCGGTAAATAAAAAGCTTATGCAGCCGTTGAAGGAAATCAGTGAGTAAAAGATTTACCGAAAGGAATAAAAAGCATGAAATCACAAAGACAACAGCTTATTTTAAAGATAATATCAGAAAATGAGATTGATACACAGGAAAATCTTCAGAAGGCTTTGAATGAACATGGCTGTGCCGTTACTCAGGCAACAGTTTCAAGAGATATAAAAGAGCTTGCGCTTATAAAAACAATTACTTCAGCGGGCAATTATAAATACGGAATTCCGTCGTTTAAAAAGGATTCTCTTGATAATCACGGAAGCATGCTTTATACGATCTTATCCGACGCAGTAAAAGAGGTGGACTATGCATTAAACACAGTTGTGGTAAAATGCAATACGGGAATGGCTCAGGCAGTCTGCGCTAAGCTTGACGGAGCAACCATTGACAATACGGTCGGAACTATTGCCGGAGATGACACGATTTTTATTCTTATGCGCACAGAGCGTGACGCAGTAAGACTTGTTAAAGAATTAAACGGGATTTTAAATGCAAGATAATATTTAACGTTTAGAGGATTGGAAAGATACTTATGCTGAAAGAACTTTACATTGAAAATTTAGCGGTAATAGAAAAAGCGACTATTAATTTCACTGAAAGACTTAATGTTTTTACAGGTGAAACAGGTGCGGGAAAATCTATTCTTATAAACGGCATAAATGCTATTCTCGGACAAAGGGTAACCAAGGATATTGTCAGGAGCGGCAAGGATAAGGCGGTTATTTCAGCTGAGTTTATTAATCTCGACCAAAACACGCTGACTAAGCTTGAGGAGCTTGGGATAAGCTGTGAGGACGATCAGCTTTTTCTTTCAAGAGAGATCCGTTCAGACGGCGGTAGTGTTGCGAGGGTCAATTCAAGAAGCGTTAATGTGGCTGTTCTGAGAGAAATAGGGGAAACTCTTGTTAATATTCACGGTCAGCATGATAATCAGATACTTATGTCACCCGAAAAGCATATTCATATTCTTGACAGCTTTGCTGACGCTGAGGAATTTTTAAATGATTATCAAAGCTCGTTTAAAGAGCTTCAGACACTGGCAAGAAAAATAAAAAAAATGAAAACGGACGCAGGACAGAGAGCGTTCAGAATAAATCAGCTTGAAGATATTATTCAGGAAATAGAACAGCTGAAAATTACCGAAAATGAAGATGAGGAGATCGAACAGGAATTAGCTGTATCTAAAAATGCAGTGGTTCTCTCTGAGGCAATGTTTAAAGCGATAAACCTTATTAACGGTGATGATGATAATTCAGGTGCAGTAGATTTGACTTCACAGGCTGAGAAGGCTTTGGAAAGCTATACTGACGTTTATGCTAAATTTGAGCCGTTATATAACAGGCTGTCTTCGGCGGAAATAGAGCTTGCGGATATTGCAGGGGAGCTGTCTTCGCTTCTGGATAAGCTTGAGGTTGATCCAAAGAGATATGATTATCTTAATCAGCGAAACGATGAGCTTAGGAAAATAAAGAAAAAATACGGTCCTGATTTAAGCGATGTTCTTGATACCTTAGAGAAATCCAAAGAGGAATTGGAACAGCTTTCAGGAAGTGAGGTCAGTCTTAACGAATTGAATAAACAGCAGACAGAGCTGTTGACTTTGGTGTCAAAAAAGGCAAAGGTTCTTTCAGATTTCCGAAGAAAAGCAGGAGAACGGTTTATAAGCCGTGTAACGGAAGAGCTGGAATTTTTGAATATGCCGAAGGTTAAGCTGACTGTAGATCAGAAACCGGGAAAGCTTACGCTAAACGGAATGGATACGATTGAATTTCTCATCTCTGCAAATATCGGCGAAGACCCTAAGCCTATTGCAAAAATCGCTTCTGGAGGAGAGCTTTCAAGAATAATGCTGGCTTTAAAGAATGTTATAGCTGATAAGGACAGTATCGGAACTTTGATTTTTGATGAGATAGACACCGGAGTCAGCGGAAAAGCAGCACAGAAGATCGGTATGAAGCTGGGAGAGATCTCTGAAATAAGACAGGTTCTTTGTGTTACTCATCTGTCGCAGATCGCAGTAATGGCTGACAATCATTTGCTGATAGAAAAGAATATTGTCAATGACAGGACTTCTACAACAGTTAAATCTCTCAGCTTTGATGAAAGAAAATATGAGATAGCAAGAATTATGGGCGGAGATAATATTTCTGAGCTTATGCTTGAAAACGCTCAGCAGCTTATTGAGAAATACAGCAGAAAGCAGATTTAGTAAATTAAATCTCAAATTGGGGTTGTTCTTACTCTTAATTAACAAACCGAGAATGCATAATTCTAATAGTATGTGAGAAGTCAAACTGTGAGCGTTCATCGTTATGATGTTGACTAATGTCACAGGAAATGGTATAATATTAAGAATATAAGTTTTTGAAGTCACAATGTGTTTTTTATTGAAAAAGAAAGGAATCCGGGAATTATGAAGGTTACTTTGATTGCACATACTCCTGAGCCTGAAAAGGTTATTGCCGCAGCGGCAAAGCTTTGTTATTCGGCTTCGGATATTAACACCCTTATGAACGGGCTTACTCCTGAAAAGGTAGAAAGCTTTCTTGAAATGCTGACAAATATGGGTCATGAAAGCCCCATTGAGCACATCAGCTTCACTTTCGGTATTGAGGGGATATCAAGGGCTTGTTCTCATCAGCTTGTACGTCACAGAATGGCTTCTTATTCTCAGAAAAGCCAGCGATATGTAAATGAGGACGGATTTGAATATATTGTTCCTCCTGAGATTGAAAAAATTCCCGAGGCTAAGGAAGAATTTCTTTCACAGATGAAGGTTATTGAGGACGGTTATCACAAGCTTGCGGAGATTTTGACTGAAAAGCACACGCAGGAGTTTCTTGCTTCCGGTTTAAGTGAAAAGGACGCTGTTTATAAGGCTAAGAAAAAGGCTTTTGAGGACGCAAGGTTCGTTCTTCCTAATGCATGTGAAACCAAAATTGTGGTTACAATGAATGCAAGAAGCCTTATGAACTTTTTCAGTCTTAGATGCTGTAACAGAGCACAGTGGGAAATAAAAGCGGTAGCAGATGAAATGCTTAAGCTATGCTGTCAGGTTGCTCCGACGCTGTTTAAAAATGCAGGTCCGTCATGTGTTAAAACCGGCAGATGCGGTGAGGGAAAGATGTCCTGCGGAAAGCTAAAGGAAGTCAATGAAAGCTATAAGGTGCTGAAAAATGAAAAATAAAGCTAAACTTGTGGTGCTTGAGGGATTGGACGGAAGCGGAAAATCCACCCAGTTTGAAAGACTGGGCGAATATTTGACCGCAAAGGGTGTAAAGCTAAAATCAATAAGCTTTCCTGATTATGATCAGCCATCGTCGGCTCTTGTAAAAATGTATCTCAGCGGAGAGTTTTCTGAAAGCGCTGAGGATGTGAACGCATATGCGGCATCAAGCTTTTATGCTGTTGACAGGTATGCAAGCTATAAGAAATTCTGGGAAAAGGATTATGCGGAGGGCGCTTTTATTCTTGCGGCAAGATATGCTACCTCAAACTGCATATATCAAATGGTAAAGCTTGAAGAGGACAATTGGGATGAATATCTTCAATGGCTTGACGAATATGAATACGGAAAGCTTGATTTGCCCAAGCCTGATTTGGTGATTTTTCTTGACATGCCTGTGGAAATATCTCAGAGGCTTATGTCGGGAAGATATGCAGGTGATGAAAGCAAAAAGGATATTCATGAATCAAATGTCAGATTTTTAAATGACTGCCGAAAGGCTGCGCTGTATACTGCACAGAAGCAGGGATGGAAAGTTATTGAGTGCAGTGACGGTGAAAATCCGCTGACTATTGAAAAAATAACAGAAAGCTTAAAAGAACTGATAGATAATATTTTATAAAGCAGAGATAGATTTATATGTTAAATTTCAGAGAAATTCAATTAAGTGATAAGATATGGATCGACGAATGTCTGAAAATTTCAGACTTCAGAGGCTGTGAATATTCTTTTGCTAATAATCTTGCATGGAGAAGATTAAGCGATACGGTGATTTGTCATCACAACGGATTTTATATAAGCTGTTCTTTTGATGACAACCGCAAGCCTGTGTTTACATTTCCTGCGGGAGCTAAATGTGACGATAATGGCATTGAAAAATATAAATTGCTTTTTGAACAACTAAAGGAATATGCAAAAAGCATTCATTCAGAGCTGAAGATTTCATCGGTAAACAGTGAGCATCTTAGATGGATGCAGGAGTTTTATAAGGACGAAATAACTGTTTGTGCAAACAGAGATTCTTTTGATTATATATATAAAGCTGAAAACCTGATTGAGCTTAAAGGGAAAAAATATCACGGAAAGCGCAATCATATAAAGCGTTTTAAGGATAACGGCTGGAGCTTTGAAATAATGACTCCCGACTGTTTTGACGAGTGCACGGCTTTTGCAGCGGAGTTTTATAATGACAATAAAAGCTATGATGATTATTCGGCTGTGGTTGAGCAATTTGTAATTCACACTTTTTTTACTAACTTTGAATATCTCGGCTTAAAAGGCGGAGTTCTCAGAAAAGACGGAGAAATGGTAGGTTTTACTATAGGAGAACAGCTTAATTCAGATACTTTTGTGGTGCACATTGAAAAAGCAAAGAGTGAGATTCAGGGGGCATATCCTACGATATGCAATGAGTTCCTTAAGACCTTTGCTTCAGGACTTGAATATGTAAACAGGGAAGAGGATTTGGGAATTGAGGGATTAAGAAAATCCAAGCTTTCATATTATCCTGAGTTTCTTCTCGAAAAAAATACCGTAACATTCAAATAAGCTGAAAGGAAGTAGTTTTCGATGGTTTATGTTTTTCTTGCTCCCGGATTTGAGGAAATTGAGGCACTTACTCCTGTGGATATATTAAGACGTGCAGGAATTGAGGTAAGAACTGTGGGGGTCGGCGCTGAGATTGTTGAGGGCGTTCATGGTATTCCTGTTAAAGCTGATATGAGTGTTGATGAAATAAAGCTTAACAGCGAGCTTGAAATGATAGTTCTTCCGGGTGGAATGCCCGGTGCGGACAACCTTGAGAACAGTCCTGAGGTTCTGGCGGCGGTGGACTACTGTGCAGATAATAACAAATATGTTGCTGCTATTTGTGCAGCGCCTAAGATTTTAGGTCATAAAAGACTTCTTGAGGGGAGATATGCTATTTGCTTTCCCGGATTTGAACAGGAGCTTTTGGGCGCTAATCTTTCAGACAGGACTGTTACTATCGACGGCAAATATATTACCGGAAAAAGCGCAGGAGTGGCATTGAAATTTGCACTAAAGCTGGTTGAAGCACTTATTTCAAAAGAGAAAGCGTCAATGCTGGAGGCTTCGCTCAAGTGCAGATAAGTGATAAAAAAAGCTTGAGGCTGTTTTATAAAAAGCTCAGAAATGAGATGTCCTTTCAGGAAAAGGAAATGCGGGACATGAGGATTTATGAAAAACTGACCCAGCTTGACGAATATAGAAACAGTGAGAGTGTGTTGGTTTATGTTTCATCAGCTATTGAGGTGGACACTCATAAAATTATAGAATACAGCTTCAAGAAAAATAAAAGGGTTTTGGCACCGAGGTGTATTCCGAACACTAATTTGATGGAGTTTTATGAAATAAGCTCCTTTGACGATTTGGAAAGCGGTGCATTCGGTATAATGGAGCCAAAGGATAAATGTAAGAGAATAAAGACTTTTTCGTCAGATTCATGCTGTATTGTGCCGGGGCTTGCATATGATAAAAGAGGCTATCGGCTTGGATTCGGAAAAGGCTTTTATGATAGATTTCTTGACAAATATGACGGAAAGAAAATTGGTTTGTGTTATAACAGCTGTGTGACTGAGCGGCTTCCTTCTGATGATTTTGACAAGGCGGCTGACTGTGTTATAACCGACCGATACATAATATATTTTTGATAGGCAGTTTAAGGGAAAGGATGGTAACAAACATGAGCGATAATAAACTTAATCAGGAAAATGTGCCGGGCGGAAATGATGATGCTCAAAAGAAAGATATGGCCGATATTTCATTTAAAAAGCCCGGCTCTGTTTCAAGAAAAAATAATGAACAGAAGCCTTCGGTCGGTGCAGATATTTCTGATAAATCAAAGGCTGTTAATGAGAAAAAAGATATAAATAAACCTGTAGCTGAGATTAAATCTGAAAAACAGAGTTCGCCTAAAAAAGCAGTTCCCGATTTAAATTTAAAGGGCATTAAGGTTGATTTATCAGATGTCAAATCAGAGATTAAGGCTGAGCCGGAAATGAAAAAAACTGTTGAAAAACAGGTAAGCAAGCCGGTTAATAAGGCTGTTCAAAAGCCGGCGGAAAAGCCTGACAAAAAGCAGGCTGAAAAGAAGCCTTCTGTTAAGCCTGAGATTAACAAAAAGGCTGACAGCACAGACGGACAGAAAACAATGGTCATGAAGGATCCTTCATCTGTTAATATTTCTGACAGCAAAGCATACATAAAATCTGACGTAAAATCAAACCAATCAAAAAAGAAAAATCAATCAAGCTTCAACAACTCTATTTTCGGAGGATTTTTTCTTGCCTTCGGTATCGTTGTAGCTGCATTTATTGTAGCTATCGGAGGAATTTCATTAGGAAAAGAATATCTTGGAATTGACAAGGCTGAAAACGATATAACATTTAATATTCCACAGGGTTCAACCAGTGCTGATATTGCAGAAATGCTTGAGGAAAACCAGATCATTTCAAACAAGCTGCTTTTCAGACTGGCGCTGAAGCTCAATGCTCCTGAAACAATTTACCCGGGAGATATTACGCTTCAGCCGTCAATGGGTTATTCTGCAATAATTGAACAGCTTGGAATTATGAGAGAATCATATGAAACGGCAACGATTTCGTTCCCTGAGGGTATAACGCTTCTTGAAGCGTCTCAGCTTATTGAAAAACAAGGGGTTTGTAAGGCTGATGAATTCCTGTTTGAGTTCAACAAAAGTCAGGGATATGACTTTGAAAAGCTGATTTCGGGCAATGAGGACGCATTTTATGAGATGGAGGGCTATTTCTTCCCTGATACTTATGATTTCTACCTCAATGATACCGGTTATAATATTACGAAAACGGTAAGAGAACATTTTTCACAAAAGTTTACTGATAAAATGATTGAGAAGATGGAAAAGAGCAAGCTTAGTATGAATGAAGTAATGATTCTTGCTTCAATGGTACAGTGGGAATCAGGTTCAGTTGAGGATATGCCGAAGGTAGCGTCTGTTTTCCTTAACCGTTTGCATGACCCTGATACTTTCCCTTCATTCCAGTCTGACGCAACGGAAAAATATATTGACAAGGTAATCAAGTCTGAGGCTGATACAAAGGCAGAGCTTGAGCATTACACTGAAGGATATGACACTTATAATTACAAGGGACTGCCTGCCGGACCTGTATGCAATCCGGGCTTAGACGCTATTAACGCAGTGCTTAATCCTGAGGATACGGACTATTACTATTTCTGTAACAATCTAAAAACAGGTGAGTCGTTCTTTGCTGAAACGCTGGATGAGCATGAGGCAAATCTTGAAAAGGCAGGATTAAAGTAATTGACGACTGGTGCCTTTTATGAATTCGGAGGTAAAATGAATCAGAATAAAATGCTGGAAATACTTTCTCCTGCGGGGGATATGGAAAGACTGCATGCTGCACTGGATTTCGGTGCAGACGCAGTTTATCTCGGCGGTCAGATGTTTGGGATGAGGGCGGCTTCTCCTAATTTTACTGCTGAAACATTAAAAACGGCTGCGGACGAGGTTCATCGCCGTGGGAAAAAGGTTTATCTTACTTGCAACACGCTTCCGAGAAACGAAGAAATAATTCATTTTGAGGGATTTGTTAAAGACGCATTGGACGCAGGTGTTGACGCTCTTATTGCTAATGATATAGGTGTGTTTTCTTTGATTAAAAAATATGCACCTGACATGGAGATTCATGTTTCAACTCAGGCGGGCATTGTTAATTTTGTTACGGCAAATGAGTTTTATAACATGGGCGCTAAGAGAGTGGTTCTTGCGAGAGAGCTTTCTTTGGAGGAAATTGCTGAAATAAGGGCAAAGACTCCGTCGGAGCTTGAGATCGAAGCATTTGTTCACGGAGCAATGTGCGTCAGCTTTTCGGGAAGATGCTTGCTTTCACAGTATCTTGTAAACCGTGACGCCAACAGGGGTGAATGTGCTCAGCCATGCCGCTGGGGTTATCATCTTATGGAGGAAAAGCGTGAAAACGAGTTTTATCCTATTTTTGAAGATGAAAAGGGAAGCTATATACTTAATGCTAAGGATATGTGCATGATTGATCACATTGACAAGCTGGCTGAGGCGGGCGTAAACAGCTTTAAAATTGAAGGACGTGCCAAGTCGGCTTATTATGTATCGGTAGTAACTAACGCTTATCGCAAGGCTATGGATATATATAAGAGGGATCCTGAAAACTACAGCCTTCCGCAATGGATTCATGATGAAGTATTCAAGGTAAGCCACAGGGCTTATTGCACAGGTTTTTTCTTTGGACATCCGAAGGATTGTCAATATTACGAAAACAGCGGTTACATAAGAGATTATGATGTTGTTGCTGTTGTTGACAAATGTGAGGACGGTGTTTTATATGCACAGCAGAGAAACAAGTTCGACAAGGGGTCAGAGCTTGAAATTCTCTCTCCTGACGGAGAACCTGTGAAATATAAAGCAGAGCATATTTTCAATGAATACGGTGATGAAGTTGAAACGGCAAATCACGCAATGATGAAGTTTTCAATGCCATGTGAGAAAGCTTTTCCCAGAAATTCTATAATTAGAATGGAAAGATAATTGGTTATCACATTATGAGCACATACTTTACGCAAAACGCTTGACAAAAGTCTTTGTCTAAAGTATAATTTATTATGTAAATAATTCGACGTTTTTATGATGAAAATGATTTGGGGATATTTGGAGTGAGGAAATGAATCAGGGAAATGTTGCTTTAAGGGAACGAGAAGCTGAGATTATTGTAACTGAAAGAACCTGGGAAGGAAGAAAGGTAGAATATAAAGAGAAAAGGGGCTATAGCTTTGTTAAGAGAGCTTTTGATGTAGCGGCTTCTTTGGCAGCTCTTATTATATTATCGCCTCTGCTTTTGATTGTTATGCTTCTTATTTTTGTTACCGACCCGGGGAATCCGTTTTTTGTTCAGCAAAGGTCGGGAAAAAACGGAAAGATGTTTAACATATACAAATTCAGAAGCATGCACAAGGACGCAGAAAAAAAGAAAAAAGATTTGCTTATACATAACGAAGCTGATGGACCGACATTTAAAATTGAACAGGATCCTCGTGTTACAAAAATCGGAGCTTTTATCAGAAAGACATCTATTGATGAGCTTCCGCAGCTTATTAACATTTTAAAGGGTGAAATGTCAGTTATAGGTCCGAGACCTTTTATTCCGTCAGAGCAAGAAAAGCTTCCTGACGAAAGACTTTTGGTTAAACCGGGGCTGTCTTGTTATTGGCAGATCGGCGGAAAGAATTCTTTGTCTGTTGAAGAACAGCTCGAATTAGATTTCAAGTACATAGAAGAACGTTCAGTTTTAACAGACTTAAAAATTATTTTAAAAACAGTGGCTGTTGTATTTAAGAACGATAACTATTAATATCAAAAAAGCGGGTGAACTTAATTGTTCACCCGCTTTTTATTATACTAAAATTTCACTTTTATTTCTGAGGTCGAGGATTCTTTGTGCTTTTCCCTGGAATCGCTGAAGTGTTTTATGACCCACAATAGTAATCTTTGTTTCAATTCCCAAAACAGTTTTCATTGCATGATGTATATCTTTATGGAGCTTATCAAGCTGAGGGAAGTTGTCAAGAATCTCATTGCATTTATCAGAAAGCTCAACCTTGATTTCAAGATGATCGGCAAAGTTTTCTCTTGTAAGCACAAGCTGATAATGGGGAGCAATAGCTTCAAAGCCCATAAGGACGCTTTCAATCTGTGACGGGAATACGTTAACACCACGGATTTTAAGCATATCGTCGGATCTTCCTCTTGGTTTTGCCATTCTGGCAAAGGTTCTTCCGCATTTACAAGGTTCATAATTAATTTGGGTAATATCCTTTGTACGGTAACGAAGCATCGGTATACCCTCTTTGGTTAAAGTAGTAATAACCAGCTCGCCCTCTGAACCTTTAGGCAAAACCTCGCCTGTAACAGGATTAATAACTTCGGCATAGAAATGGTCCTCGTTAATATGCATTCCGTCACGTTCAATACATTCGCCTGAAACGCCGGGACCCATAAGCTCGCTCATTCCATAGTTATCGGTTGCAAAAATATTAAGCGTATTTTCAATCTGAGATCTCATTTCCGGAGTACATCCCTCAGAGCCGAACAAACCAAGCTTGAGGTGGATTTTATCAAGAACGCCCATTTCTCTCGCCAATTCGCCGATATACTGAGCATAGGACGGAGTTGAAACCAAGGCGTTTGTGCCAAAGTCCTGCATTAGCATAATTTGCTTTTCAGTGTTTCCGCTGGAGGTTGGAACTACAGCAGCTCCGATTTTTTCAAGACCGTAATGCAGACCCAAAGCTCCTGTAAACAAACCATATCCAAAGGCTATCTGGACGATAGTTTCATCGCTTGCGCCAACGGCAGTGACAAGTCTTGCCACACAGTCGCCCCAATAGTCTAAATCTCTGTGAGTATATCCTACGACGGTTGGTTTACCTGTTGTTCCGGACGAAGCATGGATACGCTCAATTTTTTTCAGCGGAACAGCAAAAAGCCCGAAGGGATAAGTATCTCTCATATCAGCCTTTGTGGTATAGGGTATGTATTGAATATCGGACAATTCTTTAATTTTATCGGCAGTAATTCCTGCTTCGGTAAGTCTTTTATTATAAAACGGAACATTGTCCATACAGTATTTAACAAGCCACTTTAAGCGCTCAAGCTGAAGCTTTTCAATTTCCGCACGGGGCATTGTTTCAATATCCTTTTGAAAAAACATAATATTCTCCTTTGATTTAAAGTAATAAAGTAATTATCAGTATATCATATTTTTTTGCATTTTTCAATAAATTGTGTAAAAAAACCTAACCAAATTTACACCTTATATTTTATGCAATTTATAGAATAAAAGATTTCTGACTATAAATATAACAATAAAAATTATTATTGTATATAATATTGCATAAAATAATAAAGATTTTTTAACATGATTTTGTAATATATTTAGAAAACCAAGAATTCATATTGACTTAATAGGAATTATTGTGTATTATAATAACATAGAAATAAGCATAAAAAATGAAAGGGTGGTTTATATGTCAAAAATATACAAGAATGTATCAGAGCTTGTTGGAAGAACTCCTTTAATTGAAGTTGAACGATTCAGTAAGGCAATGGATGCAGAGGATGCAAGGATTCTCGCAAAGCTTGAGTATTTTAATCCGGCAGGAAGCGTCAAGGATAGGGTGGCAAAGGCTATGATTGAAGACGCTGAAGCAAAAGGCTTGCTCAAAGAGGGTGCAACTATTATTGAACCTACTTCGGGAAATACCGGCATAGGACTTGCGGCAATCGGCATTTCAAAGGGATATAAAGTTATTCTTACAATGCCTGAAACAATGAGCATTGAAAGAAGAAATCTACTGAAAGCATATGGAGCACAAATCGTACTCACTGACGGCTCAAAGGGAATGAAAGGTGCTATTGCAAAAGCTGAAGAGCTAAATGATGAAATTGAAAATTCAGTGATTCTCGGACAATTTGTCAATGCAGCAAATCCTGCCGCACATGTGGCGACCACAGGACCTGAAATTTGGGAGGACACAGACGGAAAGATTGATATATTTGTTGCAGGCGTTGGAACAGGCGGAACTGTAACAGGTGTTGGCAGGTATTTGAAATCCAAGAATCCTGATATTAAGATTGTTGCTGTTGAACCTGAATCTTCACCGGTGCTTTCAAAGGGTACTGCCGGACCTCACAAAATTCAAGGTATCGGAGCGGGATTTGTGCCGGAGGTGCTTGATACAGAAATATATGACGAGATCATAACTGTTTCTAACGAAAATGCATTTTTTGCAGGGAATAAGGCTGCCAAGACTGAGGGGATTCTTGTGGGTATTTCTTCAGGAGCGGCACTTTATGCAGCGGCAGAGCTTGCTAAAAGACCTGAGAACAAAGGAAAGACAATAGCAGCGCTTTTGCCTGATACGGGTGAAAGATATCTTTCAACTGCATTGTTTGAGGGATAAGAAAAAGCGGTAGTTAATCTACCGCTTTTTTCTGTAATATATTATTTTAATGACGAATAATGAACCACAATATGTCTTTGATTTCCTGTGCAAAAGTCTTTGCCTTTAATATCTGCACCGTTATGGCTCATTAGCTCTGCACAGATCAATCCGTCAAGGGAAAAATCTGCGACAGGCTTACCGTCGCAAACTATGGTCAGCTTGGAATCCTCGGTATTAACAGAAATCCCGCCGCTTTTGCCGATGACCTCTTCGTCTGCTCCAAACCGCTCGACCACATAGCTCAAGCGCTTTCCGTGAAAAGAAATTAGCTCCTTTAAGGGTGTTCCCTTAGTTTTTTTCTTAAACAAGCCCATATTTTTATTTTGCCTTTGTTCTGACTTCTTCAGCCAGCTTAGATACTACATCGGCATATGGCATTTCAGGAAGCTCGCCCTCTTTTCTTGAACGAACAGTAACTGTATTAGTTTCAACTTCCTTATCACCGACAATGAGCATATATGGAATTCTTTCAAGACGGGAAGCCTTGATTTTTGGCCCGATATTTTCATCTCTGCTGTCAACGGTAACTCTCATGCCGTATGAAGCAAGCTCGTCAGCAAGCTTCTGTGCATATTCAACATGCTCCTGTTTAATCGGCAGAATTCTTGCTTGTTCAGGAGCAAGCCACAATGGAAGCACACCTGCATATTTTTCAATAAGCAGTGCGAGGGTTCTTTCATAACAGCCGATTGAAGTTCTGTGAATGATATATGGATTTTTCATGCTGCCGTCCTTATCAACATACTCCATGCCGAATTTTTTCGCCAAAAGCATATCAATTTGTATAGTGATAAGTGTATCTTCTTTTCCGAACACGTTTTTAATCTGAATATCAAGCTTAGGTCCATAAAACGCCGCTTCATCTATTCCGACCTCATAGTCAAGCCCTATATCGTCAAGGATTTTCTTCATAGCGTTCTGAGCCTCATCCCACTGCTCTGGAGTACCCTCGTATTTGTCGGTACGATTAGGATCCCATTGTGAGAATCTATAAGATACGTCCTCATCAAGTCCCACTGTTTCAAGGCAGTATTTAGCAAGCTCCAGACAGCCTTTGAATTCTTCTTCAAGCTGTTCAGGGCGCAGAATAAGATGTCCCTCGGAAATTGTGAACTGGCGAACTCTTATAAGACCGTGCATTTCGCCGCTGTCCTCATTTCTGAAAAGCGTTGATGTTTCGCCCAAACGCATTGGCAAATCTCGATAAGAGCGTTTTCTGTTCAAAAACACCTGATACTGGAACGGACAAGTCATTGGACGGAGCGCAAAGCATTCCTTGGTTTCATCGTTTGGATCGCCCAAAACGAACATTCCGTCAAGATAGTGATCCCAGTGACCTGAAATCTTATAAAGCTCTCTCTTAGCCATATAAGGTGTTTTTGTAAGCTGATAGCCTCTTTTATATTCCTCATCTTCAATCCATCTTTGCAGAGTCTGGATAACCTTTGCACCTTTCGGCAAAAGAATCGGCAAGCCCTGTCCGATATAATCAACAGTTGTGAAATATTCAAGCTCACGTCCGATTTTGTTGTGGTCACGAAGCTTTGCTTCTTCCAATGCTTTTAGATGCTCGTCAAGCATTGAAGCTTTAGGGAAAGCAGTTCCGTATATACGTGAAAGCTGTTTTCCGTCCTCAGCCTTGCCCCAATATGCACCTGTGCATGAAAGGAGTTTAACTGCTTTAATCGGAGCAACGCTCATAATATGAGGACCTGCACAGAGGTCAACAAAGTCACCCTGTTTATAGAATGAAAGCTTTTCACCCTTGTTATCGTGCTTGTGAATAAGCTCAATTTTATAATCTTCCTTGCGTTCTTCCATGAGTTTAAGCGCTTCGTCAACAGGAAGCTCAAAACGTTCAAGCTCATAGCCTTCCTTTGAAAGCTTTTTCATTTCTGCTTCAATGGCTGTCAGATCAGCGGGCGCAAAAGGCTTAGCCACTTCAAAATCATAATAAAATCCGTTTTCTGTAGCCGGACCTCTTGCAAGCTTAGCTTCCGGATAAAGATTTTTTACTGCCTGTGCCATCAGATGAGAAGCGGTGTGCCAGAAAGTATCTTTTCCGTATTTTGAATCAAAGGTTAAAACCTCAAATTCACAGTCGCTGTCAACAACGGTACGCAAATCGCATACCTCGCCGTTAATCTTTACACAGCAAGCCGCTTTGTAAAGACCCATGCCGATGCCTTTGATAATTTCTGCCGCAGGCATTGCGTTTTCAATTTCTCTGACGCTGCCGTCTTTTAATGTCAGTCTGATCATTTTTATTCCTCCCATATTTATATATTATTAAAATATCCTGATTTGAATATTAAAATGTATGCCCATAAAAAGATAATTGCCAAGGTTAAAGCTCTTGCGGCAAATGAAAGTATTTTCAAAGCTTTCGGCTTCAATATGTTTTGAACGCTTCCATTACCTGTTTTTACACTGTTAAGCTGTTCAAAAAATGTCGAAAACCAATAGGAAGCAATCATCAGCAGAATTGTTGTAAGAAGTCCTTGCTTGTAAGATATTTGTCCGTAAAACGACTTATAAGTCCAATATCCTGAGAGTGATATTAATATCAGCTCAGCAGTATAGCAGAAGGCTATAAGGAATTTCCGCATATTAATCCTCCGAAAATAAAAAAATCCCGTAAAAAGAAATCAATCTTTTTACAGGACGATAAAAACCGTGGTTCCACCCGAATTTATGCAAAATGCACCTCAAAATGTCCGTTAACGGTGACAAACCGACGCTTATTAGGCATACTCATAAGGCGGTATCTGAATTTCAAGAATTTATATTGCTTTCAGCCGGCGGCAATATTCTCTGGTAAAATTCCAAGCTGAAACCCAGCTTCCTTATTCAAAGCTTTTAAATATTATCTTAAAAAGAAGTGTATCACTTTTTTGCGGTTTTGTCAAGCATTTTTAAAGTTTTTATGGTTTTTTGTATATTTAACTAAAAAATACCTTGACAAGCAGTAAAAATTATTATACAATATTATTATGCATTATGTTTATATATGTATAGTGTAATTTTTCGGATAGTTGCGAAGAATATATGCTTTTTTTATATAATTAATTATGCTTTTAGTATCTTTAAAATTTAATATTGTGGGGAATATAATTTGTTTTTTGTGCAGTTTACGGCATAATAAATGAATAAAGTTTCCCAACTTTCTAAGAAGGAGGAAAAAACTATACATGAATGATATAAGTATAGGAATCGCAGTTTTGATGTGCGTTATCGCTTTAATTGCCGGCGCTGCTGTTTGCGGCTTTATCAGCTTCAAACAGGGTATAAAGTATAGAAAGAAAACTGCTGAAGCAGCTATGGGCTCTGCTGAAAAGGAAGCGGAAAGAATAGTTGAAGACGCAAAGAAAAACGCCGAAAGCCTCAAAAAAGAAGCTCTTGTCGAAGCAAAAGATGAAATACATAAAGCAAGACAGGAAACTGAAAGAGAGCTTAAAGAGCGCAGAAGCGACATTTCAAGACAGGAAAGACGCATTAATCAGAAAGAAGAATCACTCGACCGCAAGCTTGAAACAATGGAAAAGAAAGAAGAAAACCTTCAGAAAAAGCTTAAAACTGCCGACGAAAAAGTGGCAGAGGCTGAAAGAATCAAAAATTCTCAGCTGGATATGCTTGAGAAAATCTCTCAGTTCACTGTTGAACAGGCTAAGGAATATCTGCTTAAGAATCTTGAAAATGATTTGGTGCATGAAAAAGCGGTTAAGGTTTCTAATTTTGAGGCTCAGATCAAGGACGAGTGTGAAAGCAAAGCAAGACAGTATATTTCACTTGCTATTGCAAGATGTGCCGCTGATCAGGTGTCGGAGGCTGCCGTTTCAGTGGTTGCACTTCCGAACGATGAGATGAAGGGAAGAATTATCGGACGTGAGGGAAGAAATATCCGTACTATCGAGACCCTTACAGGAGTTGATTTGATAATTGACGATACTCCGGAGGCTATTACGCTCTCATGCTTTGACCAGGTGAGAAGAGAAGTGGCGAGAATTGCACTTGAAAAGCTCATTCAGGACGGAAGAATTCATCCGACTCGCATTGAAGAAACTGTGGATAAAGCAAGACGTGAGGTTGAATATAAGATCAAGCAGGAAGGCGAAAGAGCAGTGCTTGAAACTAATGTACATGGTCTTCATCATGAGCTTATTAAGCTTATCGGCCGCCTCAGATTCAGAACAAGCTATCGCCAGAATGTTCTTGAGCATTCTATTGAGGTTGCACACCTTGCAGGTATGATGGCTTCTGAATTGGGAGTTGACGCAAACCTTGCGAGAAGAGCAGGATTGCTTCATGATATCGGAAAAGCTCTCAGCTATGAAATAGAGGGCTCGCATGTTCAGATAGGTGTTGACGTCTGCAAGAAATATAAGGAAAACGCTGATGTAATTCATGCAATTGAAGCGCATCACGGCGACGTTGAGACAAAAACAGTGGTGGCAGCGCTTGTACAAGCTGCTGACGCAATTTCTGCCGCAAGACCGGCAGCAAGAAGTGAAAATTATGAGAACTATATCAAGCGTCTGCAAAAGCTTGAGGAGATTTGTACTTCTTATGAGGGAGTAGAAAAATCCTTTGCAATTCAGGCGGGAAGAGAAGTAAGAATAATGATCTCACCTGAAAAGGTAAACGATGAGAAAATGATTCTGGTAGCAAGAGAGATTGCTAAGAGAATTGAAGAGGAAATGGATTATCCGGGACAAATCAAAGTCCATCTCATTCGTGAGAGCAGAGCTATTGAGTATGCAAAATAAGAAAAAAACGGCGGACAAAAATATTTTGTCCGCCTTTGTTGTTTTATAGAGATATTAAATATATCTTATTTTCAACAGAATAAAAAATTTTCTGCTGAATAATCTAATGGGGATATTGCAATGATATGATCTTTATTTTATCATTGCCGGAATTTAAATGACGGGGCTATGCCCCTTATTAAAGGTGGGTAAAGATGTCATTTGGTGAATTTGAAGAGATAGTAAAAAATATTGACGATTTTGTGTGGGGCATACCGCTGATCGTGATTATAATTTCAGTGGGGATTTATTTGACAATAAGACTTAAACTGCTGCAAATAATCCATTTGCCTAAAGCACTTAAATATATGTTTAAAAATGAAGATGACGGAGAAGGGGAGATATCAAGCTTTGCGGCATTATGTACAGCCCTTTCTTCCACAATCGGAACAGGAAATATAGTCGGCGTCGCAACTGCTGTAGGAATTCTGTCAGGCGGTCCGGGGGCATTGCTTTGGATGTGGATCGCCGCATTTTTCGGTATGGCAACAAAGTTTTCAGAGGGTTTCCTTGCAATAAAATACAGAAAAATAGATGAGGACGGACATGCCTTGGGCGGACCGTTTTATTACATAGAAAAAGGTATGGGTGTCAGGTGGAAGTGGCTTGCAAAAATATTTGCCTTTTTCGGCGCTTGCGTAGGAATTTTCGGTATAGGAACTTTCTCTCAGATAAACGGTATATCATCAGCAGTACAAAACTTTTTTGACCCCGAAAGGCAGCATACAATTTCAGTATTCGGAGCTGAATATACATGGGCTGTCGTTATTTCGGGATTACTTGTAACTGTCTGTGCAGGACTTGTTATAATCGGCGGAATTAAAAGAATTTCAGGTGTTTCTCAAATAGTCGTACCTTTTATGGCTTGTGTATATATTATTTCTTGTCTTGTGTTAGTAATTATAAATGCTGATAAGCTTCCTGATGCGATAGTTACAGTTTTTGAATCTGCTTTCGATTTTAAAGCGGCGGCAGGAGGAACTATCCCAATGCTTTTAGCCATGAGAATGGGCGTGGCAAGAGGTGTGTTTTCAAATGAGTCGGGTCTTGGTTCTGCACCTATTGCAGCCGCAGCCGCAAAAACTAATGAGCCGGTGAGACAGGGGCTTGTTTCAATGTGCGGTACATTTATAGATACAATAATTGTTTGTACAATGACAGGAATCTCTATTATAATGATGGGTTCATATGAGGCTGTCAATCCCGTTACCGGTAAGCCTTTTGAGGGAGTAGAAGTCACAACCCATGCTTTTCAGCAGGGCTTTTCATTTCTTCCCGAAAGGATTCCTGCATTTGTGCTTATGGTTTGTCTTGTGTTCTTTGCATTTACAACTATTTTAGGATGGAATTATTATGGGGAACGCTGTTTTGAGTATCTTACAAACGGCAGTAAAAAAGCCGTAAAGATATATAGATATTTATATATAGCAGCAGTTTTCATCGGTCCGTATATGACAGTAGCCGCAGTTTGGACAGTTGCCGATATATTTAATGGATTGATGGCGCTTCCGAATTTAATTGCAATAATTGCTTTAAGCGGAGTAATTGCCGCCGATTCCAAGGACTATTTCAAACGTATAAGAGCCGCAAGAAAGGGCGAATATGCTGCGGTGTATCAGGGAGATTAGTTTTATTTAAATATAAAAAAAGAGATTGCATTTTTTTGCAATTTCTAATTTTATTGATAAACTAAAAAATCAAAATATTAAAAGTTTCCGTCCACCCTTTTCAAAGGGTGGCGGTTTCCAAAGGCAGAGCCTTGGTCGCTGCCCGCAGGCAGCGAAATTTCCTATTATGCAGGCGTTCGGCACAGGGTGAATTTTAAAACAGTCCGGTGGACTGTTTTAAAAGAGGGGCATGCCCTACAAGAGAGGGCTGCCCCTAAAAACGAAAATCATACTTTTCGATAGACTGAGAGATTGCATTTTTTTGCAATCTCTTTTTTACTCAAATATTACTTGTCAATTTCTTCGACAGCGTCTTCGATTTTATCAAGTGCTTCTTCAACATCTTCAACTGCGTCCTCAACAGCTTCTTTTACTGCTTCAGCCGGTTTCTCTTCAGCTTCATCTGCTTCATACTCATATTCATCAGAGCAGTCACAGCAGCCGTCACAGCACTCGTCAAAATCTTCATCTAATTCTTCATAATCATAATCTTCAAGTTCCTTACGCTTTTTCAAAGCAAAAACTGCAGCAGCTCCGGCAGCAAGAGCGCCGATAGCAGCAAAAATTTTCAATCCGCTTGCCATATAAAACAACTCCTTTAAATTTTTACACTAAATCTATATACCTATTGTATTAGATTAAATTAATTATATCACAATGTTCCAAAATAATCAAGCTTTTTTCTTATTATATGCATAACGCTGAAATTTAATTTGAAGGCTATAGCATTTACATATTTCCGGTGAGATTCATTATAATGCTTACAGCAGAAATCGGTGCAGTCTCACATCTTAAAATACGGTTTCCGAGCCCGATGACCGTAACCCCTTTTTCTGTGCACATATCAACCTCTGATTGCTCAAAACCGCCCTCGCTTCCGATAAAAACTCCTACAGAAGATTCAGGCGTTAAACCGGCTTCGCAGAGATTTTTTCCGCCCTTTTCATAGCAGATAAAAGAATGATCCATTTTGGATAAAAGCTCTGTGCATTGACTTATATTCATTATTTCCGAAACTTCGGGAATTATTCCTCTGCCCGATTGCTTCGCCGCTTCAAGCGCAATTTTCTGAAGCCGGCTGCGTTTTTTGTCAAAGCCCTTTTTGTCAGGACGGGATACACAGCGAGAGGTTATAACGGGACAAATTCTTGAAACGCCTAATTCCACAGCCTTTTGTACTATTAAATCAAGCTTGTCACCTTTTGGCACTGCCTGAAACAGCGTTAAATCAATGCTCGGTTCAGCATCAGACCGACAGAAGCTTTTTATTCTGCAAACAACCTGACTGTCTGAAATGCTTTGAATGTCAGTATAATATTCTATTCCGTTTTTGCATACAATAAGCTCATCTCCGATGCGCATTCTGAGACTTCTTCCAATGTGAACAGCGTCACTTCCGCTGATAATTGCAGTTTCTTCCGTTATATCTTCTGAAAAAAATCTCGGCATAATTTAAGCTCCCTTGTTTTTGATTAAAATTTATCTGTACTTATGTTATGAGTATATCATAAATCTTTTTATTTTTCAATAAATTTCATGGTAAATACAATTGGCTTTCACATTTATATCACAATAAAAGATTATTATATAAACATCAAAGATAAAAGCTTTGATAAATCCGAAAAGACATATATTCCTCCATAGCTCTTATCGGAAAACTTATTGATATGCAGGCTTTTACCCCAGGCCTTCATATATTGATTCAGCGCTTTGATCGCTGGATCCTCCCCTATAATTTTTATTTTTGGCATCCGCTTTTAAAGCGGATGTTTTTTCTTTGTATTAAATTTTAGTTAAATCAAGGCTTTTTAATTGACAGAGAAAAAGTAATGTAATATAATTATATTATATATGTTTGAATAATCGTGAGGAATAGAAAATATGAATTTTTTTTGTGTTGCTTTTTTTGCCGCCGCTTTGCAGGTCAATATCAGCGAATCTGTAAACTATATAATTAAGCTCGTGGGATTTTTATTCTTTATGGGCGGAATTCTTGAGATTTCAGGATTTGAACAAAGCTTTAAGAAGCTTTTGACCCCGGTGAGATTACTGGTTTTGTTGTCAGCCATAGCGTCGGCTTTATTTTTGGCTTTTTCGTTTATCGGTGTTTCGTCAGGAGCAAGAAATATTGCGGGCATTTTCTTCGGAACAGTGATAACCCTTTTTGCGCTTGTTTTCCAGAAGTCATTGATCGGATTGATAAATGATCACAGGGAACTGCTGAACGACGCATCTAATGTCCAGAGATTTAAGAAGAGCTGGAATATGCTTGCTGTTATAACCATTGCAAACCTTGTGTTTGATATATTGAACCGTGTCATGCCGATAAAGATCATTGCGGATTTATCAGGACTTATGATGGCTGTAAGTAAAATTGTTATGTATATCTTTGCTTTGATTATCCTTTTCTCAGCAAATAAACTGCGAGTTGATTTCAATAAAAAACATAGTGTTTAAAATAAACGAAGATTAAAGAAAGGTTAGATAAAATGCTGTCAATAATAATTCCAAGCTATAATGAAGAGAAAAATATTAAGCATACCGCTGATGTGGTTTCAGATGTGCTTGAAAGCAATAAAATAGATTATGAAATTGTTTTCGTAAACGACGGTTCTTCTGATTCAACATGGGAAAAGATGTCCGAGCTTGCTCAGGAAAGAGATAATATTTGTGCTGTTAACTTCAGCAGAAATTTCGGAAAAGAAAGTGCTATTTTTGCAGGACTTGAAGTTGCAAAAGGCGACGCCTGCGTCTTGATGGACTGTGATTTGCAGCATCCGCCTGAGACTATAATCGAAATGTATAACGTCTGGAAAAACAACGATGTTGATGTTGTCGAGGGCAGAAAAAAAGACAGAGGCAAGGAGAATATATTATATAAAGGCTTTTCCCTTCTGTTTTACAGGGTAATTAATAAAGCGTCGGGGCTTGATATGGCGGCGGCTTCTGACTTTAAGCTTATAGACCGAAAGGTCGTGGATGCCCTTAACAGAATGCCTGAAAGATTAACATTTTTCAGAGCAATGTCAAGCTGGGTAGGTTTTAAGACAGAGAAAGTTTATTTTGAAGTCGCCGAGCGTGCAGAGGGCGAATCAAAATGGTCAGTAAGGTCTTTGATAAGATATGCCGTAAATTCCATTACATCATTTACAAGTGCGCCGCTTCAGCTTGTTACAGTTTTTGGAATGATAACGTTTATTATTTCAATTATCCTCGGAATTAATACTCTTTATAATAAAATATGGGGTAATTCAGCCGCAGGCTTTTCAACAGTGATCATACTCCAGCTTCTTACTACAAGTATAATAATGTTCAGTCTGGGTATTATCGGATTTTATTTATCAAAAATATATGAAGAAATCAAAAACCGCCCCAGATATATAATCAGTGAAATTGTGAATAAAGATAAGAATGAAAAAGAAAAGGAGCATTAAATGAATAATACTGTTCTGCCCCATGAAAATAAATCTTTTTTAGGTAAATTCAGAAGCATGATGTGGAATAAAAGAATTTATTTCCTTGTTTTTATTATTCCTGTGTTTGTGATGTATGCTGTTTATGCTCTTTTTAAAGTGCATCCGTTCGGTTCTAATTCTGTTCTGGTCCTTGACCTTAACGGTCAGTATGTCTATTATTATGAGGCATTTAGGGATTTTGTCCATGGCGGAGATGAGTTCTTTTATAACTGGTCAAGAAACCTTTCGGGAGAAATGTTTGGCGTGTTTGCCTATTACCTCGCAAGCCCCTTCATGCTTATTATATGTCTGCTGCCAAGAGCTTGGATGTGCGGAGCAATAGAGCTTCTTCAGCTTTTGAAAATGGGTACGGCGGCTGCGGCATTTGCTTTTTTTATAAAGAGAACTTACAAGCCTAAAACTCTGTCTGTGATTATATTCAGCAGCTGCTACAGCCTTATGTCATATATGATTGTTCAGCTTATGAATCCAATGTGGCTGGATGGATTGATACTTCTGCCGCTTATATGCCTTGGTGTGCATAAGCTTGTGGATAACGGAAAGCTGCTTCCGCTTATAATACCCTTGGCTCTTATGTTCATATCCCATTTTTATATCGGATATATGGTGGGGATTTTTACATTCTTTTATTTTGTTTATTATTGCTTCACAAAGAAAAGAAGAATATTTCCTGAGCACTTTTTTAAAACAGTTGTCAGATTTGCGTTAGCTGCGATAGTAGCTTTACTGTGTGCTTGTATTGTGCTCATCCCGGTTTATAATTCGCTGAAGCTGGGCAAATTTGAGTTTACGGAACCTGATTTTTCTTTGGCAACGCAATTTGATTTTCTCACTTTTATTACAAAAATGTTCCCGATGACTTATGACTCTGTTAATGTAGAGGGACTTCCGATGATTTATTGCGGAACGTTGACTGTAATGCTTATTCCGCTGTTTTTCATGAATAAAAGAATATATATCAAGAAAAAGGCGGGGCTGGGACTTCTGTCAGCAATGCTTATATTAAGTATGTATATCCGCCCTGTGGATATGGTTTGGCATGGCTTTCAGATGCCTAACTGGCTTCCGTTCAGATATTCGTTTGCTCTTTCGTTTATTTTTCTTATAATGGCGTTTGAGGCTTTTGAAAATATAAGGGGAGTAACCGCCAAGGAAATAGGCGGAGTATTCTTCGGAATATTAATATTCCTTTTTTGGTGCGAAAGAGAAAACTATGCTCATTTTCAGATATTTGATACCTTCGGGGGAAATGAAAATCCCCATGGAGTTCCTCAGGGAATCTGGGGTTCAGTATTAGCAATAAGCGTCTATTTCGCCGTTTTATATCTGGTAAGAAAAAGACGTAAGATTTCAAATATTCTTTGTATTTCAATAAGTATTATTATCTGTGCGGAATTGATGATAAATACTATGGATACTATTCGCAAAGTAAATAAGGAGGTTTACTACAGCGAATATACATCATATGAGCCTTATATGAGCAATACAAAAGACGCAGTCAAGCAGTTGAAGGCGTCTGATGATGAAGCCTTTTATAGAATAGAATCAACCTTCCACCGAACGGTAAACGACCCGATAGGAGCCGGATATTATGGTGTTTCACATTCAAGCTCAACAATGAATTCACCTGCTCTGACAATGTTAAAACGTCTTGGCTTTGCTTATGGCGGTCATTCTACAAAATATACGGGAAAAACATATATAACAGACGCTTTGTTTGATATAAAATATGTTATGGATAAAATTGACGATAACGGCGCTAATATATATTCTGACCGTGATTCGTCTGTTCCTGAGGAATATCCGCTTGTAAAAGAAGTTCAGGAAAACGGTGCGCTTTATAAATTTCATGAAAATCCATATGCTCTCGGTCTGGGACTTTTGTCAGACAGCAGAATTGAAAATATAGAATTAAGCGATACCAATCCATTTGAAAATCAAAATGTTTTGTTCAGCGCTTTGACGTCAAACAAAGAAATTACTCAGTATTTCACGAGAATTCAGCCATATGATATGCAGACAGAAAATATGGATATCACTGAGTTAAGCGACGGTCATTCTGAATATTCCTTCAAAAATGAAGAGATCGAAGAATGTCATATTGATTATCTTGTGGAAATGGACAAAGCTTCAGCATTGTATATGTATCTTCCGACAAGGTATGAACGTTCCTGCAATGTATGGGTGCAAAAGGAATCTGAATATGGTACAGATTCGGGTGAAATGAAGTTTGCAGGTCAGTTTTTTGACGGTGACAATTATGCAATCATGAATCTCGGAGAATACGAAAGCGGAGAGAGAGTAAGAGTCCGTATATCTATTGACAATGAAGACAATGCAGCTTATTGGAGCGATAACCTTTTCTATTCCTTTAATTTTGAGCAGTTTGAACAGGACGTAACAAAGCTTCAGAAAAACTCATGGGAGGTAACAAGCCATGAGGGAAATTATGTTGAGGGAAGAGTTAATACAAAAAGCGGAGATGAGGTTCTGTTCACTACCATTCCTCAGGAAAACGGATGGATAGTTAAAGTGAACGGAAAAGAGGTTGAAACTTCAACGGCTCTTGACAGCCTTATAACTATACCTCTTGAAAAAGGCGAAAATGTTATAACAATGGAATTCAGTCCGGATTATTTCAAGCTTGCTGTGATTTTATCCTTGAGCGGATTGGCGGCGCTTATTTTAATTTTCTTATTTGAATATAAGAACGGAAAAATAATCAAGAGGCTTTTAAGCAAAACTAAAGATGAAAGTAACATCTCTTTATCTGACAAAACTGCTGATGAAAACTGATTTTTCAGTGTTGACATATTACTGCCTCAGATTGTATGATTAAAAGTGGCGGATTGATAAAATCTGCCCATTAAAATTTGGTCGGACAGACCCCTGATTGAAAGGATGTTTTGATATGGCGGAAACAAAAGTAAGCAGAAAAAAACTCACTGAAGCCGGAGGAGGCGTATGCCTTTTGGCGTTTACGGCGGCATTTATTTCAGCCATGGGGCTGGCAATGGAGTTTCTCGGCGCTTTGGGATATAACAGATATGCTGATGTTGCACAGACATATGTGTTTGCAAAAGACGCTCAGGACTATATATTCACATATGACAAGTCTATTATAACCTTTTTGATTTCAATTACAGCTTTCTTTATACTTATGGCTTACAAAAGAAAGAAAAAGGTTGGCGCTGAATTGCCGGCTGTTCTTATAATCTCATCAGCGGCGTGTGCAATTAAGCCTGTTGCATTTTTGCTTTATGCTTTGAATAACAGTGAATTTGTTGATTTGTTCAGAAATTCCGGAGACAGCAGGACTTTTCTTGCGGTAATGACTGTGCTTGTTTATGCTCTTCCTTTGGTTTCGTGTCTTTTTCTCATGATTTGCGGTCTTGTGCTTGCAATAAAGCTTATGGGAGAAGAATTCAGAGTAGAAGTACCGTCATTGAGATTTGAAGAAATAATTAAAGATGAAGACATAACAGAAGATTTGATTCCAAAAACAGAAAAGAAAAAAACTGAGGAAGTCATACCTGATTTTGAATTTAAAAACAGCAATTATATGCCACCTGAAGCGGCAAAAGAAGATAAAGCAGTTGAGGCTTCAGCTGTTATGGTTAATGAATCAAAAGACGGAAAATGTCCTCATTGCGGAGAAAAGCTAAAAGCTGACGCAAGGTTTTGTCAGTCCTGCGGCGGTAAAATTGAGAAATAAGATTTTATATTTAATATTTGAAGAAAGAAATATATTTACCAAGAGCATAGGGGTCGACGTATAGTCGATCTCTTACTATTTTGCAAGTATACCACTTTAGTAATGGGCTGTCTGAGGACAAACTCAGCGCAGCTGAGTTTGCACCCCTACACTGGCGGGACGTCGAGGACAAACTCAGCTACGCTGAGTTGCGCCCCCTACTGTGCTGAGTTGCATTCTTACACTGACGGGCTGTCGAGGACAAACTCAGCTGCGCTGAGTGGCGGGCTGTCGAGGACGCCAGCCCCTACACAAGTTTTACAAACCTACCACAGCGAGGTCAAAGTATTGTATCTCACAAACTGATATCGTGATATGCGCCGTCTGCAACGGCAACACCCAGTTTGTCTATAACTAAGTTTGTTTCGTTGCCGTGCAAATTTGCTAACGCAAATTTCCGAGATAGCATGAAATATACTTCACCCGTTTCGCGGGAACAAAACTTAAAGTCCTCACAAACTGGTCCGTATTGCCCCGTCTGGGCTAAGACCCCCTTCACTTATAGCCTTATTTGAGGCTTTTTTGCACGCAAACGTGCAACTATGAATGAAATATGAAATCAAGTTTGTATCAATGCACAAAAAATGCACACTCATTTTGGTAAGTGTGCATAATTTTTTTGACTATTTTATTTTAGAAAAAATACTTGATAAAAGAGGAACGGCAAACGAGAAACCAAGAGAAATCAGCCAAATCATAAGGCTTGGTTTAACCAATGCGAAGATTCCGCTCAGGAAAGGAACATAGATACAGACAAGCATGCAGGCAAATGAAACAGCAACTGCGAAAAGCATAAACGGATTGGAGAAAAACGGTATGGACAACAGTGTTTTTTCCTCACTTTTACACTCGAATACATGGATAAGCTGGGAGGCTATCAATGTTATGAGAGCTCCGGTTCTTGCTTGGTCAAGGGTGCACCCTGTTTTTAAAAGACAGGTAAAGCAGGCGAGGGTGCAAAGTCCGATAAGCACTCCTCTGATTATAATACGGCTTAAAAGACCGCCTTGGAAAAAGCTGTCCGATTCGTTTCTCGGAGGCTTATGCATTACTGATTTTTCACCGGGTTCAAGACCTAAGGCTACTGCCGGGAGTCCGTCGGTAACGAGGTTTACAAGAAGTATCTGTGCAGGAACGAGAACTATAGGAAGCCCCATTATTATTCCTCCGAACATTGTCAGGACTTCACCAATATTGCAGGAGATAAGATAACGCACAAACTTACGTATGTTCTGATAGATTGTACGTCCTTCTTCAACTGCATTTACAAGGGTTGCAAAGTTATCGTCAAGAAGTATGACGTCGGCGGCTTGTTTTGTGACATCGGTGCCTGAAATGCCCATTGAAACACCTATTGAGGATTCTTTTATAGCGGGAGCGTCGTTTACGCCGTCTCCTGTCATGGCACATATTTTGCCTTTTGCTTTGAATGCTTTTATAATTCTAAGCTTATGAGCGGGAGTAACTCTTGCATAGACTGAGATTTTTTCAATTACATCAGAAAGCTGTTCATCGTTCATGGAATCAAGCTCTGCTCCTGTAACTGAAAGGTCACCGTTTTGAAGTATGCCTACTTCCTTTGCAATTGCGCAGGCGGTAAGCTTATGGTCGCCTGTTATCATGACTGTTTTGATTCCGGCTTTCTGACAAAGTCTTACTGCCTTTTTAGCTTCGGGTCTTGGAGGGTCTGCCATTCCCATCAATCCCAGAAAGACAGCTTTTCCGTTATAGATTTTTGAAAAGCCCATTACACGAAGTCCTAAATCAGCCATTCGGTCGTTTTTCTTAAATATAAGCTGTTTATCTTTTATCGTGAGGGGAGAAAGCTCGCCTTCAGGTCCGGTAATCTTATATTCGCATTCTTTTAGAATCACGTCTGCGGCACCTTTTTTGTATGTAATATGCTCACCGGCTAAATTGGAACAAAGCACAGACATAAACCTTGTTTCGCTGTCAAAGGGCTGTTCGTCAATGCGGTTTAACTGTAGGTTTTCCACATCTATTCCGCCTCTTGCGGCAGCCATAAGAATAGCAGCTTCTGTTGGGTCGCCTTGCGGCTGATATTTTGAAGTTAAGCCTTGACGGTTTCTCTCTGATGATGGTGCAGGAACTGCAAATTTTGCATTATTGCACACTGCGCCGCATATAAGCGTTTCGCTCAGGAGAATATCATCCCATGCCATTAGGCGCTGACCTTTTGACGAGAGAAGCCCATCACTGTTTTTATCCTTAGAGAATTTATACTCGTTTTCGCTGTTACCAATAGTATAGACATCGGTGACAGTCATTTTATTCATAGTAAGTGTACCTGTTTTATCGGTACATATAACAGAGGCACAGCCCAGTGTTTCCACTGAATGAAGCTTATGGACGAGTGCATTGCGTTTGAGCATTTTTCTTACTGCCAGCGCAAGGGCAATTGTGACAGTAGCGGGAAGTCCTTCGGGAATTGCGGCTATTGCTATGGTTATGCCTGTCATTAACATATCGAGAACAGGCTCGCCTCTTATTACTCCGGCAAGGAAAACTACGATACAGACACCGAGGCAGATTAGTGCGAGGGTTTTTCCCAGTTCTCCAAGCTTTTTTTGAAGGGGAGTTTGCTCGTTATCGATTTTTTCAAGCATTTTTGATACTTTACCCATTTGGGATCGCTCGCCGGTAGCGACAGCTTCGAGTCTTGCCCATCCTCTTGTAGCGACCGTTCCCATATATCCCATATAAGGCTGATTCAGGCTTGAAAACTCCACCTGAGAGGTTCTCGGAAGCTTTTCGGCGGGAACGGCTTCTCCTGTAAGAATAGATTCGTCACAGGTAAAAGCTTTTGATTTTAAAATATATCCGTCGCAGGGGATTCTGTCACCTGCTTCAATTTCAAATACATCTCCCGGAACAAGCTGTGAGGCAGGAATTACACATAGCTTATTGTCACGATAGACCTTTGCGGTTGGGGCAGTCATTTCTTCAAGACGCTCAAGAGTTTTCTCACATCTGTATTCCTGAATGAAACCTAAAATTGCGTTTACTACTACTATTATCATAATTGGAATAGCGTCGGTATATTCCCCTAAGAGTACGGATATGACTGTTGCCGCAAGAAGTATCATGACCATAATATCATGAAATTGTCCTGCAAATATTTTCAGCGCACTGTTTTTCTTTTTTGATGAAAGTCTGTTTTCTCCGGTTACGTTTAAAAGACGGTTAGCTTCTTCTGAGGATAATCCTATTCTTTCCTCAGAGGGGCTTTCAGTATGCAGATCCTTTTTCAGAACTTCAAGCATAATTGTTCTCCTTTCCTTTTGATTACCATAGACAAGCGTTTAAGGTTGTCAGGGTAGTCCCTGAATAAAGTCTATTCAGACAGACATTAAAAAATGCTTGAAATTGAAAAATAAAAATGCACATTTTTTATGCTTAATTTTATGCAATTTGGTATAAAACAATTAATAAAATGTAAAATACTTGTGCAAACTGTTGAAAAATATAAGCGTGGTGTTATAATTAAAATAGAAGAAATAACGAATCATAAAAATAGTTTTGAATATAATAATATGTATTAATCTTTTATTCAATAAGGGGCATTGCCCCGTCATTCAACAAAAAGTAGGGGCGTTAGCCCCTTAGGGTTTCAGTTGGGGAACAATCCCCAACTGAAATTCTAAAATGTCCCCCACCTATAGAGGTGGGGGACATAAGGCTGTGTTATATGTTCAGGGGGGTGTTGTCGCATGGTCGTTCTTAGGGGGAAACCGATTTTCGGCGGTATCACAAAAGGAAAAATTGTTTTCTTTCAAAAAAATGAAGCAGTTATAAGAAAGTGCGTGGTAGAAGACCCCAATGCTGAAGCTGATAAATATGAGGGTGCAAAAAGGTGCGCTCTTGAAGAACTTCAGCGCTTATATGACAACGCTCTTGAAAATCTGGGAAGAGAGGACGCAGGGATTTTTCTTATTCAGCAGATGATTCTGAATGATATGGATTTTGACAGATCGGTCAAGGATATTATTTTAAAAGAAAGGCTTAACGCTGATTTTGCTGTGGCACAGACAGCGAGGGATTATTCTAAGCTTTTAGGAAGAATTGATTCTGAATACATAAAAAGCAGATCGGCGGATTTGAAAGATATTTGTGACAGGCTTGTGAAACATATATTGAATTTATCGGGAAACAGGTTTAAGCTGAATGAAAAGGCCATTGTTTGTGCAGAAGATTTAGTTCCGTCGGAAACTGTTGGATTAGACAGGAGTAATGTGCTTGCTTTATGCACAAAATACGGTTCGGCAACTTCTCACACTGCCATTCTTGCAAGAACCATGAATATTCCTGCAATAACCGGAATAGGCTGTGGTTTAACTCATGAATATAACGGGAAAACGGCTATCGCAGACGGTTATGATGGGATATTATATATTGAGCCTGATGAAAAGACAGAAAAAAGCTTATTAGTGAAAGAAGAAAAAGAGGCAAAAAAGCGTGAGCTGTTAAAACGTCTGAAAGGCAGAAAAAATATTACCTTGGACAAAACAGAGGTCAAGATTCTTGCCAATATCAGCGGGTTATCGGACATTGATTCTGTTATTGAAAATGATGCAGAAGGCATCGGGCTTTTCAGAAGTGAGTTTTTATATTTAGAAAATGACTGTTTCCCAAATGAGGAACAACAATTTTATAATTACCGCCGGGTTCTTGAAAGAATGCAGGGAAAACCTGTAGTTATCAGAACCTTGGATTTAGGCGCTGACAAAAGTCTTGATTATCTGGGCTTGTCAAAAGAGCAGAATCCTGCACTTGGTTTTCGTTCAATCAGAATTTGTCTTAATAATCCTGATATGTTCAAGACTCAGCTAAGGGCGCTTTTGAGGGCTTCTGTTTACGGCAGATTATCAATACTCATACCAATGATAATTGATATTGGGGAGATAAGGCAGGTTAAAGAGCTTATCAGTCAAGCGAAAAAGGAGCTGGATTTAAGGGGACAGCCTTATGATGATAATATCAGATTAGGTATTATGATTGAAACACCTGCTGCGGTTATGCTAAGTGATTTGCTTGCAAAGGAAGTTGATTTTTTCAGTATTGGGACGAATGATTTAGAGCAATATACATTTGCGGCAGACAGGCAGAATTCAATGCTGGAAAGAATTCTTCCGTCTCATCACACGGCGCTGTTGAGAATGATAAATCTAATTTGCATTAATGCTCACAGGGAAGGTATTACTGTTGGGATATGCGGAGAACTGGGTTCGGACTGTTCACTTGCTGAGATTTTTCTCGCTATGGGAATTGACGAGATTTCGGTGAATCCTGCCAATGTTCTTGAGTTAAGAAGCAAAATAAGGACTTTAAATTTAACCTGTAAGCAAGAGATTTTAAAAAAGTATGGAATTACATAAAAACACCCTGCGATATGTGTAAATATCGCAGGGTTATTATCTTGCTATTCTGATTTGCTTGACGCAGTATCGTAAGAGGAGCTTGAATTATCTTTTTTAATAGGCTCAGTGGTTAAGCCGGGGTCGTTGGTTTCCTTTGCCTGTGACGTTAAGTCATTTGCTATAGCTGAGAAAATCTTAAAGCTTTCAGCATAGCTTTCTTCCATTTCCTCCAATGAACTGTTTATTGTTTTGATCGGCTGACGAATAGAAAGAATCACATCGTTGGGCATATTCTCAAATTTAATTTGTTGTGCAAACAATTTCATATTAAGGGAAAGACCTTGGGTTGTTATATAGTCGTTATCTATAAAATCTTTATTTAAATCAGATTTCATTAGACTTTTGATATCCTCGTCAGTATTTGAGTCGGTAATGAAAAGCATACAATCAGCTGTTTGAAGATTTGCAAAAAATTTGGACTGATTTGACATCATCAATTCGTCATGACTTTTGTTATCTAAGGGCGCAATCAAGACAGATACATAGACCTTTCCGTCGCCGTTCAGGTCTTCGGTATATTTCTCAAAGAAATCCTCCAATTCTTCTTGACGATAAGCAAGTCCGTTATTTGCAATCATCATAACTGTTAAGTCAGGCTGGTCTTTACTAAGAGTATTATAAAAAATAAATGCACACACCAAGACAAGGAAAGCTGTGAATAAAATCATAATTTTATGGTGAAACCAAAAGTTTGATATTTTTTCAAAGCCATGAAGTTCACGAATTTGGTCATGCTCTTCTTTTATGCTTTCTGATTGTTCAATAACACCGCTTTTAAGTTTGATAAGCTCAATTTTTTCAGCTTGGATACGTTTGTCACGCTGTTTATCAAGCTGTTTTTGACGCTTAATTTGGGCAGCTTTTTCGGCTTCTTCACGTTCACGTTTAAGCTTTTCCTGTTCAGCAAGCTGTTTTTCATATTCATAATCGTCATCGGGTATAAAATTATTTTTATTGTCCATTACAATGCTCCTCTTTTAAGCCAATAGAAAAAACTAATGATAACACAGTATATAATATATTTGTTAACTGGATATTAACGCATGTGACAGTTTTGTGTAATTTAAAAAGGTGCAAAAAAATTTATCTATTTTATTGTCATTATAAACTTATGGTGTTATAATAAAATAAGGAAATTGCCGAAAGGGTGAATGAGCTTGAAGAAAACAAGAGGATTTTTTGCATTATTTGCAGTCTTGATTTACGCTGTTTTTTCAGCAGGCTGCAACAATGGAACAGCCGAAAGTGAATCTGTTGATGAAACCAATACATTATCTGTAAAAGAAATCATACAAAAGCTTGCTGACCAAAGCGGCGACAAAAACATAAACAGCTTTGCTTTTTTTGATGATGACATATTTAAGAATAATTGTGAAAAGCTATATGGAATAAGCTATGAAGAGCTTAACGATGGCGGAATTGTTTTTGCAGGCAACGGAGGTTTGGCTGATGAGGTAACAATACTTAAATCAAAGGATGGAAATATTAAAAAATTGACAAGCATACTGGAATCAAGGATTGAGCGCAGGATCGGTGATTTTACAGGTTACAAGCCGACAGAGATATCAAAGATCGAAAAGGCTGATGCATTTGAATGCGGCGGATTTGCAATACTTATAATTTCAGATAACGGGGAAGCTTTAAAGCATCAAATTAAAGCAATAATCTCTTGAATTTCTAAGGAGAAAATAAAAAATATTACTAAATAACAGAAAGTAACGTTAATATGAAAAGAAAAATTATTTGCTGTTGTATCGCTGCCATGCTTGCGTCCTCCGTCGGATGTACAAGCAAATCGGAATGCTTAACGACAAGCTTGATGAAGCGGTGGAAAAAATTGATGAATTAAAGATAAAGGTTGATGAACTGTCTGAGATTGCGGATGAACAGGAATTTGGCGAAAACTATAATTATGAAGATATTCATGAAATTTATGATGATAAAAATGTAATTGAAGCATACAAAACGGGAGATTCGTCCAAGCTTAATGATGAAGATAAATATATTTTTGTTAAATAGTTTTTTGATTAAAATGTTAAACGGACAATACGATTTCTTTCAGAGAAGTGTATTGTCCGCTTTTTGGGTAAAGATAATTTTTTATTTGTTGGAATCAGGATCAATAAATGCAATCGGGTCGATCCATTCACCATTGCGTTTTAATCCGAAGTGAAGATGAGAGGGTTCAGCAGCTTCGATTTCAGCTGAATCACCAACTGCTCCGATAACTTCGCCGGAATCTACCTCATCGCCCTCAATGACGGTCATTGCTTTTGCAAGATTATAGTAATATCCCACAATTCCATCGCCATGGTCGATTGTCATACAGTTACCCCAGAGAGGATCTTCCCAGATTTTCGTAACAGTTCCTCTGTTCATTGCTTTAACTTGGGTGCCGTTATCGGCTTTGATGTCGACACCGTCGTGAGTTTTCCACACGCCGAGAGTTTCAGATTTAACAAGCTCACCGTTGCTGAAGGGATTGATAATCTCGCCGTTTACAGGCATAACGTTCGGCTGAGTATTCGGAACTGTTTGTGAGCTGTCATCCATTGAGCTTTCGTCGTCTTTTTCAACTCCTGACTGCTTATTGTCTGCCTGAAGATTGGAAGACTGGGAATAATGGCTGTCTGACATCGAAAAAGTAAGGCTGTCATTGATTTTGCTGACTGCGTGGTTATATGCCGCAACGCCGGCTCCGCCAACAGCGAGAAGGCAAGCGCCCAAAGTAATGTATAATCCTTTTCCGCCCAAGATTTTACCGATGCCGGTTTCTTTTAAATTTTTCATAGCATTTTTGCCTTTCCCCGATTAATTTTTCTGCTCACAAGAAGTATTCCCCTCATAAGCTGCGGCACGTTATGTCATCGGAAACATAAGTCCTTTGGAATTATGTTTGACAGAATTATAAAAAATATTCAGATATTTAAAAACATTATTTGAAGAATTTTCTGATTTGTTTTTATTTAAAATTCACGGTTGGTTTTTTGTTTCATTTTATAGGTTTTTAGAGTTTTCCATTATTTTATAGCAAAAACGCACTAATTTTCTGTTGACAATCTTCATTTAAATCTGTTACAATAATATTAATATTATTGTAACAGATTTAAAGAGGTGTGAAATGAAAAAGCTTTTTTCAGGATTTATTATAATGATTATTTTTTTGACAGGCATTCTGCCTCAGGGGATATTTGCATCTGCTGCGAATCAAACGGGAAAGGTTACTGCTGATGCTTTGAATGTGCGTTCGGGAGCAGGAACTTCATATTCGATTGTTGCTGTAATTTATTATGGAAGCACTGTCACTGTTACCGGTTCGGCAAATGATTCGTCGGGAACTAAGTGGTATAAGATATCATTTTCTTATTCAGGCGCCACAAAGACAGGATATGTTTCATCTTCTTACATAACTATTGTAAATGATAACACTGGCGGAACAACAACTGACAAGGATTTTGAAGCTTATATGAAGGCACAGGGCTTTCCTGACAGCTATAAGCCTATGCTAAGAACACTTCATCAGCAGCATCCCAAGTGGATATTCAAGGCTCAGAAACTGGGAATAGACTGGTATGAGGCTTTGGACGAAGAGCTTGTTCTTGGGCGTAATCTTGTTCATCTTGATTCTCTTGATTCGTGGAAGTCTATGGAGAAGGGAGCTTATAATTTTACTGATAACTATTGGATTGGACAGGACGGCTATTATTGGGTTCCGGCTTCTAAGCAAATTATAAGCTATTATATGGACCCCAGAAACTTTCTTGATGATACATACATATTCATGTTTGAAAATCTTTCATATAATTCGTCGGTTCATACAATCAGCGGAGTTAAGGCAATTCTTGAAAATACTTTTATGAAAGGGAACTTTACTGCGCCGGACACAAAAAAGACTTATTCATATGCACAGACTTTTATGGACGCTGCTGCAAAATCAGGCGTATCGCCTTATCATCTTGCTTCAAGATGCAGAAACGAACAGGGTGTAAACGGTGCGCCGCAGTCGCTGGGCACTGTAAAGGGTTATGAAAATTATTTTAACTTTTTTGATATTAATGCTTATGCAACATCGACTATGACTGCTGCTGAAATGGGATGTAAATATGCAAAGACAACTAATCCTACCTATCTGCTTCCATGGACCAATCAATATAAATCTATTGTGGGCGGTTCGATTTTTTTAGGCAACGGATATATAAATAAAGAACAGGATACGCTTTATCTTCAAAAATTTGATATGGTAGACGGCGGAAACGGTTATTATTATCATCAGTATATGACATGTGTTTTCGGACAGGCAAATGAAGCGGCAATGATGAAAAATGCTTATACTAAAGAGCTTTTAAATTCCGCACTTGAATTTAAAATTCCCGTATATGACAATATGCCTGCAAAATTATATCCTAAGCCGACAAGCAGCGGAAATAATAATAACTTATTGAAATCCTTATCTATAAGCGGTTATAAGCTGGATCAGACTTTTGATAAATATACAATGTCATATACAGCTACTATATCTGATGATGTGACTTCAGTTAAAATTAATGCTCCAACTCTTGACAGTGGTGCAAAAGTAAGCGGAGCGGGAACAGTATCTTTAGTTGACGGAAAGAATACTGTAAAAATTAAAGTAACAGCTCCAAGCGGTGAGGTCAGGACTTATACTATCACAATTACCAAGAAAGCAAGTAATTATCCGCCAGCAGTAAAAGGCTTCAAAGCCAGTCCTGATATAAACAGCGTAAAGCTGACATGGGATAA
>UQDR01000001.1 GCA_900539835.1 uncultured Ruminococcus sp. | reverse complement strand
AGGGAGGGGAAACTGAGAAGCTTAAATACGGCCATAGAGGTGCAAATCAGCCGGCAACCGAGGTTGAAACCGGAAGGGTTTTCATAACAAGCCAAAATCACGGTTATGCTGTTATAAATGATTCAATGGGTGATAATGCAAAAATCGCTTTTGTAAATGCAAATGACGGAACCTGTGAGGGTATTACATATACCAATATGCCTGCATTTTCTGTTCAATTTCATCCTGAGGCTTGCGGAGGACCGCTTGATACCGGATTTTTGTTTGATAAATTTATTAAGCTAATTGACGACAATAAATAATATTCTAAGAAAGGATTGAATATTGTGCCTTTAAATAAAGATATAAAACGTGTGCTTGTAATTGGTTCAGGTCCTATTGTTATCGGTCAGGCTGCTGAGTTTGACTATGCGGGAACCCAGGCTTGCCGTGCGCTTAAAGAAGAAGGTCTTGAGGTTATTCTTATTAACTCAAACCCTGCTACGATTATGACGGACAATGCAATGGCAGATAAAATATATATTGAACCGCTTACACTTGAAACAGTAAAACGTGTTATAAAAAAGGAAAAGCCAGACAGTCTTCTTTCTACATTGGGAGGACAGACAGGTCTTACTATTTCTATGCAGCTCGCTAAGGAGGGCTTTCTTGATGAGCATGGGGTAAAGCTTCTTGGCGCTAACCCTGAAACTATAGATAAGGCCGAAGACAGACAAATGTTCAAGGATACTATGGAATCTATCAATCAGCCTTGTATTCCATCATTGGTAGTTAACACTGTTGAGGCTGCTGTTGATTTTGCAAATAAAGAGGGAATAGGCTATCCGCTTATTATTCGTCCTGCTTTTACTTTAGGCGGTACAGGCGGAGGCATTGTATATAATGAAGAAGAGCTTCGTGAGATAACAAGAAACGGTCTTTATCTTTCCCCTATTACACAGGTGCTTGTTGAAAAGTGTATTGCCGGCTGGAAGGAAATTGAGTTTGAAGTAATGCGTGATGCAATGGGCAACGTTATTACTGTCTGTTCAATGGAAAACTTTGACCCGGTCGGAGTACATACCGGAGATTCAATAGTTATTGCACCTGCTGTTACTCTTGCTGATAAGGAATATCAAATGCTTCGTTCGGCTGCGCTGAAGATCATTGATACTTTAAAGGTAGAGGGAGGATGTAACTGTCAGTTTGCACTTAATCCTGACAGCTTTGAGTATGCAGTAATTGAGGTTAACCCTCGTGTGTCTCGTTCTTCAGCTCTTGCTTCTAAAGCAACAGGTTATCCTATCGCTAAGGTTGCCGCTAAAATTGCTATCGGTTATACCCTTGCTGAAATTAAAAATGCTGTAACAGGAAAGACGTATGCTTGCTTTGAGCCTGCACTTGACTATGTAGTAGTTAAGCTTCCTAAATGGCCTTTTGACAAGTTTGTTTATGCAAAAAGAACTTTGGGCACACAGATGAAGGCAACCGGAGAAGTAATGGCTATCGGAACAACCTTTGAACAGGCTATCATGAAAGCAGTAAGAGGTGCAGAAATAGGCTATGATTCTCTTATCTCTCCTAAAATGCTTGAACTGTCTGATGAGGAAATCAGATCAAGAATTCATAATTGCAATGACGAAAGATTGTTTGTTGTTTATGAAGCTTTGAGACGTGGAGTTACGGTTGATGAAATTCATGAAATTACAAAAATTGATGAGTGGTTCCTGAATAAGCTCTGCAAGCTTATTGATATTGAAAAGGAAATGTCTAAAGGTGAGCTTTCTTTTGAACTATATGAAACAGCAAAGAAGCTGGGATATCCTGATAAGGTAATAGAAAGAATTTCAGGATGTAAGATTGAAAAGCCTTTGCCGGCTGTTTATAAAATGGTTGATACTTGTGCTGCTGAATTTTCCGCTCAAACTCCATATTTTTATTCAACCTATGATAAAGAAGATGAAGCTTCTGAATTTATTTCAAATAAAAATTCAGGCAACAAAACAGTAATAGTTTTTGGTTCAGGACCTATCAGAATCGGTCAGGGTATTGAATTTGACTATGCGTCGGTTCATTGTGTATGGGCTTTAAAAGAGCGTGGATATGATGTTGTTATTGTAAATAATAACCCTGAAACTGTTTCGACTGACTTTGATACAGCTGACAGACTTTATTTTGAACCCCTCACCAATGAAGATGTAATGAACATCATAAATATTGAAAAACCATATGGTGTTGTTGTTGCTTTCGGCGGTCAGACAGCGATTAAGCTTACAAAATATTTATCTGAGAACGGTGTTAATATTTTAGGAACACCTCCTGATTCAATTGACGCAGCTGAGGACAGAGAACGTTTTGACGAGTTGCTTGAGCAATTGGAAATCAAGCGTCCTGAAGGCTTCACAGTTATGACTTGTGAAGAGGCTTTGGATGTTGCCAATAAAATTAATTATCCTGTTCTTATGCGCCCGTCATATGTACTTGGCGGTCAGAATATGATAATTGCATTTAATGACGATGATATCAAAGAATATATGGAAATCATTCTTGATCAGGGCATTGAGAATCCTGTGCTTATCGATAAATATCTGATGGGCACTGAGCTTGAGATTGATGCAATATGTGACGGTGAGGATATTCTTATTCCCGGTATCATGGAGCATATTGAAAGAACCGGTATTCACTCGGGTGACTCTATTGCAGTATATCCTGCATGGAATGTGTCAGACAGTCTTATTGAAAGAATAATAGAATGCTCAAAGAAGCTTGCTATTGCCCTTAACACAAAAGGACTTGTAAATATTCAGTATATAGCTTATAACGACGAAATTTACGTTATTGAGGTAAACCCACGTTCATCAAGAACTATTCCGTATATTTCAAAGGTTACGGGCGTTCCGATGGTAGATCTTGCAACAAGATGTATGTTAGGCGAAAAGCTTGCTGATATGGGTTATGGCACTGGACTTTACAGAAATTCACCATATGTTGCAGTTAAAGTACCTGTGTTCTCCTTTGAAAAGCTGATAGGCGTGGATAATCACCTCGGACCTGAGATGAAGTCTACCGGTGAAGTTTTAGCTGTTTCAAGCTCACTTGAGGAATCCTTATATAAAGGTCTGACAGCCGCAGGCTATAAGCTTGATGAAAAGGGCGGAGTTCTTATAACTGTAAGAAACTCTGATAAGGGCGAGATCCCTCAGACTGCAAAGATGTTCTATGACTTGGGCTTTGAGATATATGCAACTAAAGGAACTTCAAAGGTTCTTACAGAACATGGAATTCCTAATGAGGTCGTTGATAAAATTCACGAATCTGAAAATAATACGCTTACTCTTATAGAAAGCGGAAAGATAGCATATGTTATTTCAACTTCTTCTAAGGGAAGAATACCTACAAGAGATTCTGTTAAAATCAGAAGAAAAACTGTTGAAAGAAATATTCCTTGTCTTACATCTCTTGATACTGCAAACGCTGTTGCTTCTTCAATCAGAAGTAAGTATTCTGAGCAGTCAACAGAAATTGTTGATATAAATCATATGAGGACAGAAAAGCAGACTGTTCACTTTACTAAAATGCAGGGCTGTGGTAACGACTATATTTATTTCAACTGCTTTAATCAAAGAATCGATAATCCCGAAGGCTTGGCATTAAGGCTTTCTGACCGTCATTTTGGTATTGGCGGTGACGGTGTTATTCTTATCTGCAAATCTGATGTTGCTGACGGAAAGATGAGAATGTTTAATCTTGATGGCTCAGAAGGAAAAATGTGCGGAAATGGTATCAGATGTGTCGCTAAGTTTATGAGAGATAACGGTCTTGTTGACAAGGATGATATCACAGTCGAAACCCTAAGCGGAGTTATGAAAATCAGCTTGCAGCGTCACTATGGTGAGGTTTGCGGCGCTACTGTAAATATGGGCAAGGCTGTTCTTGATCCTGTTCAAATTCCTGTAAATCTTGAAGCTGATGAGAATGGTTCAGTTGTAAACCGTAAAGTCAATATTGACGGAAGTGATTATAATATCACATGCGTTTCAATGGGTAATCCGCATTGCGTAGTATTTATGGACAATGTAGATGGGCTTGACATTGAAAAGGTTGGAAGTGCTTTTGAATTTAACAGCATATTCCCTGAGCGTGTTAATGCTGAATTTATCAAGGTTATTGATGAAAATACACTGAAAATGCGTGTTTGGGAAAGAGGTTCTGGAGAAACTTGGGCATGCGGAACAGGTGCCTGTGCAGCGGCGGCAGCAGCTGTACTCAATGGATATTGCAAAAAGGATACTGATATTACAGTTATGCTTAAGGGTGGAACATTGAAAATACGTTATACGGATGAAGCTGTATATCTTAACGGCGATGCTGTAACGGTATTCTCAGGTGACATTGTAATTTAATATTTTAGAAAGGAAGTTTACAACAATGCCGACAATTAATGAAAATTTTTTAAAGCTTGAAAAAAACTATTTATTTATTAACATTGCTAAAAAAATCAATGCTTTCATAGAAGCAAATCCGGATAAAAAAGGTAATATTATAAGAATGGGTATCGGAGATGTTACTCAGCCGATTGCAAAATGCGTTATTGATGCAGTTAAAAAAGGCGCAGATGAAATGGGTGTTAAGGAAACATTCAAGGGATATGAAGACAGCGGTGCCGGTTATGATTTTCTTAAAGAAGCCGTTTCAGGGTATTATGACAGCTTCGGCGTGAAAATTGATGCTGATGAAATAAGAATTAATGATGGCGCAAAATCAGACTGCGGTAATATTGTAGATATTTTCGGTAATGATAATGTAGTTTTAATTACTGATCCTGCATATCCCGTATATGTAGACTCAAATCTTATGAATGGAAGAAAAGTAATTTTTGCTGACGCTACAGAAGAAAATGGATTCAGAGCAGTGCCTGACGAAAGCGTTCATGCTGATTTGATTTATCTATGCTCACCAAATAATCCAACAGGTGCGGCTTTTACTTATGATGAGCTTAAAGCATGGATTGATTATGCAATTAATAATAAAGCTATTATCATTTATGACGCAGCATATGAAGCATTTATTACTGAAGATAATATTCCAAGAAGCATTTTTGCTGTTGAAGGTGCAAGACAATGTGCAATTGAAATGTGTTCACTTTCTAAAACAGCCGGTTTTACCGGAATGAGATGCGGATATACAGTTATTCCTAAGGAGCTTGAAGTTGTTGCAAGTGACGGAACAACGGTAAGCATTTCACAGATTTGGGGAAGACGTCAAGGTTCAAAATTTAACGGCGTTTCATATCCTGTACAGTGCGGAGCGGCTGCTGTATTCTCTGATGAGGGTCAAAAGCAGATAAAAGAAAATATAAAGTATTATCAGCAGAATGCAAAGGTTATTTCTTCAACACTTGATGAAATGGGAATTAAATATACCGGTGGAAAGAACTCACCATATATTTGGTTAAAGTGCCCTAATGGTATGGATAGCTGGGAATTCTTTGATTATCTTTTGAAGGAAGCTAATGTAGTTGGAACTCCAGGTTCTGGCTTCGGTAAAAATGGCGAAGGCTGGTTCAGGCTTACTGCCTTTGGTGACAAAGATAAAACAGTAGAAGCTATGGAAAGAATCAAGAATTTAAAATTCTAATAAAAATTAAGGAGCTTTGAATTATCAAAGCTCCTTTTTATGTTCATTATTAATGTTGAGTAACTCATTTGTTAATTATTGTATTTTTTAATTTTAATAAGTTGGTGTTCATATTCTTGACGATATGTTTACCTATTATATATTGAATTAACCATACTATAATGAAAATAATAACAAAAGTCCCTAAGTAACTGAGAAAACCTGTTATGGTATGCTCCATCCAATACAAAAAATAAGCAATAGGCATCATTACAAAAGAAATAATCAAAAAATAAATTACTGTCTGTTTCATAAGGTTCCAGCTTTCTATTTCCCATATGACTGAAGCTGCTGAACAGGTAAGGCCTAATAAGCCACATAGTATTGTTTGAAAAATAACTGCATTGATCTCATTGCCACAAGCAGATATCAGTTCTGAAGTACACGGTAAATAATCTCCATGGTCTAAACCAAGTGATGTAAATATAGAGATTAAACATCCTATAGCTATCCCGACTGGAAAACCGAAGGTACTACGTAAAATAATCTTTTTTTTCATTTGGCTCACCTCATACTCCTAATATTTTTTTTACTTTGGAAACATATCTTCTGGACACATATGTTACCGCATCGTTTGATAATTTAACACAAATTGTACCTGTAAAGCTTAAATCAAAGCTTTTTACTTTATTCAAGTTAATAATCTCAGAATTGGATATTCGGACAAATTGACTATCCTTAAGTCGTTCTTCCAATTCATAAAGTCTAAGACGAATAATGTATTCACCTTTATCAGTAACAGCTAAGACTTTTCCTGAATTAGCATAAATGTGAATTAAATCCGTTTGATCTAATATTTCAAGTTTTTCATTTTTGCTGCCTGATATTATTTTCGGAGAAGCCTCAGATAATTTTTTTATAATGTTTTGTACATCTTCCGTCATTGACGAAGTCATGACTATTATTTTCGGTTCAGTGAATGAGCTGTCAATTTTAATTTCAATTTGCATCAAATCATCACCTCCTTATAACAATATTATAGTATAGAAAGACTATTTATATCAATAGATTTATGATAGTCGGTTGATTTTAAAATATAAGTGGTTTTAAAATAAATTTAGCATACAAAAAGCGGCAGAGATTAATTCTCTGCCGCTGATTATTTATTCTTCTATTGGTGGTAAAGGTTCGACAGGTTGGGTCAGCGAAAGCGTTGTTTGAGATGAAGAAGAAATACTGCTAATTGCTGATGTAGTCGATTTCTTAGATGTGGTAGGTTTAGTGGTTTTTGGTTTTACAGTAGTCGTTACTTTTACTGTTTTCTTTTTTGTTACTGACTTCTTTGTTGTTTTTTTAGTTACTGAAGTTTTCTTTTTCTTTGTAGTTGTTTCTTTTGTTGTCTTCTTCGTAGTTTTCTTTGTGGTTTTTTTAGTAGTCTTTTTAGTTGTTTTTGGCGGCTCTTCTTCAACAATCTCTCCTATTTGAATTACTCCCCATTTTCCATTTTGACGTACCCATGCTTTTCCGTTATGTACAGGTCTTGCTTGTTCATATTCACCTGTAGGAACAACACAATTGCCGTTTATATCATAATAGCAGCAGCCTGAATCGACAGATAAAGGAACATAGCCGTCTGAAAATAGATATGGATGTGTTCTGTTGCTGGACTCAATAATTTCTCCGCAGTCAGAGCTTAGAATATCATTGCCGATAAAGGGAATTATTGTTTTTCCTTTACCGTTTACATAACCCCATTTTCCATCTTGTTTCAATGCAATAAGAGTTTTATTACTAATGTCAGATGCAGGTGTGTAATAATTCTCATATTTAAAATCAAGCAATATTTTATGATTTTTAATCAATCCATAGGATGGATTTGCTTGTTGTGATGCAGTATAGCTTCCATTTTCCAATTTCGTGATTTCTGTTTTTAAAGCAACTATTATTTCGTTATCATTAAACTGTGTTACAAAATTGGAATCAGCGTTTCTTACATAAGTTTCTTTGTTTTTTGAATCCCAGTAATATATTGATGTACTGCTATCGTGCTTAGTTATAGTATGTGAAACTTTTCCTGCACTGGTTATAGTGCAATAGTCATATTCATCATCGGAATTCAGGACATTATACAAAACCATTTCTCCGCATGGGCAAAGATAAAAGTGTTCATATGAGGGAGAAACTATTTTCTGTCCGTTATAATCAATAAAACCATATTTGCCGTCGTTATAGATAATCGAATATTTTTTATAAGCTTCATTCTTTTTTAAACCAGGATCTATTTGACTTCCGTCAAATGATATAATATTAGATGCTCTTATCTGAGGGCTTATCAACCATTTATGTGCTATTGTATCAGTCTTTTTTTCTGTTTGTTCGCTCGTTGTTGGTTTAGTAAATAGGTAATCGTCCTCATCGTCAATATCTTGAGTTAAACCTGGAATTGAACATCCGGTAAGAGAAATGCACATAAGCAAGCATAGCCCCAAAGCTTTAATTCTGTTTTTCATACAGCCTCCTATAAAGAAAAAGTTATTCCCATTGTTTCCATATGTCAGGACAATATCCGACAGTAGCTTGTTTGCCGTTTCTTACTATAGGAGTTTTGAACAGCTTAGGATTTTCAAGAAGCTTTTCCTCCTTATCTTCTTCAATTGAAAGATATTTAATCAACAGTGCGGTTTTATCTTTGGATGTTTGATCGAATAAATTACTGAATCCTCCTACAGCTGTTTTTATGCTGTTATATTCACCTTTGCTTAAACCTTTAGATTCCAAATCTACATATTGAAACTTTATATTTCTGTCTTTAAAGAAACGTTCTGCTTTTTTAGTATCAAAGCATTTCTTCTTTCCGAAAATTTGTATATTCATTAAACTATTTCTCCGTTTTTGCTTTCTAAAATGATAGTGAAAGGACCGTCGTTTAATAGGGATACTTTCATATTAGCCCCGAAAATTCCGTGCTCCACATTTCCGTTAATTTTTGCTTTAAGGCACTGCATAAAAAAATCATAAAGCTTTTCAGCCCGTGACGGTTCGCAAGCATTAATAAAACTTGGACGATTTCCTTTTCGGCAGTCAGCATATAATGTGAATTGTGAAACCACCAAAATATTTCCGTTTACATCATTTACAGATAAATTAATTTTATCGTTTTCATCCGAAAAAATCCTCAGCTTTGAAATTTTGTCGGCAAGTTTTTCACAATCTGATTCTGAATCCTTTTTTCCTGCCCCTAAAAATATAAGGAATCCTTCTGATATTTGCCCAACTGTTTTTCCATCCACTTCAACCTTTGCCTGTTTTACACGCTGAATGACAGCTTTCATTAACTTTCACCTCAGTCAACAATGATAGAATACTTATAATCAAATTCTTTTCCGCTTTCAAGCATAACAGCGTGTTTTTTGCTTTCAATATCGAAATTATCATCGTCAGCATATGTTGGAACAGAAGTCCAAGGCTCAAGACAAACAAAAGAGGCACTGTCATCTCCGGTTGGCGACCATACGGCTATACAGTTGCTTTCAGGGAAAGATACGGTTACTGAATGTGAACTCTTATCAGTTTTTAATGTAATTGAATCTGAGGCAGGAGAGTCCTTCATAATAACGTCATAATCAAACAGTTCACGGCTTAATGAAATTTTATTTTCATTATCAAGTATTACTCTGCTTTTGTTATCTGGAATAGGCTGAATAATATTTTCGTTTTTCTCATACTCAACATAGTAGTCAGAAAAGTCAAGATCGCTTTCAATCGGACAATTAAAAGCAGGATGTCCGCCTACATAAAAATATATTTTATCATTATCAATGTTTTTTACAAGATTAGAAACAATAACTTTATTTTTATCAAGTGTATATGAAACAATAAATTCAAAATTATAAGGGTATATTTTTAAAGTTTCTTCACTTGATTTTAATATAAAAGAAATAGAATTATCTGTTTGTTTCAAAAGGTCAAATTCACTGTCTCTTGCAAAGCCATGGTTTGCAGGCATTGTGTATTCTTTTCCTTTTGCCGAATATTTTTTACCTGTAGGTGAACAAATAAAAGGAAAGAGTATGGGGGCATATCTTTTCCATGCCGGACCGCTCTGCCACAAATATTCAATTCCATTTCCGTTTATGGAATGCAGTTCAGCGCCGAAGGTGTCAGCAGTTATTGTAATATAATCATTTTTGAGTGTATAAAGCATGATATATCCTCCTGTATATTAATATATTAATTATAACATAAATAATTAATTTTATCAAGAAAAAAACAAATTATGCTAAGTAATTTAATGTTATGCTGTAAAATAGGTCGTAATTTTGTATATATTGACCAGTAATTTAATATTATAAAACAGTTTATTAACAATAAACCTGTTAATTATATTCAATTCTATTGACATTTATTAAAAAAAGTAATACTATAGAAAGTATACAAAAGCGAATTTTGCTGAAAATATTGTTTAAAACTTCAAAAGGAGGATATGCTCTTATTTGGGCATAGTCATTAGGATGAAGATTATTGACTTTTTAACTGTATTCTTTGGAAAAATCATGGTGAAAATATTGCACCTCTTAAAGCGTGATGCCGGAAATGCTCCGGGTCTTGTGCTTTGGACTTTAAATAAAAAGTGTTTAAGGGCTTTTAAAGTTGATTGTCCTATTATTGCCGTTACCGGCACAAATGGTAAAACATCTGTTACGAATTATCTTAATAATATATTTTCTCAGGGTGACAAGCATATCATAACAAATCGTCAAGGCAATAATCTTGACACGGGTATTTGTTCACTTTTATTAAATAATTGTACTATGACAGGAAAGGTTCATGCCGACTATCTTGTTCTTGAAGTGGACGAGTCTCATGTTCCGGTAGTTTTTTCTCAGTTAAAGCTTGAAACTCTTGTAGTGTTAAACTTTTTCAGAGATCAGCTTGACCGTAACGGAGAAGTTGAAACTTTAATTCTTAAAGTTAAAAAATTTTTAGAAACCTATGAGGGGAATTTGATATTAAACGGTGATGATCCTAATACATGCCGACTTGGACTTGCAAACCCCAATAATAAAAATGTTTATTATTTTAGTGTTGATAAGTATAAGTATGCTACAGATAAATTATATGAAGCAGGAGAGGGTCATTTCTGCCCAGAGTGCGGAACTGCTTTAGAATATAGCTATTATCAATATTCTCATGTGGGAGATTTTCATTGTCCTGAGTGTGGATTCGGAAACATTACACATTATGTTCAATTTAAAAATGTTGATTTAAAAGAACCGTCTTTTTATGTTGATGGTGAAAAATATGTTACTGTTAACAACAGCATTTACAATATGTATAATCTTGCGGCGGTTTATTCTGCGTCAAAGATATACAATATTGACAAAGAAACTGTACGTGACTGTATATTAAATTTCAGAGTTAATAACGGAAGAATGGAAAGCTTTCAGTATAATAACAGCATATTAACACTTAATTTAGCTAAAAATCCTGTCGGAGCAAACATGACCTTACGGATGCTTAACGAAGACGAGAACGAAAAAGAGTTATTATTTGTTCTGAATGATAATCTTGCAGACGGACATGATGTTTCATGGATTTGGGATATTAATTTTACTGTTTTTAATAATGTTACTCGGGTTGTGACTTCCGGAACCCGTGCTTATGATATAGCGGTAAGAATAAAGAGCAGTGGCTATGATCCGGAAAAAATCGTGGTTAAGCCTGATTTGAATGATGCTGTACAATCTCTGTTCTCAACATGCGGAAGAAAATATGCTATTGCAAACTACACAGCAGTTCAGCCTACGAGAACAGCATTAAGGAATTTTATTAACGGAAAGGCGGAATCTGAGTAATGAAGACCATTAAAATACTTCATATGTATTCTAATATACTTGATTTGTATGGCGACAGCGGTAACATAGAAGTATTGAGATACCGCTGCAGAATGCGTAATATTGAATGCATAGTAGAATATCATAGCCTTGGAACAAAAGATACTGATTTTTCAAAATATGATCTGATTTATCTTGGCGGAGGTGCGGATTTTGAACAGCAGCTTCTCGGAGATGATTTATTGAAGTGCAAAGAAGCCATTAAGTCAGCTTATGAAGACGGCGCTTTTTTACTTTTGATTTGCGGCGGATATCAGCTTATGGGACAGTATTATATTGATTCAAATAAGGAGAAAATACCCGGCTTGGGTTTGTTTGATTATTATACTGTAGCTTCATCGGATAAAGGTAAAAGATGTATTGGAAATATCATAGTAGAAGCTGAACTTAACGGAGAAAAAACAAAAGTAATAGGATTTGAAAATCACGGCGGACAAACTTCCAATATAAATGCGCCGTTTGGAAAGGTGCTTTTTGGTAACGGAAATTGTTTTAATGATAACAGTGAAGGTTATTTTGAAAAGAATGTTATTGCAACATATCTTCATGGACCTTTGCTTTCTAAAAACCCGAAGATTGCAGATTATATTATTGAATATTGCATAAACCGCAATTCAAATGATAAAATTAAGCTTGCCGAAATAAATGATTCTTTAGAATTAAAATGCAGGGAAGTGCTTTTTGAAAGGCTGTTAAAATAGGAAAATTCAGACGCTTTTATGCGTCTGTTTTTGCTGTATATCTTGACAAAAACATGCCAAAATGATATAATAACTTATGTTTTGATATAGGAGGAATAATATTATTATGAAGTCGAGCATAGGGCACATGGAACCCTATAGTATTTTGATGTCAGTTTATTCCGGAGAAAAGCCGGAATATCTGGAGCAAAGCATTGACAGTATGATTAATCAATCCTATAAAACAAATGATTTTGTACTTGTCTGTGACGGAAAGCTTACGGACAAGCTTGATAATGTAATTTACAAGTATGAACAGCAGTATGGTGACATTTTTCATGCGGTAAGATTGGATGAAAACGTTGGTACGGGACAATGTGCCAATATCGGCATTGAAGCTTGCTTAAATGAATATATCGTCAAAATGGATTCAGATGATGTGGCATTGCCTGACAGATGTGAAAAGCAAATAAAGCTTCTTTGTGATAATCCCGATTTAGACATGTGCGGAGCTTTTATTGAGGAATTTGATACTGATACAAATGAATTCATTGCCATAAAGAAAACTCCTGAAAGCAATGAGGAAATTCATAAATATGCAAGGCGCCGTAATCCCTTTAACAATCCAACCCTTGTATTTAAAAAGAGTTTAGCTAAGAAGATAGGTGGATATACAACCGTAAAACGCTGTGAGGATTATGATTTTGTTGTCAGAATGCTTAACAGTGGCGCTAAAGGTGCTAACATTCAGGAAGTACTGGTAAAATATCGCGCTTCAAGGAGTAACTATGAGCGCCGACAGAACTGGGCAAATACTAAATCCTTTATTTCTGTGAGATGGCGTATATACAGAATGGGATTTTCTAATATTATAGATTTTATTGTGCCATGTACAATGCAAATGATTATCTTTATTCTTCCCAAAAGTTTTACCGGGAGGATTTACAAGAGGTTTTTAAGAAGATAAAATAATTATTAATTGTTTTAATTTTTGAGGTGATTAAAATCTGCAAAACTAAGTTTGACTTTTTTGGATTGACAAATATAATTAATGAGCATAAGGGACAAAGAAAGCAGATTGTTCTTTTGTCTGTTAATGAATTGAAAAAAAAATATAAGGGTGCAGCTCTTGGATCAATTTGGGCTCTGATTAAACCATCGTTTACACTGTTTATACTTTGGTTTGCTTTTGCAATAGGTCTGAGGGCATCAGGCTATGTTAATGGATATCCGAGATTTGTTTTCATGCTGACAGGATATGTTCCGTGGTTTTTTATAAGTGAAAATATTATTGGCGGATCGAGATGCATAAGGCAAAACCGACAGTTTGTGACTAAGCTGTCTTTTCCGGTTTCAAATATAATGACCTTCACTTCATTATCTACATTGTATGTACATGCAATGCTGTGCGTAATAATGTATATAGTTGTGCTTTGTTTTGGATACGGACCATCAGTTTATAATCTTCAGTTTTTTTATTATTGCCCTATGATGTTCCTGTTTTTCTTGGTGTTGTCTTGGGCTACAGCACCTTTGAGTGCATTTAGTAAAGACTTTGAAAATCTTATCAATTCCATTATAACGGGTCTTTTTTGGTTATCGGGAATATTCTGGAACACTTATGACGTTAGCAATATCTGGATAAAAAGAATAATGTATTTAAACCCCATTAACTATTTTGTGAACGGATATCGCAAAAGTTTTTTATATAATCAGTTTATCTTTGACAGTAACTATACAACTGAAACAGTGATATTTTATGCAGAATTTATATTATTGATTTTTATAGGTTCACATTATTACAAAAAGCTTAGAAAAATTCTTCCGGATATTTTATAACTTAGGCAAGCCCCTTATTGAATTCAAATTTGAAAGGTAAATAATATGGATAAACAACCGATTATTGAATTTGTTGATGTTCACAAGGAATATCTGCTTTATAAAAATGAAAAAGCTCGTTTTAAAGCGATTTTTACAAATAATCGAGGCGTAAAACGGCATAAAGCATTAAATGGTATTGATTTTAAAATATATCCCGGTGAATCTGTGGGCATTATAGGAAAGAACGGTGCAGGGAAGTCAACTGTATTAAAAATGATTACAGGAGTTACTTTCCCTGATTCAGGAGAAATTATTGTCAGAGGAAAAGTTGCTGCTCTTCTTGAGCTTACGGCAGGTTTTTCACCGGATATGACTGGAATGGAGAATATATATCTTAAAGGCTATCTTTTAGGGTTAAATGATAATGAAATCAAAGCTCTTGAAAATGATATTGTAACATTTGCTGATTTGGGAGAATATATTGATCAGCCGGTGAGAACATATTCAAGCGGTATGAAAATGCGTCTCGGATTTGCGATTAACATTAATATAAAACCTGATATTCTTGTAATTGACGAAGCGTTAAGCGTCGGTGATGCTGACTTTAAAAAGAAGTGTAATAATAAGATCAAAGAGTTGATTGGTTCAGGGGTTACAGTTTTATTTGTGTCACACTCAAACAGTTCTATAAAGGATACATGTAACCGTGCTATTTATCTTAAAGGCGGTAAAGTTGAGTATGACGGTGAAATTGACAAAGCTTTTGAGTTATATAATAAAAAATAAATTAAGCGGTCAAATTATTTGACCGCTTTTTGCATACTTAATAATATAAAAGAATAAAAATAAAAACAGGGAACAAAAATGTTCCCTGTTTTCTGTTGATTTACTTGTTGCCCTTGAGTTCAGCCATGCACTCAGAACAAATAGTTTTGCCCTTGTATTCAACAACATCTTCTGGACTGTTGCAGAATACGCATGTGCGCTGGAACTTCTTAAGGATGATCATGTCGTCATCAGTATAGATTTCAACAGCATCCTTGATTGCCAAGTCATATGTTCTTCTCAATTCGATTGGCAATACGATTCTTCCAAGTTCATCAACTTTTCTTACAATTCCTGTAGATTTCATAATAATAATCCCCTTTTCAAAATAAAATCTAATGAGAAAAATTTTCTCTATGCATAAAAAAGTTTATGACAATTATATTGTAACATAACTTGTCGTTTTTTGTCAAGCATAATCTCAAAAAATTATCATTAAATCGTAAAATATCCAAATATAACTTTTGAATGAGGAGAAAAAATGATAAATTACATAATAACAGCATTTATAATTGTTTCTTTAATATTTTCTTTAATTAACGGAAATATATCGGAGCTTTCTCAGTCAATACTTCAAGCGTCAGGCGGTGCATTAAAAACCGCTGCAAGTCTTGCGGGAGCAATGGCACTTTGGGGCGGAGTTATGCGGGTTGCTGAAAAAGCCGGATTAACAAATAAAATAGCTTTAGTATTAAAAAAGCCTGTTGGTTTTTTATTTCCGTCTGTCAAATCTCAAAGCAAAGCCTTTGAAATGATTTGCATGAATATAACAGCAAATTTTCTTGGACTCGGCAACGCAGCTACACCATTAGGAATAAAAGCTATGAAGCATCTTAACGATTGCGAAAACAAAGCACGAAATATGTCGATGCTCGTGGTTTTAAATACTTCATCCATACAGTTAATACCAATTACTGTCGCAGCATTACGTATGTCTCACGGGTCGCAAACTCCTTGGGATTGTACAGTTCCCATACTAATGGTATCGTTTATATCGGTTATAGCCGGCTGTGTTATGGTATCAGTACTTTATATGCGCAGGAGTAAAAATAAATGAGCGTATCAGATTTGCTAATTCCCCTTATAATATGTATTGTTTTTGTTTATGCCCTAATAAAAAAAGTCGATATATTTAATGTGTTCATTCAGGGGGCTAAAGAAAACTTGATGATAGCGGTAGACTTAATACCACCACTTATTATTTTGCTGACTGCTATTGAAATGCTTTCAGCGTCGGGTACAATTAAAGCCTTGTCGGACTTGCTTTCGCCGTTAACACAAGCCTTGGGATTTCCTTCAGAATGTACATCTCTTGCGCTTATAAGGCCGATTTCAGGAAGCGGTGCACTGGCTGTGCTTGAGTCTTTGTTTGGTGACATTTCACCTGACAGCTATGCCGGAAGGGTAGCAAGCGTGCTTATGGGGTCGTCGGAAACAACATTCTATACAATAGCTGTTTACTATTCAGCAGTAAGAATAAAAGCAGAAGCCAAGGTATTTATTTCTTCATTGACAGCAGATTTTACTTGTTTTGTATTTTCGGCTTTAATAGTAAGGCTATTTTATTAAATACTTTCTTTAGTCGATTTTATAATTGTTCCTCCGCCAATAATATAATCACCGTCATAAAGAACAACAGCTTGGCCTTTTGATACCGCTTTATGCGGACTATTAAAAACGACCCGAATTTGATTGTTGTCAAGCGGATATACTGTGCATGGAACATCATTTTGATGATATCTTGTCTGAGCAGTACAGTTAATAGGTTCAGTAAGCTTTTCAAAAGGAATAAAGTTTACATTATCAGCTATAAGTGATGTACATCCCTGTTTATCTTTTGTTCCGAGAATGAGAGTATTATTCTCAAGATTTTTATCAATTACAAATAAGGGTTCTGAATAAGATACCCCAATTCCTTTTCTTTGTCCAATAGTATAGTTTATTAATCCTTTGTGCCTTCCCAGTTTAGTTCCGTCAGACAGAATTATATCTCCTTCATCTTGTTTGCCAGCTTTGCTGATAATGAAATTTGCATAGTCCCCATCTGGAATAAAACAAATATCCTGAGAATCCGGCTTGTCTGCGTTAATTAAAGAATTTTTTTCGGCTATGGATCTTATTTCGTCTTTGCTTAAATCTCCCACCGGAAAAAGCGTGTGTGCAATCTGATCCTGAGTCATAGAATATAAAACATAGCTTTGGTCTTTTTTTATATCAGGAGAGCGTTTTAAATTCCAACGTCCGCTCTTTTCGTTATATTCACGTTTTACATAGTGACCGGTTGCAATGTATTCATATTCAAGAAGTCTTGCACGTTCCAAAAATTTTTGAAATTTCAGATGCTTGTTGCATTCAATGCAAGGATTAGGAGTACCGCCATTTAAATAAGTATCTATAAAATTATCTATGACTTTTTCTTTAAAATCAGAAGAGAAGTTGAACACATGAAAATCAATGCCTAATTTGAATGCTACAAAACGTGCATCTTCAACGTCATTCAAAGAACAGCATGTTTTGGATTTATCCATTCCTATATCTTCATTAGAATACAGACGCATAGTAGCACCCGCACAATCATATCCTTTGTCAATAAGCAACTTGACAGCAACAGAGCTGTCAACTCCTCCGCTCATGGCAACAAGAACTTTTTTATTTTCTGACATTTTATCACCTTTAACATCTGTATAATAAAACAGGCGGATAATTCCGCCTGTAAGTATTTTAATTAATGGCAGCCTTCACAGTCGCCGCAGCTACAGCTTTCACCAACAAAAGGTGTTGGGTCAATGCCTTGTTTTGTATAGTAATCTGAAATAGCTGCTTTCATGGCCTGTTCAGCGAGAACAGAGCAGTGAAGCTTTGCTGGCGGAAGTCCGTCCAAAGCTTCAATAACTGCTTTATTGGTAACTTTTAATGCGTCTTCAATAGCTTTTCCTTTAATCATTTCAGTAGCTATTGATGATGTAGCGATTGCAGCGCCGCATCCGAAAGTTTTAAATTTGACATCAGAAATAATTCCATCGTCAACTTTAATATACATTTTCATAATATCTCCGCACTTTGCATTGCCCACTTCACCGATTCCGTCAGCGTTTTCAATTTCACCGACGTTACGTGGATTAGCAAAATGATCCATTACTTTTTCACTGTAAATCATTTAAAATTCTCCTTTATTTTATCCTATTGAATTTTATATCCCTCGGATGTCAAGCCTTCCTCTTTGCATATTCTTTCCCAAAGCGGAGACATACTTCTAAGTCTCTTTACAACTCCGGGGATTACAGAAAGAATATAATTAACATCCTCTTCAGTTGTATCTTCATTTATTGTAAGTCTTAATGATCCATGTGCGATTTCGTGAGGCAGACCTATTGCAAGAAGCACATGAGAAGGATCAAGAGAACCGCTTGTACATGCAGAACCGGATGAAGCTGCAATACCATTCATATCCAATGTAAGAAGCAGGCTCTCGCCCTCAATTCCTCTGATAGAAATATTAACATTTCCGGGAAGCCGCTTTTCAGTATCACCATTGAGTCTTGTTTCCGGTATTTTCAAAATTTCATTAATAAGCTTGTCTCTTAGCTTTGATACCTTTTTGCCTTTGCTTTCGATATTGGCACAGGCGTCATTAATAGCCTCTCCCAAAGCAACGATTGACGGAACATTTTCTGTTCCGGCTCTTTTGCTTCTTTCCTGAGCTCCGCCGAAAATGAGATTAGGAATTGAAATTCCGCCTCTTATATATAAACAGCCAATTCCTTTCGGAGCATGAATTTTATGACCGGACAATGAAAGCATATCAATGTTCATGTCTTTTACATTGATTGGTACATTTCCTATTGCCTGAACTGCATCAGTATGGAACGGAACTTTCATTTCCTTGCAGATTTTCCCGATTTCAGAGATTGGCATAATCGTTCCGATTTCATTATTAGCAAACATTATTGTTACGAGGCAAGTATCCTCACGAATTGCATCTTCAACCTGTTTAGCAGTAATCAGACCGTGCTCATCAACCGGAAGATATGTTACTTCAAAACCTTGCTTTTCAAGAAATTCGCATGTATGAAGCACAGCATGATGTTCAAAAACTGTAGTTATAATATGTTTTTTACCTTTTTTAGCGCCGTTTAAAGCTGAACCCCTTATTGCCCAGTTATCCGCTTCAGAACCACCGCTTGTAAAGTATATTTCATTCACTTTTGCGCCGATTGCATCAGCAACCTGCTCTCTTGCTTTTAAAATAGCCTTTGCCGCATTCATTCCCATTGTATATATACTTGAGGCGTTGCCATATTGTTCAGTAAAATAAGGCAGAGCAGCTTCAAGTGCTTTTTTGGAAACACAGGTCGTGGCGGCATTATCAGCATAAACAAAGCGTTTTTCCATTTAACCATAACCTTTCTTTATATATGGAATTTTCATTCCTCATTTTTCACATGATATTATTATATACCTTTTTTCTATAAAATGCAACCTTGTTAAAGAAAAATTTATCAATTCACTCTGCATTTATAGGGATTTCGATTTAAATTTGCTCAATGAAACGCTAAAACTGATGGTTTTAATCATAGTAAATAAATAGGCTTTCCCTTAATTAACTTTTTGTTATGTGAAATTTTTAGAACCTTTGACAGCAAGCTGATCACATCTTTCATTTTCAGGGTGACCTGAATGTCCTTTAACCCAGTTGAAATGAACATCGTGTATTTCCAGAAGCGCTAAAAGCTTTTTCCATAAGTCGGAGTTCAAAGCTGGTTTTTTATCAGCCTTTATCCAATTATTCTCTTTCCATTTTACAGCCCAGCCTTTAGTTACAGCATCTATTATATATTTTGAATCGCTGTATAAGCTAACTTCACAAGGTTCTTTGAGCGCTTCAAGTCCTGTAATAACTGCCATAAGTTCCATTCGATTGTTAGTTGTCTTAGGCTCTCCGCCCCATAGCTCTTTTATGTTATCTTTGTATTTTAATATCACACCATAGCCTCCGGGACCGGGGTTTCCGGAACAAGCTCCATCGGTATATAATTCAATTTTTTTCATATGTTGTCGTCAGATCCTTATATAGATATTTTAAATTATTATACCACAGTTATAACATCAAAGTCAAACTATGCGTTAATGTATCTAAAAGAAAGTATAATTCTTTTATAACATCATATAAATTCGTATATTACTTAATAAACAGAAAGAATTTTATGAAAATTCGTCACAATAAATAAGTGTTTTGAATATGATGTAAGGAAGTAAAAACATTTACTTTTTAAATCATTTAGTCAGGAGGATTTTTCATGAGCGAATTTAAACCTAACAATTGCTTTAAAGAAGCAGTATGCATTGAGGCAATGCGAGTTTTCGATTCATGCAGTTCACAGGATTGTCTTGAAGATTTGGAATTGACATTTTGTGATCCTTGTATGCAGGAGCTTATCAACTCTGCAAGCTACATTAAATGCAAATGTGTTGAAGTTGTGAATACCACGTTTGGTATAGATCCTGTTCCTTTCAACAAAGGCTTTTTCACCGTTGATCTAACTTATACCTTTAAAGTTGATTTGGATGTATATCACGCAAATTGTTCCACACCTCAATTTGCAACCGGCACAACTACATTCAGTAAAAAAGTGATTTTGTTCGGAAGCGATGGAAACACTAAGCATTTCTCATCTGACGATCCGATCTGCGACCCTACTCCAAAAGGCTGCTGTTATCCTAATTTGCCTAAAGCAAGCGTAAGCGTTGTAGAACCTATTTGTCTTGATACAAAGCTTGTTCCCATAAGCAGTGAAAATTGCACTAAAACTGTGCTTGTTACCATAGGTATGTTTGCAATTGTACAGCTTCAAAGAGCAGTGCCGATTCTAATTCCGGCATATGATTATTGTATACCAAATAAAGAATGTTCGACCAACACAGACAGTCCTTGTGAATTGTTTGAAAAGATTAATTTCCCAACAAGTGAATTTTTCCCGAGAAGTCTTGAAAACGAAAACTCAATCGGCTGTTGCGGAACAATGGCTGCAAGCTCTGCAGAATCTGAGGATGAGCCTCAATAATTATACTTAAAAAGCGCATGATGAGTTATCATGCGCTTTTTAGTTTTTATGTGTGATAGCAGCTTTCACTTGTATTTCCATTATATATGTGATATAATAAAGATATATTTTTTTGTTCGGAGTGATGGTTATTTTGGATCTTTTGCATCTTAATCGTGCGGAAGCTATGAGATATATGGGCTATGGGAATAAACAGCCCGATGAAAATGTTATTAGACTAATTGATGAATGCGAATCTGCTTTATTAAAGGCTATTAAACCAAGGTATACCTATAAAGTTTTTAATATTGAAAAGAATGAGAATGGCATTTCAGTAAAAGGCACTTCATTGCGTTTTGAGGGAAGTGATATAAAATTGCATTTGAGTGAGTGCGATAAATGTATTCTTTTATGTGCAACTGCTTCAATAGAAGCTGATAAAATAATAAGGGCATATGAAACTGCTGATATGACAAAAGCTGTAATTACTGACTGCCTTGCGTCTGCTGCCGTGGAACAAGTTTGTAATCAGGCAGAGCTTGAAATTAAAAATAATTTACCGGACTACAATTTTACATGGAGATTTTCTCCGGGATACGGGGATTTTCCATTAACCATACAGCCTGAATTTTTAAAAGTTATGGATGCTCAGAAGCGAATAGGATTAAATTGTACAGAGAGTTTGATTTTAATACCGAGAAAGTCAGTTACTGCGGTTATCGGTATATCAAAAAATAAAATTTCAAAAGGTAAACGTGGATGTGTCAGCTGTAATATGCGGGATAGATGTGAATACAGAAAAAGAGGTGAGCATTGTGGATTTTAAACAGCTTTTAAAAAATGAATTTATTTGCCTTGACGGTGCAATGGGAACAATGCTTCAGGCAATGGGATTAAAAATGGGTGAGACGCCTGAAGTACTTAATATTCAAAAACCACAGTGGCTTATAGATATACACCGTATGTATATTGATTCCGGTTCTGATATAATATACGCTAATACTTTCGGAGCCAATCGATATAAATTATCTGATTGCGGATATTCAGTTGATGAAGTGATAGATGCTGCAATTACAAATGCAAGAAAAGCTTGCGGTAATACAGAAACTCTTGTAGCTTTAGATATCGGTCCTATCGGACAGCTTTTAGAACCTACAGGAACATTAACATTTGAAAATGCGTACGATATTTTTAAAGAACAGATAATTGCAGGTAAAAACTGTGATATAATTGTTTTTGAAACAATGACAGATTTGTATGAGCTGAAAGCCGCAGTTTTGGCAGCAAAGGAAAATTCAGATAAACCAATAATCTGTACAATGACTTTTGAAGAAAATATGAGAACTTTTACCGGATGTTCTATTAGTTCAATGGCTTTAACTCTTGAGGGATTGGGAGTTGACGCTATTGGAGTAAATTGTTCACTTGGACCTGCTGAGCTTTATCCTGTAGTAGAGGAGTTAAGTAAATGGACTAATCTCCCACTGGTTGTAAAACCAAATGCAGGTTTGCCTGACCCGATTACAAATGAATACAATATTTCTCCTGATGAATTTGCAGAACTCATGTCAGAATTAATTCCGTTAGGTGTAAAAATTTTTGGCGGATGCTGCGGCACAACCCCTGATTTTATAAAAGAACTTAAAAATGTTCTTTCAGATAAAAAGTACGTTAAAAAAGAGCATTTAATCCCAGCTGCTTGTTGCAGTCCGTCAAATACAGTGGTTATTGACCGTCCGAGAATAATCGGTGAGAGAATTAATCCAACAGGAAAGAAACGTTTTAAAGCCGCTTTGCTTGAAGGTGATATCGATTATATCTTGGGACAAGCCATTGAGCAAATTCATGCAGGAGCAGATATACTGGACGTAAATGTTGGTTTACCGGGAATTGATGAACAGGATATGATGGTGCAGGCAGTGAAAGCTTTGCAGGGTATTGCGGATGTACCGCTTCAGCTTGACTCTACTATTCCGGAAGTACTTGAAGCCGCATTGAGAGTGTATAACGGTAAGCCTATTGTCAATTCTGTAAACGGTGAAGAAAAATCTCTTCAAACAGTTTTACCATTAGTTAAAAAGTATGGTGCAGCTGTTGTAGGACTTTGCCTTGATGAAAACGGAATACCTAAAACATCCGAAGGCAGATTTAATATAGCTAAGAAAATTTTAGATCGTGCATTGGCTTTAGGCATACGCCGTGAAGACATATATATTGATTGTCTTACTCTTACAGTTTCTGCAGAACAGGAAGCGGCAATGCAAACTCTTAATGCAGTTGAAAGAGTAAAAAAAGAATTGGGTCTTAAAACAGTTCTGGGCGTGTCTAATATTAGCTTTGGACTACCTGAACGAGAACTTATTACACATAACTTTTTAATGATGGCTCTTACAAAAGGTCTTGATTTACCGATTATCAATCCTAATATAGACGCTATGACAGCAACTGTTAGATCTTATAATCTTCTTGCCGGATATGATAAAAATTCTGTTGAGTATATTGCTAATTATGGTAATGCGAAAGCGGATGCACCTAAAAGTGACAATTCTGAAAAAAGAGAAGTGGATTTGCCATATGCTTTGGAAAACGGTTTAAAAAGCGAAGGTGCACGCTTAACGACCGATTTGCTGAAAAAACATGATCCGATGGATATTATCAATGAAATTCTTATTCCTGCTTTAGATAAAGCAGGTTCTGAGTTTGAAACAGGGAAAATATTTTTACCTCAATTGATTTTAACCGCCGGGGTTGCACAGGCTTGTTTTGAAGTTATCAAAAATCATTTTGCACAAACAGGTGAAAAGTCTGTTTCAAAAGGAAAAATAATTGTTGCAACTGTTAAAGGTGATATTCATGATATCGGAAAAAATATAGTGAAGGTTCTTCTTGAGAACTACGGATATGAGGTAATTGATTTGGGGAAAGATGTTGACTACCAAGCTGTTGTAGATTGTGCTGTTGAAAATGATGTTCATCTTATCGGACTGTCTGCATTAATGACAACAACATTAGTTAGCATGGAAAAAACTATAGCGTTGCTGCATGATAATAATGTTGATTGCAAAATAATGGTGGGCGGTGCTGTCCTGACACCTGAATATGCTGAAAAAATCGGAGCTGATTTTTATGCGAAAGACGCTAAAGAATCCTGTGATATTGCTAAAAATGTTTTTGAAAAATATTATCCAAATTAAAATAATTGAATAAATTGAAAAAATCCCGTCCATAATTAGTCAGAAGAAAAAAGGTTTAAGACAGTTATAATGGAGGGATTTTTTTATGACAAAATTACAAAAAGCAGTTGTATCTGCATTATGCTTGACATTTTTATTCTCTGCATTTTTTAGTTCAGCTGATAAAGAAGACATTCAGAAATATTCAATGTTTTTCCCCGGATTTTCTTTAGGATATTCAATTACATCAAACAACGAAAAAGAAAAAGTCTCAATTATTGAAAATGATAATGATGTAAAATATTCATTTAAGATTTTTGAAATACTTGCTGATTTGTTTAAATAATGTTATACCTGTATTGCATTTGACTTTGATTGATTTACATGATAAAATATATTTTGTATATTATATTGTTGATTGGAGGTTAAATGCGATGCTTAAATTGGTTTCCGGCGGAACTCACAGTGAAAGAGAAGAACTATTTATAAATTTGATTAAGCAAGCCTCTGATGCTGATATGGATATACTTGTAATAATTCCCGATCAGTTTTCATTTGAATATGATAAAAAACTATATTATGCCTTGGGAGCAAAGGCATTTAATAAAATACAAACAGTTGGTTTTAATAGACTGGCAGAATTATTGTCCAAGAAATATGGCAGAAATTCAAAGGAAACTGCCGATGATAATGCTAAGATAATAACCATGTATAAGGCAGTTAAACGTCTAAAAGCAACAGGTGATGTTAAATTTTACGAAAAGTCTTTAAAAAAATCTTCTTTCATTAGTGATTCAATTGATTTAGTCACCGATTTTGTTCAATCCGGAATATCACCGGAAGATCTCAGAGTTGCGTCTGAAAAATCAGATGGATCTTTGCAGTCAAAGCTTTATGATATGTCAAGATTATATGAGTTTTATTTAGATGAACTTGATAAAGCTGGTTTAAAAGATTCCTTGACGGCTTTGGGGGAATGCTGTGAATTAGCCAATAAAAATGATTTTTTTAAAGATAAATTTATATTCATAGATTCATTTTCAGATTTTTCTGTTGATGAGCTTAAACTGATTGACTGTATGTTAAAACAAGCAGCGCAAATAACAGTATCTTTGATTATTTCTCATGAAAATAAATCAAGAACTAACCAATCTCCTTTTGCTCAAACCATACGAACCGCACAGAATCTCAAAAATATTGCAATGTCTAAAAATCTAGGAATTGATGAAATCGAACTGAAAGCAGCAGAAAACCGCTGTTCATGTGAAATAGAACATTTAGATGAAAATCTTTATTTTAATAAACCTTCTGAATTTAACAAAAGTGAGAATATAAAAATTTTATCCGGAACAGATATTTATGAAGAAACAGAGTATGTTTGTTCTGAAATATCAAGACTTGTAAGAGAAGAAAATTATAAATATAAAGATATTGCTGTGATTTTAGGTAATATCCATGAGACCGCATCGGTTTTAGAGGGAACTTTTGAACGTTATGATATCCCATGTTTTATTGATTATAGTAAAGGTGCAGGGCAGTCTGCTCTGGTACTATATTTGAAAAGTATTTTTGACTGTATTATCACGAGAAATTGGAATACTGAAAAATTACTCAGATATATAAAATCACCCCTGTCTGATTTCCTTGATTATGACATTTGTGATATTGAAAATTACTGCATTACTTGGAATGTAGACGGGAATATGTGGGAAAGTGAATTTACAGCTCCTGCTGACAGTGACAGCAATTTAGCAAGGATAAATGAAACCAGAATAAGAATTATTGAACCTTTGTCTGAATTTAAAGATTCCTGCAAAAATGCTTCCTCTCAGGATATTTGTCTTGCATTATTTAATTTCTTGGACAAAATCAAATTATCGCAGCAGATGTTTTCTAAAATTAAAACAGCAAGTTCAGATAATGAAAAGGACTTTGAGCTTGCAAGAGAGTATAAACAGCTTTGGAAAACTGTACTGTCAGCTGTATCTGCTATTTATAGCAGATTTGACGATGAAAAAATATCCTTGAGGGAGTTCAGTGATATTTTCAATTTGATGATTTCCGAAATGAGTGTTTCTAAGCCTCCTCAAACTGTTGACTGCGTCAGAATTGCATCTACAAACCACTCAAGACTATCAGATGTTAAAATTGCATTTGTTATGGAGACTAATTCCGGAGTATTTCCATCAGATATTAATAACAGCTGTTTGTTGACTCACAGTGATAAGAAAAAACTCGAACAATTGAAGCTTAATGTATCAAGCAGTGCAATGCGTCAAATTGAGAGAGAAAGGCTTAATGTATATCTTGCCCTTACTATGCCTACGGACAAGCTTTATGTTACATATTCAGAATCGGATTTTCAGGGCACGGCAAAGCTTCCGTCTGTTGTAGTTCCTATGCTTAAACGAATGTTTGGCGATATGGAAAGTAAAATTCAGGATATACCGATTGACTTTTTTTGTACCTCATATAGAACCGCTTTTTATAAGTATCTTGAAAAATCAAGCGATAGAAATTCTCTTATTGCTGCAATACGTGAGTCTTTAAAATGTTCTGACTTTTATGAATCAAAGCTTAACTATGTTAATTCTGCTTCCAAAAAACAAGAGCATAAATTATCAGACGAAATGGCTGAAAAACTGTTTTTTAGCCACGATATGAATTTGTCAGCTACAAGAGTTAAGGATTATTATTCATGTCCTTTTTCTTATTATTGTAAATACGGTTTGAAACTGAAGGCTCCTATTCCTGTAGAAATAAATCCTATGAATACAGGCAATTTAATTCATAGCTGTTTTGAAAAAATTATGAGTATAAAGGTTGAAAATGATAAAAAAGTATATAATAATGATTTTCCTCAACTGTCAGATAAAATAATAAAGGAACGCATTCACGAAGAATTTATTAATTATGCTAATGAACACATGGGCGGTGATTTCGGTAAAACAGCTTCCTTTAATGCCGCAATGAAACGGCTTGAAGATTCTGCGTTCTTTGCTGTTAAAAATATTCAAACGGAGTTAACAGATTCTCTTTTTGTTCCGGAGGCATTTGAATATAATCTAACTAAAGACAGCGGCGAAAGTATATTGCAGCTGAAGCTTGATGAGGAAATAAAAATTAATATTCGGGGAAGTATCGATCGTGCTGATATATTTACATCTCAAAGCGGAGAACAGTATATTAGAATAGTGGACTATAAAACCGGTGATATAACATTGAGGCTTGAAGAGATTTATAACGGCTTGAATTTGCAGATGTTAATTTATCTGCTTGCTGTTACTCAAAGAAAAAACGATTTAAATCAGAATGGAACGTTAAAGCCGTCAGCTATACTTTATTCGCATATTAATTTCATAAAAGCCGGGTTTACTCCTGAGGAAATTGAAATTTTGAAAAACGGGGAAAGCTTGGATGAAGAGCTTGTAAGAAAACGTGCATCCACATATAAGCCTGATGGAATCATGGTCGAAAACGAATTCACTTTAAAAGCTCTTAATAAAAGATTCTCCGGTGCTTTTACACCTTTTAAATTTACATCAAAAGGTGAAATAAGCGGTAACGGTAAAAAGCCGGTAAGTGAAGAATATTTCCTTGGTTTAGAGCAGTTTGCATTAATGAAGCTATATGAAATGGCTGATAAACTAAAGTGCGGTGAGATTCTTGCAGATCCCATAGAAACTTCTAAATCTCTTACCTGTACCTATTGTGATTACTGGAGCATATGCGGTAATTCATCACCAAAAAATCCGAGAAAAGCTGAAAAATCTGATATAGATAAGCTTAACGAAAAAATAAATGATATCATTAATTCAAAGATATAAAAAAGTGATAATGTCAAATGGCATTATCACTTTTTTGCATTAACTTAATTGTTTTAAGGCGTCAATCATCTGTTCGGTTCGGTCTGTCTTTTCCCAAGCAACCCCTAAATCTTCACGTCCCATATGCCCATAAGCTGCAAGAGCTTTATATTGAGGCTTTCTTAATTCTAAATCTCTGATAATTGCCGCCGGTCTAAGGTCAAATACCTTTTCCACAGCTTTTGCAATTTGCTCATCGGTATAACTTCCTGTACCAAAAGTGTCGATTGAAATAGAAATTGATACCGGATTTGCAACACCGATAGCATAAGCAAGTTCAACTTCACACTTTTTCGCAAGACCTGCTGCAACAATGTTCTTTGCTACGTACCTTGCAGCATATGTTGCTGAGCGGTCAACCTTTGTCGGATCTTTTCCTGAAAAAGCTCCGCCGCCATGACGGGCATATCCACCGTAAGTATCAACAATAATTTTTCTTCCTGTAAGTCCGCTGTCGCCCTGTGGTCCGCCGACAACAAATCTGCCTGTCGGGTTTATAAAATATCGGGTTTCGTCATCTAACAAATTTGATGGTATAACTGCTTTTACAACGTAATTAATAATGTCTTCTCTTATCTGATCAAGAGAAACTGCGTCATCATGCTGCGAAGATACGACAACTGTGTCAACTCTAACTGGTTTCCCATCTTCATATTCAACAGTTATCTGTGTTTTTCCGTCAGGACGAAGATATGGAAGCGTACCATTTTTTCTGACTTCAGTAAGCTTCATTGCAAGCTTGTGAGCCAATGAAATTGGCATAGGCATAAGCTCAGGTGTTTCATCGCATGCATATCCAAACATGATGCCCTGATCTCCGGCACCTGTATCATTTTCATTTTCTTCACGTCCCTCAAGAGCGTTATCAACGCCCATTGCGATGTCGGGAGACTGTTTGTCGATTGTTGTGAAAACGGCACATGTGTGACCGTCAAAACCATACTTAGCACGGTCATATCCAATTTCAACAACAGTATCTCTGACTATTTGAGGAATATCCACAGAAGCATTTGTTGTAATTTCACCCATACACATTACCATACCGGTTGTGGTAACGGTTTCACATGCAACTCTTGACATCGGGTCCTGAGAAAGCATAGCGTCGAGCACAGCGTCTGAAATTTGGTCGCATATTTTATCCGGATGTCCTTCTGTGACTGATTCTGAAGTAAATACATATCTTGACATTTAAACTACCTCTTTTCTTATAATTCTAAAAAATAAATGCCTAATAAGAAAATAGCCAAATAAAAAAGCGTTCCGTTCCGAAACGCTTGAATTCTCACAAATTCCTCATCTCTCGGAAAATACCGCAGGAATTAGCACCTTAACTGTAGAAATACGTTAGGTTGCCGGGCTTCAAAGGACCTGTTCCTCCACCACTCTTGATAAGGCTATTTAATTTTAGCATTATTATTATACAACAGTATAAAAGTTATGTCAACAGTTGTAGAAATTAAGATGTAAATTTATTATGAATTATCATCTGTAGAAATACTCTAAGCTGTCATTTTTAAGTATATGAACTTCATTTTTTATCAAATGATTTGTATAACCATTTCCGAATTTTTTATCCAGGATTTCAAATGCATCTACAACATGCGAAACCGGCTTATCAATCCTGTGATAATCAGATCCAAGTGCGTGAACATAGCCTTTTTTTATTAATTTAAAACAAGCCCTTTTTGAAGAAGATTTCATAAGCGACTTAATGTTTATCTGTCCGAGAACATCTAAATCCATAAGTTCTGATAATTCAGAAAAAGAAGTAAAATGCAAATATCGTTCGATGTGAGCAATCAAAAGCTTTACATCCATAGAATTTGCAATTTTTGAAACATTGTTTATCATATCAGCGGTAAGCTTCTGATAGGGCATTTCAAATAAGATAAAATCCGTTCCCTGAATTGTAAGCTTCGATATGTCCTCATTGCCTGCAAGAATTGGACTGTATAATACCTCAGCGCCCAAAATAATTTGAGGATGTTCAGCTTTTAAATGCGGTTTAAGCTTTTCATATGCGGCATTGCGTTTCTCTATAAAACTATTGATGCTTTGATCTTTACAATAAAAATGAGGTGTGGCAACTACTATATCTGTACCGTTCTCAACAAAAGAATCAAGAAGCTGTAACGATTCCTCAACTGTTCTTGCCCCATCGTCAATTCCGGGCAAAATATGTGAGTGCATATCTATTATCATAATAATTATACTCCTTATTATATTCTTAAACTAATTATATGATAACACAAAGTATGAAAAAAGTCAAGAATTTGCGAAAATACCTCTTTTTACTCATTTTCATGTTTTTTACTGCATAAATTAAAAGAACATCTGTGACAATTGCCGCAGCATTGGTTTTTAAAGCTTTTTTTTAAGGATTTAATTAGAATAAGAAAAGCTGATAAAATTAATAATATGCAAATTAAAATTACAATGTATTTCATTATTTTATTTATCCTTTAAATAATCAGTGAACCGATTTGATAAATGAGAAAAGAAACTATATATGCAACAGTGCATTGCATTACCGCACTTGCAAATGCCCATTTTATACTTCCTGTTTCTTTTTTTATGGTTACAAATGCTGATATACATGGCATATAAAGAAGACAAAAAACCATAAATGAAAAAGCTGAAAGGGGAGTGAAGGCTGAAAGAATTGCCCCTGACAATGCTGCCTCATTAGCCGCAGAATATAGTACAAGCATAGTGCTTACTACCGCTTCTTTAGCTACAAGTCCTGACAAAAGTGATACACCTGTTTTCCAGTTCCCGAATCCAAGCGGTTTGAAAATAGGAGCTATCAGACCACCTAAATAAGCAAACAAGCTGACACTGCTGTCGTCTGTATAATGTAGGGTAGGAGTAAAAGACTGAAGAAGCCATATTATGATAGACATTGCAAAAATTATTGTACCTGCTTTTATTAAAAAGCCTTTGCATTTATCCCATGTGTTTTTCAGAACTGATGAAATCAGCGGAAGTCTGTAAGCGGGAAGTTCCATAATAAATGGTGCTTGATTGCTCTTAAAATAAGTCTTTTTTAATATTAAACCAATAATAATTGCAAGCAAAAAGCCTATTATGTACATCGAAAAAACAATTAATCCCTGATGTGCCGCAAAGAATACACCGGCAAATAGTGCATAAATAGGAAGCTTTGCGCCGCATGACATAAACGGTATAAGAAGGATTGTCATTCTGCGTTCGTTTATATTTTCCTGTGTTCTTGTTGCCATAACAGCAGGGGTTGTACAGCCAAAGCCCATTATCATAGGTATAAAGCTTTTTCCGGATAATCCAAGCTTTCTTAGAAATCTGTCTGTAATAAAAGCCGCTCTTGCCATATATCCGCTGTCTTCAAGAATAGATAAGCAAAGAAATAGTATTGCTATTTGGGGTAAGAACGTCAAAATTCCGCCAACGCCGTTTATAATACCATTGATAATAAGAGAAGCTGTCCACTGCGGAGAATCAACTTTATCTAAAAAGTTTTCAACAGCAGGAGAAAGTATATCGCCGAAAAACTTTTCAATCAGATCCGAAAGGAAAGTTCCAACACTACCAAACGTTAAAGAAAAGATAATCATCATTATAAGCAGAAAGATGGGAAGAGCTAAAAATCTGTTGGTAACAATTAAATCAATTTTATCAGAGACAGTAAGCTTCTCATCACTTTTGCCCTTAACAACACATTTTTTAGTTACGTCTTCTATGAAACGATATCTTGCGTCAGCAAGCATCGTTTCTCTATCGCCATATTTCCCGGTGTTCTCATATCTTTTAGCAATAGCTTCAACATTTTTTGATTGTTTTTCAGAGAGCTTCAGTTCCTTTATTACTCTTTTATCACCCTCAAGAATTTTGGATGAATAAAAAGAATACGGAACGTTTTTGTTTTCGCTGTATATTTCAGAAAAAATTGCATTCAGAGCATTTTGTGTATTAATGTCAAAATTAATTTCCGGCGGCGTTATATTATTGTTGACTACATATTCGATTTGTCTCAATACTTCGTCAATGTTATCACCTTTTCGGGCGGATATAGGTATAATAGGCATACCCATAAGTTTTGATAAATAACAGGTATCTATTGTTGTGCCCTGTGCCTTGACATCATCCATCATATTTATGACAAGCACCATCGGAATACCCAGTTCAACAAGCTGAACACTTAAATATAAGTTTCGCTCAATGTTGGTGCCGTCAATTATATTGATTATTGCCTGCGGCTTTTCTTTTATTATGTAGTCACGGCTAACTATCTCTTCCATTGAATATGGGGATAAAGAATATATTCCGGGCAAATCTATAATATTAAATTTTCCGTCTTTTGTTTTTCCGGTTTTCTTTTCAACGGTAACACCAGCCCAGTTTCCAACATATTGATTTGATCCGGTGAGTGCATTGAAAAGCGTTGTTTTTCCACAGTTGGGATTACCGGCCAAAGCTATTGAAATCATGAATCAATCTCCCTTTTAACAAATATATTTTTAGCTTCGGAGCGTCTTATCGAAAGCATGTATCCTCTTAATTTTAGTTCAAGAGGATCACCTAAAGGGGCGATTTTATATAGTATAACTTTGACCCCGGGAGTGATTCCCATGTCTATCAGGCGTCGTTTCATCGCACCCTCACAGTTAATGCTGAGTATAAGTGCAGACTCTCCGACAGATAAGTCGTTTATTGTTTTGTATTTCATATGTCCTCCAATGAATGTAAAAGCAAAGTAAAGTTTAAATGCAAGAGTTGCATATGGCTAACTTTATTATAACATAGTTTTTTTAAAATTTCAACTGCTTGAAAAAAATCATAAATAGTTTAATTTAATATATGTTTAAAAATAACAATATAGAAATATTAAAAAATTTAAATTTAAATTTCATATAATACATTGCTGAAGCAGAAAATGCACAGCTAAAGGCGGCAAATTGTTGATTTTATAAGTCTATTGTGGTATAATGATGTAAATTATAATTTAATCGATAAAGCATAATTTGTAGAGGTAATGAGATGAAGATTATTTCGATTGCTGCAGTAACTGCAGGTGGTAAAACAACAGTTGTGAATGAGATTAAGAAGAAAATACCTAAAACAACTTCACTTCATTTTGACGATTATTCTTTTGACGGTGAGGTAGAAGATTTTTGTAAATGGACAATGGAGGGTACAGATTACTACAATGTATGGGATTTAAGTCCACTAAAAAGTGATATTGAAAAAATGAAAAACTGCGGCGAATATGAATACTTGCTGTTAGATTATCCGTTTGCGTACCAAAATAAGTTAATAAAGGACGATATAGATTGTGCTGTGTTTATCGATACTCCGCTCGATATTGCAATGGCAAGAAGAGTTTTAAGGGATATGAAAAACGCAACAGCAAATGAAATACGCCTTGATATGCAGAATTACCTTAAAGGTGCAAGGGTGGCGTATGTACAGATGATAAAAGATATTCTTCCAAACTCGGATTATGTGATTGACGGAGCAGAAGATTTGGAAGTGATTGTTGACAAAGTGGTTAGTATTATAAGAAACAGCTAAATTCTTGTTAGGTTCTCATCAGCCTTTGTTACTTTTCGCGAAAGTAACGTAAGGACACTTTTGACAGAATTACCGTACCGTCCATTCCATCAAAAGCGTTTTGCACTCTCCGATGGTCAACAAAGTTACTGAATAGAATAGCGGGTTGCGGGAATGTGAAGAAAGGTGCGGGAGTGGAGTATTATAATTCTTGTTTATTGCACAATTAAGGAGATAAAACGGAGTTTTCCCAGTGGGGAATACTCTGTTTTGTTGCTATAAGTCATTATCTTTTTTGAAAAAGCTGCAAATATCTGTCGCTGAATTGTTTGTTGTTATTGTGTTAAATTATTATATTGTTTCACAAAAAAACTGTTGCTTTTTGTGAAGTTTTATGCTATAATGACTTGTATTGAGAAATATTTTGTCTATTTTAACAATAAGAGAAATAAGATTATTATTTGAAATATATAATAATATTGTTATAGACAAGGTTCTGATGAAAGGAAAGATAAATAGTTATGAAAAAATTAATGCTTGGTAATGAAGCCTTTGCAAGAGGACTTTATGAAGCAGGTTGTGAAATTGCTTCATCCTATCCGGGAACACCGTCAACGGAAATAACTGAATGTGTTGCCGAGTATGATGATGTTTATGCTGAATGGGCGCCGAATGAGAAAGTTGCAATGGAAGTTGCACTCGGTGCATCAATAGCAGGTGCAAGAAGCTTTTGCGCAATGAAACATGTTGGTTTGAATGTGGCAGCCGATCCTTTATATACAGCCGGTTATACAGGCGTTAATGCAGGAATGGTAATTGCTGTTGCAGACGACCCGGGGATGCATTCATCTCAAAACGAACAGGATTCAAGACATCATGCTATTGCTTCAAAAGTCATGATGATCGAGCCGTCTGATTCTGCTGAGTGTAAAGAATTTGCTAAAGCAGCTTTTGATTTGTCTGAGCAATTTGATACACCGGTAATAATCAGAATGTCTACAAGAGTTTCACATTCTCAGTCGGCAGTAGAAATGTGTGACAGAATACCGAAAGAGCATATTACATATAAGAAAAATCCACAGAAATTTGTTATGATGCCCGGTAACGCAATTAAACGTCACCCAAAGGTTGAAGAAAGACTTGTTAAGATTGCTGAATTTTCTGAAACTTCAGAGCTTAATAAAGTTGAATTAAATAATACTGATATTGGAGTTATCACGTCAGGTATTTCTTATCAGTATGCAAAAGAAGCTTTGGGAAATAAAGCGTCATATTTAAAGCTTGGCATCGTTAATCCTCTGCCTGTAAATATAATAAAAGAATTTGCATCTAAATGCAAAAATGTTTATGTAATAGAAGAACTTGATGATGTAATTGAAACTCATTGTAAAAAAATCGGCGTTGAGGTTCACGGAAAAGATACTTTCAGTTTATTGGGCGAAATCTCACAGGCTATAGTTGCAGAGAAAATTCTTGGCGAAACAAAAGAGATTACAGCTTTTGAAGAAACAGTTCCTGTTCGCCCTCCAGTTATGTGTGCAGGCTGCCCCCATAGAGGTCTGTTCTATTGCTTGTCAAAACTCGGCGTTATGGTTTCAGGAGACATCGGCTGTTATACTCTTGGTGCAACACCACCGCTTTGTGCTATGGATTCTACTATATGTATGGGTGCATCAATAAGCGGTTTGCATGGATTTAATAAAGCTCTCGGTGCAGAAGCAGAAAAGAAGTCTGTAGCCGTTATCGGCGATTCAACGTTTATGCACAGCGGTATGACTGGTCTTGTAAATATTGCCTATAACTCAACTAATTCTACAGTAATTATTCTTGATAACTCCATTACGGGAATGACAGGTCACCAGCAAAATCCTACAACAGGAAAAAATCTTAAAGGTGACCCTGCTGCAGCAGTAAATCTTGAAGATTTGTGTCATGCAATCGGAATTAAAAGCGTTAGGGTCATTGATCCATATCATATGGCAGAATCTTTAGAGGTCATAAAAGAAGAGCTTGATAAAGAAGAACCATCAGTTATAATTTCAAGACGTCCGTGTGCTTTGCTTAAATATGTTAAGCATAATGCGCCTCTTAAGGTTAATGCAGAAAAATGCGTTGGCTGTAAACAGTGCCTGAAAATCGGATGTCCTGCAATTTCAATTCATGACGGAAAGTGTGTAATTGACCATACCCAGTGTGTCGGATGCGGAATCTGCACAGAAATGTGTAAATTAAATGCAATTTCTGCCGAATAAAAATAACTACATAATGAGGTGTAATATAAATGGAAACTAAGTCTATTATGATAGTCGGCGTTGGCGGACAAGGCTCGTTGCTTGCGTCAAGACTGATAGGAAATGTGCTTTTACAGCAGGGCTATGATGTAAAAGTATCTGAAGTTCACGGAATGAGCCAGCGAGGCGGTTCGGTTGTTACATATGTTAAATATGGTGATGAAGTTTGTTCACCTGTTGTTACAAAGGGTGAAGCAGATATAATTATCAGCTTTGAACAGCTCGAGGCTGCAAGATGGCTTCCTTATCTGAAAAAAGGAGGACATTTAGTTACTTCTACTCAAAAAATTGATCCAATGCCTGTTATTACAGGTGCAGCTGCTTATCCCGACAATATCATTGAGAAAATTAAATCACAAGGAATTGACGTTATTGCCGTTGACGCATTAACTTTAGCTGAACAGGCTGGAAATTCAAAAGCTTCAAATGTAGTTCTTATGGGAGTTGTTTCAACTAAAATGCCTTTTGATGTCAGTGCTTGGGAAAAAGCTGTTGAGGAATGTGTACCAGCAAAATTTCTTGAGCTAAATAAAAAAGCATTTGCCCTCGGAAGAGAAGTTAAATAAGATTTTCTATAGAATACGAAGGAGGTTTTTCCAATGGAAAGATATTGGAACGAGTCAATAGAGTGTATGTCGAGAGAGGAGATGAAAAAGCTCCAGGACGAGCGTTTAGTTGCTCAGGTCAAGCATGTATATGAAAATGTGCCTTATTATAAGAATTTAATGGATGAGAAGGGCGTAACTCCCGAGGATATCAAAGGTACAGAAGATCTACATAAGCTTCCGTTTTTGACCAAGGCTGACTTGCGTGAAGCTTATCCCTATGGCTTGCTTGCAAAACCGCTTTCAGATTGTGTAAGAATTCAGTCCACCAGTGGCACTACAGGAAAAAGAGTGGTTGCTTTTTATACCCAGAATGATATTGATCTCTGGGAGGACTGCTGTGCAAGAGCTATAGTTGCAGCAGGCGGAACAAAGGATGATGTTTGTCAGGTGTGCTACGGTTATGGACTTTTCACAGGAGGTCCGGGACTCAACGGCGGTTCTCATAAAGTCGGCTGTCTTACACTTCCTATGTCTTCCGGCAATACAGAAAGACAAATTCAGTTTATGCGTGATCTTAAATCAACTATTCTGTGCTGTACACCGTCATACGCAGCATATATCGGAGAAACACTTCATGATATGGGGTATGGACCTGAGGACATCAGTCTAAAAGCCGGTATTTTCGGCGCTGAACCATGGACAGAAGAGATGCGTCAAGAAATCCAAAGACTTTTGGGTATCAAAGCATATGACATATATGGCTTAACAGAAACAAGCGGTCCGGGCGTTTCATTTGAATGTAGTGAACAAACCGGTATGCATATTAATGAAGACCATTTTATTGCTGAAATTATTGACCCGGATACAGGCGAAGTGCTTCCGGAAGGCTCAAAGGGAGAGCTTGTTTTTACAAGCATTACAAAAGAAGCTTTTCCATTGCTGAGATACAGAACAAGAGATATATGCGTGCTTTCAAGAGAAAAATGCTCATGCGGAAGAACACTTATTAAAATGACAAAGCCAATGGGCAGAAGCGACGATATGCTTATAATCAAGGGCGTAAATGTTTTCCCGTCTCAGATTGAATCTGTTTTACTGAAAATGAGTAATGTTACGCCTAATTATCAGATTATAGTTGACCGAGTTAATAATAAAGATACTTTTGAAATTCAAGTAGAGCTTTCAAATGATATGCTTTCGGATACTATAAAGTCAGTGGAAGAGCTTGAAAAGAAGATTGGCGGAGAAATTCATTCAATTCTTGGAATCAGCGCTAAAATAAAGCTTGTTGAACCAAAAACTATTACACGTTCCGAAGGAAAAGCTGTTCGTGTAATTGATAAAAGAAAACTTGTTTAAGGTGATTTAAGGAGGTTTTTATGACAGTTAAACAATTATCAGTGTTTGTTGAAAACCGTGCAGGAAGACTTTCTGCAGTAACAAGACTTTTAGGAGATAATAATCTTTCTATAAAGGCAATGTCAATTGCTGACACAAAGGACTTCGGAATCCTCAGACTTATCGTAAACGATAGTGAAAAAGCGCTTGAGGTTTTAAAAAGTAACGGCTGCTCAGTTACTATAACCAACGTTCTCGCCATTAAAATTCAAAATAAACCGGGCGGACTTGCTGATGCAATGGATGTCTTGTATAAAGGAAATATAAGCGTAGAATATATGTATGCCGCTTTTATCAAGGAGGAAGAGGGAACTGCGTTCCTTATTCTAAGAGTGGATGATAATGAGCTTGCAGTTAAAACCTTAACAGAAAACGGATATAGTCTTGTGGGACAGGAAGAGCTTTTAAATATCTGATTGTTTCATTTATGAAAATTTTATGATATTATAAAAAAACGCTTGCATTTTTTTTAAAATGTGTTATTATAATATTATAAAGCAGTTGTAATAACTGGCTTTAATTCTATTGAGGAGGTTGTCATTATGGCATATAAAATTAGCGATGAATGTATCGGCTGCGGCGCTTGTGCAGATGCTTGCCCTGTTGGTGCTATTTCTGAAAGCGACGGAAAGTATGTAATCGACGCTGATGCTTGCATCGATTGCGGTTCTTGCGCAGGTACTTGCCCTGTTGGTGCTCCTGCTGCTGAATAATACATAGTCGGTTTTATTCAAACAAATATGTCGCCTGTGGCTGTTTAGCTGCGGGCGATTTTTGCATATTATATGATTGAAAAATATATCTGATTAGTATATATGACTAATAATATTAAAGTAATTTTTTGCAAAATTAGTTGAAACAGAAAAAATACAAATGATTGTTGACGAAATTAAGTAAAAGTGATATCATAAATATATATCTATCTAAATTTTATATAAAGGATTGACCTAATATGAAAAAGCCATTTATATCAAAAGAACAAGCAGACGAATTAATAAAAAAATATCCTACTCCATTTCATATTTATGATGAAAAAGGCATAAGAGAAAATGCCCGTAATTTAATGAAAGCATTTTCTTGGAATAAAGGCTATAGAGAATACTTTGCCGTAAAAGCTACACCTAATCCATATATTTTGAAAATTCTTCAGGAAGAAGGCTGTGGTGTTGACTGTTCATCTCTTACTGAACTTATGATGAGTGAAGCATGCGGATTCAGTGGAAGTGATATTATGTTTTCTTCTAACGTTACACCAGAAGAAGACATGAAAAAGGCAAAAGAACTCGGTGCATATATAAATCTTGACGATTTTACACATATTGAGTTTCTTGATAAGCTTTGCGGCATACCGGAAACAATATGCTGCCGTTTTAATCCGGGCGGACATTTTGAAATTGAAACACAAATAATGGATAACCCCGGCGAAGCTAAATATGGTTTTACCCGTGAACAGCTGTTTGAGGGCTTTAAAATATTGAAAGCTAAAGGCGTAAAATATTTTGGAATACATTCATTCCTTGCTTCTAATACAGTTTCAAATGCTTATTATCCTAAGTTGGCAAGAATCTTATTCGAGCTTGCCGTTGATTTGAAAAATGAAACAGGCGTTGAGATTAAGTTTATTAATTTATCAGGCGGTGTTGGAATTGCTTATGAGCCTGATAAGCCGCAGAATGATATATTTGCAATTGGAGAAGGTGTCCATAAAGCATTTGATGAAATTCTTGTTCCTGCCGGAATGGGCGATGTAGCTATCTTCACTGAGCTTGGAAGATATATGCTTGCACCGTATGGTCATCTTGTTACAAAGTGTATTCATCAGAAGCATACTTATAAAGAATATATCGGAGTTGACGCTTGTGCTTGCAACCTTATGAGACCTGCTATGTACGGTTCTTACCATCATATAACAGTTCTCGGAAAAGAAAATGAGGCTTGCGATCATAAATATGATGTAACAGGCGGTCTTTGCGAAAATAACGATAAATTTGCAATTGACAGAATGCTGCCTCAAATTGATATCGGTGATATTTTGGTGATTCATGATACTGGTGCACACGGCTTCTCAATGGGATATAACTATAACGGAAAGCTTCGCTCTGCCGAAGTCCTCTTAAAGGAAGACGGCTCATCTCAGTTGATACGACGTGCAGAAACCCCCGCTGACTATTTCAGTACTTTTGACTTTTCGGAAATTCTTGATAAATATTTGTAGTAATGATTGAAAATCCACAACGAAGTGAGTTTGTGGATTTTCTTTGTTATGAGCGTAATTTATGAATTTTTAAGGAATAATATTCAAAAAAACTTGCAATAAATAAGAGAATATAGTATAATATTAAATTGGTATAGTAAAAATTAATGAAGGGTTGGTATAAATATGGATTTGGAAATGGTAAAGTATCTTGCCGAACTGGGAAAGCTTGAATTTTCCGATGAAGAGCTTTCAAAAAAAGCCGAAGAAATGACGGATATTATTAATCTTATGGATACTGTCAAAGAAATTAATATTAATTATGATGCGCTTAAAGATAATCATGATGTATACCTTAATGACTTGAGAAAAGACACAGCCAAGGAATCACTTGCTACTTCAAAGGTTTTGCAGAATGCAGTTAACTCCAATAATTGCTTTGTTGTTCCAAAAGTCGTAGAATAAAACTTAAAAGAAGGGTAGTGAATATAAGTGGACATGTCTTCAATGAAAATTCGTGATATGCGTAAAGCTCTTGATAAAAAAGATATATCAGTAAAAGAACTTACAAATGAATATTTATCGAACATTGATAAATTAAATGATAAGCTCGAATGCTATATTACAGTAACAGAAGAGCTTGCTTTAAAACAAGCTGATGAAGCTCAGAATGTGATTAATAAAGGTGAATCCAAATCACTTACTGGCATTCCTTTGGCAATTAAGGATAATATCTGTACTGAAGGGGTTAAAACAACCTGTGCTTCTAAAATCCTTGAAAATTTTATTCCGCCTTATAATGCAACTGTAATGGAAAAACTTAATTCTGAAAATATTGTAATGCTTGGAAAGGCATCAATGGATGAATTTGCAATGGGCGGTTCAACTCAAACTTCAGCGTTTGCAAAAACTAAAAATCCCTATAATACAGAATGCGTTCCGGGCGGTTCTTCAGGCGGTTCTGCTGCTGCGGTCGCAGCTGAAATGTGTCCGGCTGCATTAGGCTCTGATACAGGCGGATCAATAAGACAGCCTTCGGCTTTTTGCGGTGTTACAGGAATTAAGCCTACCTATAGCCGTGTCTCAAGATATGGACTTGTTGCGTTTGCATCATCTCTTGACCAGATTGGACCGATTGCAAAGGACAGCCACGACTGTGGTATAATTCTTAATTCTATCTGTGGATATGACCCGCATGATGGAACGAGTTCTCATGAAAATGTCCCTGATTTCACTTCAAAGATTGGAAAAACAATAAAGGGTATGAAAATTGCACTTCCGGCTGAATTCTTTGCTGATGGAATAGATGATGAAATTAAATCTTCTGTTCTTAAAGCTGTTGATGAATATAAGGCTATGGGAGCAGAAATTGTTGAATGTAAAATGCCGTCATTGAAATATGCTGTCCCGGCATATTATCTCCTTGCTTGTGCTGAGGCTACTTCTAATCTTGCAAGATACGACGGAATTAAATATGGTCATAGAACTGATAAAGCTGACAGCTATGAAGAGCTTATAATCAAATCACGCTCTGAAGGATTTGGCGATGAAGTAAAGAGAAGAATTCTCCTTGGTAACTATGCCCTTTCAAGCGGATATTATGATGCATATTATAGAAAAGCTCTTGCGTTGAGGCAGCTTATCAGACAAGAATATAATGATATTTTTGAAAAGTGTGATGTCGTTCTGACACCAACCACACCAACAGTAGCATACCGCCCTGATGAAATGACTGATCCGGTTAAGATGTATCAGGCTGATATTTGTACGGTAACAGTTAATATTGCCGGTCTTCCGGCATTGTCTACCCCATGCGGTTATGACAAAAACGGTATGCCTATAGGCATGTCGATCATAGGCAAAAAGTTTGATGAAGCAACAATTATTCAGGTCGCTGATGCTTTTGAACAGGGCTTTAACCCTGTTGCGCCTAAGCTTTAATTGGGAGGTAAAGATAAATGGAAAAATATAAAACCGTCATAGGTCTTGAAATCCATGCAGAGCTGTTAACACATTCAAAAGTATTTTGTACATGTAACGCAGAATTCGGCGGCGACCCAAACACAAGATGCTGTCCGGTTTGTACAGCTTTGCCGGGAACATTGCCTGTAATCAATCAGACTGCAATTGAGTATGCGGTTAAAGCGGGATTTGCTTTGAACTGTGACATAAACAAATTCTCTGTATTTGACAGAAAGAATTATTTTTATCCCGACCTTCCGAAAGCATATCAGATTTCTCAGCTTTATTATCCTATAGTCGGAGCCGGGTTTATTCCTATTGAAGTTAACGGAAAAAAGAAGAATATAAGAATCAATCATATTCACCTCGAAGAGGACGCAGGTAAGCTTGTCCATGACGATTTTAATGGTGTTTCAATGGCTGACTATAACCGATGCGGTATTCCTCTTATTGAGATTGTTACCGAACCTGATATGAATTCTGCTGAAGAAGCTATGGCTTTTGTTGAACAGATTTCATTGCTTTTACAGTATGCAGGCGTATGTGACTGTAAAATGGAACAAGGTTCATTAAGATGTGACGTAAATATTTCATTGATGAAACCCGATGCAAAAGAATTTGGTACTCGTGCGGAAATCAAGAATATTAACTCTATTAAATCTGTAGGAAGAGCTATAAAATATGAGGAAAGACGTCAGGCTTTGCTTTTAGATGCCGGCAAAAGGGTAGTTCAGGAAACAAGACGTTATAATGCAAACAGAGATAAAACTACTTCAATGCGTTCTAAAGAAAATGCACAGGATTACCGTTATTTCCCTGAGCCTGATATTTTGCAGGTTAATCTTACTGATGAGCAGCTGGATGAAATAAAAGCAAAGCTTCCGGAACTTCCAAACAGTCGAATTAAAAGATATACTGAAGAATTTAAGCTGTCTAAAACCGATGCAGAAATTCTTGTAAATTCAAAGATAATCTCTGATTTCTTTAATGATGCTGTTTCTGTATATAATAGCCCCAAGAGCTTGTGTTCATTTATTCTTACTGAGTTTATGAGAAGAGTTAATTTGGGAGAAATTGATCCTGGAAATATAAGTTTTTCAGCTGAGGATTTCGCAAAATTAGTGGAAATGTCTGACAGCGAAAAGGTTTCTAAAAATGATGCAAAATCCATCTTCAGAGAAATGGTTGAAAAGGGCGGAAAACCTGAAGATATCGCAAAGAAAAACGGAATGCTTATTACTATTGATACTGAAAAAGTTAATCAAGTTGTTGAAGTTGTTTTAAATGCAAATCCTGCCCAGATTGAACAGTATAAAAACGGTGAAACTAAAGTATTCGGCTTTCTTATGGGACAGTGTACAAAAGCTCTTAAGGGTTCAGCAACCCCTAAAGTTATAAAAACTGTTCTGGAGGAAAAACTTGATAAAATAATATCCGAAATAAAATTTGAAGTTGTTGAGAATGATCTGCCGGAAGAGAATGAAAGCACTTCAAAGCTTACCGTTTACAAGAATGATGCTTCTTATGTTCCGAAGTCTGACGGAAACCTTTTGATGGTAGGTACAGATACATTAAAATCTGAGTTTTCTTTGGAAGAAGCACTTAACAGCATAGATAAGGAAATTGAGTTTAGTGCTTGTGTTCATAGAGTTAAGAAAATGGGTAATATCTCATTTATTCTCGTCAGAACAGCCTTTAACGTAATTCAGACTGTTTATAGTCCTGAAACTTGTTCTGACAGTATTGATGGTCTTCGTGAGGGATATTACGTTTGGCTCAAAGGTGTTGTAAAAGAAAATCAAAAAGATTTTAACGGAATTGAAATATCCCTATCATCAATCAAGCTTATTTCAAAACCGGCTGCTGAATATCCTCTTAAAATTTCACAGGGTAAATTGAATTGTACTATTGACGTTAATCTTGATAACCGTACCGTTGCTTTAAGAAACCCTTATGAAAAAGCTGTCTTTAAGCTTCAGGAAGGTATTGTTCATGGAATGCATGAATTTATGAGAATGAATAATTTTACTGAAATTCATACTCCTAAAATTGTTGCACAAGGCGCCGAGGGCGGAGCTAATATTTTCAGACTGGATTATTTCCAAAAGTCTGCATTTCTTAACCAGTCTCCTCAATTCTATAAACAAGCAGCAGTTGCGTTTTTTGACAGAGTTTATGAAATAGCACCTGTTTATCGTGCAGAAAAGCATGCTACCTCTCGCCATATCAATGAATATATCGGTCTTGATTTTGAAATGGGATATATTGATAGCATGTATGATGTTATGGCTATGGAAACGGCAATGCTGAAGCATATTATGAATTATCTTAAGGAAAATTACAGCAATGAAATAAAAATCCTTGACGCTGACATTCCGGAAATAACTGAAATTCCATCTATTAAATTCTGCGACGCAATAACACTGCTCAGAGGCGGCGAGGGTGCCGGTAAGAAATTTGATCTTGATCCTGAGGATGAGGTTAACCTCTGTAAATATGCAAAAGAAAAGTATAACAGCGAGTTTATTTTTGTTACTCATTTCCCATCATCAAAACCGCCTTTCTATGCTATGAATTCTAAGGAAGATCCAAGAGAAGCATATAAATTTGACTTGCTCTTCAGAGGATTAGAAATAACCTCTGGCGGACAGCGAATTCATGACTATAATGAGCAGGTAGAGAAAATGAAAAAACAGGGACTTGACCCTGCGGACTTTGAAAGCTATCTTGAAGCGCATAAATACGGATTGCCTCCTCACGGCGGTTTGGGAATCGGACTCGAAAGACTTCTTATGAAAATTCTTAAAACCGGAAATATCCGTGAAACATCTATGTTCCCAAGGGATATAAATAGACTTATACCATAATGAAAAAGCATCGGATGATTGAAAAATCAATTCCGATGCTTGTTTTTTATATCATGTTTTCGAGATATGCTAAAGTTTTTTTGTCATATTTTAAATCTTGTGCCCCCATGTTTTCTTCAAGTTGCCATAGCTTTGAAACGGCAAATACTGAAGATACAAAAAACGGCTGACTTGAAAGATATCCTAACGGTATAACTGCCGGGCTCTGACCGGTCTTAAGGCTTAGTTCTTTAACTTTAGCAAGCCTTGCAAGGTTGGCGGTGCTTGTGAACTGACCTTCAGGCAGATTTTTTGCAGCATCTCCCTTTGCAAGCTTCGCAAAAAAGCCTTTTGCCTGAGGTGAAAAAGCCATAACGGGAAATTGATGTTTAGCATACCATTTGTGCTCAGTTGTATCCATACAAACTAAAGTCGGATCTCCAAAAGTATTTACGCTTGAATGAGCAAGACTATAATTTATCTGACTGATTCTGAACGGCTCAAGATTGTGTTTTTCTGCGTATTCATTAGCTTCTTGTATTCTCTTGGCGGTCCAGTTTGATGCTCCTATAAAGTGAACCCTTTCACTTTCAACAAATTCGTTCAGAATCGGCATAATTTCTGATACAGGAATGTTCATATCATCTCTGTGAAGAAAGAAAATATCAATATAGTCAGTTTTCAAACATTCAAGACTTCGATTTAAATCATAGAGAAGTTCAGAAGATGACAGCCGTGAAATAGTCATGTCTTCATGATTAGGGTGACCGCCCTTTGTTGATATAACGATTTTATTTCTGTTATTTCTTTTTTCCATCCAATTGCCAATAACAGTTTCGCTGACATCTTTTCCGCCCTCCAGCCAAGAACAGTAATCTCGTGCCGTGTCAATGCAATTTCCTCCAAGCTCCACATACCTATCAAGGAATTTAATATAGCTGTCTTCATTCTCAGCCCTCTCGAAATTTGCAGTTCCTAAAGTTAGGGACGGAATAGAAATACAGTGCCTGTCATTTTTAAGTTCATATCTAATCATGTGAATCTCCCAGCTCTATAATTAATCTTTTGCTTTATATTTTATTCATTATAAATAATAATATCACATTTTTAACTGTTATTCCAGTAGTAAATGTAAAAAAATTATTATTTTCATAATAATGCTTGACAAGTAAGATAACTTGATATATAATATATGTAAAGTGCAGTCACTTTACATCATGGAATTTTAAAAGAAAGGTAACGGAAGTATGAGCAAAAATTTTGAAATAAGCGTGTTGCTTGATCTATACGGTAAATTGCTTACTGAAAAACAATATGATATGCTTGATTTGTATTATAATGATGATTTTTCTCTTGCTGAAATTGCCGAACATTATGATATTTCAAGACAAGGAGTCCATGATTCTATAAAAAGAGGCGAAGAGCTTTTAATAAACTATGAGAAGGTGTTGAAGCTTTCTGAAAACCAGCAAAAATATCAGGATATTCTTGTTGAATTTAAATCTCAGGCACTCGATGTTTTAAATGAGTGCCGAAAAGTCTCGTTTGGAAAAAACATTGCTGAAAAAACAATAGTGCTGCTCGAAAATTTAGACAGTAAGCTTGCTGAATTTGATAATTCAGAACTTTTAGGAGAATAGATTTAATATAAAATCAGTCAGAGAGGGGGAGCTTTAGATGGCATTTGAAGGGCTTTCAGAAAAGCTTAACGGCGTATTTAAACGTCTTAAATCAAGAGGTAAGCTGAGTGAAGCTGATGTAAAAGAAGCTATGAGAGAAGTTAAAATGGCTCTTCTTGAAGCTGACGTAAGCTATAAAGTTGTTAAAGAGTTTATTTCAAATGTTACTGAAAGGGCTGTCGGTGAAGACGTTTTGAAAAGTCTTACTCCCGGTCAACAGGTAATAAAAATCGTTAATGAAGAGCTTATAAAGCTTATGGGAGAAGCTAATTCTAAAATTAATTTCCCCAATAAACCGCCGTGTGTAATTATGATGTGCGGGCTTCAGGGTTCAGGTAAAACCACACATGCAGCAAAGCTCGCAAAACATTTTAAAGCACAGGGTAAAAGACCGCTGTTAGTTGCGTGTGACGTATATAGACCTGCGGCAATAGACCAGTTGAGAATAGTCGGTGAAAAGGCTGAAGTTCCCGTGTTTGAAATGGGTCAGATTGATCCGAGAAAAATTGCAAAAGAAGGACTAAAGCATGCTAAAGATTACGGCAATGATTTAGTTATTATAGATACAGCCGGACGTCTTCATATTGATGAAGAGCTGATGGACGAACTCAAAGATATTAAAAAGTTAGCAGAACCACATGAGATAATGCTTGTTGTAGACGCAATGATAGGTCAGGACGCAGTTAAAGTTGCTTCAAGCTTTGACGAGGCTTTGGGAATTGATAGTGTTATACTTACAAAGCTTGATTCTGATACACGTGGCGGCGCCGCATTATCAGTTCTTTCTGTAACAGGTAAGCCTATTAAATTTGTGGGTATGGGCGAAAAACTTGATGAGTTTGAGCCTTTCCATCCTGAAAGGATGGCTTCACGAATTCTTGGAATGGGTGATATGCTTACTTTAATTGAAAAAGCTTCTTCTACGGTTGACGCTAAGGATGCAGAAAAGCTTGCTAAAAAAGTTAAGGAAAAAGGCTTTGACCTTAATGATTTGCTTGAACAAATGAAGCAAATTCAAAAAATGGGTTCAATGAGATCAATTATAAAAATGCTTCCCGGTGCCGGCAGTATCAATGACGAACAGCTTGAACAGGGTGAAACCCAGTTGAGAAAAACTGAAGCAATGATTAACTCAATGACTAAAAAGGAACGTGAAAAGCCGGCAATTATTGATCCTAAAAGAAAAAGAAGAATTGCTGCCGGAAGCGGAACTGATGTTTCAGATGTTAACGCTTTGCTTAAACAGTTTGATCAAATGCAAAAAATGATGAAACAGCTTGGTCTGACAGGAAAAGGCGGAAAGAAAAGTATGCGAAACAGAGCCGCCTTGTTAAAAGGACTTGGTGGAGGAATGGGCGGCGGTTTCCCAATGTAATGTAAATCAGTGCGAAAGCGTTGATATATAATTAATATTCGGAGGTGAATTTATAATGGCAGTTAAAATCAGACTTAGAAGAATGGGTGCTAAAAAAGCTCCTTTCTATCGTATAGTTGTTGCTGATTCAAGATATCCACGTGACGGTCGTTTTATTGAGGAACTTGGCTACTATGATCCTACAAAGGAGCCTTCAGTACTTAAAATCGACGACGAAAAGGCTAAATCTTGGATTGCTAACGGTGCTCAGCCAACTGATACAGTTAAAGCACTTTTAAAAAAGAACGGCACTATCTAATTGTGCGGTTATCCAATCAGTAAGGCTCTTATCCCACCAACAGCCTTGCTGATTTATCGGTGGGGCTTCCTACCGCATTTCCGTGGGAGAATGGAGGATTTATTATGAAGGAATTACTTGAAACCATAGTTGCGGAGCTTGTTGAGGATAAAGAAGCTGTCGTAGTTACAGTTGATGAGCCAAATGAAAAAGATATTGTTGTTTATCATCTTCATGTTGCTCAGTCAGATATGGGCAGAGTTATCGGTAAGCAGGGAAGAATTGCAAAAGCGATTCGTACTGTTATGAGAGCTGGTGCTTCCCGTATTAATCAGAAAATTATGGTTGAGATTGACTGATATTTTATTAGGAATAAATTTTCACCCTGTACTAATAATAGTATAGGGTGATTTTTTGTTAAAATATATGAAAAAAGCTTATTTGTATATTATGGGTGCCTTTGTGGGTGCGGCAAACGGCTTGTTCGGATCAGGCGGAGGCATCGTTGCCGTTCCAATGCTCGAACATGATAAAACTGAGGTAAAAAAAGCTCATGCAACCTCAATAGCAATCACGCTCCCTTTGAGTATAATAAGCGGTTTGGTCTATTTTACAAAAGGAAGCATCGATATAATTTATGCACTTAAATTTATTCCTTTTGGAATAGCCGGTGTTTTTTTCGGAACAAAATTGCTGATGAAACTATCAAGTATTACGCTTAAAAGAATATTCGGAGCAGTAATGATAGCTTTTGGTATAAGATTGATAATGAGGTAAAAATGAATTTTTTAGTTATAGCAGTTGTATCATTCATTACAGGAATCTTTGCGTCTTTGGGGCTCGGCGGAGGTATGGTATTGATTATTTATCTGACAGTGTTTGCTCAAATGCCTCAGTTGTCAGCACAAGGCATAAACCTTATCTTTTTTATTCCCATCGCCTTGCTATCTCTTTATTATCATAACAAAAACCACCTCATAGAATGGAAAAAAATCGTTCCCATTTTAATTACAGGAACGATCTTTGTAATTGTTTTCAGCATTATTGCAAATAAAACAGATAATGAAATATTGCAAAAATTATTCGGCGGCTTTGTCATAATTGCCGGCTTAAAAGAAATGTTTTCAAAGAAGAAAAAAAGTTAGCCTTTATTTTTGTTTTTTCTCCTGAAATCTAAATATCCTTCTAAAATTACCGTTGCGGCTACCGTGTCGACAACGGCTTTTCTGTTTTTGCCTCTTACATTTGTCTCGTTTAAAATTTGATGCGCAGTTACAGTAGTAGACCGCTCATCCCACATGTTAACAGGACATTCTGTAATTTCATTGAGCATATCAGCAAAAGCTTTGCATTTTTCAGCTCTTGGTCCCATTGAACCATTCATGTTTTTCGGAAGTCCTACTACTATTTCGCCCACTTCATATTGCTCAGCCATATGAGCTATTTTCATAGCAAGAATCTGAGCATTGCGTTCTTCTATCGTACCAATAGGGGAAGCCAGAAATTCCGTTCTGTCGCATACTGCAAGACCTGTCCTGACATCACCGTAATCAACCGCCATAATTTTCATTTAATCATTCCTTTCAAGCTGTCTAAATACATAAATTAATATCAGTATATCATAGTTTTAAAAATATTTCAATAAATAATCTGCTAAAAATGTAATTAGGCTATAATCTGCTGTTATTTAATTGACAAATAAATGATATTATTGTATAATTATAAATAATTACATAAAATGGATGGAGGTTAATGATATAAAAAATATATTTAATATAATAATAAATATTTTATTTGGTTGGTTTTCTTTCTGGTGGTTTACTTATGCGTTACTTATGATTATAGACAGAAAAGATGCTGAAGCGGAAAGCTTCGTGCCTATAGGCTATGCAATGTTTATTATAAGTATACCATTAATGATTGCTTTTCGTATAATACAGCTAATAAAACAAGAAAACAAAAAGGATTATTGGATTTATAATATTCTTCCTATGATAGCAACACTGATTATTATGATTTTATGGTGTGTTTCTTCCAGAATGAACGCCTTTCAATTTTAATAATAAAAAATATACGTTTTTACTTGCATTATTGTTGGAAATAAGATATAATAAATATATCTTTAATTGGACAGAATTTAATATGTAAGGAGTATTTATATGAAAATAGTAGACACAATTGGTTTTGTTGAAGGCTTTGATAAAGAAGTCGGAGAAGCAATGAATTCAGAGCTTGCTCGCCAGAGAAGAAATCTTGAGCTTATCGCCAGCGAAAATATCGTTTCACCTGCCGTTATGGCAGCTATGGGCAGTGCCTTGACAAATAAGTATGCAGAAGGATATTCAGGAAAAAGATATTACGGCGGCTGCGAGTGCGTTGACGTAGTTGAAAATATCGCTATTGAAAGAGCTTGTAAACTTTTTGGCGCGAAATATGCTAACGTTCAGCCCCATTCAGGTGCACAGGCTAACCTTGCAGTTTATTTTGCACTCTGTGACGTAGGTGATACTATTCTTGGTATGAGCCTTGCTCACGGCGGACATCTTACACATGGCTCACCTGTAAATATGTCAGGTAAAAACTATAACTTTATTTCTTATGGTCTTGATGATAATGGATATCTTGATTATGACGAGCTTGAAAAGCTTGCAATAGAAAATAAACCGAAGCTTATTGTTGCCGGTGCTTCCGCATATCCCCGTGTAATTGATTTTGAAAGAATTTCTGAAATCGCCAAAGAGGTCGGAGCATACTTTATGGTGGATATGGCTCATATCGCAGGACTTGTTGCAGGCGGTCAACATCCATCTCCAGTACCTTATGCCGATGTTGTTACCACTACTACTCATAAGACTTTAAGAGGTCCAAGAGGCGGTATGATCCTTACAAATGACGAGGAGCTCGCAAAGAAGTTTAATAAAGCAATATTCCCGGGTACACAGGGCGGTCCTCTTATGCATGTTATTGCTGCTAAAGCAGTTTGCTTCGGAGAAGCATTAAAGCCTGAATTCAAAGCTTATGCGGAACAGGTAGTTAAAAATGCACAGGCTCTTGCTAAGGGACTTGTATCACGAGGATTCAATCTTGTTTCAAACGGAAGCGATAATCACCTTATGCTTGTTGATTTGCAGTCCTTTGATATTACAGGTAAAGAGCTTGAAAAGCGTCTTGATGAAGTGTTTATCACTGTAAACAAGAATGCAGTTCCTAACGACCCACAGAGTCCATTTGTAACAAGCGGTATCAGAATCGGTACTCCTGCTGTTACTACAAGAGGACTTGTTGAGGAAGATATGGATAAGATCGCAGAATTTATTTATCTTGCTGTTACTGACTTTGAAAATAAAGCTGATGAAATCAGAGCAGGCGTTACAGAGATTTGTAATAAGTATCCTTTGTACGAGTAATTCTTGACATTTGGATTTAAATGTGCTAAATTTATATTAATATTTAAAAGTGTTGATGAGAACAAGTAGCTTATTATTGCTGTTTAAGAGAGTGTTCGGGCGGTGCGAGAACATAACAGTATAATCTGTGAATACATCTCGGAGCAGACTTCTTGAAATTATAGTAGGGAAGTACGGGAGTTCCCGTTATCGAACAGGTTTGTGTATGCAAGCTATGAGGTCAGGTTTTGCCTGATAAACCGAGGTGGTACCACGAGTAATTTCGTCCTCCGGCAGATTTTCTGTCGGGGGATTTTTTTCTTAAGAGGTGAAAACTATGCAGACAATACCTTGTAAAACAATTTTACAGAAAAACAAATCCTCTGAGTGGTTCGGCAATGACTATAATATTAATTTATATCGTGGCTGTTGTCACAGCTGTATTTATTGCGACAGCAGAAGCGAGTGTTACCGTGTGGACGATTTTGATACTGTAAAGGTAAAAGAAAATTGCTTGCAGATACTTCGTGATGAATTAAGACGAAAGGTGCGAACAGGAATAATAGGCACTGGTGCAATGAGTGACCCATACAATCCTTTTGAAAAAACAGAACTTGCTACAAGGCACGCATTAGAACTAATTGATGCATTTGAATTTGGTGTTACGGTAATAACTAAAAGCAGTCTTATCACCCGTGATATTGATGTCTATAAAGGCATTGCTGAACACAGTCCCGTTCTTTGTAAAATGACAATTACAACTGCCGATGATACGCTGTGCAGATTGATTGAACCTAATGTTTCAGTATCATCTGAAAGATTTGACGCACTTACAAAAATGTCTGATGCGGGTCTGTTTACCGGAATAACTCTAATGCCCGTTCTGCCGTTTATAGAGGATAATGAGGAGAATATTCTTAATATTGTTAGAACAGCTCATGATTGTGGTGTAAGAATTATTTACCCTGCATTCGGTATGACATTAAGGCAGAATCAGCGTGATTACTATTACGAAAAGCTGGATAAGTTGTTTCCAGGGCTTTCAGATAAATATAAAAAATACTTTGGCGATAGATATAACTGTGTATCGCCCAATGCAAAAAAGCTATGGAGGGTATTTGCCGCTGAATGCGATAGGTTCGGTATTCTGTACAATATGAAAGATATTATCAGAGCATATAAGCAGGGATATGGCAATACACAGCTTAGCTTTTTTGATTGATATAAATAATTATATTGAAAGGTGGTGATATCCGTGAAATCATTATTTGATTTCATCGGTTATGTTTAGTTTTCGAATTAATATTTGAAAGAGAGGTAAAATGACATGAAGGTTTTAATTACAGGCGGAACGGTTTTCGCAAGTCGTTATACAGCTGAATATTTTGTGAAAAAAGATCACGAAGTTTATGTTTTAAATAGAAATTCTCGTTCTCAATCAAAGGGAGTTAAGTTGATAAACTGTGACAGACACAATTTAGGTGGCACTCTTAAAAATATTAATTTCGATTTGGTTATTGATGTAACTGCATATAAAAAAGACGATATATCAGATTTGCTTGAGGGGTTGGGTAAATTTGGCGAGTATGTTATGATAAGCTCAAGTGCAGTTTATCCCGAAACAAATATTCAGCCGTTTACAGAAGAACAAAAGCTTGACGAAAATATTTACTGGAGAGATTATGGTACTAATAAAATTAAAGCGGAATGGCTGTTGCTTGAAAAAGTACCAAATGCATATATTTTGCGACCACCATATTTATATGGTGCTATGAATAATCTTTATCGTGAAGCATTTGTCTTTGACTGTGCAGAAAAGAATTTGCCTTTTTATGTCCCGAAAGACGGCAAAATGCCTTTGCAATTCTTTGATATAGAGGATATGTGTCGTTTTATTGAAATAATTATTGAGAAAAAACCAAGTCAACATATTTTCAATGTAGGTAATTCTCACATTATTGACATAAATGAATGGGTAAGACTATGCTACAAAGTTTTAGATAAAACACCTGAAATCAAGTATGTAAATGAAAACATAAATCAGCGTGATTATTTTCCGTTTCTTGATTATGGTTATATACTTGACGTTACAAAGCAACAGGAACTTATGCCAAATGTAAAGCCTTTGGAAGTGGGCTTAAAACAGTCATATGACTGGTACAAAAACCATAAGGAATTAGTACGCAGAAAAAAATATATTGAATATATAAAAAATAATTTTGGAGGAATAAAAAATGACATTATTTGAAGAACTAAAAAGAAGAGGACTTCTCGCACAATTAACAGACGAGGAAGAAATCAAGGAGCTTATAAATGCAGGAAAGGCTACCTTCTATATTGGCTTCGACCCGACAGCCGACAGCCTGCACGTTGGACATTTTATGGCACTTTGTCTTATGAAACGTCTGCAAATGGCAGGAAATAAACCTATCGTCCTCATCGGAGGCGGTACTGCTATGATCGGAGATCCGTCCGGAAAATCCGATATGAGAAAAATGATGACTAAAGAAACAATCAATCACAATGTGGAATGCTTTAAAAAGCAAATGAGTAACTTCATTGATTTTTCTGAGGATAAAGCTATTGTTGTAAATAATGCCGATTGGCTGCTTGATTTGAATTATGTTGATGTGCTTCGTGATGTGGGTGCTCATTTCAGTGTAAACAGAATGCTTTCTCACGAATGTTATAAGCAAAGAATGGAAAGAGGACTTACATTCTTAGAGTTTAACTACATGATTATGCAGAGCTACGATTTCTATAAGCTGTTTCAGGATTACGGCTGTAATATGCAGTTCGGCGGTGACGACCAGTGGGCTAATATGCTTGGCGGTACAGAGCTTATTCGCCGTAAATTGGGAAAAGACGCATATGCAATGACAATAACACTGCTGCTTAATTCTGAGGGTAAGAAAATGGGTAAGACCGAAAAAGGAGCAGTATGGCTTGACCCTGAAAAAACTTCACCTTATGAGTTCTATCAGTATTGGAGAAATGTTTCTGATGCTGACGTTATCAAGTGTCTGAAAATGCTTACATTTGTGCCTGTTGAGCAAATTGAGGAAATGGAAAAGACTATGGAGGGCGCTCAGTTCAATAAAGCAAAAGAACTTCTTGCTTATGAACTTACAAAGCTTGTCCATGGTGAGGAAGAAGCTAATAAGGCAGACGCAGCAGCAAAAGCTCTGTTTTCAAATGGAACTGATAGTGCGGATATGCCTTCAACGGAAATTTCCTCTAATGATTTGCAGGACGGCAAAATAGGCATTCTCACATTGCTGGTTAAGACAGGCATTTGTACATCAAATAGAGATGCAAGAACCCTTGTAACTCAAAATGCTATATCTGTAAATGATGAAAAGTTTACTGATCCTAAAGGACTGATTGACCTTTCAGAACCTGTAATAATCAAAAAAGGCAAAAAAGTATTCCACAAAGTATATAAAGCATAAAAATTACCCGTTACCTTGATTGGTAACGGGTTTGTTTTTTAACTGTCCATTTCATTTCTCAAAAGCTTAACAAATTCTCCAACCTTTTCAGGACTGTCCTTGCCATATTGTTCAATTATTTTTACTATGGCGCTGCCAACGATAGCCCCGTCACAGTATGATGACATTTTCTTTGCCTGTTCAGGTGATGAAATGCCAAAACCAATGCAGGCGGGACAAAGCTCGCTGTGATTTCTTATCGGGCTGAGAAGTTTGTCGAAATCAGTCGTGATTTCATTTCTGGTTCCGGTTACACCTAAAGAAGAAACTACATACAAAAATCCTTTTGCTTCTTTTGTTATCATAGAAATACGTTCATCTGATGTGGGTGCAACAAGATTAATTTGATAAATGCCGTATTCATCAGCAGCACTTGAAATTTCATCACGCTCTTCAAACGGAAGATCAGGTACTATAACGCCGTCAATTTCTCTTTCCTTGCATAGCTTAAAAAATTTCTGAGTGCCATATTTAAAAATTGTATTTAAATACATCATCAAAAGCAAAGGCTTGTCAGATTCAGCTCGGATTCTCGTGACCAAATCAAAAATATCGTCAAGTGTCGTACCGTTTTTTAATGAACGCAAAGATGCTTTCTGAATGGTAACTCCTTCAGCAACAGGATCTGAAAAAGGAACACCCAGTTCAATAATGTCAGCACCGTTTTTATACATTTCAAGTACTGTCTTTTCAGTTGTTTCCATATCAGGGTCACCGGCAGTGATAAATGTAACAAGAGCCTTTCTGTTTTCTTTTTTTAATTGTTCAAAACAAATGTCAATTCTGTTCTTCATTAAGGTCAACCTCCCTGTATCTTGCAATGGAATATACATCCTTATCACCACGCCCCGACAAGTTAATAACGATAATCTGATCCTTTGACATGGTTGGAATGATTTTTAAAGCCGCAGCAACTGCATGCGATGACTCAATAGCCGGAATTATGCCTTCAATTTTAGATAGATATTCAAATGCATTGACTGCTTCTTCATCGCTGATTGCAACATAATCCGCACGGCCCGTTTCATTCAGATATGCGTGTTCAGGACCAACTCCGGGATAATCAAGACCGGCGGAAATAGAATATACAGGATTAATCTGACCATAATCGTTTTGCAAAAACAGCGACTTCATGCCATGGAATATTCCCACAGAGCCGTTAGTAATTGTGGCGGCGTTATCAGGAGTGTTAACGCCTCTTCCTGCCGCCTCAGCTCCTACAAGTCTTACTGATTTGTCTTCGATGAAATTATAAAATGCTCCGATTGCATTTGAGCCTCCGCCGCAGCAAGCCACAACACAGTCAGGAAGTCTGCCTTCTTTTTCTAAAAGCTGCTGTTTTATTTCCTTGGAAATAACCTTCTGAAAATCTCTTACCATTTCAGGATAAGGATGCGGTCCCATAGTTGAACCAATGCAGTAATATGTCGTGTCAATATTTGCACACCAGTCACGCATTGCTTCATTAACTGCATCTTTTAATGTGGCAGTTCCGCTGTTTACAGCAGTGCATTTTGCACCTAACAAATTCATTCGATATACGTTTAAAGATTGACGCTTTACATCCTCTGCACCCATATATATTTCACATTCCAAGCCGAAAAGCGCACATGCTGTAGCAGTGGCAACACCATGCTGTCCGGCGCCTGTTTCAGCAATCACACGCTTTTTGCCCATTTTTTTTGCGAGCAATATCTGTCCTAAAACGTTGTTGATTTTGTGTGCTCCGGTGTGATTTAAATCTTCACGCTTTATATAAACCTTAGCGCCGCCTAAATCCTTTGTCATTCTTTCAGCATAATAAAGCATTGAGGGTCTTCCGGCATAGTTTTTATATAAATCTTCAAGCTCTTTTATAAATTCAGGGTCTTTTTTATATTTATTATATGCTTCTTCAAGCTCATGAACGGCATGCATGACTGTTTCCGGTACATATTGTCCGCCAAACTCTCCGAAACGTCCTATTTTTGACATATTAATCCTTCTTTCAAATATTATTCAGAACAAGTGTCTATTATTCTGTCGTGATTTCTGATTAATGAAATTATTTCTTTAATTTTATCGCTGTTTTTAACCTGACCTGTCTCCACAGAACTTGAAATATCAAGTCCAAAAGGTTTAACACTATTCACAGCCTCTAAACAGTTGTCAGCCGAAATTCCTCCGGCAAGTAAAAATGGTTTGCTGATTTCACAATCTTTTATTAAATCCCAGTTAGCAACCTTTCCGCTGCCGCCGTAAGTGTTATCAGAATAGCTGTCAATCAAAAGCTTATCAACAGGAAGCTTGCAGGCTTCATTTATTTCATCAGCCGATTTTACTCTAATAGCTTTCCAAATCTCACAATCGGTTTTAGCTCTCAGATCATTTATAAAATTTTCTGTTTCATCACCGTGAAGCTGAATTATATCAAGCAGGGGAGTGTATTGCAAAATATATTCAACAGTTTCATTTACAAAAACTCCGACTCTCTTTATCTGTTTTGATAAAACATTATCTAATTCAGATAGTTTATTTAAATCAATACATCTCCAAAACGGTTTTGAAAGTATAAATCCGGCATAATCAGGCTTGAACTCATTTAGATATTGACAATCTTCAATTCGTCTAATACCGCAAATCTTAATTTTAGTCAACTTATACTCCTTCTCTCAGGCTATGAAGTGTAGAAGCTATGTTTTTGCTTCTCATAAGTGTTTCGCCGATCAGCACAGCGTCAGCCCCTAAGGAACGCACCATTTTCATATCAGTATTATCCTTAATACCGCTTTCTGATACAAGTAATGTTTCACATGGAACATTATCCCTTACTTTTGCAGTAGTGTTTAAATCCACTTCAAAAGTCTTGAGGTTTCTATTATTTATGCCGATAATATCAGGCTTGAATGTAAGAACTTTCTTCAGCTCCTCTTGATTGTGCACCTCAACAAGACACTGTAAACCTAATGAGTGAGAAAGCTCCTGAAATTCTGCCATTTGTTTTTCGGATAATATAGACGCTATTAATAAAATAGCATTAGCGCCGATGACTTTTGCTTCGTGAATTTGATATTCATCAAAAATAAAGTCTTTTCTTATAATCGGGATACTTACATTTTTTCTTATATCTGACAGAAATTTGGATGATCCTTTAAAGTAAAATTCTTCTGTCAAGCAGGAAATAGCGTCAGCGCCGGCTTCTTCATACTCTTTTGCAATTTCCACAGGATGAAAGTCATCTCTTATCAAGCCCTTTGATGGTGAAGCTTTTTTTACTTCACATATAACGCTAAGCCTGTTGTTTTTCAAAGCGTCTTTAAAAGATAAAATAGGCATCTCTGATTCTTCTGCCAGCTGCTTCATTTTTTCCCGGGAAATATGAGATATTTCTCTTGAAAGCTGTTCTTTTCTTTTTTCTATTATATCATTAAGTATCATATTACTCAGTCCTTATTTGAGAATTCAATGAGCTGGTTCAGTTTATCAAGCGCCTTTCCGCTGTCAATAGATTCATTTGCCATTTTAATGCCGTCTTCTATGCTTTCAGCTTTTCCGCTGATATACAATGCACAACCTGCATTAAGGACCACGATGTCTCTTTTTGCGCCATTTATTGAGCCGTTAAGAATGCCTAAAGTGATTTTAGCATTATCCAAAGCTTCTCCGCCTTTAATTTCATCTTTATCAGCAAGCGGCATTCCGAAATCTTCCGGACTTATTTTATATTTTGTTATCACACCGTTTTTAATTTCACATACAGATGTTGATGCAGAAATTGAAATCTCGTCTAAACCATCGTTTCCATATATGAGCATTGCCGCCTTAATTCCTAAGTTTTTGAGAACCTCAGCCATGGGTTCGAGAAGATCAGGATCATAAACGCCAAGTATCATATAATCAGCTTTTGCGGGGTTTGCAAGAGGACCTAAAATATTAAAAATGGTTCTAACGCCGATCTGTCCTCTTACGGGTCCGACGAATCTCATAGCTGAATGATAGCTTTGCGCAAATAAGAAAGAAAATCCTACATTTCTAAGAGACGCTTCTGCTTTTTCAGGTGTTGATGCAATTTTAACGCCTAAAGCCTCTAAAACATCAGCTGCTCCGCTTTTTGAAGAAACGCTTCTGTTGCCGTGCTTAGCAACATTCAGTCCTGCTCCGGCGATAACAAATCCCGCAGTAGTAGAAATATTAAAGCTGTTTGACAAATCTCCGCCTGTTCCTACTATATCAAGGACAGGGAAGTCATGCTTAACTATTGCCATCTTTGATCTCATAACTTTTGCAAAGGCGGTTATTTCCTCAATGGTTTCTCCTCTCATTCTTAAACCGGAAAGGAATGCAGATATCTGTGCATTGGTCGCTCTGTCACTCATAATTATATTCATTGCTGAATATGCTTCATCTTCAGTAAGAGTTTCTCCTTCGATGCATTTTTTAATATACTTTTTAAGTTCTGTTCTCTCTGAATCAGGAATAGACGGTAATTTTGTTTGTGTGGTTTTGATATCTGCAATATTATTGAGAAAATTAGAAATTATTTTCTCTCCCACCTCTGTCATAATTGATTCGGGATGAAATTGCACTCCATAAGTAGGATGTTCTTTATGTTTAACCGCCATTATCTGTCCTTTATCATCTTCTGCTATAACAGTTAAACAGTCGGGAAGTGTATTTCTCTCAATTATCAAAGAATGATATCTTGCGGCTTTTATTTCCTTATTAAGCCCGTCAAAAAGCTTTGTATCATTATTAATTTTAATTATTGTTTGTTTTCCATGAAGAATTTCTTCGGCATGAACTATTTTTCCGCCGAAAGCCTCTCCTATAGACTGATGACCAAGACAAACGCCGAGAATAGGAATTTTTCCACTGAAATATTTTATTGCAGCAACAGAGATTCCTGCCTGTTTAGGATAACATGGACCCGGGGAAACAACAATAGCACTCGGAGCAAGTTTTTCAATTTCTTCAACAGTTATTTCATCATTTCGTAATACTTTAATATCAGGAGAAAGCACACCAATTGCTTGATATAGATTATAGGTAAAGCTATCATAGTTATCAATTAATAAAATCATTTTTACTCCTCCTAATCGGTTAATCTATAAAATGATCCTTAAAGCTCTTATCGCTGAAATAGTTAATGCCGATAGCATTTCTAACTTCGTTAACTGTATTATTTGAGATTTCTACTGCATGTTCCGTGCCCTTTCTCAGAATTTCTAAAAGTGCATTTTTATCCTTTGCATATTCTTCTCTACGTTCACGAATAGGCTTAAGCATTTCCTGCATAACATTATTAAGGAATTTCTTTACTTTCATATCTCCCAATCCGCCACGTCTGTAATGCTCTTTAAGCTCTTCAAGATTTTTATATTCAGGAAGATACTCGGCAAACATTTCGTCGCTGCTAAATGCGTCGAGATAAATAAATACAGGATTATTCTCTGTATGGCCCGGGTCTGAAACATTAATATGTGTTGGGTCGGTAAACATAGACATTACCTTTTGTTTGATTGTCTTTTCATCATCCTTCAGATAAATGCAGTTGCCCAAAGATTTGCTCATTTTTGTTCCGCCGTCTGTTCCGACAAGTCTACAGCAAGCCTCATTGTCCGGAAGTATTGCCTGTGGCTCAACAAGAATTTCGCAATTATAAATTCTATTAAAAGCTGAAACTATTTCTCGTGTCTGTTCAAGCATAGGAAGCTGATCTTCGCCGACGGGTACAAATTTTGCTTTAAAAGCTGTGATATCAGCAGCCTGACTTATAGGATATGTCATAAATCCAACTGGTAAATTTCTTTCAAAATTTCTCAGCTTGATTTCTGCCTTAATTGTAGGATTCCTTTCAAGTCTTGACATTGTGACAAGATTTGAATAATACATTGGAAGCTCATAAAGAGCCGGTACATGCGACTGTACAAAAAATGTTGTTTTGTCAGGCTCTAATCCAGCAGCCAAATAATCGAGCGTAACTTCAAGAATATTCTGTCTGATTTTTTCAGGATTCTCAGCGTTATCAGTAAGAGCCTGCAAATCGGCGATCATAACAAATTGATTGTATTTTCCTGTGTTCTGAAGCTTGACTCTGTTATTAAGTGATCCCACAAAGTGTCCCAAATGCAAAGGTCCTGTAGGGCGGTCGCCTGTTAAAATGATTTCTTTATTAGTAGACATAATATTTATCCTCCTGTAAATTAAAGCTTAGCAGCTTCCTTTATTGCGTTTATAACTGCCATTGATTTATTGACTGATTCCTGATATTCATTTTCAGGTATGCTGTCTGCGACAACGCCGCCACCTGCTTGAACATAGGCTTTATTGTTTTTAAACAATACTGTTCTTATGGCTATGCAAGTATCAATACTTCCGTCAAATGCGAGATAGCCTACTGTTCCGCCATATAATCCCCGCTTTGTAGTTTCAAGCTCATCTATAATTTCCATAGCCCTTACTTTCGGAGCTCCTGAAAGTGTTCCGGCGGGAAGAACTGCCATCAAAGCGTCAAGCGGTTTTTTATCCTCTCTGAGCTTTCCCTTGACATTTGAAACAAGATGCATTACTTTTGAATAACGTTCAATTATCATATAATCAGTTACTTGAACAGAACCGAATTCTGATACTTTTCCGATATCATTTCGTCCTAAATCTACAAGCATTGTATGCTCCGCACATTCCTTAGGATCATTTATAAGCTGCTGTTCATTTTTTACATCTTCATCATGTGTTTCACCACGCTTAATAGTTCCGGCGATAGGTCTTGTTATTACAGTTCCGTCATTTACTGAAACAAGCATTTCGGGTGAAGCTCCTGCTATTGCAAAATCCTTATGAGAAAAATAATAAAGATAAGGCGATGGATTAGTCGATCTCAGCATTCTATAAACATCAAAGCTGTCAGGTGGATTGTCAACCTCAAACCTCTGTGACGGAACGATTTGAAAAATATCGCCCTCTTTGATATATTCCTTAGCTGTTTCTACATTTTTAAGATAATGTTCTTTAGTAATATTTGATTTCACTGTTATCTCTTTATTTAATTCATAATGCTTTTTTGGCTTTGGAGAATAATTTCTCAGTATTTCAATTATTTCATCTTTTCTTTTTTCACATTCGACATATTTCTCTTCAAGATTATCATCAGCATTAATATTTAATATAATAACGGCTTTGTTGCTCAAGTGATCGTATGCTACAAGCTCTTCAAACAAATGCAAGCTTGCATCCGGCATTTCTAAATCATCTTGAGGTGGATTGACAAGCGTCTTTTCAAAATATCTGATCATATCATAAGCAAAATAACCAATGAGACCGCCTGTTAATTTAGGACGATTATTAAATTTAGGAGCTTTGTGTGCTTCAATTATCTCAGAGAAAAACTCAATTGGATTATCAACTTGAATTTCTTTTGTTTCACATCCTCGATATGTTACTGAAGCGATGTGGTTTTTTAATGTAATTTCAGCACGGGGATTAATACCAACATAAGAATATCTGCCCCATTGATCTTTGTTATCTACAGATTCAAGAATAAAACAGTTTTCATAAGCTTCATGCAGACAGTTAAATAGCTGAATAGGGGTGTAAGAATCAACTAAAAGCTCATAAAAGGTAGGAACCGTTTTATATTCTTTTAATAAATCTCTTACTTGTTCAATTGATGGATACAGCATTGCTTTTACCTCCTTAAAATTATATACGGTTTAAATGGCAATAAAAAAAGTCCCATCATCACTATAGCTTTAAGCTATGGGACGATAGAACCACCGTGGTGCCACCCAAATTTCCGATGAATTTCATCGGCTCACAGATACGCATTTCATAAAAAGAAAATCAATATCCTGTCACACTAACGTAGGAAACACGGCGAATGATACTAATTCAAAAGAATTTTCACATTGCTCCTCACAAATCCATTCACTCATTTTTCATGTACCGATTCGCACCAGACATCGGCTCTCTGAAACAATCCAAAAAAGTTACTTACTTTTGCTCAGCGGATTTCACATATTAAGTTAATAACATTATATTCTAAAACCAAATAATTGTCAATACGACATTATTAATAAATTGTAAACTTTGCATATAAAAAATTATTACTTTTTATTATGTTGCAATATTATTTTTTATGGTGTATAATAAATTTAAGCGATAGAATTTATAGAAAGGAGCGGGTTATGAAGTTTCATACCAACAAAAAATATAATACAATTGCACTTTATGCTGTTTTGGTTATTGCTGTGAATTTACTGCTGGTTGTGGCAATTTTTAAATTTCAAACTATATTAAATATTCTTTCAGCAATTTTCACTGTTTTGCTACCGGTTATCTGGGGATTTGTCATTGCTTTTCTTGTTAATCCCATTATGGTTACCTTTGAGCATGTTGTCAATAAAAAGATTATAAAAAAACCGAAGAAAGCCGGAAAAAGAAAATGGCTCAGATCTTTATCAGTTACATTCAGTTCCTTGATTTTTCTTGGAATAGTTGGCGGAATAATCTCAATTGTAGTACCGGAAATAATAAACAGTATAAATGATATCATCAACAACTTTTCCGGAATTGTTGATAAAAGTCAGGAATGGATCAATAAATTATTCGCTAATTATCCTAAAATCGGAACTGTTATTTCTGAAAAGTTAGTGGAATTCGGAACTGATTTAGGAAAATTGCAGCCAATGCTTGAAAATATTCTTTCGGGTGCGCTTAGCTTTGTAAATCTGATAAAAAACTTTGTTCTTGGCTTTATTTTATCTATATATCTGCTTTACAGCAAAGAGACATTAATTGCACAGTTAAAGAAAATCATGTTTGCAAACTTAAAGAAATCCACCTGCGGAAAAATATTCAGATTCGGCAATCAGGCAAACAAAGTTTTCTCAGGTTTTTTAACGGGAAAAATAGTCGATTCCATTATAATTGGTTTTATATGCTTTATTGTTCTTACAATAGTCAATATTCCTTACAACATACTTATAAGCGTTATTGTGGGAGTAACAAATATAATACCATTTTTCGGACCTTTTATCGGAGCAATACCGTCGGCTTTTCTGATTTTGCTTGTTGAACCAAGAAAAGTTATCTGGTTTTTAATTATAATTTTTCTTATTCAGCAATTTGACGGAAATATTCTCGGACCTAAAATTCTTGGTGATTCAACCGGGCTGCCTGCTATATGGGTAATGATATCATTATTTATCGGCGGAGGATTATTCGGCTTTATAGGCATGCTTGTATCTGTTCCGGCTTTTGCACTTATTTACAGTTTGACAAGAGGAAATACAGAGAATAAACTGAAGAAGAAAAAGCTTCCTTTATCTACGGTTTATTATAAAGGAGATCATAAAAAGCTGCTGGGATTTGAAAGAGAAAAGCATATACCTCTTACGCCCGAAGAATTGTCAGAAATAAAAATACCTTCTATTGAAGAGGCAAATGAAGCTATTGAAAAATAAATAAGTAAACATTTATAATAAAAATAACGGATATTTCATTTAAATCAGAAATATCCGTTTATTTTATTTTTTTATATATTTCATATGAGTTCTGACTGCATATATAGAAGTATAGATAACAATGATCAATATTATTATCACCAATGCCAGCATAAAAGCCTTTGAATGGAAAAATGAAGCCGCTACATGAAGCTTTGCTGAAAACTCGTCGCATTCTACAGCGCCGGTAGCAACCAAATCAATTGTTCCTAATGTCTCACCGTTATACACAAGCGCCATCTTTCCAAGTACATCGCCTTTTTCTATAGGGGCAATAATGTTTTTGCTGATAGTAATTTCTCTTTTAACATCATTAGTGGGAATATCTATCGGCCAAAGACGGGAATAACCTTCAGCAGGTTTTAAAGTTACATAATCTGTACCTTTTCCGAATTCAACAGCTGCTTCCTGAACTTCGCTGCTTGTATTCACAAAGTCTGTCATTGCCAAATTATTGAAAGCCCATTTATATAGTGAAATATGATCTAACAAGTTGTAATATACCACATCATCTGCAAAAACCGAATCAGGATTTTTTTCTCCTATTTTTATATCCTCTTCACGTTTGTCAATAGGGGCACCCATGCTTACAATAAGATAGTTATATCCGTCATAAGATGCATAAGATGCAAGGCACCTTCCGGCTTCGTCAAGGGTACCTGTTTTTATTCCCTTAACGCTTGAATAATAATAATCCGAAGCTGATGACAGCATATAGTTTGTATTAATAATTGATGTTCCTTCTGAATGGTAATTAGTAGGCTCCATCTGATAATCAGGCATAGAAACAATTTCTTTGAATTCAGGATAATTATCTAAGGCATACTTACAAAGAACCGACATATCTTTACAGCTTGTATAGTTTTTATTTGCAAACAAGCCATGAGCATTGGAAAAATGCGTTTCGGTCATTCCGAGCTCTTCCGCCTTAGCGTTCATCATATCGCAGAATTTATTTATTGATCCGCCGACATTAATAGCAATTATATTAGCCGCTTCACAGGAGGAGGGAATTAAAAGCGCCGCAAGCAAATCATAATAATTTACCTTTTCATTCGGCTGGATATCAGCCGTTGACGCACCTGTTCCATATAATTCATCAAAGGCCTCTGAACCGCATGATACATATGTAGTTTTTAGTTTTTCAGGAGAGGTTTTGAATTGATCCAGTAAAACGACAGCGGTCATTATTTTAGTGAGTGAAGCCGGAACTCTTGCTTTTTCACCGTCAATATTCAATAAAGTTTCACCTGTATCAAGATTCATCATATAAACTGATTCTGAATAAAACTTTAACGGTATTCCTTTGCCGTTTTCATCGATTCCGGAGATAGGGGTAAATTCAAAAGCACTAACACCTATGGAACAATTTAATATAAGTACTGTAAAAATCAGAATAACTGCTGATAATTTTCTCTTGATTTTCATTTCATCTTTCCCTTCAGTATAGTATTAAACATAATTCTTATTATAAATAATATTATTTTTAATTTTTCCTGTCTTAATTACAACTCCCAAATAGCATAAAATATTCAGAGCGGTTTGTGCTGTTTTTATTTTAATTCCTGAACATTCGGCAAAGTCTTTTGATGTAAAGCTTTCAGGCAGATTTTTGGGAATAAAAATTGAATAATCCTGAATATCCGATAAATAGATTTCATCAAGAATATCAGTGGGAATACGGTCACATCTTGTTGAGCCCTTCTTTTTGTCGTCAGACCATCCATTTAGATATCGCAACTCTTCTATCTCAAGCATAACGAGACAAATATTCATGCTTGGATTATCTAATGTATATTTGATTTTATAAAGCTCTCTGATACAATCATAGATGCTTCCTTTTTTAGGTGACTTGCGTCTTTTACTTGTTTCGCCTGTTTTCATATCGATCCAAGACAGATATTTAGTTTTTGCAATAGGATAAACCACTGTGACATTACAAAATTCCAAAAAATTTTCAAGCTTGTTTCTTAATGCATTGAAATTCTGCGTTTGTATTTCAATAACTCCTTTTTCATTTACTATGTCTGCAATATATTTACCTAACTTGATTTCCTGATTGTCTTGATGAGGTTCAAAATAGGTTTTTAAAACAGCGTGAAGAGTTTTTTCTTTAAGTGTGCCGATTCCGTTTATCATACGGTTATTATTAATAATTTCATTGCAAATTTCTTTAAACCTTTTATTATCCACAGAATCAGCTCCCTAAAAAATTATATCAAAGTTTTTAATTTTAGTCAATATAATTTTATTGCTGTCAGTATATATGTTTCACGGCGAAGAGATTAAAACTTAGTTAAATCTCTTGTATTTTAAAGTTGTTTGTGGTATAATAACTACATTATTGGAATTTGGAATGGTGTTTTATGGAATCAAGAAATAATGCACAGCTTAGAATAAATGAATTAGTTGAATTGCTTAATTATCACAGCAGGCTTTATTATGTTGAAAACAGAAACGAAATTTCAGACTATGAATATGATAAGCTACAGCAGGAATTGAAACAGCTTGAAGAAGAATATCCTGAATTTATTAGAAAGGATTCTCCTACACAGCGTGTGGGAGGAGAAGCCGTTTCCTTGTTTGAAAAAGTAAATCATAAAGTTCAGATGGGCTCAATTCAAGATGTTTTTTCTTTTGAACAGGTTGAACATTTTGTTAATACAGTCAGGCAGTCTGTTGTTGATCCTGAGTTTGTTGTAGAACCAAAAATTGACGGTCTTTCAGTTTCACTTGAATATCAAAACGGAGAGTTTGTAATTGGTTCTACAAGAGGTGATGGTTTTGTCGGTGAGAATGTTACTTCAAATCTTAAAACTGTAAAATCTATACCTATGAGCATTTCAGAAAAGCTGCCGCTTCTTGAAGTAAGGGGCGAGGTTTATATGCCGAGAAATGTTTTTCTTCAGCTTGTAAAGGAACAGGAAGACAATGATGAACAGCCTTTTAAGAATCCACGAAATGCGGCTGCCGGTTCATTAAGGCAAAAGGATTCAAAAATAACTGCAAAACGTAAGCTTGATATCTTCTGTTTTAATATACAGCAGATTGAAGGAAAAACACTTGATTCTCATAAAGAATCTCTTGATTATATCAAATCCCTCGGCTTTAAAACGGTTCCTGAATATAAAAAGCTTTCTACAAGTGATGAAATAATAAATCATATTAAGCAAATAGGTCAAAAACGTTTTGATCTGCCATTTGATATTGATGGTGTAGTAATTAAAGTAGACAGCTTTTCACAGCGTGATTTACTTGGAGCAACTGCTAAAACTCCCAAATGGGCAGTAGCTTATAAATTTCCGCCGGAGGAAAAGCAAACAAAGCTTTTGGATATTGAATTAAATGTTGGAAGAACCGGTTCAATCACTCCAGTAGCTGTATTTGAACCTATTCTGCTCGCAGGTACGAGTGTTTCCCGAGCTACGCTTCACAATCAGGATTTCATTCAAGAAAAAAATATATCTGTTGGCGACATAATAACTGTGAGAAAAGCAGGAGATATTATTCCTGAAGTGCTTAATGTTGCGAAAAAGCAGGGTAATGGGATATTTAAACTTCCTGATAAATGTCCGGTTTGCGGAACAGAAGTGATTCGTACGGATGATGAAGCCGCTATAAGATGTCCTAATGTGGATTGTCCTGCACAGATATTCAGAAGCATAGTACATTTTGCGTCGAAGGGTGCTATGGATATAGATGGATTAGGCCCTGCAATAGTAGATACTCTTTTGCAAAATCATCTTATAGAATCCGTAGCTGATTTATATGAGCTTAAAGCTGAACAGCTAATAGAACTTGAAAATTTTAAAGAGAAATCAGCCAATAATCTTATAAATGCAATAAATAAATCAAAGAATAACAGTCTTGATAAACTTGTCTTCGGATTAGGTATAAGAAATATAGGACAAGCTTCTGCCAAATTATTATGTGATAAATTTGGTGATTTGGATAATATCATGTCAGCATCATCTGAAGAAATAGCACAGATTGAAGGCTTTGGAAACATAATGGCTGACAGTGTTGTAAAGGAATTATCCGAACCGCATATGGTAAATCTCATAAAACGGCTTAAAGCTTACGGAGTTAATACACACTATGAAAAAATTCAGCTAGATAACCGTTTTGAGGGAAAAACATTTGTGTTAACAGGAACTTTGCCTACATTAAAAAGAAATGAAGCTAAAGTTATTATTGAGAAATTCGGCGGAAAAGCAAGCGGTTCTGTTTCAAAGAAAACAGATTTTGTTCTTGCAGGAGAAGAAGCCGGAAGCAAACTGACAAAAGCGCAGGATTTAGGAATTAAAATAATAAGTGAACAAGAATTTCTTGATATGACAAAATAGGAGGAAGAAATATGAACATTGATATTAAACATATTGCTAAGCTTTCACGTCTTAAAATTGAAGACGATAAGCTTGAGGAATTTGAAACTCAAATGCAGAATATTGTTAATATGGTGGAAAAGCTGCCGGATATTGATGAAAAAATGGCTTTGGATGAGAGCAATGCGATGATTTTGAGAAAAGATGAAGCTGTAACAGACAAATATTCAAGACAGGAGCTTATGGCTAATGCTCCGCAGGTAAAAGCAGGCTGTCTTGTTGTACCTAAAACTGTAGAATAAGGAGTGTTGATATTGGAATTGTTTGAAAGAAACGCATATGAACTTTCGGATATGCTTAAAAATAAAGAGATAAGTTCTGTTGAGCTTACTCAGTCTGTATTCAGCCGCATTAAGGCTGTAGATGATAAAGTAAATGCCTATGTCACATTGAATGAGGAAGAAGCTCTAAAAAAAGCACAGGAAATTGACAGAAAAAGAGCAGACGGGGAGCAACTGTCAGATATTGCAGGTATTCCAATCGGAATTAAAGACAATATTTCTACAAAAGGACTTAAAACAACCTGCTCATCTAAAATGCTTGGTAATTATGTACCCCCATTTAATGCTACGGTTATTAATAAGCTTAATGATGCAGGCGCTGTAATTACCGGAAAGCTTAACATGGACGAATTCGCAATGGGTTCATCGACTGAAACATCTTATTTCAAGCCTACCTGCAATCCTCATGCTTTAGATAGAATTCCGGGCGGTTCCTCAGGCGGTTCGGCTGCTGCTGTTGCCGCTTGTGAGGCTGTTGTATCCTTGGGTTCTGATACCGGTGGATCAATCAGACAGCCGGCTTCTTATTGCGGTGTGGTAGGATTAAAACCTACATATGGTGCTGTATCACGTTTCGGTCTTGTAGCTTTTGCATCTTCACTTGACCAAATTGGTCCGATCGGAAAATGTGTCAAAGATGTTGCTATGGTTCAGTCTGTGATAAACGGTCATGACAAAATGGACGCTACATCAGCAAATAAAGATTATACAGATTTAACCGCAAATCTTACTACAGATGTAAAAGGTCTTAAAATCGGTGTTCCAAAAGAATATTTTGGTGAGGGAATTGATAACGAAGTAAAAGACTCTGTTCTCAAGGCAGTAAAAGAATTAGAAAAGCAGGGTGCAGTAATTAAGGATATTACCCTACCTTCAACTGATTATGCGCTGTCGGCTTATTATATTATATCATCAGCTGAGGCTTCATCAAACCTTGCACGATTTGACGGTGTAAGATATGGTTATCGTGCTGAAAATTACGACAGTCTTATTGATATGTATGAAAAAACTCGTTCTGAAGGATTTGGCGACGAAGTTAAAAGACGTATAATGCTTGGTACATTTGTTTTAAGCTCAGGTTTCTACGATGCTTATTACGGAAAAGCAAAGCTATTGCAAAGACGTATTTCTGAAGAATTTAACAATGCTTTCAGTGATATTGATTTGATTGCTGCTCCTACTGTTCCGACAACAGCATTTAAAATCGGTGAAAATATCAAAGATCCGTTAAAGATGTACGCAACTGACATTTGTACAGTTACTGTTAATATAGCAGGTCTTCCTGCAATATCAGTTCCATGCGGAACTGACAGCAGCAATCTTCCAATAGGACTTCAGCTTATAGGAAATAAGTTTTCTGAACAAAAGCTTCTTAATACAGCTTTTGCATATGAAAAAATTTCAGATGGCTTTAAAATACCGAAGCTTTAATGAAAGGAGATTGTTATTATGGTAAAAGGCTATGAAGTTGTAATAGGTCTTGAAACTCATGCTGAACTAAATACCGATTCTAAAATATATTGTAACTGTAAAAACCAGTTCGGACTTGAAGTTAATTCACAGGTGTGTCCTATATGCATGGGAATGCCGGGGGCTTTGCCAACACTTAACGAGACTGTTGTTGATTATGCAATTAAAATGGGTCACGCATTAAATTGTAATATCAATCGTGTATGCAAACAGGATAGAAAAAATTATTTTTATCCTGACCTGCCTAAAGCATATCAGATATCACAAGCGGAAGTGCCTTTGTGTGAAAACGGCTATGTTGATGTTATGGTTGACGGGGAAGAAAGAAGAATTGGTATTACCCGAATCCACATAGAAGAAGATGCAGGAAAACTTCTGCATTCTGATAAATTTGACGGCTGCTCTTTGGTTGACTTGAATAGATGCGGTGTACCGCTGATTGAAATTGTGTCTGAACCCGATATGAGAAGCTCGGCTGAAGCAAAAGCATATCTTGAGACTCTAAAATCTATATTGCAGTATCTTGACATCTGTGACTGTAAGATGCAGGAGGGTTCAATTAGATGCGATGTTAACGTATCTGTTCATAAACCGGGTGAACCTATGGGAACTCGTTCTGAAATGAAAAATGTTAATAGTTTTTCAGCAGCTGTAAGAGGCATTGACTATGAAGTTAACCGACAGATCGAAATTCTTGAAAACGGCGGAACTATTGAACAGGAAACAAGACGTTGGGATGATGTAAAGGGAGTCAGTGTATCAATGCGTTCTAAAGAAGACGCACAGGATTACAGATATTTTCCTGAGCCTGATTTACTTACAATAGTAGTTGATCAAGAAAGAGTAGATAAGCTTAAGTCAGAGATTCCTGAATTGCCAAACGCAAAAATTCTGAGATACGTTAAGGATTGGAATTTGCCTCAGAAAGAAGCAACATTTATTGCAGAATCTGTTGAATTAGCTGCACTCTTTGATTCTTGTCTTGCTAAAAACAAATATCCGGCAAAATCCTATTCTGTTTGGATTTTAGGTGATTTAGTTAAGTATATGAACGAAACAGGCAAGAAGTTGTCAGATACAAAAATTAATGCGGATAACCTTACTGAGCTTGTTGGACTCATTGAGAGCAAAACTATATCAAACGCAGGTGGAAAGAAGATTTTTGCAGTTATTCTTGAAGAGGATAAAGATGTCAAGAAGCTTGTGGACGAACTGGGGCTTGCTCAGGTTTCTGACAGTGCTTTTCTTGAAAAGCTTGCAGATGAAGTCTTGACGGCAAACGAAAAATCGGTTACTGACTTTAAAAACGGAAAAACAAATGCATTGGGATTTCTTGTGGGACAGTGCATGAAGGCTTCAAAAGGAAAAGCAAATCCTGGAATGATGAAAGAAATCATCAGCAAAAAACTTGATAGTATTTAAATATTAGATTAATTATTAGCTGTCTTCATTTTATTTGAAGACAGCTTTTTTCTGTTAAAAAAGCTTTTTTCTCTTAATGATATTATAAATATCATTGAAATAAGACAAATTGATGAAACAAAATTATTGGGCGCAAATGTTATTACTGTCTTTTCTGAAACTGCTGCAATAAATTCATTATAAAACAATTTTATAATCACTTGACATATGATGATTGATAATCCGGCTCCTATTATTCTTGATATTAAAAACAGCTTCAGCGAATACTCATTTCCGATAATAGACTTTATCTGCATCAGAACACAAATACCGCCAAAAGAGCATATTCCGGCAATCAATGGGATATACCTTGTGGAATTTGACGTAATATCGGAAACATTTGATATTTCAAATATTGATTTTATTATTGTGCATATGTTTTCTGACAAACCCATGTTTTTCAATAAATTAAACACGCCTTCAGAATCAAGCAGCGACATAAGCACAGAAAAAAACAGAATAGTAATGCATATAATAAATAATGCTTTACCTGTTGACAAAACGGCTTGAATGATGATATCGGAATTAAATTTTATTTTTTCTTTTATTTCTATGCATTTGGGTTTGAATATTCTGCACATAACAGCGGCAATTATAAAATTTGCAACAGCAACCGACAAAAAAATTAACATACCGATATTTGCATTATTATAGACAGTTAATCCGATAACTCCTATAAAGAATGCGGGTCCCCCACCATAGCAAAAGCAGCTCATAATTTCGGCAGTTTTCTTATCTATTATATTTTCCTTTAATAATTGAAGCAGAAGCTTTGCTCCGATTGGATAACCTGAAATGTTGCCTAACAGGAAAACAAAAAATAAATTATTAGGCATTTTTAATATATATTTTGTTATCGGATAAAAGGGTTTTGAAATGTATTTATAGATTTTAGTATTAATTATAATGCCTGATATGGCCATAAATGAAAAGAGTGAGGGAATTATAACATTAAGGCATCTTTCTATAGCTTTAGTAATTGCATCAAGTACATTGCTTCCTGATGATATAATTAAAATACACAGCCAGACTGTCAATCCTGCTGCAATATAGGATATTAATTCTTTAAGTGCTTTTCTCATTCTCATATATACCTCCAAATCATGTTTTAAGTATATGTTTTTAAATTCGATAATATAATATATAAACAAAAGATGGAGGAAATGACGATGAGTAAATCTGAATCTAAATTAAGTTTTGCTGAAAAAACAAAAGAATTTATGAGTCTTAATTCTCATATTACAATTCTTGATAATAAATCAGCTGTTATAGAAAACTGCAAGCAAATATTGGAATGCAACGAGGTTCTTGCAAGAATATTAACAGGAAGCTTTGAAATAGAAATATGGGGCAAGGATTTATTTTTAAATAATTACTGCACCGAATGCGTTGAAGTGAGAGGGGTAATTGAAAGTATTAATTTATCTGCAAGAAGCAAAAGGGAGATAAAAAAATGATATTTGGATATGTGCAATTCTCGGTAATCGGTGACAATTATATCAGGTTTTATAATCAGATAATAGAACAAAAACTGCCTTGTGTTAATTTAAAAGAATCAAAAGGTGTTTTGACATTTAAAATTTCTGTAGAATATACAGAGAATATTAAATTAATATGTGACAAGCTTAATTTAGACTATGAAGTAAAAAACGAAAAAGGTTTTTTTACATTATTATCACGTTTTAAAAAACACATAGGTGTAATTTCAGGACTTGCTCTGATAATAGTCTTATGTATCATATTATCAAATTTTGTATTCAGAATCAAAATACTTTGTGATGATGATACAGTAAAAAAAGATATACTTGCAGTTTTAAAGGAAAATGATGCCGGCACGGGAAGCTACATACCAAATCTTAATTGTGTCTTTCTTGAAAGAGAATTAAAACAAAAAGTTGAAGGCATTTCATGGGCAGGGATCTCCATCAGCGGCTCAACCTTGACTATTGATATAGTTGAGAATATTCCAAAGCCTAAAATACAGAGCAGTCGCCTTCCTTCAAATCTTATTGCAAGAAGAGATGCGGTAATTGACAAAGTAGAAGTGTTTGACGGACAATTAGAAACAACTGTTGGAAGCGCAGTTTTAAAGGGTGAAACTTTAGTCAGCGGAGTAGTGGTAAATGAAAAGGTAAGATATGAAGACGGAAAAGAGGTTAAGGACACTCACACTAAATATGTCAGAGCCTTAGCAAATATTTACGGCACCTTTGAAGAAACGATTAATATATTTCAGCCTTTTAAGGATACCCAAAAGACCGTTTCAGATAAAACTATAAACCGAAGATATTTTAAATTGTTTGATATTGATATTCCAATGTTTATTTCATTTCCTGAAGGTGAATTTGAATATGACACAGATTATGATAATTTTTCAGTGTTCGGTTTTGATTTTCCGATAGGTATAAAAAAAGTAAGCTTAAATGAATATGAGTTTGAAGATATAATTCTTACAGAAAATGAGGCAGAAGAACTTGCATATGAAAAATTAGAAAAATATAAAAACAACTTTTTTTCAGATTATGAAATAAAAAATGAAGATATCCAGAAGAAGATTACTGACGAAGGGATAGAATTAACAGCTGTTTTTACGCTTTATGGCAATGTAGGTGAAGAAAACGAATTTTTTATAGAAAAATAAAAACTTTTAGTAAAAGTAACAAAACTGCGTTGCATTTTCTTGCTTTTTGTGATATACTAATTATAATAACTTGGAATAGGATGTTGTAATGAATGGTAGAGAAAACCTTGAATGTTGATAGAATGGAGCTTATTCTTAATCTCTTCGGCAACTATGATGAAAATGTTAATCTTATACAAAAAGAGTATAATGTTGTTATCCTCAGCAGGGGAGGAGACATAAAAATCACAGGCGATGAAGAAAATGTCTATTATGCATCTAAAGCTGTTGACGCTCTTATTTCTCTCGCAAATAAAGGGGAAAATATAAATGAACAAAATATAAGATATGTGTTTTCTCTTGTTAAAGAGGGAACACAAAATGAACTTCAAAAGCTTAGTGACGATGGAATTTGCGTCACTATGAGCGGTAAAATCGTTAAACCTAAAACACTTGGACAGAAAAAATATGTTGACGCCATCCGCAATAAAACTATTGTGCTCGGAGTTGGACCTGCGGGAACAGGAAAAACCTATCTTTCCGTTGCTATGGCAGTAAAAGCCTTCAGAGCGCATGAAATCAATAAAATCATTCTTACACGACCTGCCGTTGAAGCAGGTGAAAAGCTCGGATTTCTCCCCGGAGATTTGCAAAATAAAGTTGATCCTTATTTAAGACCGCTCTATGACGCTTTATTTGATATGTTAGGACCTGAAACATTTGCAAAGCAACAGGAAAGAGGCTGTATAGAAGTCGCTCCGCTTGCTTATATGAGAGGAAGAACGCTGGATGACTCTTTTATAATTCTTGATGAGGCACAAAATACTACGCACGAGCAAATGAAAATGTTTTTAACAAGACTTGGATTTAACTCTAAAATCGTTATAACCGGTGATATAACACAGATAGATTTGCCTGATACAAGGAAATCCGGACTTATACAAGCAATGAAAATATTAAAGAATATAGATGATATATCAATAATCAAATTTTCTGAAAAAGATGTTGTGAGACATAAACTTGTTCAAGACATTATTCGTGCATATGAAAAATATCACGAGAAGGGAAGTATAAATAATTATGGGAAAGGCTAAAGTTTTAATCACTAATGATCAAACAGAAATTAAGATTCCTGTAGGCATCAGACTTTTAATAAGAAGATGCTGTCATGCTGTAGCGGTCACTGAAAAATTTGAAAAAGATTTTGAAGTAAGCGTTTCTTTTGTGAATGATAAAAGAATTCACGAATTAAATCTTGAATATCGCAATATTGACAGACCAACTGATGTTTTATCTTTTCCGTTGGGTGAAAACGGAGAATATGATATCAATAATGAAACAGGAGCTTCTCTTTTAGGCGATATAGTAATTTCTATTGAAACAGCATATAAACAAGCTGAGATTTACGGCCATTCTTTAGAACGTGAAATTGGATTTTTGACAGTGCATTCAATGCTTCATCTTTTTGGATATGATCACGAACAAGGAAAGCTTCAAGAAAGATTAATGAGGGAAAAAGAAGAAGATATTTTAAACACTTTAGGTATATCTCGTGATGTAACTTTTGTTATAGATGAACATGAATATAATAAATAAGATACGACGCTTTTTTAAAAGTTTTAAATATGCTTTTAAAGGAGTTACATCATCAATATTATATGAACGTAATATGCGAATTCATATGTGTGCTGCTTTTTATGTTTTAATATTTATGCAGTTTTATGATTTGTCAGCCAGTGAAAAAGCTATTATATTTTTAACAATAGGATCTGTTATTTCTCTTGAAATAATCAACACTGCTATAGAAGCTGTTGTTGATTTATGTTCGCCTGATTATCACCCTTTAGCAAAAAAAGCAAAAGATTTATCTGCCGGTGCTGTCTTAATTTCCGCTATGATTTCTGTTTTGGTTGCTTTTGAATTCTTTTGGGATATATCAACGTTTCAAAGAATTTACAGCTATTTTATTGACCATATCATATTATTAATCGGACTTGTTATTTCTCTTATTATTTGGATATTGTTTATTTTTACTTTAGATGTTGAAAAGCATAAATAAATATTTGACGCTGCATTTGAGACTTTCTCATATGCAGCTTTTATTTTGCATTTGAAAATAATATGTAGAAGAGTAAGTATTGAGCATTGACAAAATCGATAAATAGGTATATAATTTAATATGTATAGTCTTATAAAAATAAGTGGAGAATTTGTCTATGAGTTACGATAACCGATATGCCTCTCAGCGGCTTTTGGAATACAATATGAAGTATACTGCTGAAAACGGCGGTCAACCCTTAGTATATTTAAAATCTTTCGGTTGTCAGCAAAATGTTAGCGACGGAGAGAAAATAAAGGGCATGCTTTTTAAAGTCGGATATGGCTTTACTGATTCTTTGGATTCTGCTCAGTTGATTATATATAACACTTGTGCTGTGAGAGAAAATGCAGAGGACAAGGTTTTCGGTACTATTGGTGATTTAAAGCATATTAAAGAACAGAATCCTGATTTGATTATTGGCTTGTGCGGATGTATGGCACAGCAACAGCATATTTCTGACCGGATTAAAGAAACCTATAAACAGGTTGATTTGGTGTTTGGTACATTTGCGTACAACGATTTGTATGGAATGCTTTGGGATGTAATAGACAAACGCAAAAGAGTATTTAATATTGCTGAAAATCATATTGATATAGACGAGGATTTTCTACAGCTTCGGGATGATAAAATCAGGGCTTTTGTACCTATAATGTATGGCTGCAATAATTTCTGTACATATTGCATTGTGCCTTATGTCAGAGGACGTGAAAGAAGCAGAAATCCCGAATCAGTTATTGAAGAAGTAAAACAGCTTGTAAAACAAGGATATAAAGAAATAACCTTATTGGGGCAGAATGTAAATTCTTATAGCTATGGCTTTCCTGATTTGCTGAGAAGAATTAATGACATTGAAGGAAACTTTCGTATAAGATTTATGAGCTCACATCCTAAAGACGCATCTTATGAACTTATTGATGCTATTTTGGAATGCAATAAGGTTTGCAAGCATCTTCATTTGCCAATACAAGCGGGAAGCGATAGAATATTGCAAGCTATGAACCGCAAATATACAGTTTCTGATTATATGAAAACTATTGAATATGCAAGAAATAAATCTCCTGAGTTTTCGTTTACAACTGATTTAATTGTTGGTTTTCCGGGTGAAACTTATGATGAATTCTGCATGACTAAAAGTGTAATAAAAAAAGTTAAATATGATAATATTTATTCGTTCGTGTATTCCAGACGTTCAGGAACAAAGGCTGCTGAATTTGAGGACAATGTTTCTGATAAACAAAAGGGTCTTTGGCTTAGGGAGCTGTTGCTTGAACAGCGTGAGATCACCTCTGAATGGCTCTCAAGGTTTGTGGGTAAAACCTGTACAGTTCTTGTTGAAGGAGAGGGAAGAAAAGGAAGCGAGTATCTTACAGGAAAAAATGACGAAAATATTATTGTAGAGTTTAAAGGAAGTAAAGATTTAATTGGTGAATTCACACAAGTTCGTATAACCAAAGCGATGAACTGGGCTTTGGAAGGTGAACTTGTTTGAAATAAATAATAAAGGAGTTAATAACAATGACAGTAATTGAAAGTGCAAGAGCTTTAGGAAAAGCTCTTCAGGAAGATGAAAGATATGCAAAATTCAGTGAAGCTTCAAAGAAAAGCGATAATGACACTGAGATGCAGAATAAAATTGGTGAGTTTAATATGCTCAGAATGCAGCTCAATCAGGAAATGTCCAAGCCTGATAAGGACTCTGATAAAATGACATCACTTGATAATGAGATCAAAGCTCTTTATGACGAAATCATGGAAATGCCGTCTATGAAAGCATATAACGACGCAAAAGAAGAGCTTGACGCGCTCCTTCAGTCTGTAAATTATATTATTTCTATGGCAGCAAACGGTGAAGACCCAATGACTTGCCCTGAAGAGCCACCACATAACTGCGGCGGTTCTTGTTCAACTTGCGGTGGATGTCACTAAAACCTGAATATTTTATGAGAGGAGTGAAAGTTCATGCTTTTGAAAGATGTGGATATTTCCAAGGTTTCACCAATGATGAAACAATATTTTGAAATTAAAATGAAGTATAAAAATCATATTCTGTTTTATAGATTAGGTGACTTTTATGAAATGTTCTTTGATGATGCCGTAACTGCATCTCGTGAACTCGAACTCACTCTAACAGGCAGAGATTGCGGACTTGAGGAACGTGCGCCGATGTGCGGCGTTCCTTATCATGCCTGTGATTTATATTTGAAGAAATTAATTGATAAAGGATATATGGTTGCGATATGTGAGCAGACTGCTGACCCTTCAACCTGTAAGGGTATAGTACCAAGAGATGTCATTAGAGTTGTAACTCCCGGTACTCTTATTGAAAGCAGTATGCTTGATGAAACTTCAAACAATTACATCTGTTCTTTTTACGTGCAAACAAAGGAGAGCGCTTTGTGCCTTGCTGATATATCTACCGGAGAGGTGCATTTGTTTGAGTTTTCAGGCAAAGAGATGTCTAACAATGCAATTAATGAATTATCAAGATTTTCTCCTGTTGAAATACTGATTAATGATGCTTTTCTTTCTAAAAAGGAAATAGGTGCTTTTATAAGAGAGAAACTGAAAACTTCAGTACAGCTTCTTGATGAAAACAGATTTTCACCTCTGATACATACAGAAGACGTATTAAAACAGTTCTCTGTTAATAGTCTTGAATCACTTAATATTAAAGATAATTCGGTTGCAGCTTTCGCCGTATGCGGACTTTTCGGATATATACATGATACCCAAAAAGCTTTAGTCGGAAGATTTTCTAATATTATCAGACATGACAGCGACCCTATTATGACCATTGGTTTTACAGCAAGACGTAATCTGGAGCTTACTGAAACACTCAGAAGCAAGGATAAAAAAGGTTCGCTTCTGTGGGTGCTTGACCATACCAAAACTTCAATGGGTAAACGTATGCTCAAATCTTATCTTGAACAGCCTCTTATTAATCCATCAAAAATAATTGACAGACTTAATGCAGTTGAACAACTGGTAAATTCGCCTGTAGAATTAGGTGAGCTTACTGAAACTATGTCAGGCGTATATGACCTTGAGCGTCTTATGACAAGAGTTATGTACAAAACGGCAACACCGAGAGATTTAAAGTCATTATCACTAACTGCATTGAAATTACCTGAAATCAAATCGGTTTTAAATAATTTCTCATCAAAGCTTATAATTTCACTTAACGGTAAGATTTCTACACTTGAAGCTGTGTCAAATCTAATTGAAAATGCAATAGTAGACGAACCGCCTGCTAATGTAAAAGACGGCGGAGTTATTAAAGACGGCTTTAATGAACAGCTTGATGACCTGAGAAATATCATTTCAGGCGGAAAAGGCATCATCGACGATATTGAACAACGTGAACGTGAGAAAACAGGTATCAAAAATCTGAAAATCGGATATAACAGAGTCTTTGGCTATTATATTGAAGTAACAAAATCATACTATGATTTAATTCCCGATACATATATCAGAAAACAAACACTTGCTAATTGTGAAAGATTTATAACCGATGAATTAAAGATTGCCGAAAACACAATTTTAGGTGCAAGCGAAAAAATCATAAGACTTGAATCTGATATTTTCATTGAACTTCGTGATTTTATCGGAACTCAATTAAGACTGGTACAAGAGACTGCTGCATCAGTTGCTGCAATAGATGTATTATGTTCATATGCAACCGCCTCTATTAAGAATAATTATTCCAAGCCTGAAATTGCTATTGATGGCATAATAGATATTAAAAACGGACGTCATCCTGTCGTTGAAATAATGCAAAAAGATGAAATGTTTGTCCCTAATGATACATATCTTGATTTAACAAGCAATCGAATGTCTGTGATAACAGGTCCTAACATGTCAGGTAAATCTACATATATGCGTCAGGTTGCGTTAATTACTTTAATGGCACAGATCGGCTGTTTCGTTCCGGCGGATTATGCCAAGGTATCAGTGGTAGATCAGATTTTCACCAGAATCGGTGCATCAGACGATTTGACAGCAGGTCAGTCTACATTTATGGTGGAAATGAGCGAGGTTGCTGATATTGTAAAACATGCCACTAGAAACAGCCTTGTGATACTTGATGAAGTTGGAAGAGGTACTTCTACTTTTGATGGAATCAGCATTGCAAAAGCAGTTTCAGAATATATATCTACATCAAAGACTTTGGGCTGTAAAACTTTATTCGCAACTCATTATCATGAGCTTATTGAACTTGAAAACGAACTTCCCGGTGTTAAAAACTTTTCTGTTGCAGTTTCACGAAGCGGTGACAGCATAAAGTTTTTAAGAAAAATCGTACCCGGCGGAGTTGATGAGAGCTATGGAATTGAGGTAGCAAAGCTTGCAGGATTGCCTTCAAAAATTATAACAAGAGCTAAGACTTTACTTGAAGAACTGGAAGCTGATAACAAGAAAGCTAAAATTGCTGTAGAACAAACAGCTGCTGATCAAATATCATTCGATAAAATCAGCAGCCAACTGGTATCTGATAAACTCAGAAGGACAAATATTGATGAAATGAGCGATTCAGAGCTTAGAGAATTTGTTAAAGATTTGCTTAGATATGTTTAAACGTAGATTTATAGTCGAGGATGAAAAATGGCACAAATAAACCTATTAAGTAAAGAAGTATCAGAACTTATTGCCGCCGGAGAAGTTATCGACAGACCCGCATCAGTTATTAAAGAGCTTTTGGAAAACTCTATTGATGCCGGTGCAAATGTTATAACCGTTGAAATAAAAAACGGCGGAAGAACCTATATAAGAGTAACTGATAACGGCAGCGGTATATCAGAAAATGATGTTTCCAAAGCCTTTCTTCGTCATGCCACAAGTAAGATATCTCAAAAAGATGACCTTGATAAGATCTTAACCCTTGGCTTTAGAGGTGAAGCTCTTGCTTCAATAAGCGCTGTAGCGAAAGTAGAAGTTTTAACTAAAATGCAGAGTGAAAATTACGGTACTCACTATATAATAGAAGGATCTGAAGAAAAGCTGTTTGAAAAATCCGGCTGCCCGGACGGCACAACCTTCATTGTCAGAGATATTTTCTATAATGTGCCTGCAAGACTTAAGTTTTTGAAAAAAGACACCACAGAAGCCAATTATGTGGCTATGTATGTAAGCAAATTAGCACTTTCTCATCCTAATATATCTTTTAAATTTATTAAAGATAATAAAACTGAACTGCTAACAGCCGGTGACGGAAAGCTTTTTTCAGGAATATACTCCGTTTTCGGACGTGAATTTGCAAATTCGCTGATACCTGTTGACTATAATTATAATGACATTATTATAAACGGATATGTCATAAAACCGCTGTTTGCTAAAAACAATCGGAAGTTTCAAAACTTTTTTGTAAACGGCAGATATATTAAATCACCCACATGTGCAGCAGCGCTTGAAGAGTCATATAAAAATAATATCATGACAGGAAAGTTTCCGGCATGTGTATTGAATATGAAAATTTCGCCCAATATAGTAGATGTAAATGTCCATCCAACAAAAATAGAAGTTAGATTTTCAGATAACAAGCTTATTTATGAATCTGTATTTTTTGCTGTGAAAAATGCACTTTTGCACTTTGACAAGCCAAACGATATTAAGTTTGATAAACAGAGGAATTTTACTGATAAAGAATTATATGAATTTCCTGACTATCCGGATCAAACCGAACAGCTTAAATTTGAATCTTTAGATGCAATAAAACAGCCTCTTAATTCAAATGCTGAAAAAAATAAACAAATAGATTCTGTTAAATCATATAATAATCTTATTAAATCAGATAATAATGAAATAAAAGAAAAAACAATAAATAAGTTTCAAGAAATTCTTTTTAAGGAATCAAATAATACAGTTTATAACAGCGAAAGAAAAGAAGAATTCAATGAACCCCAGATGGATGTAAAAGCTCAGAATCCTGAAGTATTTGCTGACATTGATCAGCAAGAGGATATATCAGAATATAAGTATATAAACCAAAATGCTTTTGAAAAGAAAAAAACAGTAATTACGGAGAATTCAGTTAATACTAAGGAAAATCCGGTGGTTGTAGGTGAATTGTTTAAAACCTATATTGTTGCACAGTCCGGAGAAGATATGCTTTTGTTTGATAAGCATGCCGCACATGAAAGATATATCTTTGAACAAATAAAAAACGATGCTGAACAGTTAGATACTCAAATGTATCTCGAACCGATTATGGTGCTGCTTTCTTATGAAGAATATGACGCCCTCAGCAGTAATTTGGAAAAAATAAAACAGCTTGGTTTTTCAGTTGAACCTGATGTTGCCCCTACTGTTGCGGTTTTGGGCGTTCCAATGGTTCTCGGAGATGAAAATCCTGCTGAAATAGTAACTGAGCTTGCTGATAATTTTATTGAATGCAGACATAATCCGCAGCTTGAAATATTTGATGAGCTTTTTCATTCAATTGCATGTAAAGCTGCCATTAAAGCTAATGATAACTCAGGTTTAATTGAACTTCAGGCATTGGTTAATGCAGTCTATGAAAATGATAACATAAGATATTGCCCTCATGGAAGACCGGTTATGATAAAGCTTTCAAAAAAGGATATTGAAAAGCAGTTTAAAAGAATAGTTTAAAATTGGAGCAAAAATGTCAAATCAAAATAAAATACCTCTTATTGTGATAGCAGGTCCTACTGCATCAGGTAAAACCAAATTAGCAGTTGAGCTTGCAAAAAAATATGACGGTGAAGTTATTTCTGCTGATTCTATGCAGATTTATAAAGAAATGAATATTGCCAGTGCCAAGCCGACTATTGAAGAAATGCAGGGAATACCTCATCATTTAATTGATATATTTGACCCTGATTATTCCTTTAGCGTAGCTGAATATGTCAAAATGGCTAAGGAAGCTGTTAATGATGTTTATTTCAGAAAAAAAACTCCGATACTATGCGGAGGAACAGGTCTTTATATCAGTTCATTAATTGATAATGTTAAATTTGATGAAACCGGGAATGATGATTCAATTCGACGAAAGCTTCAGGAACAAGCTGAAAAATATGGCAATCATTATCTTTGGGAAAGGTTAAATGAAATAGATCCCGAAACAGCATCAAACGTTCATGAAAATAATCTCCCAAGAGTAATAAGAGGAATTGAGGTTTTTGAATTAACAGGAACAAAGCTTTCCGAACATAAAATAAATAGCAGAAAAGAAGAAACACCCTATGATTATTGTATAATCGGACTTACATTCTCAAAAAGAGATTTGCTTTATGACAGGATTAACAAAAGAGTAGATTTAATGATTGAAAACGGACTCGTGAATGAAGCAAAAAATATGTATGATAACTTTAAAACAGCTACTTCAAAACAAGCAATCGGCTATAAAGAGCTTATTCCTTATTTTGAAAATAAATGCAATCTTGATTTGTGCGTCGATAAAATCAAGCAGGAAACAAGGCATTATGCTAAAAGACAACTTACTTGGTTTAGACGAATTGACGGAATTCAATGGATAGAAGTCGATAAATTTGACAAATATAAAAATTTTATTGAAAAAGTTGAAAATGTTATAGCCAAATCAAATATTTTATGATATAATATAAGTTGGAGTTAGTGTTGTGTAAAAAATTAAGGAGTGTATTTGAAATGAATAAAAATATTAATTTACAGGACGTATTTTTAAACCAGGCAAGAAAAGATAAAATATCAGTAACTATTTTTTTAATGAACGGTTATCAGTTTAAAGGATATGTTAAGGGCTTTGACAGCTACATAGTTATTCTTGACTGTGAAGGAAAACAAAATGTTGTATATAAACATGCTATTTCAACAATTGTTCCTTCAAGATCAATAAATATTTTAGACGCTTCAAACGAGAATACCAATAACTAAGGTGACCGTAAATGAAATCCCTTACTACTAAAATACTTGTGGGAGTTTTGTCTGTTTTGCTTTTTGCAACAATAGGCAGTCAAATTTATTATAAAATAAATGATAAACATGACACAGAGGAAGCTGAGCTTTGTAATATAAATGAGGATATCACTTTTCAAGGTATTATAATCCGTGATGAAAAGGTTTTAAAATATGACGGAAAGGGAATTCTTGATTATCAGTATAAAGACGGTAATAAGGTCTCTGTTAACAGCACAATTGCAAATGTATATTCTTCACTGGATGATATAATTACCCAAAGAAAAATTGAAAAGACAAATTCTTTGATTTCAGACTTGATGAGAGCACAAAATCCGGGTACAACCGATTATATTCAGCCGGAAACACTTAAAACTAAAATTGAGAATGAATATAAACAGATTTTAACTTGTGCTCAAAAACATGATTACTCATCCCTTAATAGCATTAAAGATGATTTATCGGTTGTTATAAACATCTATAATTTGGTGACGGGAAGCTCAGCAAACTATAATGACAGAATAAAAAGTTTGACGGAAGAATCGGAAAAGTTAAAAAACTCTGTAAAACCTATAGATTCTATCGAAGCAAATTCAACCGGCTATTTTGTTTCTTATGCAGATGGTTATGAAGAGAAATTGACCTCTGAAAATGCATCTAAACTTTCTGAATCTGAAATTAATAAAATTGTAAACAGTAAAATTGAACCGGTCGATAATGTATTAGGAAAAATGTTTAATGACTACAGCTGTAAAATCGTAGGCGTGCTAAACAATGATAAGCGTGTTACCGAGGGTGAAACGCTTAAAATGACTACAAATTCTTCACAACAGGTTTACGATTTGACGGTAGAATCGGTCAAACCGGCTGAAGATGAAAATAAAATAATAGTAGTTTTCAGCTGTGATATATTAGACAACGCTATGGTACAATCAAGAGTACAATCAATGAAAATAGTGTTTGACGAATATCATGGTATAAAGGTACCGAGAAAAGCAATTCGTTTTCAAGGTGATCAAAAAGGCGTTTATGTAATGTTGGGCAAAGATGTTATTTTCAAAAAAATTGATGTAATATATGAAAATGAAGATGAAGATTACGTAATTTCAAAAAATACATCTGATGATGAGTATTTATTGCTTTACGATCAGATTCTTCTGGAGGTGATTTTGGATAAAGATGTGTCAAACAGTAAATAATTATCCGGAATTTGAATATATTCTTGAAAATTATAAAGAGATATGTTATAATATAGAGAATGCAAAAGCTAAATATCGAAAAAATGATGAAAAAATTCATCTTATGGCAGTAACTAAAACTGTCGAACCCGAAAAAATTAACTTTGCAATTTCTCATGGCATATCTTTACTTGGTGAAAACAGAGTTCAGGAGTATATGGCCAAAAAAGATTATTATGACAAAAAGGCTGATGTTCATTTCATTGGTCACTTGCAGACAAATAAAGTCAAATATATAATTAATGACGTTAAAATGATACAGTCGGTTGACAGTTTTAAATTAGCTCAGGAAATTAATCGCCTTGCTGAAAAAAACAACAAGAATATGGATGTCTTAATTGAGGTTAATATTGGCGATGAGATATCAAAAAGCGGTATTTCAAAAAACAGTCTTTTTGATTTGATAAATCAGATATCTGAGCTTCAGAATTTATCAGTCTGTGGGCTTATGGCGATTCCGCCTATAGGTTCGGATGAATGTATTTTTGAAGAAATGAATGAGCTTTTCTTCAAATTAAAAGAAACGCCATATAAAAATGTTTCTATGCAAACATTGTCAATGGGAATGTCAGGTGATTATGAACTTGCAATTAAGCATGGTTCAAATCTTGTAAGAATCGGAACTAAGCTCTTCGGAGCAAGAAAATATTTGGAGGTTTAAAAAATGAGCGTACTTCAGGGTATTAAAAGTTTATTTGTTGGAACAGATGAGTTAGAGCAGGAAAGCGAATATCAATCAATTTATGACAACAAAAATGATTATGAAGACACATATAGTGACAGCAGAAGAGAGACAAGAATTGCTTCTTCATCAACTTTGCAGATCGTTCTTGCAAGACCTAATGATTTCAGCGAAGTTAAGTCAATCGGCGGAGAAATAAATGAGCAGAAAACTGTTCTTTTAAACCTTGAAACTGTAAAAAGCGATGATGCGAAACGCATCCTTGATTTCATATCAGGTGTTGCTTATGCAAACGGAGCTGAAATAAAAATGATGGCTCAGAAAACATTTGCTATAATGCCTCGTAATGTGAGCTTTTCCGGAATTGACCTGATGAGTGAATTGGAGAATAACGGTTATAGCTTTTAATGAAAAAACTTAATTTATCTTTTCTTAAAAATATCACTGATGAAGATAAGATTTTGTTGAATCAAGTAGCCGATTGGGCAGCTGCCGCTGAGAATAAGTATATCAGTAAATATTCCTTTTTCTTGGATGAACGGCAGTCAGCGCTATGTGAACAAATGCTTAAATCAATGACATTCAGTAACTATAGGTTCTATGGCGGCCATGAAGGAGCTGATAGAAATATTCTTTGTGTTTATCCTGATTACAGCACCGCTGAGAATAATGATTTTCCTATAAACTGTTTGTTGTTTAAGTATAATAAGGATTATAAACTTTCTCATAGAGATTTTCTCGGCTCGCTTATGTCATTGAATATAGCAAGAAATACTATTGGGGATATTGTTGTCAGCAATGGCCGTGCACAAATTTATGTGTATGATAAAGTCTGCGATCTGGTGTTACGGGATATTTCTAAAATCGGACGTGTAGGAGTTACTGTTCAGCAAAATAATATTGATCCGTTAAGAGTTTCCGTAGAATTTGAAGAAATTTCAGGAACGGTTTCTTCATTAAGACTTGACTGTGTTTTAAGTCTTTCATTGAGAATTTCCCGTGAAAAAGCAAAATCTATAATAATGTCAAAAGGAATTGTTTTAAATCACCTAATGACTTATGATGCAGATACAGTTTTAAAGGACGGAGATATATTTTCAATAAAAGGATTTGGTAAGTATATTTTTAAGTCAATAAATGGAGTTTCAAAGAAGAATAGATTTCATATTACTTTGAATAAGTATGTATAGGAGGCTAAAATATGTTAAGACCCAGCAATATTAAAGGCAGAACCTTTGAAACAGTGAAAAACGGATATGATCCTGACGCTGTAAACAGCTTTTTAAATGAAATTGCTGACTATGTGGCTGAAGTAAATCAGTTTAATGAAGACAGCGAAGCTAAAATAATGAAATTGGTAGAAAAGATCAATGAATACCGTGAAGATGAAGAAGCTATAAAAGTTGCAATGATTTCTGCTCAGAAGGAATCTAATAGAATTATCAGCGAAGCAAAGGCACAAGCTTCTGAAATGATTGAATCTGCAAAAACCGAACAGGTCAGAATTGCAGAACAGAATGCTGAAGAATGCGACCGAATTATCCGTGAACATAAGGATAAATGCGCTGAGCTTATAAGAGAAAATACTGCTGATACTCAGAAAAAAATAGTTGCAATTCGTAAAGCCTATGAGGATCAAAAGGAAGCTTTCAATAAGCTTCAGGCTGAAGTCACATATTTTAAAGCCAACCTTACAGATCTTTATAACAAACAGCTTCATTTGATTATGGATATTCCGCAAATGTCAGAGGATGATTTGAAGGAATATGAGGATCAGGTTCAGAAGGCTATTGATGCAGCTGAAGAAGCTGAAAGAATTGAATCAGAGAGAGCTTCAAGAGCAGCTGAAAATGAAGCTGCACAGGAAATTAACGAAACACAGGAAAGAATTGAAGAATTATTACATACCGGCTCGTTCGATCCTGTTATTCCTAAAAATACTTATAATGATTTAAAATTCGGTAAAAATAATTAATTGTTAGGAGATTGCCAAATGTCACAGGATTATAATAAAACACTTAATCTTCCTGAAACTGATTTTCCCATGAGAGGAAACCTTCCTAAAAGAGAACCGGAAGTGTTAAAAAAATGGGATGACAACAGATTATATTATAAAATGATGGAGAAAAATGAGGGAAGACCATCTTATATTCTTCATGACGGACCTCCGTATGCTAACGGTGATATCCATTTGGGCACTGCATTGAATAAAGTTCTTAAAGATATTATCGTTAAGTATAAGAATATGAGCGGTTATTCCTCACCATATATTCCGGGCTGGGATACACATGGTCTTCCGATTGAGCTTAAAACAATGAAATCAATTGGTGTTGAAAACGGTGCTATTCCTCCTGTGGAGCTTAGAAAGCATTGTAAAGAATTTGCTCTCTCTTTTGTTGAAAATCAAAAAGCTCAGTTTAAAAGATTAGGCGTTTTAGGAGACTTTGATAATCCATATTTGACATTAAGACCTGAGTTTGAGGCACGCCAGGTGGAAGTTTTCGGAGAAATGGCTAAAAACGGATATGTCTATAAAGGACTGAAACCTGTTTATTGGTGTCCAGAATGTCAGACTGCTTTAGCAGAAGCTGAAATTGAGTATTCTGATGATCCATGCCATTCAATTTATGTTAAATTTAAAGTTTCAGATGATAAAGGCCTTTTCACAGAAAAGGGAATTGATCTTGATAATACTTATTTTGTTATCTGGACTACAACTACTTGGACTCTTCCCGGAAACCTTGCAATTTGTCTCGGACCTAAATATGACTATTGCGTGGTTAAAGCCGACAATGGCGAAAACTATGTAATGGCTGAATATTTAGTCCCGGCAACAATGAAAGCTGCCGGCATTGAAAATTATGAGATTATCGCAAGATTTGTAGGAAGCGATCTTGAAGGAATAAAAACCGAGCATCCTTTCATGAACAGACCATCCCCTATTATCCTCGGAGATCATGTTACACTCGAAAGCGGTACAGGCTGCGTTCATACAGCTCCCGGATATGGTGTGGACGACTTTGAAGTCTGCAAAAATTATGACGATATCGGAATTGTCGTAGGAGTTGACGGAAAGGGCGTATTGACTAAGGACTCGGGAATGTTTGAAGGCCTGACCACAGATCAGGCAAATAAAGAAATTGCTAAATATTTAGACGAGAATAACGCTCTGTTTGCTTTAGAAAAAATTGTTCACCAATATCCTCATTGCTGGAGATGTAAATCACCTATTCTTTTCAGAGCTACCGAGCAATGGTTCTGTTCTGTTAAGAATTTTAAAGATCAGGCAGTTAAAGCAATTGAAGAAGTAAATTGGATTCCTAAGTGGGGCGAAGACAGAATTAAAGGAATGGTCATGGATCGTTCTGACTGGTGTATCTCAAGACAGCGTGTATGGGGTGTGCCGATTCCTGTTGTTTATTGTAAAGACTGTGGAAAGCCGATTGTAAATGATACTACTATAAAAGCAATTTCTGATATGTTCAGATATGAAGGCGCCGATTCTTGGTATTTAAAAGATGCAAATGAAATAATCCCTGATTCGGTAAAATGTGAATGCGGATGCAGCGAGTTTACCAAAGAAACTGATATATTTGATGTTTGGTTTGACAGCGGAGTTACTCACCTTGCTGTTCTTGATGAGCGTGAGGATCTTTCATCACCTGCTGATTTATATCTTGAAGGTGCAGATCAGTATAGAGGCTGGTTCCAGTCATCATTGCTGACATCTGTTGTATGCAACGGAAAAGCTCCGTATAAGAATGTATGTACTCATGGTTGGGTTGTTGACGGGCAAGGCAAAACAATGCACAAATCCTTGGGCAACGGTATTGAGCCAAAAGAAATTACAGATAAAAACGGCGCTGATATTTTAAGACTTTGGGTTGCTTCATCTGATTATCATTCAGATATAAGAATTTCTAAAGAGATTATTGCCCAGCTTTCCGAAGCATATAAAAAGATCAGAAACACCGCAAGATTTATCCTTGGAAATCTTTCTAATAAAGGCGGATTTGAAATTGACAGAGACGGTGTAGCAGACGATAAGCTTTTCGAAATGGATAAATGGGCTTTGCTTAAGCTTGACGAACTTATTGATAAAGTGAACGCTGCCTATGAAGCTTTTGATTATCATATTGTTTTCCATGCAATTCACAATTTCTGTGTAATTGATATGTCAAATTTCTATCTTGACATTATTAAAGACAGATTATATTGTGAAGCTGTTGACTCTGATTCAAGAAGAGCAGCACAAACAACGATTTATCGAATTCTTTCTGCTATCTCAAGACTTATCGCACCTATCATGTCATTTACAGCAGATGAAATCTGGTCATATATTCCTCATTCTAAGGATGATAACGCTGAAAGCATTTTCCTCAATGATATGCCTAAAAAGAGTAATATCATAGTTTCTGATGAATTTAAAACTAAATGGAAGCTTATTGCTCAAATCCGTGAAGATGCAAAGAAGGCTCTTGAAATTAAAAGAGCTGAGAAAGTTATTGGCGCTTCATTAGAAACAGATTTACATGTATATGTTGATGATGACAAGTTTGATGCTGTCTCAGCATTAGCAAACGAATTGCCGGCACTTTTAATTGTTTCGAGAGCAGAAGTATTTAAAGGCTCTGAAAATGGCGAATATAAAGGTGATTTAGAGGGAGTTTCCTTTACTGTAAACAAAGCAAGCGGAAATAAATGTGAGCGTTGCTGGTCTTATTCTGATTCTGTAGGAAAATTTGAAAACCATCCTACACTGTGTGAGAGATGCAGAAATACAATCATTTAAATTATAAAAGGCTCTGTAATTAACAGAGCCTTTAAGATGATATCGGTATTATGAGAGGAAAGACATTTCAGTGTTTATTTTTTCTTTGATTCTAATTATAATTTTAACTGCAGCTGATCAACTTATAAAATTAGCAGTTGTTGAAAATATTTCTCTTTATGAAGTTCATGAAATAATAAAAATAGGAAGCCATAAGATTTTCAGTTTAACTCATGTCAAAAACAACGGCGCCGCATGGAGCATTATGGCAGGGAAGTCATGGTTTCTTATAGGGATACCTATTATTATTATACTGATAGGTTTATTTTATCTTTATAAAAAAAGACATGATTCAAAGTTTTTGATTATATCATTAAGTGTTCTGATATCCGGCGGGATCGGTAATTTAATTGATAGAATACGCTTTCATGAGGTTATTGATTATATTAAATTTGAACCAATTGACTTTCCTATATTTAATTTTGCTGATATTTGCGTAGTAGTCGGAGGGGTATTATTCTGTATTTATTTTATAATAATTGATGAAATCAATAAAAAAAGAAAGTTGACTGCGGAGCAGAGAAATGAATAAAGCTGAATATAATGTTGCTACAGATGATGTCGGAAATAGAATTGATAAGTTTTTAAATAGCCTTGAATTAGGTTTAACTCGTTCAGCTATACAAAAACTGATTGATAATAAATCAATATTAGTAAATTCAGCTTCCGTTTCAAAGAATTATAAGCTCAGGGAAAAAGATCATATAACGATTGAGTTTCCTGAACCAACTCAGCTTGATGTTATTCCGCAAAATATTCCTATCGATATATTATTTGAGGACAACGATCTTTTAGTCGTTAACAAGCCTAAAGGAATGGTTGTTCACCCGGCTGCCGGAAATCTGGATGGTACACTTGTAAATGCTCTTCTTTATCATTGCAAAGGGAGACTATCGAGTATAAACGGAGTCATAAGACCTGGAATAGTCCATAGAATTGATAAAAACACCAGTGGATTGCTTATTGTTGCAAAGACAGACTATTCGCATAATTTTCTTGCGCAACAGATAAAAGAGCATAGCTTTACAAGAGAATATCAGGCAATTGTGTGCGGAAGATTTAAAGAACCAACCGGAACTATTAACGCTCCAATAGGCAGAAATAAATATGACAGAAAGAAAATGTGCATTACCGAGCATAATTCAAAAAATGCCGTTACTCATTATGAAGTTATAGATGAATTTGGCCAATTTTCATTGATGAAATTTAAACTTGAAACGGGCAGAACACACCAAATAAGAGTACATTCCGCTTATATCGGTCATCCTGTTTATGGAGACGACGTATATGGAAAACCGGTCAAGGGTATCGAGGGTCAATGCCTGCATGCAAAGAAAATCGGCTTTATACACCCCGTAACTAATAAATATATTGAATTTGACAGCGATTTGCCTGATTACTTTATAAAGATACTGAATAAATTAAAAACATAGAAAGGATTTTCTTATGTTTGAAGACATTTCAAAAGTGCTTTTGATTACTGATATGGATGGAACTTTTTTACCTGCAAGTAAAATACCAAGCGAGGGAAATTTAAAGGCGCTTCAAAGATTTCAACAAGCCGGAGGTAAGTTTTCTATTGCTACAGGACGTGCAATTCAGGCGTCTCAGCAGTATTTTAACGATTTTAAAGTTAATGCACCAATTATAATGTGTAATGGCGGAATGGTATATGATTTAATTCATAAAAAACAAATCTATGATGTTTATCTACCTGACAAGGCAAAATCATTTACAGAACAAATACTGAATGATAACCCGGATGTTGGATGTGAAGTTTTAAGACTTGATGGGGTATATGTCCCAAGTTATACTGAAATGGAGAAAAAACACTGTGAAATTTGTAAAGTCTCGCCTGTTTTATGCAATCTGAATGATATTCCCGATGATTGGTATAAGGTTTTGTTTACTAATATTCCTGAGGAGTTGCCCAAATTAATGGATTATGTAAGCAAACTTAATTTTTATGACGTAGATTTTGTAATTTCTGCACCACAGTATTTTGAAATGCTGCCTCAAAATATTTCTAAGGGTAGTGCATTAAAGAAAATGCGAGAGATTTGCGGTTTTGAAGATTATACCTTTGTGGCAGTCGGAGATTATAATAATGATATCGAAATGATAAAATATGCCGACATGGGTATCTGTCCATTAAACGCATCTGAAGATGTAAAAGAAGCTGCGGACATAGTCCTTGATGTAACTTGCGAACAGGATGCTATTGCAGCTGTTATAGATTTTATTTTTGAAAAAGTATCAGATAATTAATGTGTTGGAGGATATGAGAATGGATTCAATTTTAAAGAAACAGCTTGAAATTACTGCTTGTAAAGTTAGAATGGGAATAATTGAAGGTGTTTATAACGCTAAGTCAGGACATCCGGGCGGTTCACTTTCAATTGCAGATTTGCTTACTTTTCTTTATTATAATAAACTGAGTGTGTATCCAAATAATCCGGAGGAGCAACAGCGAGATCGTTTTGTTCTGTCTAAAGGACATACTGCACCAGCTCTTTATGCAGTGCTTGCGGAAAAAGGATTTTTTGATAAATCAGAGCTTAAATCTTTGCGGCATATCGGCGCTATGCTTCAGGGTCATCCATGCATTGAAATACCTGGTATAGATATGTCGTCTGGCTCTTTGGGTCAGGGAATATCTGCTGCTTGCGGAATGGCATTGGCAGGGAAAATTTCTAATGATACATATAAAGTCTATACGGTTTTAGGAGACGGCGAAATTCAAGAAGGACAAGTCTGGGAAGCCGCTATGTTTGCTTCACATTATAACCTTGATAATTTAATTGCTGTTGTGGATAATAACAATCTTCAGATAGACGGAGAAATTTCAGATGTAATGTCACCTTATCCAATAGCCGAGAAATTTGAATCATTTGGATGGCATGCAATTAAAATGAATGCACATGATTTTGATGATATGGAAAGAGCTTTTAATGAAGCTGAAAAGATTTCCGGACAGCCCGTAGTTATTATTCAGAACAGTGTCAAAGGAAAAGGTGTATCCTTTATGGAAAATGCGGCAGATTGGCACGGAAAAGCTCCTAATACGGAAGAATATGAAATAGCTATGAAAGAATTACAAGAACAATTGAAAATGTTGGAGGACTAACTTATGGCAGAGATTATTAAAAAGGCTACAAGAGAAAGTTACGGAGAAGCACTTGCTGAATTGGGTGACGAGTATGATAACCTTTATGTGTTTGACGCTGATTTAGCCGCTGCAACCAAAACAAGCATTTTTAAAAAGAAATTTCCTGATAGATTTTTTGACTGCGGAATTGCAGAAGCTAATATGATGGGAGTAGCTGCTGGTATGGCAGCAGCAGGGAAGATACCATTTGCATCAACCTTTGCAATGTTTGCGGCAGGACGTGCCTATGAAATTGTCCGTAACTCTATCGGATATCCCCATTTGAATGTAAAAATAGGCGCAACACATGCTGGAATTTCTGTGGGAGAAGACGGTGCAACTCACCAATGCAATGAAGATATTGCTCTGATGAGAACAATTCCTGGAATGACTATAATTAATCCGGCAGATGATGTAGAAGCTAAAGCCGCTGTAAGAGCTGCCGTTGAGTTTAACGGTCCAGTATACATGCGCTTTGGTAGATTAGCAGTACCTGTCTTTAATGATCCTGAAACATATAAATTTGAAATAGGAAAAGGCATAAAGCTTCGTGACGGAAAAGATGTTGCAATTATTGCCACCGGTCTTATGGTCAATGAGTCGATTGAAGCCGCAAAGATTCTTGCTTCAAAGGGCATTGACGCTACTGTGATTAATATTCATACAATCAAGCCAATTGATAAAGATATAATTATTGAAGCTGCTAAAAACACAGGACTGGTTTTAACAGTAGAGGAACATAGCGTCATCGGTGGCCTTGGATCAGCAGTATCTGATGTTTTGTCAGAGAATTATCCAACAAAGGTTATAAAAATAGGAGTAAATGATGTCTATGGACATTCAGGACCTGCTGTTGATTTATTGAAGGAATTCGGACTTTCAAGTGAAAACATTGTTAAAACTGCAATTGAAGCAGTTAATTTAAAATAAAATAAGTTCTAAAACGGATAAAATAACTTTTATCCGTTTTTTTGTTAACAAAACCTCATTTATTTGTATATTATAAATGCATAGGAGGTGTGTTAACTTGAGAAAATATTCTGATACAAAAACGAATAAAATACTACATATATTGTTAATAATTGTTATATTATTCTGTTTAATATTATGTCTGTTTCATAAACAGCTAAGTAAACATATGTCAGAAATCTGCGAATATAAAGGCAGGGAAACCGCTAATCATATTATTGCCGAAGCAGTTAACGAACAATTGACGAGAAGTGACCAACAGCAATATATAACTATTATTCGTGATGAAAACGAAAAGATAATTTCAATTGAAACTAATTCAAATCTTATCAATGAACTTCAAAATAATTTGAAAGAATCAATTAATAATGAACTGTCTAAAATCGATAATAATAAAATGTCCATTCCAATAGGTACAATGTCCGGTATTACATTTTTAAGCGGACGAGGACCTGATATTAGCTTAAGGCTTCATCAGGTGGGTGCAGCAGATTCTGAAATACTCAGCGAATTTACATCAGCCGGAATAAATCAAACTAAGCATCGTTTAGTGCTTAAAGTTACTGTCGAATTATCAGCAATTCTTCCTGCACATTCAACAGATATTACGGTGGAAAATGATTATGTAATTTCAGAAACAATTATAGTAGGAGATATACCAAACGGCTATATTGGAACATATAAAATATAATGTTGACAAGAGAAGTCTGGTGTGATATAATTTAATAAGCAAGTAAAGTTTCACTAAATAAAAATTTAGTGAAACTTAGAGAAGTGAAAAGAGGTTATATTGTGAAGCAAAGCTATATAGATGATTGTCCTTATTATTTAGAAGATTTTCTAACTAACTTAAAAATAATAAAAGACAGAGCCGACAGAACCGAAGAAGCTTATTATATTGACATAAGAACTTTTCTTAGATACTTGAAAATAAAACATAAGGCTGCCGCTTCTACAGATGATTGGTCAAGTATCGATATAGCCGATGTACCTATTGAATGGATTGAAAACTTTTCATTGTCAGATGCCTATGTTTATTTAAAATATCTTAAGGATGTTAGAAATAATGAAACAGCAACACGTGCAAGAAAAACTTCAGCCTTAAAGCAATTCTACAGCTATTTGTCAAACAAAGTAAAACTAATTGATGAAAACCCGCTTAAAGATTTAGAATTGCCGAGAGTTAAAAATAAACTTCCGATATTTTTATCCCTTGAAGAAAGTATAAAACTGTTAGACAGCATTGATTCAAAGAATAAAGAACGTGATTATTGTATCATTGTTTTGTTCCTTAACTGTGGAATGCGTTTAAGTGAGCTTGTCGGATTAAATATAGCTGATTACAGCCGTGATAATAAAACTCTCAGAGTACTTGGTAAAGGCAATAAACAGCGTATTGTATATCTTAATCAGTCGTGTATTGAAGCTTTAAATAATTATTTGGATCTTGCCAGACCCAATGAAACTGCAAAAGATAAGGAAGCTATATTTTTGTCAGCCAATAAAACAAGAATAAATAAGCGCAGAGTTCAGCAAATTGTCGAAGAAAACCTGAAACGTGCCGGATTATCAAATTTAGGTGTAACAACGCATAAATTAAGACATACTGCCGCCACCTTAATGTACCAGCACGGCAATGTTGATACCCTTGTTTTACGGGATATTTTAGGCCATAAAAGCATTGCAACAACTGAAATCTATACACATCTATCTGATGAAAACTTACGTCAGGCAGCTGATTCAAATCCCCTGAATAAAATAAAAAGCAACAGTAAGAATAATGAAAAATAAACTTACTGCTGCATTAATTTATATATTATTTGAGTTCAACTACAGTAACGCCGTCTTCACCTTCTCCGTAAACTCCCTTACGAGAAGATTTAACGTGAGGATGGCGTTTTAAGTGATTTCTTACTGCATTCTTAAGCACACCAGTTCCCTTTCCATGTATAATCGTAACGAGCGTTAAACCGGACATTACAGCATCATCAAGAAAACTGTCGACCTCATAAATGCCATCATCAGAAGCATATCCTCTGATATCAAGCTCAGATTGAATTTTTCGGGTCATCCTGTTTTCAACACCCTTAGTTGATATTCCATTAGACTTTGGCTTCTGTTTGTTTGTTTTTTCATCTTTTACTTTTTCAACCAGCCTGATTTTAGAAACATCAACTTTTGTTTTCATTATGCCCATTTGAACGAAACAGATGCCTTTATTATCCGGTGGTGAAATGACGATTCCATTTCTGTTTGTGTCGGTAATCAGTACTTTGTCGCCTTTCTTTAACGGGCGTGGAAGCACATAATTCTCATTGCTTTCAATAACTGAATTAACATCATGATATATTTTATCAAGCGTATTTCTTTGTTTATGCTTAACATTTACCGCCATCTGTGTAAAACTATCTTTTTCTTTTTGCTTTCTTATGAAATCAAGCTCATCAATTAATGATTGCGACTCACGAGTAACACGTCTAAGTATTTCAGATGCTTCACGTCTTGCTTTCTCAAGCTCAAAGGATTTTTCTTCTTCGAGCCTTTGTCGTTCATTAAAAATTTCAGCGTGAAGCTGTTCATTTTCCTGCCTTAATTTTTCCACAGCCTTGTTATTCTCATTTAGTTCAATTCTCGCTTGTTCAAGACTGTCTATAATACTTTCAAACCTTCTGTTTTCACCGGATATAAGCGATTGTGCATATTCAATAATGTCTTCCGATATACCAAGCTTTTTAGAAATAGCAAAAGCATTAGACTTACCCGGGGTTCCGATAATCAGCTTATAAGTAGGCTGAAGAGTTTCTACATTAAATTCACATGAAGCATTTTGTACATTATCGGTATCAATAGCATACATTTTCAATTCCTGATAATGTGTTGTTGTAACCAAAGTAACGCCCATACTCTTTAATTTTTCAATAATAGATAACGCTAATGCAGCACCCTCTATAGGATCAGTTCCTGAACCAAGCTCGTCAAGCAAAACCAAACTATGTTCATCAGCTTTTTCGAGAATTTCTATAACTTTATTAATATGTGAAGAAAACGTAGAAAGATTTTGCTCAATAGACTGCTGGTCACCGATGTCAACTAAAATTTTGGTGTATATAGCTATCTTAGAACCATCCGAAGCCGGAATCAGCATGCCGCACATGGTCATCAAGGTGAGTAATCCCACAGTTTTAAGCGTAACAGTTTTTCCACCTGTATTCGGACCGGTGATAATCAGAGTATTATATTCATCACCAATAGAAAAATTAATAGGAACAACTTTTTTCGGATCAATCAACGGATGTCTTGCCTTATTTAAAACGATGATATTATCATTATTTATCTCAGGCTTGCTTGCTTTCATTTTTGCAGCAAGATTTGCCTTAGCAAAATACAAATTCAGTTTTATAACAGCATCATAGCTTGATAAAAGCTGGTCCTTCATATTGCCGCATTCAGCTGATAATTCAGCAACGATACGATGAATTTCGTCCAACTCTTTGCCTTCCAAAATTCTTATATCATTATTTGCCTCAACTACTGCAATCGGCTCAATAAATAATGTGGAGCCGGTGGCTGATGTATCATGAATCAGACCTTGGACATTACCTTTGAACTCCGTTTTAACAGGAAGAACATATCTTCCGTCACGGATAGTAACTACCGATTCCTGTAAATATTTTTGTGTAGAAGACGATTTTATCATCTTATCTAATATTTCACGAATTCTAATACCCGAATTGCTTATCTTACGTCTTATAGATGATAATTCAGCGCTTGCATCATCAGCAAGCTCATTTTCATCTATAATTGACCTCTCAAGCTTGTTTTCTAATGTCTGATTAGGAAATAAACACTCAAAAAGATAATCTATAGGAGTTTCTCCTTCAAAATCGTCACGCCACTTTTTTAATTCACGAACCTGCATAAGAACTCTTTTAATCTCAATTAGCTCTTTTAACGACAGTACTCCGCCGGATTCCGCACGCTTAACAGAGCCGGTAATATCTTTTATATCCGTAAAATACGGAGTTCCATATTTTATAGATAACTCCAACGAAGCTGCAGTTTTCTCTACTTCCCTTTTAACCGTAAATAAATCAGTAGAAGGCCTAAGATTTAATGCAAGCTCTTTAGTTTTATTGTTAGCGCATTCTTTCTCTAAAAGTGCTAAAACCTTATGTAACTCTAAAACCTCACAATAATTATTCATATATCTGACTATGCTCAGTTATAGAGCATATCCTCCCTTATGTGTTCTAATCGTAATAACGTTTACAGCTCTATAGCAATCTATAAAACTCTAAAGTGTCAAAAAGCTCTTTAAAATTATACTTTACAAAACGTTCAGTAAAATCAGTAAGTTTTTTTTGATACTTCTCATTAATCTTGAAATTAAATAATCTATTATAATCAGTTAAAGCAATAAACCGCACAATATATAAAAGTGTTGGATCAAAGACAATATCAAAAATACTTTCAGGATTATAGCAGCAATCATCACATTCTAAAAGCCCTGATTTAAAGTTAAAATGCATTTTTTCACATTCATAGACAAAACATTTGTTACAGCCTACTAAATTAGGTCTGAATCCCATTTCGCATAATAGCCTGAATTCAAATATGGATTTTAAAAGCTCCATATCGTGTTCGCCTTTATCAAGAAAATAAAGGCTGTTCAACGTCAGCTTCAATATTTCACCGCAAAATGAATTTTCAATCCTTGAAAAGCAAAGCAATTCACAAAAATAGCATCCCAACGCTGTTTTTTTTGCATCCAACCTCAGATTATAAAACAAACTTAATGGTTCACAGCTGTTTAAATAATAATTAATATGTCCATAAGCGTCTTTTTTTTCTTCAAAACAAAACATTGAATAAGAAAAAAGCTGCGTAGAAGATGTGCTTTTACTGCTTTTTGCGCCGCCACGAATGAATATATCTATTATCCCAAGCTCGCTTGAGAGAACAGTAATAGCTTTACTGCTCTCCCCTACCTTATTTTCTCGAACCACAAGCGCTTTCAAGGTTATCATATATATTTTCCTTTTCTGACGTTAGTTTATAATTTAAATAATCAGTAATTTTACCGCTCTTAGCAAACACTTCCCACAAATCCATACATAATTACCTCCAATTATAAAACTCATTGTAATATTAGGATTTGCTTTTCATTTTGATAATATAAGCGGTAATTTTTACACAAGCTGTTTATTAATTTGATGAAAGCCCGAAATTTCTGATCATGCCTTCACGATTGCGCCAGCCTTCCTTAACCTTAACCCAGCATTGAAGGTTAACTTTGATCTGAAAAAATTCTTCAAGCTCAGTTCTTGACTCAGCACCTATCTTCCTCAACATAGAACCATTTTTACCAATAACTATTCCCTTGTGCGAATCACGTTCACAAAAAATAACTGCAGAAATATCAAGAATAGGTTCACCTGCACGATTATCTCGTTCTTTTAGCGATTCAATAGTAACGGCAATTCCATGAGGTATTTCTTCATTGAGATTGTTAAGTGCTTTTTCACGGATTATTTCGGCCATTATAACCTTTTCAGGCTGATCTGTCAACATATCATCAGGAAAATAATGAGGTCCGTCTACTGCAAACTTTCTCAAAGCATCCATTAAAATGTCAAGACCATCACCTGTCAAAGCGCTCACCGGTATCACTTCATCAAAATTATGCAGCACTGAATAATCGGCAATAATTTTGATTAACTCTTCTTTTTTTTCCAGCAAATCAATTTTATTAATAACTAAAATTGATCTTGATTTATTTGATTTTAGATTATTGAGCAAGTTCTTCTCATTCTCTGACGGCTTTTTGGTACAGTCAGCAACAAACATAGCAATATCTACATCTGCCACTGATTCGTTAACAGTTTTCATCATATGCTCAGAAAGCTTATTTCTAGATTTATGCATACCGGGAGTATCCATAAATACATATTGGGTTTCATCTTCTGTTAATACGCCCGTTATTTTAGTACGGGTAGTCTGAGGCTTTGCGCTTACTGCTGCAATTTTTTCTCCAACAAGTGCATTTAATAATGACGACTTCCCTGCATTAGGTCTTCCTATTATAGTAACAAAAGCATTTTTGGTATTAGTATGCATAAATTAAATCTATGGTTTAAAACCATAGCTCCTTTCATATGTCATTTTATCAAAAAAGCCCAGCCTCAGCTGAGCTTTTATTTTATAATTAATTGTTGATCAGCTTATCTTCGCCGTTCCAGCTATAAAGCTTACGAATTTCTTCACCAACAACCTCAGAAGGATGTTCAGCATGAAGCTTTCTCATAGCCTTAAAGTGAACCTGTGAGCCTGCGTCTGACATATCAAGCAAGAATTCCTTAGCAAAAGAACCGTCCTGAATGTCTGAAAGAACCTTCTTCATTGCTTTCTTAGTTTCTTCAGTAATGATCTTAGGACCTGTGATGTAGTCACCGTATTCAGCAGTATTAGAAATTGAATATCTCATACCGGCAAAACCAGACTGATAAATAAGGTCAACAATAAGCTTCATTTCATGAATACACTCAAAATAAGCATTTCTTGGATCATATCCAGCCTCAACAAGAGTTTCAAAACCAGCCTGCATAAGTGCACACACACCGCCGCAAAGTACAGCCTGTTCACCGAAGAGGTCTGTTTCAGTTTCTGTTCTGAATGTTGTTTCAAGAACACCAGCTCTTGCTCCGCCAATTCCGAGTGCATAAGCAAGACCTATATCAGTAGCATTTCCTGTAGCATCCTGTTCAACAGCGATAAGACAAGGAACACCCTTTCCTGCCTGATATTCGCTTCTTACAGTATGTCCTGGACCCTTAGGTGCAATCATGATAACATTGCAGTCAGCAGGAGGAACTATACAACCAAAGTGAATATTGAATCCATGTGCAAAAGCAAGTGTCTTGCCCTCTGTAAGATTAGGAGCAATTTCGCTCTTATAAAGTGCAGCCTGCTTTTCATCAGGGATAAGAATCATAATAACGTCAGCCATTTTTGTAGCTTCGCTTACAGAAACAACCTTAAGTCCCTGAGCTTCTGCTTTTGCTGCGCTCTTTGAACCTTCATAAAGACCTACAACAACATCAACGCCGCTGTCCTTGAGGTTAAGTGCATGAGCATGACCCTGTGAGCCATAACCAATAATTGCAACAGTTTTTCCTTTTAGTATATTCAAGTCGCAATCTTGCTGATAATAAATTTTTGCCATTTTAAACTCCTCCAATAGATTACTTTTTTATATGTAGCCATTAGGCTATATAATCATTATTTTTTCGCAGTAATTGTATCTGCGCCTTTTGAAATAGCGATCGTACCGGTTCTTACAAGCTCAATTACATTATAAGGTGCAATTATTTCTTCAAACCTTTTTAAATGAGAATATGTATCACACAGTTCAAGAGTCATAGTTGTCAAAGTCAAGTCCATAACCTTTGCACCCGTTATCTCAGCAATGGTCATCACTTCACTGCGCTTGTCAGCAGGTACAGATAATTTTGCAATTAACAATTCTCTTGCAAGACATTCATCTTTTCCAAGTGTTTTTACTTTGATAACTTCGACAAGCTTATTAAGCTGTTTTTCAATTTGCTCAACGGTATATTCATTTCCGTCGGCAATTATAGTTATTCTTGAAATGGTAGGATCTTGTGTAGGACCGACAGCCAGACTGTCAATATTAAATCCTCTTCTTGAAAAAAGACCTGAAATTCTTGAAAGAACACCACTGTGGTTTTCAACCAGAACTGAAATAGTATGTTTCATTCTTTAATTCCTCCGAAACGAGATTTTCTCTCTAATATATTATTATAACATGTCTTTGTTAATATTTTATAAATATTTATTCTATGTAACATTAATTATTTTACAATGTTTTAGCCATTTCATCAACCGCTACTTCTATAAGGCAAAGCTCATCTGAATTTTTCAAAATATCAATAGCTTTATTCATGGTTTCATCATTTGTAACACGATAAGACTTTATTCCATAAGCTTCAGCAAGCTTAATAAAGTCAGGAGATCCGTCAAGAAAAACAGCAGTCTGTCTGTCATTATATCCGTTAGTCTGAAGCTCTCTAACCATTCCCAGACGATTATTTGTCATAACCACAATTTTTATAGCTACACCATGTTGAATTGCAGTAGCAAGCTCCATAAATTCCATTTGGAACGATCCGTCACCGCATATAACAATAACAGGACGTTCTGGAGCAGCCATTTTAGCACCAATAGCGGCAGGCACAGAATAACCCATAGTACCCATTCCGCCTGACGTGATAAAACGTCCGCCTTTTTTAATTTTATAGCCTGTAGCAGCCCAAATTTGATTTTGACCTACATCAGCGGATATAATTGTATTTTCCGGCATTGCTTCTGAAAGCTTATGCATAAATTCACGTGGGTTTACAGTTCCCACCGGTGATTTCTCAAAATCTTTTTCAGTTTTCAAAGAATTAAGATAATTGATCCATTCCTTATGCTCCATTGGCTTTGCCATTTCAAGCATGTCTCGGAGAACGAGCTTGGCGTCTCCAACAAGCGGATAATCAGCACCAACATTCTTTCCTATTTCAGCAGGGTCAATATCAATATGCAAAATCTTTGTTGTTTTCTCAAGAGTAAGAGGTGTTCTTACCGCCCTGTCTCCTACACGAGCACCAACAAGGAATAAAACGTCACAGTCATTAACTGCCCTATTTGCTGACGACACACCGTGCATTCCGAGCATGCCGAAAAACAACGGATTATCGTCAGAGAAAACTGATATTCCCATCATAGTCGTTATTACAGGTATCTGCATAACTTCTGCAAGTCTGCAAATCTCAGCCTGTGCATTAGAAGCAAAAACGCCGCCGCCAATACAAATTAATGGCTTTTCAGCAGATTCCAGCGCAGATAAAACTCTCTTTATCTGATGATAATTTCCCTTAGTCGAGGGTTTATAGCCCCTTATACTAACTGAATCAGGATATTCAAAATCTATTTCAGCTTTTTGAACATCCATAGGAATATCAATCAGTACCGGACCCGGTCTTCCTGTTCCTGCTATGTAAAAAGCTTCTTTAAAAACTCTTGGCAAATCACTGGGATTGCTTAATAAATAGCTGTGCTTTACAAAAGGTTCAGCAGCACCTGTAATATCAGCTTCTTGAAATACATCACGCCCGATTTGATCAGTATTTACCTGACCTGTTATGCATACAATCGGTATAGAATCAGCATATGCTGTAGCAATAGCTGTCACAAGATTAACCGCACCCGGACCTGAAGTTGCTATACATACGGCAGGCTTGCCCGAAATTCTTGCATATCCATTAGCCGCATGACCGCCGTTAGCTTCATGTCTAACCAAAACATGTTTTATATCATCCTTTGCGTCTAACAAAGCATCATAAAAAGGACAGATTGCAGCACCGGGATAGCCATAGACGACTTTAATATTCTCCGCTTTCAAACATTCTACAATTGCCTGAGCAGCCGTCATTTTCATATAAATCTCTCCTTATAAAATCTAAAATATTATACATTTCTCTTTTAAAGAAATTAATTTATTATAGCATATAAATACATTTAAGTCAACAAATAATTTCTTAATTATATTATTTCTTGCTTACCTCTCGTAAGCTTCTAAAAAAATCTGAAAGAATACCGCTGCATTCATCTTTGAGAATTCCACCAAGAAGCTGTGGTTTATGATTATACGGAAGCTCAAATAAATTGACAACTGAACCGCATGAACCGGCTTTTAAATCTGATGCTCCAAATATAACTCTCTTAATCCGGGAATTTATAATAGCTCCGGCACACATTGGACAAGGCTCGAGCGTAACAAACAGCTCACAATCTATTAACCGCCATCCTCCAAGCGTTTGACTTGCTTGATTTATCGCTAAGATTTCGGCGTGAGCAATTGAGTTTTTATCAACTTCCCGTCTGTTAAATCCTTCTCCAACAATTTCACCTGTAGATTTCTTTACAACAACCGCTCCCACAGGCACTTCGCCCATTTCATATGCTATTTTTGCAAGCTCTAAGGCTTTATTCATATAATACATATCATTTTTCATTAAATCACCATATATAATGTATTAAATAAAAAACCGCCGTCAAAATGACAGCGGTCTTAAATGCTAATATATAAGAATTAGTTGTTAACAGCAGTTACAACGCCTGAACCAACTGTTCTTCCGCCTTCACGAATAGCAAAACGGAGACCTTCTTCAATAGCGATAGGTGTGATAAGTTCAACATCCATAGTTACGTTATCACCAGGCATGCACATTTCCTTATCAGCAGGAAGTGTGATAACACCAGTAACGTCAGTTGTTCTGAAATAGAACTGAGGTCTGTAGTTGTTGAAGAAAGGAGTATGACGTCCGCCTTCTTCTTTCTTAAGAACGTAAACCTGTCCTGAGAACTTTGTCAAAGGATGAATTGAACCTGGCTTACAAAGAACCTGTCCTCTTTCGATTTCAGTTCTCTGAATACCACGGAGAAGTGCACCGATGTTATCGCCAGCCTCAGCGTAGTCAAGGATCTTTCTGAACATTTCGATACCTGTTACAACTGTCTTAGCTCTTTCTTCTGTAAGACCAATGATTTCAACTTCGTCACCAGTATTGAGCTGACCTCTTTCAACTCTACCTGTAGCAACTGTACCACGACCAGTGATTGTGAATACGTCTTCAACAGGCATAAGGAAAGGAAGATCTGCCTTACGGTCAGGTGTAGGAATGAAATCATCTACAGCGTCCATCAATTCAACGATTGGAGCATAAGCAGGATCTGAAAGATCGTCAGGAGCGTTAAGAGCAGCAAGAGCTGAACCCTTGATGATTGGTGTATCATCGCCAGGGAACTCATACTTGTCAAGAAGCTCTCTGATATCCATTTCAACGAGTTCAAGAAGCTCTTCATCGTCAACCTGGTCAGCTTTGTTCATGAATACAACGATTGAAGGAACGCCAACCTGACGAGCGAGGAGCAAGTGCTCTCTTGTCTGAGCCATAGGACCGTCAGAAGCAGCAACAACGAGGATAGCGCCGTCCATCTGAGCAGCACCTGTGATCATGTTCTTTACATAGTCAGCATGTCCTGGGCAGTCAACGTGTGCATAGTGACGCTTATCTGTTTCATACTCAACGTGAGCTGTATTGATTGTAATACCACGCTCTCTCTCTTCTGGAGCCTTATCGATCATGTCATAAGCTTCGTACTGAGCCTGACCCTTAAGAGCAAGAGTCTTTGTAATAGCAGCAGTCAAAGTAGTTTTACCATGGTCAACGTGACCAATTGTACCAATGTTTACATGGGGTTTAGTTCTTTCGAAATGTGCCTTTGCCATAGGAATATTCCTCCTTAAATTTTTATTGTTCTGAGTTACCATAACATGATAACATTATATCAGATAAATTTACATTTTGCAATAGTTTTAAGAAAAAATTATTAATTTTCCTTATTTCTCTGAGCCATAATCTTTTCAGCAATTGACTTTGGAAGTTCAATATAGCTGTGAGGCTCCATTGAATACTGTCCACGGCCCTGTGTCTTTGAACGAAGGTCATTAGAATAACCAAACATTTCAGACAGCGGAACCAAAGCGTCAACCTGAGCAGTACCCGGTCTTGTTTCCTGACCCTGAATCTGTCCACGACGTGAGTTAAGATCACCGATAACAGTACCCATATATTCATCAGGAACTGTAACTGTTACTTTCATGATAGGCTCAAGAATTACCGGATTAGCCTTCTTCATAGCTTCCTTGAATGCCATAGAACCGGCAATCTTAAATGCCATTTCAGAAGAGTCAACTTCATGATAAGATCCGTCATAAAGTGCAACCTTAACGTCAACTACAGGATATCCTGCAAGTACACCGGTCTGCATTGCGCCCTTAATACCTGCATCAACAGCCGGAATATATTCCTTAGGAATAGCACCACCGACAATGTTGTTGATGAACTCATAACCCTTACCGGATTCGTTAGGTTCAACCTTGATCTTAACATGACCGTACTGACCTTTACCACCAGACTGTCTTGCATACTTGTGGTCAACGTCTGCATTAGCCTTAATTGTTTCCTTATAAGAAACCTGAGGAGCACCAACGTTTGCTTCTACCTTAAATTCACGAAGAAGTCTGTCAACGATGATTTCAAGGTGAAGCTCACCCATTCCGGCAATAATTGTCTGTCCGGTTTCCTCATCAGTATAAGTTCTGAATGTCGGGTCTTCTTCTGCAAGCTTTGCAAGAGCAATACCCATTTTTTCCTGACCTGCTTTAGTTTTAGGCTCAATAGCGAGCTGAATAACAGGCTCTGGGAATTCCATAGATTCAAGAATTACAGGATGCTTTTCATCACAGAGTGTATCACCTGTTGTTGTGATCTTAAGACCAACAGCAGCAGCAATATCTCCTGAATAAACTTCCTCAATATCTTTTCTCTGATTTGAATGCATCTGAAGAATACGTCCGATTCTTTCATTCTTATCCTTAGATGCGTTATATACGCTTGATCCTGCTTTAAGAACGCCTGAGTAAACTCTGAAGAAACAAAGCTTACCAACGAATGGGTCAGTTGCAATTTTAAATGCCAAAGCTGCAAACGGTTCATCGTCAGAAGAAGGTCTTTCACATTCTTCACCAGTATCAGGATTAACGCCCTTAATGTGAGCAATATCTGTTGGTGCAGGCATATAATCAACGATAGCGTCAAGAAGCTTCTGAACGCCCTTATTCTTATATGATGTACCGCAGGTTACAGGCACCATTGTATTATCAATTGTACTCTTTCTGATAACTGTTTTCATCTCGTCGATTGAGATTTCTTCATCAGCAAAATATTTTTCCATGATGCTTTCATCAACTTCAGCGAGATGCTCGAGAAGTTCTGTACGATACTCCTCTGCTTTTTCCTGCATATCAGCAGGAATATCAGTTACCTCGATATCTGTACCCAAATCGTTTTTATAGATATAAGCTTTCATTTCAAGAAGGTCAATAAGACCTTTGAAATCTTCTTCAGCGCCGATTGGGAGCTGAATAGCAACAGCGTTTGTTTTCAAACGAGTTTTAAGCATATCAAGAACGTTATAGAAATCAGCGCCCATGATATCCATCTTGTTTACATATACCATACGAGGTACTTTATATTTATCAGCCTGACGCCATACGGTTTCAGTCTGAGGCTCAACACCACCCTTTGCACAAAGAACTGTAACGGAGCCGTCGAGTACTCTCAAAGAACGCTCAACCTCTACTGTAAAGTCAACGTGTCCCGGTGTGTCGATAATGTTAATACGGTGCTTATTCCAGAAAGCAGTTGTAGCAGCAGAAGTAATTGTAATACCTCTTTCCTTTTCCTGCTCCATCCAGTCCATTGTGGATGCACCGTCATGAGTTTCTCCGATTTTATGGTTTACACCTGCATAAAACAGGATACGCTCTGTAGTTGTTGTTTTACCGGCGTCAATATGCGCCATGATACCGATATTTCTGGTATCCTGCAACGAACAATCTCTAGCCATAATATCCTCCTATTTATACTGTGATTACCATCTGTAATGAGCGAAAGCCTTATTAGCTTCAGCCATTTTATGTGTATCGTCACGCTTCTTGCATGATCCGCCTACTCCGTTAAGAGCGTCAAGGATTTCAGCTGCAAGTCTTTCTTTCATTGTATCTTCGTTTCTTTCACGAGAATACTTTGTGATCCATCTCAGACCCAAAGTCTGACGTCTGTCAGGACGAACCTCCATCGGAACCTGGTAAGTTGCACCGCCGACACGGCGAGCCTTAACTTCCAGCTCAGGCATGATATTATTCATAGCCTCTTCAAAAACCTCCAAAGCAGGACGGCCTGTCTTTTCTTCAACAATTTCAAATGCTCCGTATACAATCTTCTGAGCTACACCCTTCTTACCGTCCAACATGATGTTGTTAACAAGACGTGTAACAAGCTTAGAGTTGTAAACTGGATCGAGCAATACGTCTCTTTTTGAAACTCTACCTCTTCTTGGCACTTAAATTCCCTCCTTCACATTAATGAATTCATAGGTACTCGCTCTATAGCCCTACGCTATAGCCCCGTCAGTTACCGGCAGAAACTTAACAAAAACAGAACTATTGCTCTGTTTATATAAATCTCTCTGCACGAACTGTGGTCTTCGCAGTTTGCGACAATGAGTTTTTTACCTTAATTTTTTTAGAAGCTAATATTATTTCTTAGCTCCTGCCTTCGGTCTCTTAGCACCGTATTTTGATCTGGCCTGCATTCTGTTTGCAACACCCTGTGCGTCCAAAGTTCCTCTGATGATATGGTAACGTACACCAGGAAGGTCCTTAACACGTCCGCCTCTGATCATAACAACGCTATGCTCCTGAAGATTATGTCCGATACCCGGAATATAAGCTGTTACTTCATGTCCGTTTGTAAGCTTAACTCTGGCAATTTTTCTCATAGCTGAGTTAGGCTTTTTAGGTGTAGCAGTTCTTACTGCTGTACAAACGCCACGCTTCTGAGGACAGCTCTGGTCAATAGCAGTTTTCTTCTTTGAGTTATAACCCTTCTGAAGAGCTGGTGCTGTTGACTTGGTTTCAAGAACATCTCTTCCCTTTCTTACTAACTGGTTAAAGGTTGGCATCTTCTCTCTCCTTTCCGCAATATTATACGCTTAACGGCAATATATACACCGCTCCAGCATACATTTATAATTCTACACCAGAAAACTGGAATTGTCAAGCTTTTTTTATAAAACCTTCACAAAAAGTTCTACAAAAATTACAACAATATATCCTTGATTATTGCCAAAAATCCACAAAACATACAAAAATCAATACAGAATAAAAGCTGTCTATAATCAGACAGCTTTTGTATTTAACTTATGTATTCTTATCAACTTCATGGAAAGTTTTAAGATTTCCGATTTTCTCATTTCTTTCTTCGAGAACCTTTTCGACTTCAGACCAATCGAGTCCCTGATTAGCGGCGAGCACCATTACATGATAAATCAAATCATTAATTTCATTTTTCAGCTCGTCATTATCGCCGTTTTTGGCTGCAATTATTGTTTCGGCAGCTTCCTCGCCTACTTTTTTACAGATTTTATCCACGCCCTTATCGAACAAGTATGCTGTATAGGAATTTTCCTGTGATTTCCCTGATTCATAATCAGCTTTACGCTGTTTTATTACTTCAAAAATTTCCTGATAAACTGTCATAATTAATTCTCCTCGTTATAAATTTCCTTGAAAAAGCAGCTATATGAGCCTGTATGGCAAGCTACACCTGTCTGTTTTACGTTAAGCAAAAGTGTATCGTCATCGCAGTCTGCATAAACAGACACAACCTTTTGCAGATGACCGCTTGTTGCACCTTTATTCCAAAGCTCTTGTCTTGACCTGCTCCAATACCATGTATAGCCTGTTTCCAAAGTCTTTTTTAGACTATCCTTATTCATATAAGCAAGCATAAGTACTGTTTTGGTATCAACATCAAATGCCACAGCAGGTATCAGCTCGCTTTTAACAAAATATTTGTCAAGATTATTAATATCAATTTTAACTGGATTCATATTTTTCTCCTAAACATTTTAATATAAGTCTTGATATGGTTTGTCTGAATATCCTTTTCTTTTCAATTTACTCACTTTTGCATCTAGTAACTTTTTACAAAGTCGTTTAAACCAAATTGTATTTCCAAACCATTTAACTAAATGAGGACTAATAGTGTAATATATTTTCACAAAACACCTACCAAAGAATGTACGATTCAATTTAAAGTCTCTAAAACGTCTTAATACCCAAACATTTTCACAATCATAAGAACCATACACAGCAGTAGCTATATAACAACCATTTTTCCTCATTTTTGATCTATATGTGTTAACATTAGAATTATATTGGGTAAAATTCTGATCACTTTTATTGATATGATCTTTTTGATCCGAATGTTTTATTCTAGTAAAATTAGGAGCTTCATTTATAGCTTCGTTTACTTTTTTATAAATGTAATCTTGATTTAAACCATAGTTTGTCCAAAATGTAATAAGTTTTATTCCAGCTTCTTCACAAATATTTTTAACCTTTGTATCTCTGTCTCGCCTACGATAATCATTATGTGAAATATCATTTATTTCTATAAGAACAATTGGTTTATATGACATATCAAAAATGCAAGCATCGATATTTCTAAAAAGTTCATTTTGATATTTAAAATCTCCATTTTTAACAATTATACTGGCAAGATTAATTTGTGGCTGCACAAAATAACCATTTGGCAAAGATTTTTTTATTGCTGTTAAATATGGTTTTTCACTTTGTGTTATAAGTGATGTTTTGAGTGAATATAAAAAATTATTATCACTATCTGTTTTTATTGTGCTCATATCATCCATATTACCAAACTCCTATAATTTTTTGCATACCAAGACTTACGCACGCAATGGCAATCCAACAGCAGAAGCCCATAAATATAGGTTTTCCGCCTGTTTTAACAAGTTTTATAATATTAGTGTTCATACCTATTGCTGCCATTGCCATAACAATAAAGAACTTACTCAAATCTTTTAAAAATCCGAATATACTGTTAGCTCCGCCAAGTATAGCAGAGTTATCAGCAAAAACGCTTGTTACAACGGTAGTAATAACAGACGCAAGCACAAAATATATGATAAACATAGGAAAAATCTTTTTGAAATCTACCTTTTTGCCGGATTTTCCGTCAACAGAGCTTTTCTTTTCCGTTCTTATTCTAACAAAAGCAAGAACTAAAGTAATAGGGATAATAGCAAGAGTTCTTGTAAGCTTGACTATTGTTGCTGTGTCCAGAGTATTGCTCCCATGAATTCCGTCCCAAGCGGAAGCTGCGGCAGTAACTGAGGAAGTATCATTCACTGCTGTGCCGGCAAAAAGGCCGAAGCCGTCATTTGAGAGTCCGAGCAAACCGCCGAGTGTAGGAAAAATTAATGCTGCAATAACATTAAAAAGAAATATAACTGAAATTGACTGGGCAATTTCTTCATCATCGGCATCAATTACCGGAGCTGTTGCGGCTATTGCAGAGCCTCCGCAGATACTTGAGCCAACTCCCACAAGAGTAGATATTTTTGACGGTACTTTCAATAGCTTATGTAATATAAAAGCTACAATAAGTGATGTTGCTATAGTAGAGATAATTACAGGCAGCGACTGTTTTCCTGTTTTTAAAATCGTAGATAGATTCAGACCAAAGCCCAGCAGAATTACAGCATACTGCAATATTTTCTTGGAAGTAAAGGTAATCCCATTTTGCATTTTTGATTTATCCTTAATAATCAATGTCAAAATCATACCTATCAATATGGCGAAAACAGGTCCCCCAATAACAGGTACAAGCTTTCCTAAAAACCATGACGGAACAGCTATTAGCAAACAAAATAGTAATCCAAAGCCTTTTTCTTTTATAAAAGCCACTAAACTTTCCCCCGATTTTATTATTTATCTCACAATGATACCTTTAGATTTGCAATCAGCTTTAACCTGTTTCACTGTTAATTCTTTGAAATGAAACAGTGAAGCTGCTAAAGCCGCAGAACAATCTGTTTCAAGAAAGGCTTCTGCAAAGTCAGAAAGCTTTCCTGCTCCGCCGCTGGCTATTACAGGGATATTTACAGCACTGCAAACCGCCTTAAGCATCGGCAGATCAAAGCCGCCTCTCACTCCGTCGGTATCTATAGAATTAAGACAAATCTCCCCTGCACCAAGCTGTTCTATCTGCTTGACCCAGTCGATAAGGTCAATTCCCATATCTATTCTTCCGCCGTTAATATATACAGTCCACTTGTTTTCTGCAACTTTCTTTGCATCAATTCCGACACAGATACACTGGCTTCCGAAAATGTCAGCCCCCTCTTTTATAAGCTGAGGGTTTTGAACAGCTTGAGAATTTACCGACACCTTGTCAGCACCTGCTCTAAGAGTATCACGGATATCATCAACAGTTTTGATTCCTCCGCCTACAGTAAGCGGAACAAAAACTTTTTTTGCAGTATCCCTTACCACATCAAGCATAACTCCTCTGCCCTCGTGAGAAGCTGTTATATCGTAAAATACAATTTCATCAGCACCCTGCAAATTATATTCATAAGCACATGCAACAGGGTCGCCGACTTCTTTTATTCCCTCAAAATTTACGCCTTTTACAACCTTACCGTCACGAACGTCAAGACAGGGTATAATTCTTTTTGCAAGCATATTATTCCCCCTCCTTAACGCTTAGCTTTGCAAAGTTTTCAAGTATTTTCAGACCTGTTTTTCCGCTTTTCTCAGGATGAAACTGTGCACCGAAAATAAATTTGCCGTCAGATACGAGTGCAGGAACTTTGTCACCATATTCACAATAAGCGTATAGATTTTCGTCATTACAAAAAGCTTTATAAGAATGAACAAAATAAACATACTCATCATTAGTTAAACCGTTAAAAAGCGGACAATCATGATTATACACAAGTTTATTCCAGCCCATATGAGGTATCACAAGATCAGGCTCGTCAATTTTATCAACCTTGCCTTTCAGCAATCCAAGTCCGTCGCACTCCTCAAACTCGTAACTTTTTTCAAAAAGAAGCTGCATTCCAAGACATATACCCAAGAATGGTTTAATCTTTGACTGATCTTTTATTGTATCAACGAGTCCGCTTTCCTTTAGCATTTCCATTGCCCAAGGAAATGCTCCGACCCCCGGTAAAATAATTGCATCTGCGTTTATTAAATCCTGTGTTTTATTAGTAAGTTTATTTTCAAATCCCAAATAGTCCAGCGCATTTTTTACGGAAAAAATATTTCCTGCACCGTAGTCTACGATTGCAATCATTTAAAGCACTCCTTTTGTTGAAAGGATCGTATCTCCCTCAATCTTCATAGCTTTTTTCAAGGCATGAGCAACAGCCTTAAAGATAGCCTCTGCAATATGATGGTCGTTTTTGCCGTATTCTTTTTTTATGTGCAAGGTTATCCCTGAATTAAAAGCAAAAGCTCTGAAAAATTCTTCTGTCAGACAGGTATCATATTCGCCGATTCTATCATCTTTAAAATCACCATTAAACACTAAAAACGGACGGCCGCTTATATCGAGAGAACAAAAAGCCAATGCTTCGTCCATTGGAACAAAAGCCGAGCCGTAACGTGCGATACCGGCTTTATTATCCAAAGCCTTTGCAAAAGCTTGTCCAAGGACAATACCGGTATCCTCAACGGTATGATGTCCGTCAACGTTCAAATCTCCTACGCAACGGACATCAAGGTCAATACCGCTGTGAACACCGAAAGCGGTAAGCATATGGTCAAAAAAACCGATGCCTGTATTCACATTAACTTCACCCTCGCCGTCAAGCTTAACAAAGACTTCTATATCAGTTTCTTTTGTTTTTCTTTTTACTTCAGCAGTTCTCATTTTATCACCTTTTCCATAACAAAATTAATTAAAGTAATTCCTTGCCTTTTAATCTGTTGTTCTCTTAAAACTCCATATCCTCTTTTTTCAAAAAAAGGTTTTGCCGTAATTGATGCATGAACTGTAATTCTGCCTGTTACTTTATTTTCAAGCCTGTTGCAAAGTGCTGTAGCTATTCCCAAGCCTTGATAGTTTTTATGAACATACAAACGATCAAGATAACCAGACCTGTCAATATCACCAAAGCCAACAATTTTTTCAGCTTCTACCGCAACAAATGTATAATGCTCTAAAAAAGATTTATTCCAGTCTTCTAAATCGACATTTCCTGTTGCCCAAACATCCAACTGCACCTGAGTATAATCCTTTGCGTTTATGTTATGGACAGTATCATAAAAGAGATTTGCAAGTTCCTTGCAATCCGAGGGCTTATATTCTCTTACATTCATTAGAATCTAACTTTTATAGCGTTTGCATGTGCAGTAAGTCCCTCTTTTTCAGCAATAAGAACGATGTCGTCCTTAGCTTCACGCAATGCGTCCTCAGTATAGTAAATAAAGCTTGAACGCTTTTCAAAGCTGTTTACTGAAAGCGGTGAGAAAAATCTTGCAGTACCGCTTGTAGGAAGGACATGGTTAGGTCCGGCGTAGTAATCTCCCAAAGGCTCGGGAGCGTAATTGCCTAAAAATACTGAACCTGCATTATCAAGCTTACCCAGATATTCCAATGGGTTTTCAAAAAGAACTTCAAGATGCTCAGGAGCTAAACGATTAGCAATCTCACAAGCCTGATCCTTAGTTTCGCAAACAAGGACTGCGCCATAGTCAGAAAGTGATTTTTCGATAATGTCCTTTCTTGAAAGAGCTTCAACCTGCTTGTTAATCTCTATTTCCGTTTTGTCAGCAAGTTCTTCACAAGTTGTAACCAAGATAGCAGATGCAAGCTTATCATGCTCAGCTTGTGACATCAAATCTGCTGCGACATATTTAGGGTCAGCAGTTTCATCTGCCAAAACCAAAATTTCACTTGGTCCTGCTATCATATCAATATCAACCATGCCATACAGCAATTTCTTTGCTGTTGCAACAAAGATATTACCGGGTCCAACAATTTTATCAACCTTTGGAATTTCTTCTGTGCCATAGGCAAGAGCTGCGATAGCCTGTGCACCGCCAGACAAGAAAATTCTATCTACTCCGCAAAGCGCTGCCGCCACAAGAATATCTTTATTAGGTGTACCGTCTTTTAAAGGAGGGGTAACCATGATGATTTCTTTAACACCTGCGATTTTAGCAGGTATGGCATTCATGAGTACAGATGATGGATAAGCAGCAGTGCCGCCCGGAACATAAAGTCCTACTCTTTCAAGTCCTCTTACACGCTGTCCTAAAATAACTCCATTTTCCTTTGGATTTACAAAGCTTTGGGACTTTTGTCTGTTATGAAAATCAGTTATATTCTCAACGGCATTAAGCATTGAGTTTACAAACTCAGGGTCAGCCCCAGTCAAAGCGTCATTAACCAAATCTCTCGGCACTTCATAATACTGCGGTAATTTTCCATCAAACTTTTCGGTATAAGCCTTTACAGCTTCATCACCGTTTTTCTTTACATTTTCTATGATCTCGCTTACAACATTTGTAACCTGCTTATCTGTTTCACCGTTTCTTTCTTCAAGCTGTTTGAAAAACTTTTCCTCGTCACAGCCGTTTGCATATATTTTATTTAGCTTTATCATTCACTACGACCTCCGTCTAAGCTATATATTCTCTTCAATGAGAGAAACAAAATTCTCTATTTCCTGCTGTCTTAGCTTCATGCTAACCATATTAACAATAAGTCTTGCAGAGATTGGTGCAATATCCTCTATAACCTCAAGTCCGTTTTCTTTCAGCGTTGTACCTGTTTCAACTATATCCACAATTCCATCTGAAAGCTCAAGCAAAGGTGCAAGTTCCACCGATCCCTCAATTTTTACTATATCAACGTCCATACCCTTGCTTTCAAAATAATTACGGGTAATGTTAGGATATTTTGTAGCAATGGTTTTTACGTTATATCCGCCGTAAAACTTAGAGCCTTTTTTTGTAGCTAATGCAAACCTACATCTTCCGAAGCCCAAGTCAACAAGCTCAAAAAACTTGCCCTGCATTTCCATTATTGTATCCTTGCCCACAACTCCGATATCGCAGACGCCATGCTCAACATATGTAATAACGTCGTTCGCTTTGGCAAGCACAACCTCTAAATTTCCGTCAGGTACAGGCAAAATAAGCTTTCTTCCCTTTTCTCTCACAGATGTACAGTCATAGCCTATTTTTTCAAGAAGTCCAACTGTATCTTTTTCAAGTCTGCCCTTTGTAAGGGCAATTCTCAATGGTTTATTCATATTTATTTCCCCTTATAAAGTTACTTCCGTTACGTCATTTTTTGAGTCAATCACATATATTTTTTTAATTCCCGTTTCTTTTGCATACTCTTTTGTTTGGTCAAGAGTATCAAATAGGCTGTTTTCAATAGTCATTCCTTTTCTCACAAGCTCCTGTCCAAAGGCGAGAGCCTGAACAACACAATTGTTTTCTCCAAAAATGATACAATCCGGAAGCTTTTGTTCAGGCGCTGTACCGTTCTTAATGATATGCTGTGAAACCAAATCACAGTTTACACCAAAGCCAACAGCAGGATAAGAATTTCCGAATTCACCTATAAGCTTATCATAGCGTCCGCCTTTGAGAACAGGCTGACCGACACCGGTAAGATAACCTTTAAACACAATGCCTGTATAGTAGTCAGTGTGGCTTACGATACCGAGATCCAAAGAAATCTTACCGTCATATCCAAGGCTTGAGAGATGATTAAACACTTCACGAAGATAATTAAGGATTTTTGTAATATTATCATCAGTAAATATTTCAGCTGCTTTATCTAAGACCTCGATGCCTCCGAACAATCTCGGAAGCTGTTTAAGAGCTTTTGTGATCTGATTATCTCCTATTTCATCAAGAACATCATTAAGAGCAGGATAATTCTTTGCAGATATAAGCAAACGAATTTCTTCTCTTACGCTGTCATCAACATCAAGCTTTGAAACAAGCTCTTTAAAATATCCGATATGACCTATTTCAAGGCGGAAGTCTTCACTGTCAAATGATGAAAGAGCATTTACAGCAGTACACAATGTTTCATAATCTGCACGGTTTATATTCTCTCCGCCAATCAGCTCAATGCCCGCCTGAGATATTTCATCCGAACGTCCTTTAAGAAGGGCATTATTTTCAAAAATATTCTGATTATAATAAAGTCTTAACGGGAGCTTTGCTTCGGCAAGTCTTGTAGCAACAAGTCGTGCTATTGGAATTGTTGAATCTGGTCTTAATGTTATAAGGCGACCTTTTGAATCTACTAATTTATAAAGATTTTCCTGCTGGAAATTACGGGAGCTTCCGCTGAACAAGTCATAAAATTCTATTCCCGGGGTAACAACCTCGCTATATCCGAAGCCGGTAAACAAGTCCTTAAGCTTATTTTCCACAGCACGCCTTGCAAGGCATTCTGTAAACAATAAATCTCTTGTACCCTCCGGAGTTATTAAATCATATCTTTTCATTATATCTTCCCTTCTAACTGTTAAGCTAATTTAGCTTAGTAAAGTGATAACATAGTAATATAGTAACATATCACAAACAACCTGTCAAGCAGAACTGTTACTAAAATATTATTAATGTGAAAATAAATCATTAAAACAGTGACATCTGATTAGATTTCGGTAAATCACCGAATGCTCCGTTCATTTCGAGAGTTTCAACAACTGACTTTCCTACACCGCTTTGCTGCTGAAATTCCTCAATGGATATAAAATCCTTATTCTGAGCTTTTTCGTACAGACTTTGGGCAGCGTTTGCTCCAACACCCGATAGTGACACAAACGGAAGTCTTAGCTTTCCGTCTTCTATTCGATAAACTGTTGCGTGAGATTTAAAAATATCTACAGGTAAAAATTCGTAACCTCTGCATAGCATTTCATTAGTAAGCTGAAGCATTTCCAAAACGCCGTCGTCTTTTGCTGTACGCTCAGCCTTTGGTCTGTTTTTCAATTCACTCATTTTATTTTGAACGATATACTTTCCTCTCACTGCTGTTTCTGCATCAAAATCTTCTCCTCGGACAGTAAAATAAGCTGCATAAAATTCCAAAGGATGATATATTTTAAACCAACAAAGCTTTATGGCTGACGTTACATAAGCAGCAGCATGGGCTTTAGGGAACATATATTTTATTTTAAGACAGCTGTCAATATACCATTCGGGTACGTTATGGTCACGCATATTTTGCTTCATTTCTTCTGTAAGAAGCTTTGGTGCATTACCTTTACGGGTAATCTCCATAATTTTAAATGAAAGCTTAGGATCAACTCCATGATAAATCAAATAAGTCATGATGCTGTCACGAGTACCGATAACCTCAGAAATAGTGCATTTCCCTTCGGCAATCAAATCCTGTGCATTTCCAAGCCACACATCAGTTCCATGAGACAGACCTGAAATCTGAAGCAAATCACTGAAATTTTTAGGCTTTGCATCAATAAGCATCTGACGAACAAATGGTGTTCCCATTTCAGGGATTCCTAATGTACCGGTTTGACAGTCGATTTCATCTGATGTTACGCCTAACGCTTTAGGTGATGCAAAGAGGCTATAAACCTTTTCATCTGACATAGGAACCTTGAGTATATCAAGTCCTGTCATGTCCTCAAGGTATTTATAGAGTGTTGGCACATCGTGTCCAAGCTCGTCAAGCTTCAATATAGTATCGTGCAAGGAATGGAAGTCGAAGTGAGTTGTGACAATATCTGAATCGGCTTTTTCTGCCGGGTGCTGGACCGGTGTAAAATCATACACGTCATAATCACTTGGAACTACTACCATTCCTCCGGGGTGCTGACCTGTAGTTCTTTTTACGTCAAGACATCCATTTATCAGTCTTTGTTCTTCTGCACGGTGGACGGTCTTTCCTCTTTCTTCAAGATACTTTTTCACATAGCCAAAAGCTGTTTTTGCCTGGACGCCGGAAATTGTACCTGCTTTGAACACATGGTCAGAACCGAACAATTCTTCTGTATATTTATGAGCAAATGACTGGTAATCTCCAGAAAAATTCAGGTCAATATCAGGCGCTTTATCGCCGTCAAATCCCAAGAAAGTTTCAAATGGGATATCGTGTCCGTCACGGTGCATGTCTGCTCCGCATTTAGGACAATTTTTTGGAGGCAAATCAAATCCCGAACCCACTGAACCGTCCGTAATAAATTCACTGTATTTACATTCAGGGCAAACATAGTGAGGCATAAGCGGATTAACCTCTGAAATACCTGACATAGAGGCTACAAATGAAGAACCAACAGATCCACGTGAACCTACCTGATATCCATTTTCAACAGAGTTTGCCACAAGCTTTTGGGAAATCATATAGAGCACGGCAAAACCATGCTTTATAATGGAACTAAGCTCTCTGTCAAGCCGCTTATATACAATTTCGGGGATATGCTCCTTAAAGCACTCTGCAATCCCACTATCTCCTTCAGGTAATGTGACATCATCTGGATTACAGTCGCCATAAATATCGCAGGCTTTTTTCCAGCAGATTACCTGAAGCTCTCTAACTGCTCCCTCAATGAACGGGGTATATGTACCATTAGGAAACGCTTTTAAATCCTTATCTATCATATCGGCAATTTTGTTGGTGTTTTCTACTACGACTTCATATGCCTTTTTCTCACCAAGATAAGCAAAATCCCTAAGCATCTCATCAGTTGTTTTCAGATAAAGCGGAGGCTGATTATCACAGTCACTATATTTTACAGACTGCAAAATCGCCCTGAACTGGGCATCTCCTTTGTTAAGAAAATGCACGTCGCCCGTTGCACAAACGGGTATTCCTAATTCTTCTCCCAGCTTTACAACTGTTCTGTTATATTCCTCTAATTCTCTATGAGATGATACTGATCCATTTCTCAGCATAAATTCATTATTGCCAATAGGCTGGATTTCCAAATAATCATAGAAAGAAGCAATTTGACAGAGCTTGTCCCAGCTTTCATTCTCAACAATTGCTCTGAATAATTCTCCGGATTCACAAGCACTTCCGACAATAAGACCTTCTCTATGCTTAACCAAATCAGACTTGGGAATTCTCGGACGTTTTCTATAATAATCAAGATTTGAATGGGATATCAATTTATATAGGTTTTTAAGTCCTGTATTATTTCTGACAAGTATAATCTGATGATAAGGGCGGCTTGAAAGCACGTTTTCGTCACCGGCAAGCAGGCTGTTAAGCATGTCGACAGTTACATAAGCTTGAGGATATTGATTAATCAATCGGTTTGAAAGCTCAATAAATATCTTTGCTAAAACTTCTGCATCATCACATCCTCTATGATGATTAAATTTAAAGCCAAAATGCTCTGCTACAAAATTAAGTTTATGCTTTTCAAGCTCAGGAAGCATAAGCTGACACATTGGAACAGTATCCAATGAAGAAAACCTAAATGTATATTTACATCTTTTAATTGCCGCATTAATGAACCCTGTGTCAAATTTAGCATTATGAGCTATAAGCACAGGATTATCACCGCAAAAATCAATAAATTCCCTGATTGCCTTGTCTTCGTCCGGAGCATCTTTTACCATATCGTTGGTTATATTAGTTAAGTTAGAAATAAAATCGGTGATTTCACAATGGGGGTTGACAAATGTATCAAATCTATCAACTATTTCAAGATTTTTAAGTTTTACTGCACCAATTTCAATAATTCTATCATTAACGGGAGAAGTTCCGGTAGTTTCCAAATCAAATACTATAAGCTCATCTGTAAGCTTTTTCTTATCTATTCCGTTATATATATTTACGTCATTATTTACTTCATAGGCTTCAATTCCATAAAGCACTTTAAAATTTCCGCCGTTTTTGCGAATTTTTGAAACAGCGCCCATAGCGTCGGGATAGCCTTGAACTACACCATGGTCAGTTATTGCAATCGCTTTATGTCCCCACTCAAAGGCACGGTTAACAAGCTTGTCCGCAGGAGAAAGCGCATCCATGCTTGACATATTTGTATGGCAATGAAGCTCTACTCTTTTCTTTTCGCTATTGTCAGTTGATTTTTCACGTTTGACAACCATAATATCGTCAGCACGCAAATTAAGATTATGGTCATAATCATCCTCTTCAACTTCTCCTGCAACAATAATCGAGGTTCCTTTTTTTAATTTATCCAGCATTTGAGACAAATCATCTTTATTAAGCTTAATAAACTTGCCTTTTTTAGGAGAGCCTATCATTTTAATTGAAAACGAAGATGTAAAATCAGTGAAAAATATATTGGCGATTAAAGCACCGTTTTTTGTTTCTTTAGTAGCAATATCAAAAATCTCGCCCCAAACAACCACCCTGCCTGATGTTGTTTCAGAAAGGTCTTTCATATCTGTAACAACTGAATCGCTGCTTATGGGAGCTCCTTTAAGAACCAACGCATCGTCAGCGAGCAAGTGAAGTCTTGTAAAGTCAACACAGCAGGTTCTGAAATCAGCAGACTGTGCTGCCGGTTGGCTGCTATTATCTTTATGTACAGTATTGTTATGAACAGTTGGAATGCTCACCGGCATATTCTTCAAATACTCTTCCTGTTCACGCTCAAGCAATTCTCTGTCAGACTCAATTACACCAGTGAATTCAATTTTTGCAGATATAGAAAAAAGTTCATTTACCAATGCTGAAAACTTCGATTCTATTCCAGCTTTTTTAAGAAATTCTACTCCTCCCCTAAGCATGTTTACAATAAAGGTTCCGTTTTTATAATTTGCTTCAGCGCCGTCAAAGAAACCGTTTATTACTGGACAATCTTCCTTTAGATATTTAACAAGCTCAGGAAAATAATCTCCGCAAAGCATATCGGGAGTATATTTGCATTGAAGTTCAAATCTGTTCAATTTTAATGCTGTTGAAATATTTCTTTCAAACTTATCTATTTCATTAAATTTCTGCAATGTATCAAATTTAACAAGAGCAGTAATTTTATTCTTTTTTTCATTAAATATTATTTTATAAATTATGCCGTTTTCCAAAGATTTCGGAATAATATCATTATATTTATCAAATAATTGTGCGACAGTATAAATTTTCATAAGACACCTTTAGATTTTATTTATTTCTTCAAGAAGTGCATCAAGTGCATTTTCTTCCTTAACATTATATAATTTTTCTCCGTTTTTAAACAAAACAGCACAGCCGTTTCCGCCGGCGATACCTATATCTGCCTCTCCGGCTTCGCCAATTCCGTTAACCACGCAGCCCATAACGGCCACGGTAATATTTTTATCTATATCCTTTGTGGCATCTTCAACTTTTTTAGCCAATGAAATCAAGTCAATTTTTGTTCTGCCGCAGGTAGGACACGAAACAATCTTGACTCCGTTTCCTTTTCCCACAGCTTTTAATATATCTTTAGCGGCATAGATTTCTTTGACAGGATCATCTGTCAGAGAAACTCTTATAGTTTCTCCGATTCCGTCAACGAGAAGCGAGCCGATTCCTACAGAAGACTTTATTATACCCATTCTTTCGGTTCCTGCTTCTGTAACTCCCAAATGCAAAGGATAATTACACTGCTGAGATAATAATCTATATGCATTTATCATGACAGGAACATTTGAAGATTTAATTGATATAACTATATCTTCAAAATCGCAATCTTCAAGTATTTTAACATGACCCATTGCACTTTTAACTAATGCTTCCGCTGTGGGAGAACCATACTCTTCAAGAAGGTGTTTTTCCAAAGAACCTCCGTTTACGCCAATGCGAATAGGTATATTTCGAGATTGACAAGCTTTAACGACCTGTTTAACCCTATCCATATCACCGATATTGCCGGGATTAATACGAATCTTATCTATACCGGCTTCACAAGCAGCAATAGCAAGTCTGTAATCAAAATGTATATCAGCAACCAACGGGATTGATATTTTTTCTTTAATAGCGGGTATAAGCTTAACGGCATCCATATTAGGTATAGCAGCTCTTATAATTTCACAGCCTGCTTTTTCCAGTTCAACGGCTTGGCGAACTGATTCTTCTATATTCTCAGCAGGTACATTCAGCATAGATTGAATATAAATTTTCTTTCCGTCTAATGTTAAGTTACCTACCTTAACAGGCTTTATATTTCTCATTTTTTATTTTCCTTTCACTTAAAAAAGTTTTACCACATCACTTACGGTTACTGCAATCATTAACAGCATTAAAGCTGCAAGTCCTATAAAATGGACCATGCCTTCTTTTTCGGGAGGTACAGGCTTACGTCTTATTGCTTCAATTATCAGGAAAATTAGACGTCCGCCGTCGAGAGCAGGTAAAGGAAGAAGGTTGAACAAACCTATATTAATTGTTATAAAAGCACCCATCGACAGCATTGTTATTGCTAATGATGCCCAATCAATTCCTGTTTCTTCATCTGTCTCGCTGTCTATTACCTGTCCTATTGTATCTACAATACCAACAGGACCGGATAAATCTCTGATAGAATATTTTCCTGTTACCAAATCACCAAGTGATATATATATTAATCTCGCATCTGTCAAGGTTTGCTTAAACGAATATGAAAGCACTGTTCCGACAGTTGCTTCTATCGGAGCAACCTTAAAATCTATATGCATAGTTTTGTCATCTGTAGCAAAAGCGACATTGTTAAGATCAATTTTTTCACCGTTTCTTATAACAGTCATATCAAAAACACTGTCTTCATCATTTTGAAATTGATAGGACAGATCCATAGCCGTGAAAATTCTCATTCCGTTAACTTTTACGATTTCATCGCCTACTTGAAGTCCTGACATTTGTGACATAGCATTATCCTCAAACCATGAAACCTGAGTAGATAACATTGGTGCAGTCAAGGATGTATGAATTATAAGCAGAACGATTCCTAAAATCAGATTCATGACTATTCCGGCAACTACAATTGCCATACGTTTGGGAACAGATTTATTGCAGAAAGCTCTCCCATCGCTGCTTTCAGTATCCTCGCCTTCCATGGAACAATATCCGCCTATAGGAAACAATCTCCATGAATACAGTGTTTCTCCCTTTTGCTTTTTAAGAATGGCAGGTCCCATTCCAATAGCAAATTCATTAACCTTTACACCGCATCGTTTTGCCACGACAAAGTGTCCAAGCTCATGAATTATAATGATTATTTCAAAAATCACAAGTGCAAATATTATACTCATTAAAAATGTCGCCTTTCTTTATTTATAAATTTATATTTCTTTTATTCTTTCTCTGACATACAATCTTGCATTATTATCTGCATTCAGCACATCTTCTAAACAAGTTACTTCTTCTCTTTTAATATTGTTCAGAGCTGATATAACCAATTCTCCTATTTGAAGAAATTTTATATTGCCTTTTAAAAACTCCGCCACAGCTTCTTCATTAGCTCCATTAACCACCGCAGGCATTGTTCCTCCGGCTGTAATAGCTTTTATACACGCAGTCAGACAATCAAAAGTTTCATAATCGGGTTTAGCGAAGGATAATGTTCCATAATCAGTCAAAGACAATGGCTTTGTAGGACATTCCATTCTATCAGGATACAACAGGGCATACTGAATAGGAATTTTCATATCAGGTACTCCCATTTGAGCAATCACAGAATGATCTTTATATTCCACCGCCGAATGTATCACACTTTCACGATGAATAACAATTTCAATTTGCTCAGGATTCAAGTCAAACAACCACATTGCCTCTATAAATTCTAAACCTTTATTCATAAGAGTTGCAGAGTCAATTGTAATTTTCTGTCCCATGCTCCAGTTGGGGTGTTTAAGTGCATCCTCTCTGGTTACAGCTGACAAATCGTCTTTTATCTTTCCAAAGAAAGGACCACCCGAAGCAGTTAATATTATTTTATTAACCTGAGATTTTTTGTTACCCTGCAAGCACTGAAAAATCGCCGAATGCTCACTGTCAACGGGATAGATATTAACAGCATTTTTCTTCGCAGACTTAATTACGAGTTCTCCGCCAGCTACAAGGGTTTCTTTATTAGCCAAAGCAATATCCGTTCCATGTTCGATAGCTGTCAAAGTCGGCAAAAGACCGACCATACCCACGACAGAGTTAAGCATACAGTCAACTCCGTCAAGCGAGGCAATTTGTTTTAGTCCTTCCATGCCTCCCAGCACCTGAATATTTGTATGCTCAAGCAGTTTTCTTAATTCTTCAGCCTTATCCTTGCAATAAATACAAGCATAATCAACTTTATTTTCTATAGCTTGTTCTGCAAGAAGGTTTATATTTGAATGAGCAGCAAGCGCTTTTATTTTAATATTATGCTTGTTAGCAACTTCTAATGCCTGAGTTCCGATTGAACCTGTTGAACCTAATATAGTAATAGTTTTCATAATTAATTTCCTTAATGATTAACATTTAAAAGGGGCAGCTATCAAAGCTCCCCCATTATTTATAATTTATAATTAACCGAAAATCCAGCCGTGCAGGAATGCATAGTACATGAACGGAGCCACAAATAAAACGCTGTCAAATCTGTCCATTATACCGCCGTGCCCCGGCATTATATTGCCATAATCTTTAATACCGCATTGGCGCTTTATCATTGAAGCTGTTAAATCACCTATCAGTCCTAATAAAGCACAAATCATACCACAGATAAATATCATAAAATATCTTATTGACTCACCGTCAAGGACATACTCATAGAAGAATCCTATTATTAAAAACAATATACCGTTACACACAATTCCACCGAGCAAGCCCTCTACAGTTTTCTTGGGACTGATTTCAGGGCATAAGGGAGTTTTTCCTAAAAACGTTCCAGCAAAATATGCACCGGAATCTGCGAGCCACGCACCGCATAAAGTTAATATTACCATGAACAATCCGCTTGAAGCAAAATTCATTCTTAAAAGAGTAATAAAAGCATAATTTACGAAAAAGGAAACACCAAGCATAAAAAACAAATCGGTATATTTAAACTCAGAGTGATTTCTAAGAAATATCACGCACATTGAAATAACAAAAACACCTAAAATAAAAGTTTCATTTAGAAACAAAAGTTTTAAATGTCTAAGCCAAATAAAAGATATACAATCCAATGCAGCATATCCGCAACAAATCAGTGTTTGAATTTTATATTTAGAATAATAGCCGGTTGCTTTTAAAATTTCATAAACTGCACCTGCTGAAATAGCTGCTATTGCAATACTGAATACAAAAGTATTATGTAAAGCAAGTATAATAACTGCTATAACAATAGCAACTGCTGCTGAAATAATTCTGGTTGTCATGATCAATCAGTCCTTCTTATATAATTTAGGAATTTATATTGCGCCGAATCTGCGATTGCGTTCACTAAATGTAATTATTGCTTTTTCAAAATCCTTATTGCTAAAGTCAGGCCAAAGGATATTGGTGAAATAATATTCGGCATATGCAGCCTGCCAGATAAGAAAATTCGACAGGCGCTGTTCACCGCTTGGTCTTATTATAAGGTCAACATCAGGAATTTCCTCAGTGTATAATCGATTTTGTATAAGACTTTCTGTAATCTCATCAGCAGATATTGCTCCCGAAGAAATATCATCGGCAATGGTTTTTACAGCATGAGTTATTTCATCTCTTCCGCCGTAATTTATTGCTAAAATCAGAGTCATCGCGTCAAAATCTTTGGAATCTTCCTCAACATTTTTCATTTTTTCCTGAAGCCTTGGATTAAGCTTTGTTCTGTCGCCAATGAATCTGACACGAATATTCTCATCCATAAAATCTCTTACTTCATCCAAATATTTTTCAAAGAGATCCATTATTGCGTCGACTTCATCCTTGGGACGTTTCCAGTTTTCAGTTGAAAAAGCATAGAAAGTTATATAGGATACGCCAATAGCTTTTGCATGACGAGCAATAGCCCTGAATGTTTTAGCTCCCTCACGATGTCCGAACTTTCTTGGCAACCCACGTTTCTTTGCCCATCGTCCATTACCATCCATTATAACTCCGACGTGTTTTGGAACAAGAATATCTTTTCCCAAAACGCCTTGTGTTACTTTTGACATATAATAATACCCGCCTTAAATTGAAAGAATTTCTTTTTCCTTGTCAGCAACATGTCCGTCAATTTCTTTTACAAACTTATCGGTAAGCTTTTGAACTTGATCTTCACAGTCTTTAAGATCATCTTCCGTGATTTCGCCATTCTTTTTCATTGCCTTATATTTTTCCATAGCGTCACGGCGAATAGAACGGATTGCAACCTTTGTATCTTCACCTGATTTTTTTATTTCTTTAACGAGCTTTTTTCTATCCTCTTCAGTAAGCTGAGGGAATGTCATTCTCAAAACAGAGCCGTCATTCTGAGGGTTAATTCCGATGTCAGAAGCCTGAATTGCTTTTTCAATTGATGACAATGTTGATTTATCCCAAGGCTGAATAACAAGAACTCTCGCTTCTGCAACAGAAACGGCAGCCATCTGATTTACAGGTGTAGGAGCGCCGTAATAATCCACCTTAACTCTATCTAAAACATTAGGATTAGCTCTTCCTGCTCTTATTTCACTAAATTCAGTGAGCAATACATTTATTGATTTTTCCATTTTACTTTTAGCTTTTTCTCTTATTTCTTTCATTTAACCCATCCCTTTCATTCTATGAAGCTCAAATAATTATTTAACTATGGTACCGATATTTTCACCCATACAAGCGTCAAAAATATTATCAGGTCTTGCCAAATCAAACACTAAAATAGGAATATTATTATCCTTGCACATAGCAGCCGCAGTTGAATCCATTACCGCTAAATTATTTGACAAAATTTCATTAAAGCTCAGTGAATCATATTTAACAGCATCATCATATTTATGCGGATCTTTATCATAGACGCCATCTACCATTGTAGCCTTAAAGAAAATATCAGCTTCAATCTCAGCTGCTCTTAAAGCAGCGGCTGTATCTGTTGAAAAGAAAGGATTTCCTGTACCGCATCCGAATATAACGACTCTTCCCTTTTCAAAATGTCTCATAGCCTTACCTCTTATATAAGGTTCAGCGACTTCACGCATTGAAATAGCAGTTTGAACTCTAACCTCAAGTCCGCAGTTTTCAAGGCCGTCAGCAACAGCAAGCGCATTCATAGCTGTTGCAAGCATACCTATATGGTCTGCCCTCGTTCTGTCCATAGCACCACTGGAACGTCCTCTCCAGAAGTTTCCTCCGCCGACAACAATACCAACCTGAACACCAGCGTCAACACATTTCTTTATGCTTTTTCCGAATGATGTAATAACATCATAATCAAGTCCTATTTTTTTATCCCCTGCCAATGCTTCACCGCTTAATTTAAGCAAGATGCGCTTATACTTTGGTTCCATAAAATACACTCCCAACAATATATTTTGGTAACGTTTAATTTAGGTTATACTTATAGATAAATTATACAATATTTCGCTCAAAAAGTAAAGAGCTTTTTGAAAAAAAGCTGCAATATTATGAAACGCAAAAATGCCGCTGTTTTTTCAAAAACAACGGCTATATCAATATAAAATAATATTTTGCTGGGACTTCAGGTAAACTCATTTCTTTTTATATTTAATAAAGTAAAATAATGATACCCTTTTCATATGATTTTCAGCTATGTCAAATCAAACGCACAGGTGTCCCTCAAACCTATGATTATATAATAAACAATTATTGTGACAGGAGAATGATAGTTTCATGAAACATTGTTTTAATCTCTTAAAACCTTAACCATAAAAGTTCTCGTTCTTGGTCCGTCAAACTCTGCGAAATAAATGCCCTGCCATGTTCCTAAGACAAGACAGTTGTTTTCAATGATTACTTCAGCAGAGGAACCGATACAGCTTGCTTTAAGATGAGCGGATGAATTACCTTCTGCATGTTTAAACTGTGGCCTGTCAGGATAAGTTTTATCAAGGGCATAAAGCAAATCCGTTACCACATCAGGATCAGCATTTTCATTAATAGTAATACCTGCTGTGGTATGAGGACAAAAAACTAATGCTGCGCCATTCTGAACACCCGATTCCATAACTGCTTGACGCACATAGCTTGTTATATTATAAAAATTCTCACGTTCAGTTCTCAGATTGAATTTATATATCATCGTTTCTCACCCAAAAACTCTTTTTCGGTTTCATTCTTTGATGGTCTGTCCATCAGAGCCGAAATCGTAGAGCTCGCAGCTTTACCTTCAAATAGAACCTTAGCCAGCTGTTCTGTTATAGGCATCTCAACGCCAAGCTTTTTAGAAAGCTCCCAAGCGTTTTTTGTACAGCTATATCCCTCTACAGTACCCACACGCTGCACAGCTTCTTCAGGACTCACTCCCTGACCAATAAGAACACCGGCTCTTCTGTTGCGGCTGTGCATACTACAGCAAGTAACAATTAAATCACCAATTCCGCTCAAACCAGCAAATGTATCGTTCTTAGCACCCAAAGCAACTCCAAGAGAAGAGATTTCTTTAATTCCTCTTGTCATCAGAGCGGCTTTAGTATTGTCACCTAAGCCCAATCCATCACAAACACCCGCAGCAAGCGCAATAACATTTTTTAAAGAACCGCCTATTTCACAGCCCATAACGTCATCGTTTACATAAACACGAAATGAATTATTGCTTAAAGTACTCTGAACATAAAAGGATACTTCCCTGTCATACGAAGCTGCAACAACAGTTGTAGGAATTCCTCTTGCTAATTCTTCGGCATGGGACGGTCCGGTGAGGATTGCAGTTTTATTATCCGGGAAAGACTCTTCAGTAACTGTACTCATAGTTTTTAAAGTATCATTTTCCAGACCTTTAGCCGTATTAACAACAATAGTTTTCGGGTTAATAAATTTTGAGGCTTCTTCACAAACACTTCTTGTAAAAGCAGTGGGAATTCCTAATATGACCATATCCTTATCTTTTACACACGATATATCAGTTGTAAGCTCTATTAACTTAGGAATTTTAACACCGGGAAGCTTAGCCTTCAACTCGCCGGTTCGGTTTATTGCATCAATTTCATCACGAAATTTTGACCAAACAGTTACTTTATGTCCGGCATTACAGCACATTACTGCCAATGCTAATCCAAACCCGCCGGAACCCAAAACAGCAATATCAGCCATGAAATATCATCCTTTCACTAATCAACTATTTATCTTCGCCGTTTTTGTCCTTGCTTTTAAAACTGAATTTATTCTCTGTACCCTCTTTTAGTCTTTTAATATTTGGTTTATGCATATATGTAATCAGAAATGCAATAACAAGTCCAACCAACATATTCTGCCATGCACCGTCTATATGACGCATTGTTTGGGTAAGTATTGTAAACAAAGGATAAGAAAAAGCAGCAACTATAGAACCTACCGAAACATATTTTGTTGCGGCGAGCAGAATTATAAATACCAACACCGAAAAAAAGCAGGTAAGCGGATCAATGGCAATCAAGGTTGTGGCAGCTACAAGTACACCTTTTCCTCCGTGGAAACCATAGAAAACAGGGAAAATGTGTCCGAGCATAACTGCAAGGCCGGCAATATAGCCTATAAATCTATCATTATTAAAGAATGTGACATCAAACACATATGTTACAATAACACGGCAGACTACCACAGCTATAATGCCTTTTGCCAAATCACAAAGCAATGTTGCCAAAGCAGGACCTTTTCCGAAAACTCTGAGCACATTTGTAAGTCCGGCATTATTGCTTCCATAATCTCTTATGTCAGCTTTTTTTGCAATTTTACAAACAATTATGGCAGAATTCAGACTGCCTAAAAGATATGAAAACAAAATTGTAAATGCCAAGCTAATAATCACATACATATTTTATCTCCTTATTTTACGTCGTTTCTATCTCGTTCACGAACCTTCAGCACTATTGGCGTACCGTCAAGTCCAAAAGTTTCACGAATTTGATTTTCAATATATCTCTGATAAGAGAAATGAAACAGATCAGCCCTGTTTACAAAAGCAATAAATGTTGGCGGTTTTGTAGACGCCTGAGTCATATAATAAATTTTAAGACGTCTTCCTTTATCTGAAGGCGGCTGTACTCTTGCTGTTGCATAAGACAAAACATCATTAAGTCTTCCGGTAGGAATTCTCACTGCATTTTGTTCGGCTGTATATTTGATAAGCTCAAAAAGCTTATTGATTCTAAGGCCTGTTTTTGCTGATATAAACACAAACGGAACATAACTCATAAAGCTGAAATCGTCTTCAAGCTTTTTTCTGAACTCATTCATTGTATTAGTATCCTTTTCGATTGCGTCCCACTTATTTACTGCAACAACACATGCTTTACCTTTATCATGAGCATATCCCGCCACCTTTGAATCCTGTTCGGTAAATCCGACTTCTGCATCAATTACAATAACAGCTACATCAGCTCTGTCAACTGCCATATAAGATCTGAGAACGCTGTATTTTTCAATGCTGTCCAAAACCTTGGACTTCCTTCTGATTCCGGCTGTATCAATAAATACAAACTTTCCGTTTTCATTTTCAATAACTGTATCGGTGGCATCACGGGTCGTACCGGCAATATCAGAAACAATAACCCTATCTTCGCCGCAGATTTTATTAATAATTGACGATTTACCAACATTGGGTTTACCGATTACAGCAACTCTGATTGTATCGTCATCATATTCACCCTCGTTATCCTCAGGCAAGTATTTCAGAACCTCATCAAGCAAATCTCCTGTTCCGTGTCCATGCACAGATGAAACAGCGACAGGATCGCCAAGTCCAAGGTTATAAAATTCATAGAATTCAGTTGGCGGCTCACCTAAAGAATCACATTTATTTACGCAAAGAACAATAGGCTTTCCTGATTTCTGAAGCATAGAGGCAACCTCGTAATCATTTGCCGTAACTCCGCAGGTCATATCGGTTACAAGAACTGTAACATCAGCCTTTGTAATAGCCAGTTCAGCCTGGCGCCTCATTTGAGATAAAATTATATCATCAGAGTCAGGCTCTATTCCGCCGGTGTCAACCAGCATAAACTCATGGTTAAGCCATTCGCATTTAGAATAGATTCTATCTCTTGTAACACCCGGAGTATCCTCGACAATAGACAGTCTTTGTCCTATTAATTTATTAAACAGCGTTGATTTTCCAACATTAGGTCTTCCGACTATTGCAACTATCGGCAGCGACACGTTATCATCTCCATCCTTAACTTTATTAATAAGCAATTCCCAGCAGCTTATTCAGATATTCATATCCGTCATTTGCTGAGGCAGTAACTTTAATATTAAGAGCTTTTTCTACATCAGAAACAGTTAAATCATCAAGAAAAACAGGTTCATCTGCTTTAAGCATTACCTTAGGAATTATCAATTCATCCCCCAGAGATTTACCTTTCAGCTGATTAATTAAATCTCCGGCAGTTATCAATCCTGCAACTGTAATAGTTTCACCGAAAAATTTATTAATTATTTTTTCGGTATTTATTTTAACAGCAGGAAATTTTCTCATTATTTTCTTAGTCAGCATAACATGAAAATCATAAGCTGCTGCACCGGTAACTAATGTCACCGTTCGAGGTTCAATTATTTCTTCACAAGCTTTAAGGGCTGACTCAAGCTCATCACCCAAAGATCGAAGAAGTCCGACACCGTTTTCATACTGAGGATAATCCTCATAGAATTCAGTAGGAGGAAGTTCACGCTCAGCAAGAAGGTAAAATTCGTCAGCAGGATACACCATTCTTGTTCCATATTTCCTCAGGCATTCTTTCTGTTTAGACTCAATTATGTCTATGACTTCCCCGGCGCTTATTTTATTAAAGCACTCTAAAGGAAAAAGTCCGTCTCGATATTTAGTTAAACCGACCGGAACTACGGCGACTGACTGTATGTTAGGCATTAAATCTGACAAGTCATTTAAAGTTCTCTTTAATTCTTCCCCGTCATTAACATTTGGACAACAGACGATCTGGCAATTTATCATCAGACCGCTGTCGGCAATCATCTTTAAATACTTAAGCTTATCTCCGGCAAAACGATTATTCATCATTTTACATCTGAGTTCCGGATTTGTAGTATGAACAGAGACATTTATATTTAATCTCATGTCTATAATACGCTTAATATCGTTATCATTAAGATTAGTCAGGGTAACATAGTTGCCCTGAAGAAAAGACAATCTGGCATCATCGTCCTTGAAATACAATGTTTCACGCATTCCCGGCGGCATTTGGTCAATAAAACAAAAAATGCACTTATTAGAACAGGATCTTTTTTCATCCATCAAGAAAGAATTAAACTCCAATCCTAAATCGTCATATTCAGATTTAGAAACTACTTTTTTTAACACTTTCCCCTTTCGTTCTATAACCAATTCAGTTTTATCTTCAGCGGAATAAAACATATAGTCAAGCACGTCAGTAATTTCGTGGTCGTTTATAGAAATCAGAATATCGTTAGATTTAATTTTCGCACGATGAGCAGGGCTATGCTTTATGATTCCTGTTATTGTAACTGCCATAAAAACAATATCCTTTCTGAAACCTATACTACCTCTTGTTTTTCCCTGATTTTATAATAACATACAAAAAGCAGAGAAAGACGAATCCTCCTCTGCTATTAAGTCAAGCCATTTGAATAGCAGAGGTAAAACCGCTATTCCATTAACAGCTGATAATCAAAAATTAAGCTTCCTTTTTGATTACTTCTACACCCTTATAATATCCGCAATTTTTGCAAACCTTGTGAGGAGCTGTAAGCTCGCCGCAGTTTGAACATCTGCAGAGTGCTGGTGCGTCTAATTTCCAAACTGCTGAACGTCTTTTATCACGTCTTGCTTTGGAAACTTTTCTCTTTGGTACTGCCATTTGGGCACCTCCTCTTTAGATAATAGATTAATTGCTATTCAGGAACAGTTACATTCACCTTCATTCAAATCTTGTCCGCAAACGTAACACAAGCCCCTGCAGTCTTCCCTGCAAAGAATCTTTGTAGGCAGCTGTAACAACAAATCTGAAATAGCTAATTCATTTAAATCAAGAGTATTATCCTTGCACACTATATATTCGTCATTATCCTTGTTTGTGCTTTGAATCAAAATATGTTCAAAATTATATTCATACTCCCGACTAAACTCTTTAAGACATCTGTCACAAGAAAGGTTCATTGAAAATTTGCTGATATAAGTAAGAGTTACAACACCTGCACGATTTTCAATTTTACCCTTAATTGCAATAGGTGAGGAAAATGATTTTGACACAGATAAGTCAGATATATCTTCAGGATTAATCGAAAAATCAAGGATTTTTATCTCTCCGTCAATATCAAACAGTTGTTTTAACTGTAAAATCATAGTCACACCTCAAACATCACAAATTTAATTATAACCTTTATAATAAAATTTGTCAATACTTTTTCTATATTATTTATAATTATTTAATGAATGCTCTTACTTTTGCAGGAAGCTCGTCTGGGTCAGCAGACACTGTAAATACAATTTTAATATCCTTAGCAAGCATTGCAACCTTTTCAATCATGCTTCCGAAAGCTTCATAATCTCTGCCTCCGATTCTCAAGATACCGTCAACAAAAATTTCCTGAATATCATAGTTTCCGGCAAGAACTCCTGCTACAAAACCATAGAAAGCGTCATAGCTATTGATGCCATATTCTTCAGCGTCAACAAGTCTTACCTTATGAGGAAGGTCATAAGTAAGCTTCATACCTCTTTCAATGCAAACTACATTGCCTGTTGCATTTTTTACAGACGCTTCAATAGCATCAACCAAGATTTTAGTTTTTCCTGTTCCTTTTTTTCCGGGAATCAAATTAATCATAATGTACTCCATTCCGTCCGATAGGACTTTTTATTTTTAATATATTACTTATTTTATTTTTTCTTCAAGTTCAGCTCTCTGAGCCTCATAGCCCGGTTTTCCGAGAAGAGCAAACATATTCTTTTTATAGCTTTCAACTCCCGGCTGATTAAATGGATTTACGCCAAGCATATATCCGGAAATTGCACATGCTTTCTCGAAGAAGTATACCATTTCACCGAAGTTTTCCTCGTCAAGCTTATCCACTTCAAGCACGATATTTGGAACGCCGCCCTCTGTATGTGCAAGAACAGTACCCTGAAATGCTTTCTTGTTTACAACAGACATATTCTGATTTGTCAGGAAATTAAGTCCGTCGAGGTTTTCTTTATCGTCCTCAAGGAACAAGTCCTGTTTAGGCTCTTTAATATCCACGACTGTTTCAAACATAACTCTGGAGCCGTCCTGAACGAACTGTCCCAAAGAATGCAAATCTGTTGAAAATGTTGCAGATGAAGGGTAAATACCTTTATGGTCTTTGCCTTCACTTTCGCCGTAAAGCTGTTTCCACCACTCAGCCATCATGGTAAAGCTTGGATCATAAGAAACAAGCATTTCAATGCTTTTGCCCTTATTATAGAGAACATTTCTTAAAGCGGCATAAGTATAGCAGTCATTTCCGTCATCAGCTGAATACTTATCCTTAGCGGCCTTAGCGCCGGCCATTATTTTATCAATATCACATCCGGCAACGGCTATCGGCAAAAGACCAACGGCTGTAAGCACAGAAAAACGTCCGCCTATATCATCGGCAATAACGAAAGTTTCATAGCCTTCAGCATCTGAAAGCTCTTTTAAAGTTCCTCTTGATTTATCGGTAGTAGCAAATATTCTTGACTTTGCTTCTTCCTTGCCATATTTATCTTCAACAAGCTTTTTAAAAATGCGGAATGCCAAAGCAGGCTCAGTTGTTGTACCTGATTTTGAGATAACATTTACACATATATCTTTTCCTTCACAAATTGAAAGGATTTCATTCAAATAAGTCGGGCTTATATTATTGCCCACAAAATATATATCCGGAGTATCCTTTTTTAAATTATTATAAAACGGCGATTTAAGAAGCTCAATAGCAGCTCTTGCTCCGAGATATGAACCGCCGATTCCTATGACAATAAGAATATCAGCTTTTTCTTTTATTCTTTGTGCAGCTTTTTTTATTCTTTCAAACTCTTCCTTGTCATAATTCTCAGGAAGGTTGACCCAACCAAGAAAATCATTTCCTAAACCGCTTCCGGAATCCAACGTTTTATGCGCTGCGGAAACCAAAGGAGCGATAGCTTCAAGCTCATGCGACTGTACAAAAGGTTCAAGATATTTAGCATTTAATTTTATAGCCATATCAATCAATTCCTTTCTAATTTTACTATTTAAATTATACTATATTTTTCTGAACATTTCAAGCAATTTAGTCTTACATCTCAAGTTTTGTGCAATTTAAACAAAGACTATTGTTGCTACTTAAACAGATTCAACAAAATTCTTTTAAAAGAAAATAGAAAAGAATTTTTCTTTATCTCATCCTTAACAACAATTTTTGCCTTTAGAATTTCATTTTCACCATTTTGAAAAACTATTTCTCCGACTTCACTGTTTTTTTCGACAGGAGCTTCTATAGTTTCCTCTCTTTTAAACTCACAGGTAATTTGAGAATATGTTCCTCTCGGTATAACAATATTAGTAAGATTATTGATTTTTACTTCTGATTCAAGTTGTTCCCCGCCTTTGACTTTAATATTTTCAACAGCCTTTTCGTCGATCTCAGGTTCATATATTTCATACCCGGTAAAAGCATAGTCCATTAAAGCTTTAGCATCAGAAAATTTTGTGTCGTCGTTACTGCTCCCCAAAACGACTGCACACAAGGTCATATTATTTCTTTTAGCAGCAGTGATCAGACATTCTCCCGACGCTTTTGATGCACAGGATTTAAGACCGATTATTCCTTTATAAGTTCTTATAAGTCTATTTGTACTCACAAGCTCTACTGCGTCATTTCTTATATTAGTCATCCATGTAGTAAAATAAGGAATCAAATCTTCATATTTTAATATTTCTGCCGAAAGCAAAGACAAATCGTATGCTGTAGAAACAGTATTTTCATCAATACCGGTGCAATCATTAAAGTCTGTATTATTCATACCTAGACTTTTAGCCTTCTCATTCATAAGTACAACAAAATCTTCTTCTGTGCCGCCGATTTTTTCTGCAAGAGCTGTACAGCCATCGTTTGCATTGCCTATAGTTATTGATTTAAAAAGCTCTTCTACTGTTATGGTTTCTCCCACATCAAGCCAAACCTGTGGTGCACCCTTGGAGTTCGCATTAGCTGAAACAGTTACTTTATCCTGTAAATTCAATTTGCCGTTATTTATTTTTTCTTCAGCAATCAGCAGCGTCATAAGCTTTGCAAAATGCGAAGCACTTATTTGTTCCTCTGAATTTTTTTCAGCGATAACGGTTCCTGTTGATGTTTCTATTAATATTGCAGACCTTGCAGTAACTTCACTCATTACTGAATTATCTGATATTATGTCTGCCTGAGCCAATTGTGACTGAGGATCGGCTGTGCCGTCTGCCAATGCATTTATCGGCATAATTAAAGTGATTAAGATACACCCGAAGCCGATTAATTTTTTTCTGAGATTCATAATAGCCCTCCTGACAATTTACAAATACGTAAAACGTTATTTAATATTATTCAGCAAGTCCGTATAATAGAAATGATTCATCTACAAATCTTCTTTAAAATAAATAAAATGCAGCAAAAACCATGGACGTTTTTACTGCACATAATTTATATTTTATTTAAAACAACAATAGTTTCAATTCCTGTCGTATGAGGAAACATATCTACCGGCTGAATCATCTCGGCTTTATATCCGATTTTTTTCAGCAATCTCAAATCTCTTTGCAAGGTTTCAATTTTACATGATATATATATTACTCTTTCTGGAGACAGATTTGCCACAGATAAAAGAAATTTTTTACTTGCACCGGCACGGGGAGGATCCATAATAACAACGTCAGCTCTTTCATTTCCCTTGGCATATTCATCCATAAAATCTCCGGCATCGCAATTATTAAAGATTATGTTTTCAATATTATTCAGCTTTGCGTTAAAAGCTGCGTCCTTACATGCAGTTTTATTTAATTCCGCTCCGATAACCTCCTTAACATGTGCAGCACATAATATTCCTATTGTACCTGTTCCGCAATAGGCGTCAATTACTATATCTGTCTTTTTTAATTGGGCACTGTTTATCGCAATATTATATAATTTTTCAGTCTGAATCGGATTAACCTGATAAAATGACTGAGATGATATTCTGAACTTATAACCGCAAATTATATCCTCTATATAACCTTTCCCAAACAAAACATATTCCTTTGTTCCTAAAGTCAAAGGCATTGGATTTTCAGAAACATTATGAATTATTGTAGATATTTCAGGACATTTTTTCAGAATAGCATTCACAAACTGCTTTTTTGATGGGAATATAGGAGATGAAGTCACGATGCAAAGCATAATTTCTCCTGTATGATGACTGTTTCTCACTAATATATGGCGTATCAGTCCCCTTCCGGTTCTTTCATCAAAGGGCATGATTTTAAAGGACTTCATAAGGATTTTGAAAGCTGCCGAAATTTTCTGTGATTCTTTGCTCTCTAATTTACAATCTTCTACTGCAACCATGTTTCCTGACGATGATTGATAAACACCAGATATGATTTGATTCTTTTTTATTTTGCGGAATACGGTCTGAACTTTATTTCTGTAATTATAAGGATTTTTCATAGTTACAATTGGTTTGACTTCTGCAAATTGAGAAAGCATACGCTCAGCTTTTTGCTGTTTCCACAGAATTTGATCTTCATATGACATATCAAGCTGACATCCGCCGCATTTCTTAAAATGCTTACACATTCTTTCATGGTTATTTTTTTGATTACTCATCTCGTTTCACTTCCATTCAGCTTATATTTCAAGAATATCATATTAATTATGTAATGTCAAATTGACCATATTTCTTTAAATAATTTATATAAATAGTCAATTTACATCCATAAATTAATATGATATACTGAATTTAATTCTTTTTACAATACTTTTATTTGAAAGGATGAAATTTTATTATGAAGAAGGTTTTCATGAAAAAGCGATTTGCCTCAATTCTACTGGCATTAGCTATGCTTATTACAGCTTTTCCGCAAGCTGTTTTATCAGCTAATTCCGATTATGAAATATATGAGGCTGAAAATGCAGTACTATCCGGAAGCGGAGTCAGTGTGAGAAACGATTCCGGCGCCTCCGGCGGCAAAGTCGTTGGACAATTCAATGATTCAGCCAGCAAAGTAACATTTAACGTTACAGTAACCGAATCAAACTATTATGATGTAATAGTAAACAGCAAGGGCATTGGATCTGATAAGGTCAATAATTTAGAGGTTAACGGTTCTAGGGTAGGCACATTTTCATCAATAAATAATGTTTATTCTGAATATGCTGTAAACCAAGTGTTCCTGCAAAAAGGATTAAACAGTATTTCCGTTACTAAAAGCTGGGGATATATTTATCTTGATTATATCAAAATTGTAAGACATGACATTAATACTGAAGCTAAATATGAAGTTTCAAAGCAGCTCATTAACCCTAATGCAACTGATTCTGCAAAGCGTCTGATGAGTTACATATGCGATAATTACGGCAAAAATGTTATTTCAGGTCAAAGCTGTGAAAATGGAATTAACGGCTCTGAATTTAAAGCAATTAAAAATGCTACTGGTAAAACGCCTGCAATGCTTGGAATGGATTTAATGAGATACACCCCCTGTCGTGTAGCAAGAGGTGACAGAAGTCATACAGTTGAAAAGGCAATTGAGTTTTCTAATGCTGGCGGAATAGTAGAGATTTACTGGCACTGGAATGCACCTGACAGTTATCTGAAATCGGGTAATGATGAGAACGGAAACCCCAGATGGTGGGGAGGATTTTATACTAAAAACACTGATTTTGATCTTGGCAAAGTAATGAACGGTCAAGACACTAATGGATATAATACATTAATATCTGATATTGACGCTATTGCGGTACAGCTTAAAAAACTTCAAGCAGCAGATGTTCCTGTATTGTTCAGACCGCTTCATGAAGCAAGCGGCGGATGGTTCTGGTGGGGAGCAAAAGGTGCTGACCCATATTTAAAGCTATGGAAGCTTTTATATGACCGACTGACCAACTATCACGGACTTAATAACCTTATTTGGGTATGGAACGGGCAAAGTGCTTCATGGTATCCGGGAGATGATTATTGTGATATGGTAGGCGAAGATATTTATCCCGGCACACACCAATATGCACCTCAGTCCACAAAATTCTTAGAGGTTGCTAACTATCCTGATACAAACAAAGTTGTAGCACTTTCAGAAAACGGATGCCTTTTTGATATTGATCAAGCGTTAGATGCAGGAACAGTATGGAGCTGGTTCTGTACTTGGAGCGGCAGCTTTGCTGTAAACGGTGATTCCATTTCCACGCAGTATACTGAGCTTGACATGTGGAAAAAAGTATATCAGCATGAAAATGTTATTACGCTGGATGAACTGCCTGACTTAAAAAATTATCCTATTGATGAGCCTGACCTCGGTACACCTGAATATGTATCAACAAACCTTACATTGACAGGAATAATCGGAGCAAACGCATATTATTCAGTTCCCGAAGGATATGTAAACAGCAACTATAAGGTAGAGGCAGTATTTACAGCAAAGGGAGTAAATGAAACAAGAGTAACCTTGGATAAGAACAATACAAAAACAATCAACGGACAGAAAACATATGTATTTACTGTTCCGATAAAATCTTGTGACATGTCCAAGAGATACAGCGCAAAGCTTGTTGTAAGCACAGTAAAAGGAAATGAAGTAGTGGCATCAACATCTACATCAACTATAAAGCTTAACTCATTTACAGCATCCTTGGCTAACATAGGAAATACACAGGAAAAGGCATTTGCAAAGGCAATGCAGACCTATGGATATTATTCACAGAAGATGTTTAACACAACTGAGAGTCTGCCAACAGTTGCACTTGAGGATCTGAGCGATGTAACATACAGCACAGTAAGAAAGTATGCAACAAAGACTCAGACATTTAACGGAACTAAAAAAGGAAACATTTCAGGAACATCACTCCACCTTGATTCAGGAACAGGAATTAGAAGTTATATTACTGATCTCTCAGGAGTAGATACAAACAACTTGTATATGCAGTATACAGCAAACGGTGTAACTGAAAGAGTAAAGGTACAGTATAACGCATCAAATCAGTCATATTACGGAGAGATTCCGGATATAGCAGCAGATAAGCTTTCAACAATGTATGATATATGCTTCTGTGAAGGAACAACACAGATAACAGACACGGTAAAATACGGTGCATATTCATACATTTACTCAACACTCAGAATTTCTGCAACTGAAGACATGCAGAATCTTGTAAAGGCACTTTACAAATATTCTGTTGCTGCTGAGGCTATTTTAGGATAACAAATTGAATTTATTTGGTGGACAGCGAATTGTCCAAAAGCGGTGAGATTATTCTCGCCGCTTTTTGTTGTGAAACGAAAACCCCCAGTTTTACTGGGGGTTCAAAAGAGCTTAAAGCTATGAGTAGAAAAAATAGGCCTCCGA